>DISJ01000017.1:161954-232622 GCA_002421605.1 Rhodobacteraceae bacterium UBA6213 | reverse complement strand
CCGATGGATATCGAATGGGGCCGCGACGGGGAAACCGGCCTGCTCTACATCCTGCAAGCGCGCCCTGAAACCGTGCAAAGCCGCGTCGATGTTGGCGCACTGAAAAGCTACCGCCTACTCGACAAAGGCAAGCAACTGCTCAAAGGGCTCAGCGTTGGCAGCGCCATTTCTACGGGCGAAGTCTGCATGATCGAAAGCGCCGCTGATATTTCGCGCTTTGTCGATGGCGCGGTGCTGGTCACCGGCACCACCGACCCAGATTGGGTTCCAGTGATGAAGCGCGCCTCGGCGATTGTCACCGATAGCGGTGGGCGCACCAGCCACGCCGCCATTGTCAGCCGCGAATTGGGCCTGCCTGCGATCGTCGGCACCGGCAATGCCACCGAACTGCTGCACGACGGGCAAGAGATCACCGTGTCCTGCGCCGAGGGCGATCACGGCTTTGTCTATGCGGGTATCTCCGAGTTTGAGGTGACCGAAACCGTGCTGGACGAGGTGCCAAAAACACGCACCGAAGTGATGCTGAACCTTGCCAACCCCGCCGCCGCCGCGCGCTGGTGGCGCCTGCCTGTTGATGGTGTCGGCCTCGCGCGGATGGAGTTTGTCATCTCCAACACAATCCGCGTGCACCCCTTGGCGCTGACCCGGTTTGACGCGTTGAAGGATGAGGCGGTAAAGGCCGAAATCACCCACCTCACGCGCGGTTACGCCGAACGGAGCGACTATTTCGTAGAATCCCTCGCCATGGGCCTCTCGCGGATTGCGGCAACGTGGTATCCGCGTCCCTGCATCATCCGCATGTCGGATTTCAAAACCAATGAATACGCCGAGCTTCTGGGCGGGCGTCAGTTCGAGCCTGCCGAAGAAAACCCGATGATCGGTTTTCGTGGTGCCTCGCGCTATTACTCGCCCGCCTACCGTGACGGTTTCGCGCTCGAATGTCGCGCGATTCTGCAACTGCGCGAGCAGATGGGCTTTGACAACGTGGTGGTGATGATCCCCTTCTGCCGCTCGCCGGAAGAGGCCGACAAGGTGCTGGCGGTAATGGCCGAAAACGGGCTGAAGCGCGGCAAAGGCGGGCTCAAGGTCTATGTGATGTGCGAGATACCCTCGAACGTCATTCTGGCCGATGAGTTCGCCAAACGCTTCGACGGCTTCTCGATAGGCTCGAACGACCTGACGCAACTGACGCTAGGGGTTGATCGCGACTCGGCCGATCTGGCGAGCCTGTTTCAGGAACGCGACCCGGCAGTGCAGTGGATGATCGAACATGTCATCGCGCGGGCGCGCAAGTCAGGGCGGCACATCGGGCTTTGCGGGCAAGCGCCTAGTAACGATCCCGAATTTGCCCGCCTGCTGGTGGCAGCCGGGATCGACGCGATCTCGGTCACGCCCGACAGCTTCCTCGCCGTCAAACGCCACGTTGCGGCGGCGGAAAAGAAAGGCTGACTAGGGGGGCACAACCCGGTTTGCGCTAGGTAATCAAGCCGCGCGAAGGCCGCCCGGGCCTTCGCACGCGCGGTGGTCACACGCCCCGCAAATGCTTAAAATCTGCTTAATGCGACTCGCTATTACGCAGAAAATCAAAGGCTTACGCCTTTTTATCACCGTGTTATCCGCCGGGTTTCGCCCCTAGCGTCGCCGGTCGCGCCGCGCGCTCATCGGCTGGAAAGCCACCCCCACATGCGCCTCGCAATAGGGTTTGCCCGCCACCGAAGGCAGCCCACAGAACCAGAAATGATCGGTCGCCGGGTCGCCGATCGGCCATTTGCAGGTCCGCTCGGTCAACTCCATCAGCGTCAGCTTGCGCGCCCGCTTTTCCATTTCGCGTACCGAAGCCAGCGCCTCGGGGCTGATCTCGTTGGCCGAAGGCTGCGGCGGCAAAGGCTGGCCTGCAGGCACGATTGGCCGGCGGTTTGAAATAACCGGGCTGCTCGTCACTAATTCAGGGCGCGCCGGCGGCGTAACCCGCGGCTCGGCTGCCACCACAGCGGGGGCCTCCTCGGCATTGTTTGGCTCGGGTGCAACCCCGCCCGATTTCTCGACCATCGGTTCGCTGGCCACGTCAGCGGCGGCCCCGGCACGGTTCGACAGACCCAGTCGATGCACCTTTCCGATCACCGCATTACGCGTGACCCCGCCAAGCTCCTTGGCGATCTGGCTGGCCGACTGGCCTTCGCCCCACAATTTTTTCAGCGTCTCGACGCGCTCATCGGTCCACGACATCGGCCACCCTTCCGCTCGGTTTGCCCCATTTTAGGCGGGACGTGCCGAGATACAAGGCGCAGCCCCCGAAATCAAGCACCAGCGCACACAATGGCGCGCACGATTCCGCGCCCCCTCTTTACAAGGACCGCGCGCGCCGCTACCGAACCATCATGATCGCACGGACCGCCCTTATTACCCGTCCCCGACGCAGCGCGCGACGCGCCTGACGTCCGATCGCGCGTTTTCGGCCCCAACCTGGCCAAAACACACACGTCGCCCACCCAAAGCCGTTGACAGTCGCCCGCGCCCTCGCGCACGTATTGGCCTTCCTTCAGGATCCAACCCATGATCACATCTGTCCTGCCCACCTACAACCGCGCCCCCCTTGCCTTTGTCAAAGGAGAGGGCAGCTGGCTGACCGCATCCGATGGCACCCGCTACCTCGACCTTGGCGCAGGCATCGCGGTCAACGCGCTTGGCCATGCCAACCCCGATCTGCTTGCGGCCCTCACCGAACAGGCGGGCAAACTCTGGCATGTCTCGAACCTTTATCAGATCCCCGAACAACAGAGGTTGGCCGATGCGCTGGTGAATGCGACCTTCGCCGATACGGTGTTCTTCACCAACTCGGGCACCGAAGCGGCGGAACTGGCCATCAAGATGGCGCGCAAATACTGGTATGAGAGCGGCGCGCCCGAACGGATCGAGATCGTCACCCTTGAAGGCGCCTTTCATGGCCGCTCTACCGGCGCGATCGCGGCGGCGGGGTCGGAAAAGATGACCAAGGGCTTTGGCCCGTTGATGCCGGGCTTTACCCAGGTGAAGTGGGGCGACGGGGCCGCACTGCTTGCCGCGATAGGCCCGCAGACCGCCGCTGTCTTGGTTGAACCGATTCAGGGCGAGGGTGGTATCCGCGCGCTTTCAGACGCCGACCTGCGCGCCTTGCGCGCGCGCTGCGATGAAACCGGCGCGCTGCTGATTTTTGATGAGGTGCAATGCGGCATGGGCCGCACGGGGCGGCTATTTGCGCATGAATGGGCGGGCGTTGCCCCCGACATCATGATGATCGCCAAAGGCATCGGCGGTGGCTTTCCCTTGGGCGCGGTGCTGGCCACCGAGGCCGCCGCCGCGGGCATGGTGGCAGGCACACACGGCTCGACTTATGGCGGCAACCCGCTGGCCTGCGCGGTTGGTGCGCGCGTGATGGAAATCGTTGCCGCGCCCGCCTTTCTGGCCGAGGTCAACCGCAAGGCCGCGCTTTTCCGCCAAGGGCTCGAAGGGCTTGTTGCCAACCATCCGGGCATATTCGAGTCGGTGCGTGGCCAGGGCCTGATGCTTGGCCTCAAATGCTTCCCCGCGCCCTCAGATGTGGTCATTGCCGCCTATGGCGAGCAACTGTTGACCGTGCCTGCGGCCGATAACGTGCTGCGCCTCCTGCCGGCGCTGACCATCACCGACGCTGATCTTGCCGAGGCGATCGCCCGACTCGACAGCGCCGCTACCGCGCTTGAGACTGCGCCACCTACAACGCAAGGCTGACGCTTTTTCATTGCAAAATACCCTCGGGGGGGATTGGCCGCGAAGCCAGTGGGGGCAGGCCCCCGCACCCGCTCTCAAGAAAGACCGAACGATGCTTCATTTCCTCGATATCCACACCACTGACCCTGCCGCCCTGCGCGCCATGATCGACAGCGCGCGCGCCATGAAGAGCGCTCGGAATGGCCGCCCACGCGGTGCCCCCGATGACGAGCAGCCGCTGGCAGGCCGCATGGTGGCGTTGATTTTTGAGAAACCCTCGACCCGAACCCGTGTTTCTTTTGATGTCGGCGTGCGCCAGATGGGCGGGCAGACGATGGTGCTTTCGGGCCGCGAAATGCAGCTTGGCCACGGCGAAACGATTGCCGATACCGCCCGCGTGCTCAGCCGCTACGTCGATCTGATCATGATCCGCACGTTTGAAGAAGCGACACTGCAGGAAATGGCCGAACACGCCACAGTGCCGGTAATCAACGGGCTGACCAACCGCACCCATCCCTGCCAGATCATGGCCGACGTGATGACCTACGAGGAACGTCGCGGCCCGATTGCAGGCAAAAAGGTGGTTTGGTCGGGCGACGGAAACAACGTCTGCGCAAGCTTCCTGCACGCGGCGGGGCAATTTGGCTTTGATTTCACCTTTACCGGCCCCGAACCGCTCGACCCCGAACGCGCTTGGGTCGATTTTGCGCGTGCCCAAGGCGCAGATGCGCGCATCGAGCGTGATCCCTACAAGGCCGTTGCGGGGGCCGATCTGGTGGTCACGGATACTTGGGTTTCGATGCACGACCCGGAATCGGCCAAGGAGCGGCGGCACAACCAGTTGCGCGGCTATCAGGTCAATGAGGCGCTGATGGCGGCGGCCAAGCCCGATGCGCTGTTCATGCATTGCCTACCTGCGCACCGCAACGACGAGGTGACAAGCGCGGTGATGGACGGCCCGGCCTCGGTGGTATTTGACGAGGCCGAAAACCGGCTGCACGCGCAAAAGGCGATCATGCGCTGGTGCCTTGGAGTCTAAGGCGAAAGCCCGAGCAGGCACCCGCGCCGATCAGAACATGTCAAGCGCGTGCTGCGCTTCGTATTCGCGCGACTGCGCTTGCATGCGCACGCCGGCGTTGGGCGCACCCAACCCCGCATAACCTTCGCGCTGCACGACTTCAAAGAACAAGCCATTGATCGCGCGGGTATAAAGCTGGAAATATTCGCCCGACCCGTCGCGGTCGTAAAGAATGTTCAGGCCACGCATCCGCTCAACCAGCGGCGCGGGCAGATCGAAGCGCAAGTTGAGATCGTCGTAGTAGTTGGGCGGCATTTGCAGCACCTGCGCCTGCGGCAGCGTGGCCGCGACGGCAAAGATATCGGCGGTGGCGAAAGCAAAATGGTGCCACGCCGCATAGCCCGCCTTTTCCAGAAACCGGGTGGTTGAAGTGCCAGCGCTTAGCGATGAATTGAGCGACAGGCGCACCGATCCGTCGTCGTTCGCCACCACGCGGCTATGCACCGTTCCGTGCGGGTCAAGCACGTCGCGCTGCGATTCCGAGCGGAAATCAAAGATCGCGCGGTAAAACAGCAGCGCCGAAAGGAAAAGGTTGGGCACCAGCGCTTGCGCGAAGTGGTCGATGTGGGTCAACCCCCCACCTGTGCCCGCGCCCTTGACCGGCGCCAATGCGCGCCGGAACAGCGCGGTTTCGGGCAACGGCTTGTCGAGCAGGTAAAAGGCGCTGCCGCCGGGGCCGCGAACCAGCGCCAGATCATGCCCCCCGGCCTTGGCGCCGGGTTCGAGCGCCTTGGCAAAGGGCGCCATTTGCGAAACCTGCAAGCCGAGCGAGGCCACGCCAAGCCCCTGCATAAGGTAAAGCGAATGCGCTAGCCCCGTCTCGGCGCGGTTGAGCAAAATCGTGATTTCGCCTTGTGCATAGGCGGCGAGCGCCGCGCCCGCGTGGGTTTTTGCAAACCCCATCGCGCTCAACAACACGGCCAGCGCCTCGGCTTCCTGCCCGCCGCAGACGAGTTCGATGAAGGCCACCCGTTCGACCGCAGAAAGGGCAGCACCATCGGCGGCCATCCGGTCTTCAAGCAGGTCGTAGGCGCGCATTGCATCGCGCGCGATCAGCGCGGGCTCCAGCGCGCGCAACTGGTCATTGAAAATCTCCATCGACATCGGGCCGGTGTAGCCGCGTGCCAGAAGGCTTGCGTAAAGTGCGGCGACCGGAAGGTTGCCCTGACCGGGCAGCAGGCGGAAGCTTTCGGTCATCAGACGCGGGTCGATGCGGGTGGTAGGGGCGTCGGCCAGATGCACTAGGAACACCCGCGCCATGTCGATATGCGCCAGCCCCTCTAGCCCCGCATCGGCGGCGAAGGTGTGAATGGCGTTGACTACCAGCCCAAGGTTCGGCCGCG
This sequence comes from Rhodobacteraceae bacterium UBA6213, assembly GCA_002421605.1. Lineage (GTDB taxonomy): Bacteria > Pseudomonadota > Alphaproteobacteria > Rhodobacterales > Rhodobacteraceae > UBA6213. The sequence goes on along the minus strand of DISJ01000017.1, from coordinate 226,475 downwards.
CCGCGCGCTGCACGATGTCCCAGGCCGTTGCATAGGTCTTCACATGGGTCGAGGTGACCAGCGCCTCGTAGCCAATCTTGAGCCCGCGCTCCGCAGCCATGTCGGCCAGCCGCGCAAGGTCGGCTGCCGCGCGGGCCGGGTCGGCCAGCGTATCGGCGCGGGTGTTGGCGCAGACCACCAGCAGCGGCGCACCAAGCCGGACTGAAAGATCTAGAAAACGCGCAGCCTGTGTGTCGCACCAGGTTCGGCGATCATCGGGCGAGCCTTCCCAGTCGCGCAAGGATTGCAGGCTGGTGATGGCGATGCCCGAGGTGCGCGCAAGCGCTGCGATGTCTCCGGGGGTACCGTCAAAGCCCACGATATCTTCGCGGAAAATCTCGATTCCCTCAAAGCCTGCCTCGGCTGCGGCACGGATTTTCTCGGCCAGTGGGTCCGAAAAGGACAGCGACGAGATACAGCGTTGCATGGGGGTCTCCCTTGGCCGGGTTTGCTGCAAACTATCCGCGCACCGGGTGGCGTGCAAACCCAATCGCGGAGGGATAGCAGGTACTATGCGGCCGTTGCCCCGCCCCCCATTCAGTTCGTTGTAACGTGCCCGACCTTTTTGCCGGGGCTGTAGATATCGAGAATGTTCCAATGCCCCGAGGTCGGTGTGGGGCTGTTGACCATCGCCACGTCAATCACCGTGGGCCGCCCTGAGGCGATGGCGGCGGCCAGCGCGGGGCGAAACTCTGCCGCGGTGGCCACGCGCACACCGTCGCAGCCATAGGCACGCGCGATAGCGGCGTAGTCGGGGGTTTGCCCCATCGGTTCTTCGGTTTTTTGGAAGGTAGTACCGTAGGTTAGCCCATAATGCGCCAATTGCAGCCCGGCGATGGTGCCAAAGGCGTTGTTGTTCATTACCACCCAGACCACCGCCAGCCCTTCGGCCACAGCAGTGGCCAGCACTGCCGGATTCTGACCAAAGCCACCATCACCGACAAGGCTGATCACTACCCGTTCAGGTGCCGCGATCTTGGCGCCGAGCGCAGCGGGCGGGCCAAAGCCCATGGTCGCGAAGCCGCCCGGAATGAGGATCGAACCGGGGGTCAGAATGTCGAACTGCTGCGCCACGCCATTCTTGTTCCAACCCACATCCGAGGTCAGAATCGCATCGTGCGGCATTTCGGCGCGCAGATCGGCCAGAATACGTTCGGGCATCATCGGGAAGGCTTCGGAGCGCTGCATTTCCATGTTCTTTGCGGCAAAATCGGTGCGGAACGCGGCGATGGATTGCACCAGCGCGGGGCGCTGCACGCCCTTTGGCACCATCTCTTTCGCAACTCGCACCAACACCCGCAGCGCCGATTTTAAGTCTGCCACCACACCGATTTCGGTGGGATAATTGCGCCCGATCTCGGCCGGTTCGATATCAATATGGATCAGCTTTGCGCCCGCCGCGCCGATGTCAAAGGTGTATTGCAGTTCCCAAGAGGAACAATCCGCCTCTTTAAAGCGAGTGCCAAGGCCGAGGATCAGGTCTGCGGTGCGGGTGGTCTGGTTGGTGAAACTGGTGCCCCAAAAGCCGGTCATGCCCAACACAAGCGGGTGGTCATCGGGCAGACAGCCTTTGCCCATCAGGCTGTGAGCCACGGGCAGTTGCAAATGATCGACCAGCGCGCGCAATTCCTCCCAAGCGCGGGCCAGCGCCACGCCACCGCCTGCGTAGATCACCGGGTTTTTGGCATCGAGCAGCCGCAAAATGATCGCCTGCGCGGTCCCATCGTCGATCGAAGGTTTGACCAGCGTTTTCGCGTTGGCGCCAAGTCGATCCCAAAGTGCCACGTCAATTTCGGCCGAGAAAAAGTCCATCGGCACGTTCACCAGCACCGGGCCGGGTTGCCCGCTTTCGGCCAGTAGAAACGCTTTTTCAAGGATTTCCGGCAACAGTTCCGGCGTATCAACGCGCCATGCCCGCTTCACGAAGGGGCGGTAGATTTCATATTGGCTGGCATCGGCGTGCAGGTTCACCTCTTGGTGCGGGTGCTTGCCGTAGTAATAGCTGGGAACATCGCCCGCGATCACCACCATCGGAATGCAATCAAGTGCGGCATTCGCCACCCCGGTTGCCGCGTTGGTCAGCCCCGGCGACAAGTGCGACAGCAGCACCGAAGCCTTGCCGGTAACGCGCGCATAGCCATCGGCGGCGTGAGCGGCGATCTGTTCGTGGCGCACGTTGACAAATTGCAGCTGGCTGTTGGCCATCGCCGAAAGCACCGCGATATTGGTGTGCCCGCATAGGCCAAACACGTGCCGAACGCCGCGCCCTTCCAGATAGCGCACAAGTTGCGGGGCGATCAGGTCTTTGGCCATCACATTACCTCGCTGTTGTAGAACTCGCCAAAAAGCTCGGCGTCAGAAGGGCGGTCCTCGGCAATCGGGCGGCTGACCCAAGTGACGTTCATGTAGTGCTTGAGGCTGACGTTTTCGTTGGTGATGTTGCCACCCCAAATGCCACAGCCAAGGCTGGAAGTCATCGGCATACCGTTGGAAAAGCTGCCCGCATTGGCCTTTGATTGCGGCTGGCGCACCATCATGCGCGAAACAGGAGCAACGGCGGCAAGCCGCGCGATGTGGTCATCATCAAAGGAATAGATGCCGCAGCTGTGGCCTTTGCCGCCGACCTCGTAAATCTGCACCACCTTTTCTAGCGCGTCATCAAACCCGTTGTATTTGAACAAGGCCATGACAACGCTAAGTTTTTCAGACGAAAACTTGTGCTCTTTGCCGATCTCGTCTTGTTCGACCATGATGAACTTGCGATCATCGGGTATGGTGAATCCGGCGACTTCAGCGATTTTCTGCGCCTTGACCGCGACGGTGTTGATGGTGCGCGCGCCCTTTGCATCCCACAGCGCGCGTTCCAGCAGCGCTTTTTCCTCGGCGTTGCACAGATAGCCGCCCTCGGCCACCAGCGCCGCGCGCATCGCGTCATAGACGCGCTCGTCAATCAGCAGGTTGCCGTCGGCCGAGCAGCCCGAACCAAAGTCAGAGGTTTTCGAAACGCGCGAAAAATTGGCCGCTTCCGCAATGTCAGCGGTTTCGTCGATCACCATGGTCGAGTTTCCGGCACCCACGCCATAGGCGGGCTTGCCCGAGGAATAGGCAGCCTTAACCATCGGCTTACCGCCGGTGGCCAGCGTTAGGTCGCACTGCGCCATCAATTCGCCGGTTAGCGGGATCGAGGGGTTTTGCACACATTGGAACACATCTTCCGGCGCGCCCAGTTTTTTGAGTGTCTCGCGCATCACGCGAACCATCTCAAAAGTAGTATTCTTGGAGCGCGGATGGGGCGAAAAGATCACCGCATCTTTGCATTTGATCGCATAAATGCCAGTCACCGGGGGCGTCAGTTCCGGGTTAGTCGTTGGGATCAGGCTGGCGATTACCCCGGCGGGTTTGCCGATCTTGGTGATGCCCTTGGCCTCGTCTTCCTCGATCACGCCCACTGACTTGCCGCGTAACGCATCGCGCAAAACGCCGAGGATCTTGAATCGCTTGCCCGCGCGGCCCGCACGATCGCCGATACCGCTTTCATCGACCCCCATCTGGGCGATGCGCAAAAAGGTCTTTTCGTTACCGCAGGCCCAGCCAAGTGCCTGCGCCAGCCGGTCGACCTGCGCCTGATCGTAATCCTTGATCGCCTCCATCGCCACGCGGGCGCGGGCCACCATGTCGGCTACCTGTTGAACGTCTGCTGCAGTTAGGTCTTTTGCCATGTGAAGGCTCCTCGAAAAGGGGCTGATCTAGCCAGCGGTTCCGGTGCGCGGCAGCGGCGTGTGGCTCTGTCGGTCAAATATCTTGTGCGCCGCCTCAAGGCAGCGGCGCGCGTGGCCCAGATGGCCAAGCTCTGCGCTGCGCTTTGCGTTTGGCAGTTCGATCGACAGCGGCACTTGCGGCAGCAAGGCGGCAAGACCTGCAAGGTCGATCGCGCCCTCGCCGGGGTAAAGGCGCGCCTCGCGGGCGATATTCATCATCTCTTCGCGGCTGCCGGGAATGTCGGCGGGCGCGTCGCAGATGTGTAGAAAGTTGATCCAATCGCGCCGCACCATGCGCAGATCAGACGGCCGCGCGCGGGTGAAGTGCCAATAAAGCGTGTCGATCAGCAACCCGGCGTTCGGGCGGGTCGCCATGTCGAGCACCTCGACCGCATCCGCGAGGTTTGCAAGTCGCGAAAAAGCGGGGAATTCAAGATTCACCGTCAGCCCAAAGGGTGCCGCGAGTTCGCAAATTTCGCTGAACCGTTCCACGATAAAATCGCGGTCGTTGCGCACGTTGGTCCATGCCGAGGCGATGACGTGGCGCGCGCCCAACTCTGCCCCGGCCTCGAAGGCGGGAACAAAGCTTTTCGGGTCAACCTCGCGCACGATGCGCGCCAGTTCGATGTCGAAAAGCCGCAGGCCAGTTTCGGCCAGCGCCGCGCGGGTGCGCCGCAGCATCATCGGCGAAAGCAGATCCACCGTGGGTTCGCCCGGTACGCCAAGGTTGATGAGGCGAAAGCTGACGTAGTCATAGCCCGCCTCGGCGGCGATATGCGTATGCTCGACCGGGGTGAGGCCCGGCACGGTGAGGTAAGCAAGCGATACGGGCCTGTTCATGCGGTTTCTCCGGTGTCGATATGGGCCATACGGCCGGGCAGGGCGCGCCCTAGCTGCACTTCCAACGCGCGCGTCAATGCGCCTAGCGCGCGTTGGTCGATGCCGGTGGCCAAGCCCATTTCGGCCAGCGCGTATGCGGCATCTTCGGTGGCGATATTGCCGGTGGCCTTGGGGATGAACGGGCAGCCGCCAAGCCCGCCAAGGGCGGCATCAAAAATGCGCACGCCCGCTTGCAACCCTGCGACCATGTTGGCCAATCCGAGGCCGCGAGTGTCGTGCAGATGCAGGCTAAGCGCGGTGGTATCGGGCAGCACATCGCGCAGACGCGTGCACAGGCCATACACCTGCACCGGGTTCGCAAGCCCTGCCGTATCGGCGATGTTGACCTCTTGCACACCGATTTCGCCGTAGCTTTTCGCAATGGCTTCGACCCGTGCAGGGTCGATGCGCCCTTCAAAGCCGCAGCCAAGCGCCGACTGGATGCCTGCGCGCACCGCGACACCCTCGCCCAAAGCGCGCTCGATGATCGCCACGATCTGTGCGCGCGCTTCATTGACCGATTTGTTCAGGTTTTTGCGGCTGTGGGTTTCTGACGCGGAAACCGAAATCGACAGATGTTTCACCCCCACCGCCAACGCCCGTTCCAACCCCGCCATATTGAGGATCAGCGCGGTGTAGGTGACGCCGGGCTTGGGCGAGAGCTGCGCGAACAGCGCATCGGTGTTGGCCATCTGTGGCACCCATTTTGGATGCACGAAAGAGCCAAGCTGAATCCGCTTTACCCCCGCCGCTTCCAGCCCGGCGAGGAAATGCAGCTTTTCATCTATCGAAAATGCACGCGCCTCGTTCTGCAAGCCATCGCGCAGAAACTCATCCTCGATCAGGACGTTACCGGCGAAGTCATACATGCCGTGCTCCATGTCTGGCCGTACAGAAGGCTCAGACTCTCACCCCGAGGTTAGGCGCGGTATCGCGTAACATCAAATATCGATATAGACATTGTAGAATACACGATGTTAATTTTTGTACTGGAGGTTGGCCATGCTGACGCTCAGACAGATCGAGGTGATCCGCGCGATCATGCTGGCAGGCACGGTCAAGGGTGCGGCAGACCTGTTGGGCGTTTCCGCGCCCGGCATCAGCCGAGTGATGAAGCACACCGAGGGGCAGCTTGGCCTGCGGTTATTCTCGCGCAATCACGGCCGGTTTGTGCCTACCACCGAGGCGCACGGGATCTTTGCGCAGATCAATGAGGTTTTTTCCAAGGTCGAGAATCTGCAATTTTCGATCGACGCGCTGAAGCAGGGGGCAGGGGGCGTATTCTCCTTTGCCTCCGCCCCCTCGATTTCGCAGCATATCCTGCCGCGCGCTGTCAAAAAGTTGCGGCAAAAGTTTCCCGCTCTTCGCATGAACATCAATATCCTCAAAATCGAGGAAACCATCGACTATCTGCTTTTGAAGAAGGGCGAAGTAGTGGCGATGAGCTTCAAGATCGACCACCCCGGCCTAACCTCGCATCCACTGGCGGCGGGGCGGCTGGTGGCGCTTGTGCCAGAAGGTCACGCGCTGGCCGGCAAGCGGATGATTTCCCTTGCGCAACTCGCGGCGGAGCCGCTGATTGGCATTGACCCCGCCGACCCCTATGGCCAGATCCTTGCGGCGCCGTTTGGCGAACATGGGTTGGTCTATGATCTGGCGATTCAGGCGCGGTTCGGCCAAACGGTGGCATCGCTGGTGGCGGCAAACCTTGGCGTGGCAGTGCTGGACGAGTTTTCGATGGCCGCCACCGCGACCCCCGGCGTCGCGGTGCGCGCAATCGCCGAGCCGACCTCGTTCAAGACCTACGCCGTGGTCAACGCTGAAGTTCCGCGCTCGATCTTCGCCGACGAATTGATCGAGTTCATCCGCCAGGAAATGCGCGCGGCCGTAGTGGCGCGGGGCTGGGGGTAAGTGCGGGGCGCGCCCGCGATGCAATTGCCTTGATCTGGTGGAAGCCCGCTTGTCGCTACCGCAATCGCGTGATCAGCGTATTTGGCCAAAGCGAAAGGCCCTGCCAACGTGGTGCGCGGGCAAGCGAAAGCATCGCATCAGGCGGGTTGCGGCATGACCGTTTTCAATTGCACATCCACCCTGCCGATGTGGCTATCGAGCCAGCGATCAATGGCATTTACGAGGGCAAGGGCATGTTTCCTATCAAACCCATCACGCAGAAACCGCTCTTCTTCCTTTTTGATAAACTTCGAGAAGGCGCAGTGCTCCTGCTTGTTCAGATTGGCGATCGGGCACAGGTGCGCAAGCATACATTCCTCTTCAAACGAAAAATGGACCTTGGCATAGGTGCTTAGAAACTCGATGAACAAGTCGAACGTACTTTCGCCGTGGCCATCTTCCAAGGCTTCTCGGTACTGGTCGGACATGAGGAACAGCGTTTTGTGCTGCTCATCAACCTGTTCGCTGCCTGTGGCGTAGGCTTCGGTCCATTTCATTTCAGTGACCTTTCCATATCGGTCGCAATTATGTACCGCAGTCAGTGCCTTCGAGAGGTTGAGGAAATTAAATATAATTGCAAATGTAATTCTTGGTGCCCGCAGAATCAAGAACATCGGGTCGAATGGGCCGAGCCTTGGACTGCCAACCGGCGCCTTGTTTCAGCGCAATGGGGCCAGCGCGAAACGGCCTACAATGCTACCCGGCACGGCTTGGGGCGACACTTAAGGCGATTGCCTGATCGCTCTGCCTTGGCACAAACAAGCAGCGCCTCTGCGCTTCTCATTCCCGCAAAACCGTTCTGTTTCAGAAGAGGCTGAGGCGCCACACGTGTGCGTTGACACCAGTTCCTGCACTGAGCCGGGAGTAGGTGGGGATAGGTGGGATCAAGTGAAAAAGGCCGCGAGAACAAAGGTATGACTGGCGGGCGAGCGGCATGGCTTGCCGGGTGGCGGTGACAAGCAGAAACCGCGGAATCGGCTGGAAATGGCCTTGAACGGCGAAAGCTCACTGAAAACGCGGCGTGACAGTGACTGGTGTTTAACTACCTGAAAACCGGCCATTAAAGGGACTAACACGGGGCCGACGAGGCGTTGCGAACGCGGTCGGAAGCGCGCGGAACTCGGAACTGGTGTTCCGAGTTATCGTCTCGGTTCCGAGTTGGCGAATATCGGCTTGAAAACAATGGTGTAGGCCATCGCGGTAGATTTCGGGTGGATCGCAAACTCGGAACTGAATTCTGCGGAGCGAGCACAAGAGGGTAGCGGCGCACGGACCAGAGCGGACCTCAGTTGGATATTCCGTTGCTGCAATGCAGCATCGTCAAGGCGGACTTCAAGCCTCATCTAAGCGGCTACAACTTTCAATCCAGTCAGCAATTGAGTCGTGAAGCATCCATGGAGATGGAGCGCTGCACGTGATCTCTGAAGCATCATTTGCTGTAAAATGGCACCACTCATCGTCATCTGATGCCCATTCACCGATGATCTCGCCATCGATCAGCAATACCTCTCCTTTGAAGGCTCGATTATGGTAACCCAGCATGATGATACCGTGGCGGACTGTGCCTCCTTCATCGACCAAGCCACAGATCGCTTGAAATTGAGCGTGCACGGTTCCTTGGTCGCGCCCGGAGATTTGTCCGACTTCGAAGGATCGGTATCTCAATTTCGCGGTGATGCGCCCATCGGTACTGTGTGGCTCGATCTCACATGATAAATCGCCATGATTTAGAGTCGTTGTCTGCATGATTCAAATTTTCGTTTTGGCCAGCGTTCCATTGATACGCTTGAATAGCTCTTCAAATGCGGCGAGTGTCTTTTCTGAGAGGGCGACTACCCGCTCAGCTCGCTCGCGAAGTAGCACCTCGGCGGGTGCATTGTGGTCATACCTGTCTACGCCCTCCATGCGGGCAATCTGGCGCACGATAGGGTCGGAGCCCTTAAGGTCCACCGACCTAAGACACTTGCCGAAGGCGGCATTGTAGAGCGCTATGTAGTCATCCGTGGCGAACAGGTCCTCGATGTCAGCCATCTTCCGGTTGGCGACCTCGCCAACGGTGATGATCCGCTTCTCACCGAGGAAGCCCGCCTTGGCGAGAGCGGTCAGCTTCTGGTGTCCCTCCTTCCGGGCATCCACAACAACCGTAACATCAAGGTGGTTTCCCAAGAGCGCGACGAACGCCGGGATCACGTCTGCTCCGCCCAAGGGCATGATCGACCACCGCTTGTCGAGCCCCTCGCGCCCTTCTTCAATCAGCCGGGCGGAGATGGTCTGCATGAAGAGGAAGTCAGATGAACCCTCAACCACGAGGTTGTCCTTGGCGATGAACAAGTGCTGGGCAATGTCGTATCCCAATGCGGCTTGAAGTGGGAACAGCGTGTCGCTATCGGTGGTCAGCACATCAGATGTTGTGACAGAACCGGTATCGCGTCCCCGGTCCTCGACAAGGCGCGTGCGCTCAAGGTGGTCGGGCTGTATCATGAATGGTGAGTGGGTGGTGTAGATCACCTGACAGCGCTTCGATAGCCGTTCCTCAATGAAGCGCAGGAAGTCCTTCTGCGCCTTGGCGTGGAGCCCGAGAGCAGGCTCATCGAGCAGGATGATGACCGGCGTGTCGCCATATTGGTAGCGCGAGAAGGCCGTCAGGAAGGAGAAGAACCACTGGAATCCGGATGACCTCTCGTCGAATGGGAGCGAGAGCATGTGCCGGTTGTCATACATTCTGACGTGCATCTCATCGTGGACCGCATGTTGGCCGTCATTCCGCTGCTCAGTCACCTGAGAGATGTCGATCATCACCCGGAGGTCAGCGTTGGTTGTCCAGTATTGCAGCACCTCCTGCGTGATCGCATTTGCTACATTCTCAAGCTCCCGCTTGCGCGTATCGTAGTCTGGGTCAAGCAGATATTCTTGGTCGGTTCCCGCGAGCTGCAGTAGAGAAAGGGCCGTTTGGTGGTCCTCATCCAGCTGATCCGGGTTCGCCTTCAAAAGCTCCCGGATGCGGACCTTCCCGGGCAGGCGGCTGTAGTCGGAGTAGAAGAAGAATTTCGGTACCCGGTTCCACAAGATGTTCATCACCTGGTCATCGATGGACTTGTCTGCCGGGATGAGCTTCCCAACAGCATCTTTGACCGCTGCGCCGGCGGAAGTTACCTGCTGGTCTTCTTCATTGTCCGCCGCAATTTGGTTGACGGCAGCGATGAGACCGGAAAACGTGACCGCCTTCGATGTGGCGTCGGACATCTTACTGGGCAGGTCCAGTTCGGAAACGACATTGGCGACCGCTTGCGTCTGGTCAAAGCTGTAGTCATACGAATGTGAATTGTCGTATCGGCGCGAAAGCGTGAAGTCCCTGGAGGTCACGACGCCATCGCCAAACACTGCTTCAATGGCAGCTACATCCTCATCTTCCAACTCAAAAGCGCAGGTCACCGGGCAAACTGCGTCAAGGTCTTTGCCCTGCCGCCGGTGCATCTTTTCTAGCCAAGCCGGGTAGTGTCGGTTGATGTTGAATTCTACCGCACCTTGTGCCGGTTTGAGGCGGCGCAAAGCCTCAAGGAACGCGGTCTTGCCACTTTCGTTCTTGCCCACGAGGCAGGTGATGTCGGGCTGGATCTCGACCCGCGTTGAGTCAAGAACATGTTTGAAATGGTCAATCTGAACCGACTTGAGCTTCATGCCCCTACCCCTCGAACAAATTGCACGCGATACCAATTGCACGCGTTACTGCAAGATACTGTGATTGTCCGCCTTCGAATACAAGATCGAAGGTTAAAACGAGCGTAGCGTTTGCAGCTCACGCGAGCTGGCGAATTCTGCCCAAAGTTGTTGTCTATTTGTCAACTCGGGAACGTCCGCTTCAGTGTATTAAGGTTGATCGCTTGCCCGCACGGCGAACGTAGGTTTCCCGCCCTCCGCTACCGCTGAGGTCGACAAGGAGGCTGCACGAATGCACATTCTTGTTTTGGAAAATGGAAATGCTGATTTGCTCGAAACCTATAGCTTTGCGGCAGCCACCAGCAATTCCGCCCGCACCGGCGCGCGGTCGGCTTTGTCGCCGATCGTGTAGCTGACGTTGACTTCTTCCATCTCGAAGTGGCCGAAGAGCGCGCGGATCTCCGGGACGTCGTTGATCGAGAGCAGGAACTGGCCCTTGATGCCTGCCAGCTGGTCGGCCATGCGGGCGAAGTCGGCGCGGGTGAACATCGCCTTGCCATAATCGTCCTCGCAGCCCCAATAGGGCGGGTCGAGGTAGAAGAGGGTGCCAGGCCCGTCGTAGCGGGTGATGAAGTCCGACCAGTCGAGGCACTCGATCACCACGCCCGCAAGGCGGGTGTGCAGGTCTTCAAGCATCGGCTCAAGCGTGGTCAGGTTGAAGCGGCCGGGGCGGTCTTTCGACACGCCAAAGTTGCGGCCCGAGACCTTTCCGCCGAAAGCAGTGCGCTGCAGGTAGAGGAAGCGAGCGGCGCGCTCGAGATCGGTCAGGGTTTCCGGGTTGGTGTCGACCAGGCGGTTAAACTCGGCCCGGGTGGTCAGCTGGAAGCGCAGCGTTTCGAGGAACTGCGGATAATGGCGTTGCAGGATGCGAAAGAGGTTCGCCACGTCGCGCCCGCGGTCATTGATCACCTCGGCGCGGGGTCGCGCCTGGCGGCGCAGGAAGATGCCGCCCATGCCCACGAAGGGCTCGGCATAGGTGCTACAGGGCGTGGCATCGAGGCGGGCGCAGATGCGCCGCGCCAGGTTGCGCTTGCCGCCGAGCCAGGGCGCGACTGGGGCAATAGGATCGACGGGAGTCAGGGGCGTGTTCATCGGGTCGAAAATGCCTGTTCAATGGGGCGTTCAACACCCTCTAGGGGAGTGCTTCGCGGAGGAACATAGCATGAACAAGTGCGAGTGCGAATAGGGTTGATTTTGACGGGGCGGCTGTCAAACTTCGCGCAGATATCGCTGCGAGGAAAAATTGAGGATCGTCGTCATATTACTTGCACTGGCGTTGATGATTGCCCCGAAGTCCGCAGTCGCGGACACTTGGACTCGGATGGTCGCTATCCAACTTAGGCTTTCGCAGGGCGACTATTACGCAGGTCAGGCGGACGGGAAGTTTGGTCCAGAAACCCAGCGCGCCTTTTCCGGTTTCGCGGCAGACCATGGGATCAAGCCGATCGTCGAAGACATTTATGGCAAGTTGATCGAGGCAGCGCTTCCGGCCCGAAGGGATCTGACAGAAGGCGAAATGGCTGCCGCTGTCGAAGCAGTAAAGGAGCAGCTGCTCGACCCCTACACTGCCGACGTTGTGGTCGAGTTTGGTTACCCTGGAAATCGCGATGTCGTTGTTGCATGCGGCCGCGTCAATGCCAAAAACAGATACGGCGGCTATGTCGGGTTTCAGTGGTTCACGGTGACAATAATGCAGCTTACGAACACCGTTCTTGCACTTCCTCCGACTCTTAACGACGATCTCGCCTTTGATCTCTGCCAGTTGGGGACATATCCCGGCGCGACAGTTCGCTAACCTGAAGCATTTTCATGGATCAGAGAGCTACCATGACGCAACGCACGCGCCCGACCGGCCTGATCTCGTTCAGGGTGCTACCGCTGACGGTTTCGGATGGGTAGGCAGGGTTGTCCGATGAGATCACCCAGGCCAAAGGCTTCCGACTGACTGGCGTGATCCGTTTGATGTAAGATGCTTCGCCGCGGTTGAAGGCATAGACGCCAGGGCCTTCAATTTGTCGTTCGGCGCAGTGGACGAGGGCGAGCGCGCCATTGGGGATGCCGGGGGCCATGCTGTCGCCTTGGACGCGGACCAGGACCGAAAGGTCGGCGCTGATGTGGTTGCGCATCAGCCACGAGCGCGAGAAGGCGAGTGCCTCTGACTGGCCACCATCTATCGGGATAAGGCCCGAACCCGCCGAGACGTTGAGGTCCATGCGGGTGATCATTGCAAAGTCTTCGCCATCGAATCGGAAGTCGCCCGCGAGCGGTTTGGCGAACTCGGAGGGCTCGATTCGGCCGGTGCGCCCTGCAAATCCTGGCATCTCTGCCAGTAGCATCTCGCCAGTGCCATGCAGAAGCCAGTCGGCGCTAACGCGGTAACGTGCGGATATCTTTTGAAGAAAGGTCCTCGAAGGTGGCAGAATGTCAGCCTCTATTTGGCCAATTAGGCCGCTGCTGACACTGCAAGTTATCGCGAACGCCCGCTGGCTCATATCCAACGAATTGCGAAACGCAGCCAGCCTTTTGCCCGGACTGTCTCCCATTGCGACACAAAAACCCCTTGACGCCTAGCTAGGCTAAGCCGATAGTGCTTAGCAATGCTAGGCATGTTACTTGCCTTATGAGGCGCTATGACACAGAACCTCCCTGAATTCCAGCCGGGCGCTATCCTGCACGAGGTAATCGTGGGGGCGTTCCGGGCGCGCGGCACAACCTTTGAGGGTTGGTGCCAAGAGAACGGCATGACGCCGACCAACGGGCGCAACGCCACGTTCGGCCAATCGCGCGGACCAGTAGGCAAGCGAAACCTCGAGCGGATCATCGAGGCGGCGGGGCGGGAATTCATCCGCGATGCCTACCTGCGCCGCGTCGCCGAGCATTTTGCGCAGATCAAGGGGGCAAAGTGATGTCCGGGTTCCGCCTTGAGCGCCAGTGGCGCGGCTGGTTTGTTGCCGGGCCGGACGGGACCCCGGTCACCGGCGTCTACGGAAGTCGCGATCTCGCGCTGGTCCGCATGGGCGAATTGCAGGATCTGGCCGAAAGCGCCGGGCAGCGAATGCGCCGGGCCTGCATGTGCTGTGGCGTGAGTTTTCAATCGGCAGGCATCCACAACCGCCTCTGCCCGGAATGCCGGACCGGAACCCCGGTCGAGCGCACTCCGGCGAGGTCGCACCATTCGCCGAAAGCGGGGAGCAGAGCATGATCTTGATGCGCAAACTGATCGCTGGCGCGCGCTGGCTGGACGACCACTGGCTTGGCGACCTGATCGGGGCGGTCTGCCTGATGATCATCGGCTATGGCGGCTTCTTCATCGCGGGGATCTTGCAATGACCGGCAGCACCAAGGCGCCTTATGCGCTTTCCGGGCACGACATTGTCGGGTTGTTACGGGCCAAGCTTGCGGCCGCACGTGTGGCGGCGAAAGCGGCCGATGCAAGCGACGACGAGGATAAAGCCTTCGATCTTTGGGCCAGCCATGACGCGCTGGTCGACGAGATACTCGAGATACTCGCGGCACTCGAGGATCGCGATCAGTTCAACGCGATCGCCTCGGTTCTGGCGAGTTTCGAGGGCCGGACATGAGGGAAGCGATGCACCATACCGGCCCGATTGCGCAATGGCAGCGCGCCAACGATCTGCTGGCCGAGGCGCGCCGGTTGGCTCCCCTCATGAAGGCGCGCCAAGGCTCGCCCATGCGCGATGCCGCCACACAAGCCTATGTCGAGGCGGTCGACGAGTTGGTCGCGGTGCTTGGCGTGATGGCAGATACCGGCGCGCTCGGGCCGGTCAGCGAGTATTTCGCAGTGGTTTACGGGGGCTGAGCATGCACGCCGCGCCCCTGACATCACCCCGCCTGCAGCGAGTGTTGGCCGTGCTCGGCGACGGGCGCAGCCACACCACCCGCGACATCGTGCGGCGTGGCCGGGTGATGGCGGTGAATGCCTGCGTGGCAGAGTTGCGGGAGCATGGGGCCGAGATCATCTGCACCGCCCACATCATCGGCGGGCGGCGGCGGTTTTTCTATCTGATGACGAAGGGGCCGAGGGGATGAAACAGGCAACGCTTTTGCAGCAGGGTCGCGTGATGGTGGCAAGTATCATTTGCCGCGATCGTCTGCGCCCTGCGTCCGAGGCTGGTGTCGAAAGCCTGATCGCGTCGATCGAAGAGACCGGCGTGATGAAAGATGCGATCCATTGCCGCAAGAAAAAGGACGGCAAGCTTTACCTCATTGCCGGAGCCCACCGGCTTGAAGCCGCACGCCGCCTCGGCTGGGACGAAATCGAGGCAAAGGTCTGGGCCGACGTCACCGGCGATTGGGCGCGGATGATGGAGATTGATGACAACCTGGCCGGGGCCGAAATGAACGCGCTCGACACGGCGGTTTTTCTGGCCGCGCGCAAGCAAGTTTATGAACGCCTGCACCCCGAAACGAAGCGCGGAATTGCTGGTGCATTGGCGCGCTGGGATGCAACTGAACCGAGTTCAGTTGCATTCGTGAAGGCCACAGCCGCGAAATTCGGAATGACCGAACGGCAGGTCTACAAGATCGCAGCCGCCGGATCGCACCTCGACCAGGACTTGACGGATAGTCTGCGCCGCGCGCCGCGACCGGTCACGCTTAAGGATCTGACCGAGATCGGAAAGATCGCCTATCCAGTCGAGCTTCACCAAGTCATTCGGGCGCTGACAGATGGCACCGCGAAAAATGCCGCTGCGGCGCGCAAGGCATTTCTCGCGGCGAAAAACGGTGCCGCGCCCTCGGTCAAGAATCCCGCCGAAGACGGTTTCAAGGCGCTGATCGCCCTCTGGGGGCGGGTGCCGAAGGCTGCGAAGCGGCGCTTTGCCGGGCATTTTGCCGCCGAACTTCAGGAATTGATCGATCAGGCGCATGGGGAGGGGCGGGAATGACCTCGACCGCACCCGATCGGCTCTGGTGGAGCGCGGAAGAAATCGCCGCAGCCGGGCTACCCGACATGCCCACCACAGCCCGTGGTGTAGCCGCGATGGCGGAACGGCTCGGCTGGCGAGCGCAGGCCGGTATGGTGCGCCGACGTGCGGGCCGGGGTGGTGGCTGGGAATACAGCTGGCAGCTTCTGCCCGTGCGCGCGCGCCACCAACTGATGCGGTCAGAACGAGCACCCAGGGAACCCGAGCGCATGGGGCGCGACGAGGCCTGGACGTGGTTCGAAGCGCTACCCGAGGCGGTGAAGGCAAAGGCGCGCGTCAGGCAGGGCATCTTGCAAAAGGTCGAGGTGCTCGAGCCCGCGATCGGTCGCCAGAGTGCGGTGACCGAGGTTGCCCGGCTGGAAGGCCTTGGCGCGCGCACCATCTGGTCGTGGCTGGCGCTGGTCGAAGGAGTCCGATCCGATGATCGCCTGCCTTACCTCGCGCCGCGCCACCGGGCTGCGCCCGAGCGTGCGCGCGCGAAGGACTGCAACCCGGAGTTTTTCGCGCTGATCAAGAGCGACTATCTGCGCCTTGAACAGCCGCCCTTCACAGATTGCTATCGCCGCTCGGTCAAGCGGGCCCGCGCCGAAGGTTGGGACATCCTGCCAGAACGCACGATGCGGCGCAGGCTCGATGCGGCCGTGTCGCAGGTCAGCCAGGTGCTGGCGCGCAAGGGGCTCGACGCCGTGAAACGGATGTATCCCGCCCAGGTACGCGACAAGACCGCGATGACGGTTCTCGAGGCGGTCAACGCCGACTTTCACAAGTTCGACGTCTTCGTGCGCTGGCCCGCCGCGCGTGGCGAAAAGCCGGTGATCGGGCGCGCCCAGATGGTGGCGTTTCAGGACATCTATTCGGGGCGCATCCTCGCCTGGCGCGTGGATCAGACCCCGAATGCGACCGCGGTGCTGCTTTGCGCGGGCGACATGATCGAGAGCTGGGGCATTCCGCAGCATGTGCTTCTGGACAACGGCCGCGAATTCGCTGCCAAGGCGATCACTGGTGGCAGCCCGACGCGCTACCGCTTCAAGGTGCGCGACGAGGACATTCCGGGGTTATTCACCGCGCTCGGCTGCGAGATCCATTGGGCCACGCCCTATGCGGGCCAGTCGAAGCCGATCGAGCGGGCGTTTCGCGACATGTGCACGGCGATCGCCAAGGATCCGCGCTTTGCGGGCGCCTGGACCGGCAACCGGCCCGAGGCGCAGCCCGAAAACTATGGCAGCCGCGCCATCGACCTCGTTCAGTTTCTCGAAGTGCTGGCCGAAGGGATCGAGGAGCACAACACCCGGCAGGGGCGGCGCTCCGAAGTCGCCTGGGGACGCAGTTTCGCCGAGGTGTTCGACGAAAACTATGCCACCGCGCCGATCCGCAAGGCCACCGAGGCGCAGCGGCGGCTCTGGTTGCTGGGTGCCGAGGGTCTGCGCGCCGAGAGCCACAGCGGGCGCATCCGGTTTCAGGGCAGCGAGTTCTGGGCGGAATGGATGCACGAGGTTGCCGGGCAGCGGGTCATCATCCGCTTCGATCCGGCAAACTTCTTCGACGGGTTGCACATTTACAGCCAGGACAACGCCTATCTCGGCCACGCGCCGTGCCTGGTGAAAGCCGGGTTCTTCGACATGGATGAGGCGCGTGCACATGCGCGGGCCCGCAACGCCTGGCTCGCCGCCGAAAAGACGGCGCTGGCCGCGCACCGAAAATACAAGGCCGCCGAAATCGGCGAGGGGCTGGCGGCGTTGACGCCCGTCGATCTGCCGAAGCCAGAGGCCAAGGTGGTGCGGCCGGTCTTTGCCAAACCCGCGCCGAAGTCTGCGCGCGCGGCGCCCGCACCCGATCTCGAGCGCGCACAGGCGGCGATCGTCGCCGATCTGGCAGCACACCGCGCCGCACCGGCACACGTCGCCGAGGAAGAACCGCGCGAGCGGTTTCGCCGTGCGCTGCAGCTCGAGCGGGCGATGGGCGCGGGCGAGCGGTTGACCGCCGAACAGCAGCGCTGGCTGAGCGTCTACCAATCGACCCCCGAATACCGGGCAGAACGGATGCTCTGGGACGAGCGGGGCGACGCGATCTTTGGATGAGGAAACCGCCGGGTGCAGACGGGCGCCACGGCGGAAAACACGAGCGGAGGCGAGGGAACGATGACGGACGAACCGAGGCTTTACAACAGCGTGGCACCCCTGCGGAATGTGGCAGCCTTGCTGACCCTGATCGACCGGGTGCAGACCCGGGCGCACGGGCTGCCGGGCATGGCCACCTTTTACGGGCCTTCGGGCTACGGCAAGACCACCGCGGCGGTCTATGCCACCAACCGCTTCCGCGCCTGCCACATCCAGATCCAGGCGCTCTGGCGCGCCAAGACCCTGCTGCAGGAGATCGTGATCGAGCTCGGCCTTCGGCCAGCGCGCACGGCGCCCGAGCTTTTCAACCAGGCGGCGGAAGAGCTGGCCCGCTCGGGCCGCCCGCTGCTTCTGGACGAGGCCGACCATCTGGTCAGCGACAAGATGATCGAGGTGGTGCGCGGGCTTTACGAGGCCTCGGGTGTGCCGGTGATCCTGATCGGCGAGGAACTGCTGCCGCAGAAGCTGCAGCGCTGGGAGCGGGTGCATGGCCGCATGCTCGACTGGGTCGCGGCCGAGCCTGCGAGCCTCGCGGATGTCGGGCACATGGCGCCGATTTACGCGCCGGGCATCGAGATCGCCCCGGACCTGCGCGAGATCCTGCTGAAATCGTCGCGACGCTCGATCCGCCGCGTGGCGATCAACCTCGCGCTGATCAACGAGCACGCGAAGGTGCGCGGGTTGGTGCGGGTCACCGCTGCCGACTGGAAGGGCGCGTTCTTTACTGGCGAGGCCCCCGCCGCGCGCCGCGATGAAATGGCCGAGGAATTCCGCCGCAAGGCCGACGCCAAGCGGAGGGTGGCGTGATGTTCCTGACACCCGACACCCGCGCCGCACTCGCCGACGCCGCCTGGGCGGTTGCGCTCAGGATCGGCACCTTTGGTTATGCCGAGATCAGCGCCGAGCTGCATGTCAGCATGTATCAGGCGACCGAGATCGTGCGTGCCTGGGAAAAGGACGGCGCCTGCGTCAACATCC
The DNA here is from genome assembly GCA_002421605.1 of Rhodobacteraceae bacterium UBA6213. GTDB lineage: Bacteria > Pseudomonadota > Alphaproteobacteria > Rhodobacterales > Rhodobacteraceae > UBA6213. The sequence goes on along the minus strand of DISJ01000017.1, from coordinate 208,091 downwards.
AGCGCGGTGTCGGGCGGCGGAACCTCTATCGCGTCGTGGCCGATTTCCAGCGCACACGCGAGGCTGGCCCGGGCGGCTCGGTCCCGCTCAATCTCTGGACGTCGATGCGGGGGCTGAAGAGCTTCACGCCCACCGATCTGGCCGCGCATTCCTCGACCGCCTCGGTGCGGGTCAAGCTGGAAGCGGCGCATGGGTATTGTCAGGCGCTGCTTAAGGCGGGCTACCTCAAGGTCGAACGCACGGCGGTGCCCGGACGGCGCGAGGCGATCTATCGGCTGATCCGCAATACCGGCCCGCGGCCACCGCGCGAGCGGCGGGTGCGCGCGGTCTGGGATGACAATCTCGGCGAGCTGGTGCTGCTGACCGGAGGTCTGAAATGAGCAGTCCGCTCGAGATTGCGCGCATCGCCTGGGGCGCAACCTTGCCCGACTGGGTCGAGGCGATGGCGGTCGAATGCACCGCGACCAGCCAAAACCGCGTTGCGGCGCGCATGGACCGCTCGCCCGCGCTGATCAGCCAGGTGCTTCGCGCGAAATATCCGGCCGATTTAAGCGCCGTTGAAGAGCGGTTCAGGGGGGTGTTTCTGGCGGGCCGCGTGGCCTGCCCGGCGCTCGGCACGCTTCCCTCGCACGAGTGCCAGGACTGGCGCGCCAAGTCGCGCTCATTCGCCACCGGCAACCCGCTCCGGGTGCGGATGTTCCGCGCCTGCGCTGCCTGCCCGCGCAATGCGAGGGAGGATCAGCGATGACCGGCGCGAAGGAACATGAGGCGCTGTTCGACCGGCTTGAGCAACTGATTGCGCTCTTTCCCTCGCAAGCGGCGTTTGCCCGAGCGGTCGGAATTGATGAAAGCCAGCCCTCGTTCTGGAAGACGCGCGCCTCGCAGCCGCGGGCATTCACGTTGATGAAGGTCTGCGCTGCACTCAATGTTGACGCCAATTGGCTGTTGCTTGGCCGAGGCGCGACGTCGGCGCCGAACCGGACCACGATCGTGGGTCTCGAAGGTCTGCGCGCGTTGAAGCGGGCGTTGCGGACGCTCGAGCAAGATCTTGGCGGGGCGGAAGGCGGCGGCAATGACTGACCGCTGGACCCTGATCGAAATGCTGACCCTCGCCGCGCGCGGGCTGGGCAAGATCGACACCTCGGGTCTGCGCGGCGCGAGCCTGGTCAGCACCGACGAAATCACCGCGATGGCGGGGACGCTGGCGGCCTTCGGCCTCGTGCCGATCCCGCCGGGGGCGCCGACGCCTGCGCAGCTCATCATCACCAAAGAAGGAGACCGGGCATGACCCGAGAAGCCATTACCCCGCGCGTGCCTGACGGCCGCTTTGATCTCAACGGCAAACCCTACATGGCCGATGCGAAGGGCGGCCTGAAACCTGTCGAGATGATCAAGGCGCAGGATCTGCTGCAGGACGAGGTCACGCGCAAGATCGTGGGCTACGCGCTCGAGCTTTCCGACCAGATCGCCCGATTCAAGGAGCACACCTTCGACGATATCGGCGGCTTCGATGCAATCCTCGAGCAGGAATACGGCGCGACCATCGGTGGCGCCAAGGGTAACAAGACGCTGCAAAGCGTCGACGGCCTCTACAAGGTGCAGGTGCAGGTGGCCGATCACATCGACTTCGGCCCCGAGCTGCAGATCGCCAAGGGGCTGGTCGACGAATGCCTCAACGAGTGGTCGGCCGAGGCGCGCCCTGAGATCCGCGCGATCGTGACGCGCGCCTTCAACACCGACAAGGCAGGGCAGATCAACCGCTCGGAAATCTTCATGCTGCTGCGGCTCGACATTTCGGACGAACGCTGGCTGCGCGCGATGGCGGCGATCCGCGATGCGATGCGGGTGGTCGGCTCGAAGACCTATGTGCGCTGCTACGCACGCCCGCGCCACGACGCCGCCTGGCAGCCGATCACCATCGATCTGGCGAAGGCCTGACCGATGACCGCCCGCGCGCTTCAGAAGCTCGTCCATGTCGGCTGCCGCGAGTTGGGGATCGATGCCGAGACCCGGCGCGATCTGCAACTGGTGGTGACCGGCAAGGCGAGCATGCGCGAGATGGGCGAGGCCGATCTTGAAAAGCTGGTCGAGGCGCTGAAGGCGCGCGGATTTGCGCCCTCGGGCGACCCGGCCAATGGCAAGCGCGGACGCCCGGCAGCGCGGCGGGGCGATGTGCGCTACGCGCATGTGCTCTGGCGCCTGCTGGCAGAGAAGGGCGCGGTAAAGGTCGCCGGGCGGCGCGGGCTCAACGCTTTCGTGCGGGCGCGGTTCGAGGCGCATTGGGGGCATGTGCCGATCGACATCGACGCGATGTCGGACTGGGAACGGATCAAGGACGTGATCGACGCGCTGAAGGCGATGTGCCGCCGCGCCGGGATCGATCCGAAGGGCGGGCCGCAGGCATGAAGAAGCCGATCGCCATCGTGACCGATCACGCTGTGCTGCGCTACCTCGAGCGCGTCATGCTGGTCGATGTCGAGGCGCTGCGGTGCCGGATCGGCCAGCGCGTCGACCGCGCTGTTTCGGTTGGCGCCTCGGCGGTGATCATTGACGGGTTCCGTTACACGCTGCGCGAGGGCTATGTGACCACCGTGATCGAGGCCTCGTCGCCCGATCTGCGCACAGGCCGCCAGCGGCGGGAACGCGACGAATGAGCTGGCCCTTCGCCCCGCTCACACCTTTCAAATATGGCGCGATCCTCGCCGACCCGCCTTGGGCCTATGTGATGCGCTCGGCCAATGGACACGTAAAGAGCCCCGAGGCGCATTACGCCACGCTCGATGTCGACACGATCAAGGCGCTGCCGGTGGCGCGACTGGCGGGACCGGACTGCTACCTGTTTCTCTGGTCGACCTGGCCGCACCTGATGGTGGCGGGGGCGGTGTTGGAGGCATGGGGCTTTTCTTATGTCACCGGCGGCTCCTGGCTGAAGCGGACGAGGAACTGGAAGGTGGCGATGGGCACCGGCTATGTGATGCGGTCGTCCACGGAGCCGTACCTCATCGGCAAGATCGGTCGACCGCAGATCGCATCGCGATCTGAGCGCAACGTGATCCTCGCGCCCGAAGACATCCCCGACAGCATTGAGGCGATCCGGCGCGAACATTCGCGCAAGCCGGTCGAGATGCGCGAGATGATCGACCGGCTGTTGCCGCGCCAGTACTTCGCCGAGCTGTTCGCGCGTGAGCCTTGGGCGGGGCATGATGTCTGGGGCAACGAGACCACGCATTTCGGGGCAACCGATGCGTGACCTGCCGCCCCCGCCAGCCCATGTCGAACCCTATGTCCGCGTTTTGGGCATCGAGGGCGCGGTCGAGTTTCTGATGACCTTCGGCGGCGCCGAACTTTACCTTGCTGCCAACCCCAAGGGGCGCGGGCGGCTGGCCGAGTTGGTCGGGCTCGATCGCGCCACAGCACTCGCGCGGGCCGCCGAACACCTGCCGCGCCGGGTGCCCACCGCCAAGCCCTGGGTGGCGCGGGTGATGCACGCAAAAGGCTTGCCCAAAGCCGAGATTGCCCGCAGATTGCACACGAGCGACGTCTCGGTGCGCCGCTGGATCGATGATGGCCCCGGCCCGGGTGCCGCCGATCCGCGCCAGCTTCCCCTGATCTGACCCTGACACCGCAAGCCCTTGCGGGTGTTTTCATGTGCCGCCCGCGGCCATGCTGGCACCGTCAGCGAGGGCCGATTTGCCCTCTTTCCCGGAGGGCCAGATGCAGACCAGCGAGAAGGGAATTGCCTTCAACGAGCGTCAGGAAAACGTAGTCCTGAAGGCCTATCGCGACCCTGTCGGGATCTGGACGATCGGCGCGGGCCTGACGGCGGCTTCGGGCGTGATCAAGCCGGTGGCGGGCATGGTGCTTACGCGCGAGCGCGCGCGCGAGCTATTGAAGCTGGCGCTTGCGCGGAATTACGAGCCCGGCGTGGCGACAGCGATGCCGGGTGCTGCGCAGCACGAATTCGACGGCGGCGTGTCGTTTCATTTCAACACCGGCGCCATCGGCCGCGCGAGCTGGGTGGGCAAGTGGCGCGCGCACGATTTGCCGGGCATGCGCGTCGCGATCAAGCTCTGGAACAAGGCGGGCGGGAAAGTGTTCCCGGGCCTCGAGCGGCGGCGCGAGGAAGAATACCTGCTGATCGCCGAGGGCATCTACACCGCCAACCCGCCACCCGCCGCACGCGGCATCTTTGCCGGGTTCGCGATCATGGTCGATGCCGTCGAGGTGCAGCGCATCCGCGAGGGGCTGACGTCGCTCGGCTATGCCGTGAGCGGCGCGCCTGGCACCACCGGCATTCTGCGCGCGGGTGTGGAGGCATTCCAGCGCGACTACGACCTGACGGTTGATGGCGTGATCGGCAAGGCCACGCTGTCGACGCTGCAGCGCGCGCTCGACGCCCGCACGAAGGCCGCGGCTGCAAGCACCACCACCGGCGGCGGTGGCGCGGTCGCCGCCACCGATGCGGTTGCCGACCCGGCGGAGCTGCCGCCCTGGCTCGGCTGGGCCGTGTTGGCGATCGGCGCGCTCTGGCTCGCCTGGCTCGCCTTTACCTATCGCGATGCGCTGGCCGCGCGCGTGCAACGAAAGATGCCGCGGCTCGCGGCCATCCTGAGGAGTTTCTGACCATGTATTCCGCCCTGATTTCGCTTGCCGTGCAGATCGGTGTGCCGCTGATCGAAAAGGTGCTGGCCCGCAAGATCGGCGCCGGATCCGCCGAACTGGCCACCGACGTGATCGGCGCGCTTGCCGAGCGCGCCGGTGTGGCACCTGCCGAGCTGAACGCTCTGGCCGAGGCAAACCCGCCGCGCGTGATCGACGCGATGCGCGAAGTCGAAAAGATGACGCCCGAACTGATCGCGCTCTACGCGGCCGGGGTCGAGGCGCAGTTCGCGCTGGCGCGGGCCGAAACCAGTTCCGAGCACTTCCTCAGCTGGGCCTGGCGCCCGGCGGCGATGTGGGGCTTCGGGTTCCTGTGGTTCTGGAACATCGTGATCCTTCATGTCGCCAATGCCTACTGGAAGATCGCCCTACCGCAGACCGACCTCGGCACGCTTTTCCAGCTGAACGCGGTTTACATGGGCCTCTACATGGGCGGGCACACGGTCAAGGACTTCGTCGCCACCCGCTGGGGGGCCAAGGAGTGACGGGTTCGGAATTGAACATCGCGCCGCTGATCGTCTGGGTGGTCGGGCTCTCGACGCTTTTATCGTTTGGCACCACGGTCTGGAACCTGGTCAACTCGGGCTCGAAGCAGAACGCGCGGCGTATTTCCGACCTTGAGCACCTGGTCGAAGGACTGGGGCGCGAGGTGACGCGGATCGCCGACAAGATCGGCCAGATGCCGGACCAGAACATGATGCACCGGCTCGAATTGTCTCTGGCGCGCATGGAGGGCCACATCGACCGGCTGGATGAAAGGCTGAAGCCGGTCGCGGCGATTGCCGAGCGCATGCAGGAAGTGCTTATCGAGCAGGGGCGGAAGTGACATGGACATGGCGCAGCGCATCCGGGAAGACGCCCGGCTGATCATCCTCAAGGAACTGGCAAAACAGACCGATGAACGGCTGCATTCGGGGCAGCTGACGGCGGCGATCTTTGCCTATGGCGGCATCGACCGCGAGCGTGAGTGGGTGCATGGCGAGCTTGACTGGCTCGCTGAAATGGGCGCCGTGACGCTGACCAAGCCGGGCTCGGTGGTAATCGCCACCCTCACCGAAAAGGGCGCGCGCCATCTGCGCCGCGCCATTGCCATCGAAGGCATCTCGCGACCCAGCCGCGGCGGTGAATGACATGGGCAAAGCCGCACCGGACAAGGTGACCCGCGGACGCCTTTCGGCGATCGATCTGATGCCGCCCGAGGCCGACGGCATCATCAGCTGGGCCGCGGCCGAGCTGGGCCTGCGCGAGCGCACGCAGACTGACATCTACGCCGAGTTCGTCGGCAAGTGCGAAGCGCTGATGAGCGAGCACCGGGGCGAGCTCGAGTTCGCGATCCCGGCGTTTTCGAGCTTCAACCGCTACTCGATCCGGCTGGCGCGTCTGACGCGGCGGCTCGACGAGACCCGCCAGATCGTCTCGGCGCTGTCGGCCAGTTTCGACGCCAAGGACAGCGACGATCTAACCATCATGACTGCCGAAACCATTAAGGCACTGGTGCTGCACATGCTGGGCGATGGTGCCGATGGGATCGAGCCGAAAGACGCGATGTTGCTCGCGAGCGCGTTCAAGTCGGCAGCGCAGGCGCAGAGCATTTCGACCGACCGGCGCCGAAAGGTAGAGAAGGAATTCGAGAGCCGCATCGGCGCGGCGGTCGAGACGGTGGCGCGCGCCAAAGGCCTGACGGTGGAAACCGCCGAAGCCATCAAGGCGCAGATCCTGGGGGTGGCGGGATGACCGCGCCGATTTCCGCCGCCGAATGGGAGCGCCAGCGCCGCGCCGCAACCGAGGCGATGCCCGGCGTGATTGCAGAGGTCGGGCTGCCGAAGGTGCTGCTGCCCTATCAGGCGCGCACTGTCAGCCTGCTCGAATCGACCGCCTGCCGCGTGCTCTTTGTCGAAAAGAGCCGCCGCGTCGGGCTGACCTGGGGGCTGGCGGCCTATGCGGTACTGCGCGCCGGGCGCGAGAAATCGGCCGGCGGCATGGATGCGATGTATATCTCCTACAGCCAGGAGATGACGCGCGAGTTCATCGACGCCTGCGCGATGTGGGCCCGCGCCTTCTCGATGGCGGCGATGGACGCCGACGAGCTCTTGTTCGAGGATGCGAACCCGGCCGACCCGAGCGACACCAAGCACATCCAGGCATTCCGCATCCGCTTTGCCTCGGGCTTCGAGATCCTCGCGCTGTCCTCGGCCCCGCGCGGGTTGCGCGGCAAGCAGGGCGTGGTGATCATCGACGAGGCGGCTTTCGTCGACAGCCTGGCCGAGCTCCTGAAGGCGGCGCTGGCGTTCCTGATGTGGGGCGGGCAGGTGGTTGTCTGCTCGACCCATAACGGTGCCGACAATCCGTTCAACCAGTCGGTTCAGGACATCCTGGCGGGCCGCGCCCCGCACAAGCACGTGCGCATCGATTTCGACGACGCGCTGCGCGACGGGCTTTACCAGCGCATCTGCCTCGTGACCGGCAAGGACTGGTCGCCCGAGGCAGAGGCCAGATGGCGGAAAGAGATCATCGACTTCTACGGCGACGGCGCCGACGAAGAGCTGTTCTGCATCCCCTCGATGAGCTCTGGCGCCTGGCTGCCCGCGCCGCTGATCGAGGCGCGGATGACCGCCGCGGCGCCGGTGCTGCGGCTCGAGCTGCCGGGCGACTATCTCTACCGCTCGAAGCTTGATCAGGCGGTGCTGCTTGCCCCATTCATCAAGGATCTGGCGGATGCAGTTGCCGCGCTCGATCTGACCGCGCAATACGCGGCGGGCTTTGACTTCGGCCGCGTTGCCGACCTTTCAACGCTGTCGTTACTGGCCATTGAACAGCGCCTTAAACGGCGCGAGGCGCTCTCGATCGAGATGCGCAATGTGCCCGGCGACGAGCAGAAAATGATCGTCGGATCGGTGCTCGAACACGTGCGCACCCGTCTGGTCGGGGCCGCGTTCGACGCCACCGGCATGGGTTGGACACTGGCCGAAGACATGGGCCGCCGCTTTGGCCTGCGCACCGATCCGGAAGGCTCGGGCGCGATCATGGCGGTGAAGTTCACCGAGGAATGGTACCGCCTGCAGATGCCGCCGCTGAAGGCAGCGTTCGAGGACGACATGATCGCCATCGGCGCCGACGCCGAGCACCTTTCCGATCTGCGCGCGATCAAGCTGATCCGGGGCATCGCCCGGGTGCCGCAGTTGCGCGAAGGCGAGACTGGCAAGAAGCGCCACGGTGACTATGCCATCGCGCTGGCGCTGGCGCATTTTGCGAGCCGGATGCGCTGGGTCGAATACGGCTACCGCGCCGCTCAGCCCGCCGCCCGAACAGACAATGACAGCACCGATGCGGATGACGCGCGGCGCGAGGACCACTGGTGGCGCCCACCGCTTGGCGCGCGCTTGAGAGGAGGCTTCTGATGGCCCGCAACCCGACCCTGCTCGACCGCTGGGGCCGCCCGATCTTGCGCTCGGTGCTGAAGGAGGAGGTTGCGGCCGCCACGGTTGGCGGTGTGCGCACGCCGATCACCGGCTATCCGGCCGACGGGCTCAACCCGGTGCGGCTGGCGCATATCCTGCGCGAGGCCGATCAGGGCGACCCGTTGCGCTATCTGGAACTCGCCGAAACCGTCGAGGAACGCGACCCGCACTATCTGGGCGTGCTTGGCACCCGCAAGCGCTCGGTCAGCCAGATCGACATCACGGTCGAGGCGGCGAGCGATGATGCCGCCGATGTTGCCAAGGCCGACATGGTGCGCGAATGGCTGACCCGCGACGAGCTGACCGAGGAACTCTTCGACATCCTCGACTGCATCGGTAAGGGCTATTCCTTCACCGAGATCATCTGGGACACCTCGGAAGGCCAGTGGCGCCCGGCGCGGCTTGAATGGCGCGATCCGCGCTGGTTCCGCTTCGACCGCATCACGCTCTCGACCCCCTTGATGCTCGACGCCTCGGGGCAGGAAAAGCCGCTCGACCCGTTCAAGTTCGTCTTCGCCGCGGTCAAGGCGAAGTCGGGGCTGGCTTTGCGCTCGGGCCTTGCCCGCGTCGCCGCCTGGGGCTGGATGTTCAAGGCCTACACGCAGCGCGACTGGGCGATCTTCACGCAGACCTTCGGGCAACCGCTGCGCGTCGGAAAATATGGTGCCGGCGCCTCGGAGGCCGACAAGGACACGCTGTTTCGTGCGGTCAGCCAGATCGCGGGCGACTGTGCCGCGATTATCCCGGAATCGATGGCGATCGATTTCATCGAGTCGAAGACGGTCGGCGCCAGCTCGGCGCTCTACCGCGAGCGCGCCGACTGGCTCGACCAGCAGATCTCGAAGGCGGTGCTGGGGCAGACCGCCACCACCGACGCCATCGCCGGTGGGCACGCCGTCGGGCAGGAGCACCGCGAGGTGCAGGAGGATATCGAGCGCGCAGACGCCAAGGCATTGTCGGCCATTCTCAACCGCGACCTGATCCGGCCCTGGATCGATCTCGAGTTCGGGCCGCAGAAGCGCTACCCGCGCCTGGTGATCGCCCGACCCGAGGTCGAGGACATCGACGGACTGGTGAAAGCGCTTGGCATCCTGGTGCCGCTCGGCATGCGGGTCGGGGCAAGCGAGGTGCGCGACCGCCTGAAGCTCTCGGAACCGGGCAAGGACGACGAGATTTTGGGGCAAAAGGCGCCCGACACTCCGCCCGAGCCGCCTGCACCCGAGACTGCGGGGCCGGATCGGGAGATTAAACGGGTTTCAGGCGAAATTAAACGGGGTGACGCCCTTCCGGGTATGAGGGCGGCGCTCAACGCTGAGGGCGCCTCAGCGGCGATTTCTGAGCCTTCTTCGCCCGAGGCGGTTCTGGCCGATCAACTGGCCGACGAGGCTGCCCCTGCGATGGTGGCAATGCTCGGCAAGATCGAGGCGATGCTGGCGGCCGCGGGCTCGCTCGAGGAATTCGCCGAGATGCTGCGTGCCGGGTTTCCCGCGCTCGACGCGACCGCCCTCGCTGATCGCCTGGCAGAGGGGATGATCCTTGCGCAGGCGGCCGGGCGGATTGCGGTGGAGCAGGACCGTGCCTGACCTCGCCACCGGTTTTCGTCGCCCGTTTGCCGAACAACTTGCGGCCTTTCGGCTGCGGCTCGGCACGCTGGCACCCACCGCGCGCTGGGACGATCTCTGGCAATCCGAACACGACCGCGCCTTCATGGTGGCGGGGGCGATGAAAGCCGACCTGCTGGCCGACCTCGGGCTGGCGGTCGATCGGGCGATTGCCGAGGGCACCAGCCTCGAGAGCTTCCGGCAGGATTTTCGCGGGATCGTCGAGCGTCACGGATGGCACGGCTGGACCGGCGAGGGTACGGCGAAGGGCGAGGCCTGGCGCACGCGGGTGATCTATCGCACCAACATGGCGACTTCCTACGCGGCGGGGCGGCATGCGCAACTGGTGGCGGGCGGGTTTCAGTTCTGGGTCTACAAGCACTCCGGTGCCGAGCATCCTCGGCTCGATCACCTTTCGTGGGATGGGGTGGTGCTCGAGGCGGACCATCCGTTCTGGGCGGCGCATTTTCCACCCAATGGCTGGGGTTGTGGCTGCAAGGTGTTCGGGGCGCGTTCGCAGGATGGTGCCAGACGCGTGGGCGGCAAGCCAGGAAAGGAACTGCCTGACAACTGGAGCCGGATCGACCCGAAGACCGGTGCGCCGGTCGGGATCGGCAAGGGTTGGGCCTATGCGCCGGGTGCCAGCGTGGCCGATACGGTACTGGCGCTGCGCGGCAAACTCGACGCGCTGCCCGAGAAACCTTCGATTGACCTGATCCAGGACTGGCTGACCTCGGAGATATTCGGGGCATGGCTGCGTGCCCCGCTGGGCGCTTTCCCGCTGGTGCGCATCAGTGCCGATCAGGCGGCCGCGATCGGTGCCAAAAAGCGAGTGGCCGATCTCTCGGCCGAGACCGCGCTGAAGCAGCTGCGCAGGCATGCTGAGCTTTCGATCCTCGATTACGCGCAGGCGCAGCGGGTGGTCAGCGACGCCACGCGCGTCATCCAGGATGGGCCCCATGCCCTGATCTTCGTCCTCGAGGACCCCGCCGCCAGCGGGCATGTGCTGGTGGTGAAAGCAACGCAGACTGGCCAGGGGCTGTTTGTAACGAGTTTCCGGCGCCTAAGCGGTGACCCAGGTGTCCGCGATCGCTCCCTGCGGCGGCTGTTGAGCACGGGATGAAAATGACAGGCGGCGGGGCCCCGCACCCGGTTTCCCGGAAACCCTGCATGACGCTCCGATCCGAGGATCGTGCTACGGCCGCGAGAATATTACCGTGTCACGCCTGTCGTGAGGAAATATAGCCATGATCACCATTGAACTCAAGGATGCCGAGGTCAGCCGGATGCTGGCGCGGCTGGCGGCTTCGATGTCAGACCTGACGCCGGTGATGCAGGAAATCGGCGAGCAGCTGGTCTTCGAGACCGGGCAAAGGTTCAACCAGGGCGTCTCGCCAGAAGGCGCCGCCTGGGCGCCGAAGGCGGAAACCACGCTCGAGGCCTATTCCCGCCGCGGCGACAAGGTCGACTTTCGGCCCCTGTTCGGCCCGAGCGGCAGGTTGCATTCGACGATCGATTACCGGGCGGGCGCGGATTTCGTCGAAGTTGGGTCGGGCGCGATCTATGCCGCGGTGATGCAGTTCGGTGCGGCAAAGGGCGCGTTCGGCGCCGACAGCGCCGGTCATCCGATCCCCTGGGGCACGATTCCGGCGCGACCTTTCATCGGGCTGTCCGAGATCGACCGCGGCAATATCATCGCGACGGTGAACGAGTGGATCGAGCGCCTCGCTGCCGGTGGCGACGGGGCTTGACCGCCCGCGCCGCGTGGGTGCAGCATTGAGCAGGCTCGATCTGGCACGTCTCCGCACACCGTTGCGGATGTAACGCGAGCCGGACGGCGGCGATGATCGCCGCCATGATCACCAAGCATCTCACCCTCACCCCGGTCCTGATGGCCGCCCAAGACGCCGCTGCCGCAACGGTGGCGCCTGACTGGGTGCATCTGTTGCCCGGCGGTGGGGGGCAGATCAGCACCGCCGATGCACGAGGCCCCTATCATGTAACAGACCCCGCCGCGCTGATTGCCGCATCCTTTGCAGATGTCGACCGGCTGCCGATCGACGAAAACCATGCCACCGATCTTGCCGCCCCGCTGGGGCAACCCTCGCCCGCGCGCGGCTGGATCGTCGAGATGCAGGCCCGTGCCGACGGCATCTGGGGCCGCGTCGAATGGACCGAGGCGGGGCGCGCACTGGTCGCCGACCGCGCCTATCGGGCCATTTCCCCGGTCGTGCTGCACGACACCTCCAGGCTGATCACGCAGATCCTGCGCGCCAGCCTGGTCAACCGACCCAATCTGCGCGGCCTTGCCGCGCTCAACCAGGAGAGCGATGTGAAACCCCTGCTCGAACGACTGGCCGAGACGCTCGGCCTCGATGCGGCCGCGACCGAGGACGCCGTGGTCAATGCCGTCAAGGCGGCGAAGGATGCGGCGGCACCCGCTGTCGCGCTGCAGTCGCAGCTGGCCGAGATCGGCCAGGTGTTCGGCGTCACCGGCGACGGCGCGGTGGTGCTGGAAGCGGCGCGCAAGGCCGCCAAGGCCGATACTGGCGAGGCGTCGCAGGTGGTGGCGCTGCAGGCGGAACTGACCACCGTCACCACGCGGCTCAATGCCGTCACCGAGACCACGGCGCGCGAAAAGGCCACCGCCTTCGTCGACGGCGCGATCCAGAAGGGCCACGTCGGCGTGAAGCCGCTGCGCGACCACTACATCGCCATGCATATGCAGGATGCCGCGCGCGTCGAGAAGGAAATCGGTGCGCTGCCGGTCCTCGGCCGTGGTGGCGTCATTGCGCCCACGCCGCCCGCACCAGCGGGTGAGGTGGCCCTGAATGCCGAGCAGATCAGCGCCGCGAAGGTGCTGGGGCTCGATCCCAAAGCTTACGCCGCGACGCTCAAGGCCGAGCGCGCCCATGAGGAGGCTCTCTGATGACCGCCCTGACCCAAGACCGAAACACGCCGATGGCAATGGGAGACCTGCGCGAAGGCGCGGTGGCCGCATCTGTCAAGATCTTCGCCGGTGCGCTGCTGATGCGCAACGCCGCCGGGTTCCTGACCCCCGGCGCCACCGCCACCGGTGCGATCGGCGCGGGCCGTGCCGAGGCACAGTTCGACAACTCGGCGGGTGCCGCTGGCGACATCCAGGCGCGTTATCGCCCGGGGGTCTACCGCTACGCCAACTCGGCGGCCGCGGATGAGATCACCGCCGCCGAAATCGGTGCCCTCTGCTACGTGGTCGATGACCAGACGGTGGCGAAGACCGACGGCACCGCCACCCGTTCGCCCGCCGGTTTCGTCGACATGGTCGACGATCTCGGTGTCTGGGTCCGCTTCGACGAAGCCATGACCCGCAACGCCTGATCAGGAGCCCCTCGATGATTATCAATTCCGCCAACCTCGACGCCCTGCGCGTCGGCTTCAAGACCTCCTTCCAGGGCGGTCTTGGTCAGGCTGCGAGCCAGCACCTGCGCATTTCCACGGTCGTTCCCGCGACCACGAAAGAGCAAAAGTACGGCTGGCTCGGCAAGATCCCCAATGTTCGCGAATGGATCGGCCCGCGCGCGGTGCAGAACCTGCAAAGCCACGACTACGCGATCAAGGAAAAGCCCTGGGAGCTGACCATCGGCGTCGATCGCGACGACATCGAAACCGACAACCTCGGGATCTACGCGCCTATGTTCACCGAAATGGGCCAGTCGACCGGCTCGAAATGGGACAGCCTGGCGTTCGATTTGCTGAAGGCAGGCTTTGCCACCGAGTGCTACGATGGCCAGTACTTCTTCGACACCGACCACCCGGTGCTCGACGCCGAGGGCGCGCCGGTCTCGGTCGCCAACACCGATGGCGGCGCGGGAACGCCCTGGTTCCTGCTTGATGTCAGCCGTGCGATCAAGCCGGTGATCCTGCAGAAGCGGCGCGACTTCGAGTTTGTCGCGATGGACCGGCTCACTGACCAGAACGTCTTCATGAACAAGGAATTCGTGTTCGGGGCAGACGCGCGCGGCAACGTGGGCTTTGGGTTCTGGCAGTTTGCCTGGGGCTCGAAGCAGACGCTCGATGCCGCGCATTACGCAACTGCGCGTGCGGCCTTGAGCGGCATGAAGGGCGATTACGGCCGCCCGCTCGGCATCATGCCGAACCTGCTGGTGGTGCCGCCCGCGCTCGAAAGCGTGGCGCGCAAGATCCTGAACTCGGAATACGCCGCTGGCGGCGAGACCAACGAGTGGAAAGGCACGGCCGAGCTGCTGGTCGTGCCGTGGCTCGCCTGATCTCGGTTTTTCCAGAGGGGGCGGGTGCCGCCCGCCCCCTTCGATGAGCCGAGAGGAGAAAAGCGATGGCACGAGCCCGGAAAACCACACCGGCGAAACCCGATACCGAGGGCGCAGAGGCGCCCGTCATCCCCGCAGCTGCGGTCGAGCAGCCCGGCGCAGGTGCCGGAGAGGTTGCTGCACAATCGGCGGACCTTTCCGGCGAGAACACCGCGCCGAAGGCGCCGCAGGTGACGCCGCGCGTTCAGCCGGAGGTCGTCCTGACGATCACCGGCCCGAAGCGCGGCCGCCGCCGCGCCGGGCGCCAGTTCGGGCCCGAGCCGGTGCGGATCGCGGCAAGCGAGTTGAGCGAGGCGGACCGCCGCACGCTCGAGGCCGATCCGGCGCTGAAGATCGACGTCAGTTCCGTCCCTGGCTGACGTCCGGGCCGTTCGTTCCCCCGGCCCCGATGCTCTCGCAAGGGGGCCTGCCAGGCGGCGGTGATGCCGCCGCCTGGACACTGAAACCCGGAAAGGCCTGAGCCGCATGTCCTACATCACCCAGACCACGCTGACCGACCGCTTCGGCGCGCGCATGCTGGTCGCGCTGACCGATCGCGGCGAGGTCGCGACCGGCGAGGTCGACGCTGGCGTGGTGGCGCGGGCGCTGGCCGATACCGATGCGGTGATCGACGGCTATCTGGCGGCGCGCTACGCACTACCGCTGACCGAAGTGCCCGCGCTCATCGCCGACATCGCGGGCGCGATCGCGATCTGGAAGCTGCACATCGCCGCGGCCGATCCGAAGATCGAGTCCGATTACAAGGATGCGCTGAGGATGCTGCGCGATATCGCGACCGGCGCGGTACGGCTGTCGGTGGCGGGGGCCGAGCCCAGCGTCAGTGGCGGCACCGGGGTGCGCATTACCGACCGCGAACGCCCGCTGACCGAGGCCAACCTGAAAGGCTTCATCTGATGCTGGTCGCCGACGTCATCGCCCGCCTCGACGCCCGGGTGACGGGCCTGTCCGGTCGCGTCGAGGGTGCGGCGCAGTTCGCCGACCTGATGGCGCGCAAGGCGCTGCCGCAGGTGACGCCCGCCGCGCATGTGCTGCCGCTCGGGCTGCAGGGCGGGCCGGTCGCATCGTCCGCTGGCATGTTCGTGCAAGGCGTCGAGGAGGTCATCGCGGTGGTCCTGACTTTCCGTTCGCACGAGCGCACCGGCGGCGCGGCGCTGGCGCCGCTCGACCAGGTGATCCGCGCGGTGATCGACGCGATCGTCGGGTGGGTCCCCGACGATGCCGTGGGTGAGTTTTTGCTGCGGCGCGGTGCGGTGATCAGCATGGCGGCGGGCACGATCGTCTACCAGCTCGAATTTTCCATTTCCGACCAGCTGAGGATCGCGACATGACCAAGACCCTTCCCGCTCGGGGCGGCAGCTACACGCGCGAGCCCGACGGCACGCTGAAACCGGCCGCGGCGCCCGCCGCCACCCCGAAACCCGCCCCGAAACCTGCCCCGAAAAAGGAGGCGTAAATGGCCATTAAATGGCGCACGAAAATCCTGCTGGCGAAGATCGAGGCCAGCTACGGCACCGATGCCGCCCCGACCGGGGCGGCGAACGCGATCCTCGCGACCGATGTCACGCTGACCCCGATGGAAGGCACCGATGTCAGCCGCGATCTGGAACTCGCCTATCTCGGTTCGCAGGCGACGATTCCGGCCGAGCTGCACCAGAAGCTTGCCTTCAAGGTCGAGATGGCGCCTTCGGGTGCCGCCGGTACCGCGCCCGCCTGGGGGGTGCTCTTGCGCGGTTGCGCCGTGGCGGAAGTGATCAGCGCCGGGGTCTCGGTCACCTACAACCCGGTCAGCGAGGCGCATGAGTCGCTGACGCTGCACCTCTGGATCGGCGACACCCGCTACGTGCTGAAGGGCGCGCGCGGCACCGCCAAGATCAGTATCGGCGCCCAGGCGATCCCCTATCTCGAATTCAGCTTCACCGGGCTTTTCGCGCAGGCGGCCGAGACCGCGCGGGTGACCCCGACCCTGACCGCGTTCCAGAAACCGCTGCTGGCCACCAGCGCCAACACGCCGGTGTTCACACTTGGCGGCACCGGCTTCGTGCTGCGCTCGCTGATGTTCGATCTCGGCAACCAGATCGAGAACCGCTTTCTGATCGGGTCGGAGGCGGTGCTGATCGCCGAGAAGGCCGAGGCGATCGAGGCCAAGGTCGAGGCGGTTGCGTTGACCACGTTCGACCCCTACGCCAAGGCGCTGGCGCAGGACACGGTGGCGCTGGTGCTGACGCATGGCACCGTGGCCGGGCAGATCGCTACGCTCGCGGTGCCGACGGCGCAGATGCAGCGCCCGCAAGGGCTCGAGAACGCCCAGAACATCCTCGAATGGCCGCTGCGCCTGGTGCCACTGCCCGGCGCCGGTAACGACCAGTGGACCCTCACCCTCACCTGATAGCGGAGCCGACATGTTCAAGATCATCCAGAACCCCGAATTTACCCATGCCGTGCCGGTGCAGGTGCCCGCCGATGGCGGCCACCGCGAAGAGGTGCTGAAGGCCCGTTTTCGGGTGCTGTCGGGCGAGGGCGACGATGTTTTCGCGCTGAAAACGAACGACGAGATCATGGCCTTTCTCGGCCGCGCGGTGGTCGGGCTCGAGGACATCGTCGACGATGACGGCAAGCCGGTGCCCTTTTCCGATGCGGTGCGCGACCAGGTGCTGGCGCTGCCTTACGCACGGGCGGCGCTGCTGCGTGCCTACATCACGGCGGTCACCAAGGCCCGCGCGGGAAACTGACTGCCGCCGGGCGGGCCTGGGCGCGGGGCGAGTTTGGCGGGGCGGGCGAAGACGAGGCGGAGGCGGATGCGCGCCGCTGGGGTCTGGACATCAAGGGGAGCGCGGCAGGCGTTGCGGGCCCCGGCATCTGGGCGGAAAACCTCGCGGCCTTCGAGGCGTTTCTGAGCGTGGCGACACAGTGGAGAGTGGTGGGACACATGAACGGCATGACGGCAACAGGGCTTGATTACGCAGGCGCGCGCGCCGGGCTCGATCTTGCCGGGATTGCCGTCACGCCCGCGCTCTGGGCCGATCTGCAGATTATTGAGCACGGCGCGATCGCCGCTATGAACGAGGCGCAGCAATGAGCCAGGCCTTCGTTCTTTCCGGCAAGATCACGCTCGACCCAAAAGCGGCGGTCGCCGGGCTTGACGCCACGCAAGCGGCGCTCGCCGAGACCAAGGCTGCTGTCGAGGGTGTCGATCGGGCTGGTGCGGCAAATCTGCAGACCGTGGTACGGGTTGGCGCAGCACATAACGTTGCCGCTGGCCAAGTGGGCAACCTGACCGCCCAGTTCAACGACATCGGCATGATGATGATGGCGGGGCAGAACCCGTTGCAGCTTGCCATCCAGCAGGGCACGCAGATCAGTCAGGTAATCGGCCCGATGGGTGCCGCAGGGGCCGCCACTGCGCTCAAATCGGCATTCCTGGGCATGTTGAGCCCGGTCTCTCTCCTGACCCTCGGCACAATCGCCCTTGGTGCGTCTCTGGTGCAATGGCTCACGGCAGCGGGAGATGAGGCGCGCGGGCTCGACGAAGTGCTTGGCGATCTCGACAAGAGCATCAAGGCGCTGCGCGATGGCACGCGCCGCACGCTCGACGGCATGCGCGCGGACTTTGGGGCGGTGACACCAGAAATCCTCGAAATGGAGCGCGCCTTTCAGGAACTGCGCATCCGCGAGGTGCTTCTCGACGCCGCGGAAGCCTCGCAGGCACTGTCGGAGTCGATGTCGGGCGGGTTCCGCAGCGCGGGCGCGCGCCTGTCCGACCTGTTCGGTGCCGATGCTCTCGGGGCGATCACGCCCGCCTGGGATGCGGTCGAGGGTATGGTCACCGCGCTCGAGATGCTGGGCGAAAGCACCTCGCTCAAGGATCAGCTTTTCTGGATCGACCAGCTGCAAGGCCTGATCGTCAACGCCACGGGTGGCATCGGCGGGATGACCGAAGAACAGCGCAAATTTTACCAGAAATCGCTTGATGTCGAGCGGGCCTTGCGCGCCGCGCTGGGGCTGACCGGCGACATTGACGCAGCCGACGTCGATGGTGGTATTTCGCGCGCGGCGGATGAAGCGCGCCGCCTGGCCGACGAACTGCTCGCGGCCCTCGGTGCCGCGCAATCGCTGGCCTCGCAAGGCCAGACCGCGCTGCGTGAGGCGCAGCTCAAGTTCGAGTTCAAGGACGACCCGGTCAAGCTCGCCAGGGAACTGGCGGCTTTACGGTTCGATTCGACGGTTGGCTCCCCGCGTGGCAGCGGCCCCGAAGAGCAGCTGGATATTGCGATCCTGCGCCAGGAGGCGGTCTCCGCCGCCGAAGAGGTTGCCCGGCTCGACCAGGCTTATGCCGAATGGCAAAGAAACCAGCGATCGGCCGCTGGCGGTGCCGCGAAGGAACGCTCCGCACTTGCCGATCTGATCGACGCGCAAATGCAGGAGCTGGCGCTCTTGCGCGAAACCGACCCGGTGCAGCGCGAGATGCTGAAGCACCGCGATGCACTGGCCGCGGCGACCGATGTCGAGCGCCAGCTGGTCGAGGAACTGATCGCCACGCGCCTGCGCGAGCAGGAGCAGATGCAGGCGCTGCAGGAGACGCAGGATTTCTTTGCCAACACGGTTTACGACGCCTTCGAGAAGGCGATCTTTAGTGGCGGCTCCTTGGTCGACGTGCTGCACAACATCGTCGCCGCTCTCGCCCGCGCGGCCTTGCAGGCAACCCTGCTGGGCGAGGGGCCTCTCGCTGGCTTGTTTGGCACGTCCGGCGGCGGCGGCCTCTTCACCATGCTGTTCAAGGCGATCTTTCCCGGCAAAGCGGACGGCGGGCTGATCACAGGCCCCGGTTCGGGCACCTCGGATGATGTGCTGATCGCCGCCTCGTCAGGCGAATTCGTGATGACCGCAGCGGCCACGCGCCGCCACCGTCACTTGCTCGAGGCGATGAACGCCGGTGCGACGATGCCCGGCTTTGCGCGCGGCGGCATGGTGGGCGGGGCGGGCGCTGCGGCGCAGCTGGCACCCACCGCGCCCGGCAACATCACGATCGATCTGCGCGGCGCGCGCGGCAATGCTGAGATTGAGACATTGGTGGCCGAGGGCATCCGGCGGGGCCTTGCCGAATACGACCGCTCGGCGCTGCCGCTGCGCATGCGCCAGATTTCGGCTGACACGCGGAGGGTCGGCTGATGGCGCTCACCTTTCCGCTAACCCGCGAGGCCTTCTTCGACTTACTGGGGGTGCAGCGGATCACCTTCGATTGCCCTGAGCAGGTACAGATTGCGCGTACCGGCGGCGGCGAGGTGCTCGCGGCCGATCTCGGGCCGCGGCTCTGGTCGGGCGAGGTTGCGCTCGGTCGCCTGTCGCGCGCCGAGGCCGCTCCAGTTCTCGCTCTGCTGTCGGTCCTGCGCGGCGCTGGGGCATCGTTCCTAGCCTATGACGTGACGCGCTCGACGCCACTCGCCGATCCGGACGGCGGTCTGCTTGGCGCGGCGACCCCCGCGATTTACGAGCTGCTGGCGGGTGCGCGCGAGATCAAACTCGCTGGGCTGCCCGAGGGCTATGTGATCTCCAGTGGCGATTACCTCGGCTTTGCCTATGGCACCGGGCCGGTGCGCCAGGCGCTGCACCGCGTGGTGACCGGCGGAGTGGCAGACGCTGGCGGCATCACCGGCACGATCGAGGTGACACCGCCCCTGCGCCCCGGTGCCAGTACCGGCGCCGCCGTTGATCTGATCAAGCCCGCGATCAAGGCGGTGCTGGAACCCGGCTCGATCGACGCGGGCGCGGTGTCGCGCTTCCTGACCGAGGGTATCACCTTCCGCTTCATCCAGACGTTGAGGTAGCGATGCGCACGTTTGGAACCACCACCAGCCTCTACCTCGCCTCGCGCGAAGGCGTCATGTCGCGCCTCTTGATCTGGGTCAGGGCGCGCAACCGCGCGACCGGTGCCGAGGAGGCGCTGGGGCTTTGGACCGGCGATGATCACCAGAGATTCACGATTGATGGTACCTCGCGGCTTTACTACGGCGCGGGCGGGGTGCTGGGGATTGAGCCGATCACCATGCAGACCGGCATCGTGGTGCGGATGCACCGCGTGACGCTGGCGCCAACTGCGCCGGAGGTGGCGCAGGCGCTGCGCGGTTATGATGCTCGGCTTGCTCCAGTCGAGATCCACCGTGCCTTTTTCGCGCCCGCCTCGGGCGAGCTGATCGAGGCGCCGCATCGGGTGTTCAAGGGCTGGATCGATGCCATTTCTCTGCCCACGCCCGAAGTCGGCGGGCAGGGGGCGGTCGAGGTCACCTTGGCCAGCTCGGCGCGCGCCCTGACCAAGGTGCTGGCCCTGAAGAAAAGCGACGAAAGCCAGCGGCGGCGCGGCGATGACCGGCTGCGGCGCTACACTGACATCTCGGGTGCAGTCGACGTCTATTGGGGCGAAGCGAAGGCGAAATCGTCATGACCCAAGCTCCGCTCACTCGACTGCCTGACTGGAAACCGCGCCTCACAGCCTGGTTGGCCAACGCGGCGCTGCACCCCTTTGCCGAGGGCGAAAACGACTGCGCGCTCTTTTTTGCTGGGGCGGTCGAGGCGATGACCGGCATTGATCCAGCCGCCACCTGGCGCGGTCGTTACCCGAATACAGTGGCCGGGCTCAGGCTTTTGCGTCGGGGCGGGTTTGCCGATCACGTCGCACTTGCCGCAGCACTTCTGCCCGAGATGCCATCGGCCTATGCCCGCACCGGCGACGGCGCAGTGGTGGCAACCGAGGACGGTCCCGCACTTGGACTGGTGCAGGGCGAGATGATCTACGTGCTGGGGCCGCGAGGCCTTTCCCTCGTGCCGCGTTCGCGCGCCACGCGCGCTTTCAGGGTGGGCTGACATATGCCCCATGTCTTTGCCGCAATTGCCGCCGCCGCGACCGCCTTCAGCGCCTCCGCCGTTGGTACCTTCCTGACGGGCACGGTACTCGGCCGCCTGCTCGTTTCGGTCGCGCTGTCGGCGTTGGCGCAGGCACTGGCGCCGAAACCGAAGGCGCCGGGGATCAAGACCTCGGCCACCGCCTCGGGCGGCACCAACCCGCAGAGCTTCATCCTCGGGCAATACGCAACGGCCGGGTTTGCGCTTGCCCCGGCGATGAGCCATGGCACGTCCGGAAAGACCCCAAACGCTTACCTCACCTATGTGATCGATCTGGGTGATGTGCCCGGCCAGTCACTGACCGGGCTGATCATCGACGATGCCTATGTCGAGATTGGCCCCAATGTGGTCAGTGAGGGCGGCTCAACGCTGCACTCGGGGCTGCCGGGGTGGCCTGCCTGGCCAGACTGGCCGGATCCACTCGGTCTTTTCCCTCGCACCGACGAGACCACCTACGGCCGCCCGGTGCTCGGCAAATACGAAGGCTACGCCTGGGTCACCTTTTACGACGGCACCCAGATCGCCGCCGACCCGATGCTGCTGGCCAAATATGGTGCCGATCCCGACCGGCCGTGGAAGGCCGACATGGTCGGAACTGGGCTTTGCTATGCGGTGCTGACCTTCCGTTACAACCGCGAGCTTTTTAACGCGCTGCCGCGGGTGCGCTTCGTGCTGGCGGGGATCCCGCTTTACGATCCGCGCGCAGACAGCTCGGTCGGCGGCAGCGGCGCGCAGCGCTGGTCGGATCTCGCCAGTTGGAGTCCGAGCGCCAACCCGGTCGTGCAGATCTACAACATCCTGCGCGGCATTGCCCTGCCCGACGGCTCGATCTGGGGCGGCGAAAGCGCCGAGGCCGACCTGCCGCTTGATGCCTGGTTCGCCGCGATGAACGACTGCGATCTGCCGGTGTCGCTTTCCGAGGGCGGTACAGAGCCACAGTACCGCGCGGGCTTTGAAGTGACGGTCGATGAAGAGCCTGCAAGCGTCATTGAAGAGCTGTTAAAGGGGTGTTCAGGCCAGATGGCCGAAGTCGGCGGCATCTGGAAAATCCGCGTCGGCGGGCCCGGCCTGCCGGTATATGTGTTCTCGGATGACGACGTGATCGTCACCGCCGCACAGGGGTTTGAACCCTTCCCTGGCCTTGATCGCACCTGGAATGGCATTCAAGCGAGTTACCCCGAACCCTCGAGCCTTTGGGAAAGCAAGGACGCGCCGCCACGCTTCAATGCCGATTACGAGATGCTCGATCAGGACCGCCGCCTCGTGGCCGACCTGAGCCTGCCTGCAGTGCCCTACGCCAACCAGGTGCAGCGGCTGATGCGCGCCTACATCGAAGAAGAGCGCCGGTTTCGGCGCCATTCGCTGACACTGCCGCCCGATGCCGCGATCCTCGAGCCGCTCGATGCGGTGGTCTGGACGAGTGCAGCGAATGGTTACGACGCAAAGGTCTTCGAACTGGCCGAATGTGTGGACGACCTTGGCACGGCGCTGCAGCAGGTCAGCTTGCGCGAGCGCGACCCCGCCGATTACGACTGGGCGCCTGCTGACGAGTTGCCTTGGGAACCGGTTTCGACCGGGCTCACACCGCCACCTGCACCGATCCTGCCGGGGGTGACGCTTTCCACCGAGGTGCGGATCCGCAACCAGCAGCCGGTGGGCGTGCTGATCATTGACATCGCCTGGGAAGGCGGCTTCATCGACAGCGCCGAAGTGCAATATCGCCCGAGCGGCGATGCGGTCTGGCGCGATGTCGGTGCGAGCCAGGCGGGGCGCTTCGAAGTTTCGGGCATCGAGGCGGCCGATTATGACGTTCGGGTGCGCGCGGTCAGCGTGCTTGGCACCAATTCCGACTGGCTCGAGCTGCTGGCCTGGCCGGTGGCGCTGCCCGGTCTGCCGCCCGCCGACGTGACCGGTTTCGACATTGCCATCACCGGCGCAGTTGCGCACCTGCGCTGGGATCCGGTGCCCGACGAGGATCTGTCGCACTACGTCATCCGCTGGTCGCCTGCGACCTCGGAGGCCAGTTATTCGAACGCGGTCACGCTGGTCCCCAAAGTGCCTCGCCCGGGCACCAGTGCGACCGTCGCAGCGCGCACGGGGACATATCTGATCCGGGCGGTCGACAAGCTCGGAAACGAAAGCCTGAACCCCACCGCGATCGTCACCACCATCGCGGGCGTCGAGGGGCTGAACGCGGTCGAGACGATGACAGAAGAGTCGGGCTTTAGCGGCGCCGAAGTTTGGTTCAACGACGTGCCGGGGCTCTTCGCCGCTGCCTCCGGTCTGTTCAGCGCGGCTGGCGGTACTGTCAAACCCACCTGCCGCAGCGGCCTCGGGCTGGTGCTGACCGACTATTCCGCGCCTGGCAGCGGCGTCTACGAGTTCCGCGACCAGGTCGATCTCGGGGCACGCTACACCTCGCGGCTGACCGCGCGGATTGCGGTGTCGCGCCAAGACGATACAGCGGGGCTGTTCGCGGCGGCGCCAGGGCTTTTCTCAGCGCGGCAAGGCCTATTCACGGGCGATGCCAACGCGGCCGACATTGACGTCGTGCTCGAGGTTGCGACCTCGGACGACATGGCTACCTGGAGCGCCTGGCGCGCGCTCAGCGTGGGGGATTTCACGGCGCGCGGGTTTCGGTTTCGGGCCGTGCTTTCGACCGCCAGCGCCAATGTCACGCCCTATGTAACCGCGCTGTCGGTCGAGGTTGACATGCCCGACCGCATCATCGCCGAAGCCGACCTGGAAGCGGGCACGGGCGGCATGGTGGTCAGCTTCACCCCAGCGCTACGCAGCCTCTCGGGGCTTGGCGTCTCGGCGCAGGGCATGGCGAGCGGCGACTATTACGAGATTTCGGCCAAGAGCGCGGCCGGTTTCACCATCCAGTTTAGGAACACGGCGGGGGACGGCGTGGCGCGCAGCTTCGACTATGTCGCCCGCGGCTATGGAGTATCAGCATGAGCCAGAACGACTTCGTGATTGCGGACCAGACCTTCCCGGCAACGCTCGCCGATCTCAATGCCGCGTTTCAGGCCCTCGCCTCGGCCTCGGCCGGGGCCGCAGCGCCGGGCACCACCTATGCCTACCAGTTCTGGGCTGACAGCGCGAACAACCTGCTGAAGATGCGCAACGGCGCCAATACCGTTTGGCTGACGTTGGCCAAGTTCGACACCACAAACAATCGCTGGGAGCTGCGCAGCGATGTGCTGCAGGCACTCTCGGCCTCGGGCCTGGTGTTGCGCGATTCCGCCGGGGTGGCGCTAGCGACGCTCACCGGGTCCGGGATTTACCTTAACAGCGGGTTGATCACGCTGCGCAATGCCGCAGGCACCGAGGTCCTCGCTAGCTTTAGCGCCGACGGAGGCGCCTACCTGCGCTACGACAACGTGAACCGGATCTGGACCACCGCCACTGGAGTTGAAGTCTTTGGCGCGCTCGAGGTCGATACGATCAATGGTGCGGCGTTGGCAGGCGGCTTCACAGCGACCACTGTCAATGATGGCACCAAGACCACAGGCACCTACACGCCAAGCCCGACCGGTGGAAACTTCCGCAAGATCGTGAATGGCGGCGCTTTCACCTTGGCTGCGCCTTCGGTCGCTGGTGACTACACCATGCACATTCAGATCACCAACAACGCGAGCGCCGGGGCTATCACCCTGAGCGGGTTCACGAAAACCGCAGGCGATGCGTTCACCACTGTCAACGGGGATGATTTCTTCGTGACCATCGAGAAGCACAATGGCTTCACGCGGGCATCCGTGGGGGCGCTGCAATGAGTGCCTTTCCTTTCATGCCAATAGTGTCGCCCACTATCCCGCACGGGACTTGGACGTCAGCGGGTAGCTTTGTTGTGCCCGCCGGGGTTACTTCTATTTACGTCGAAGCCGTAGGCGGCGGCGCTGGCGGTCGCGGCGGTGGATATAAATACCAGAGCGAAACTTATTATGCGTATGGTGGTTATGGCGGGGGCGGCGGCGGGAAGGCTATAAAAAATGCGTTAGCAGTTACCCCCGGCGAAACCCTCACCATAACCATCGGCGGCGGTGGCGTCGGTGGCACAACATCAACATTCGGTGCAGGTAATGTCGGCGGCTCCGGCACACCAACAACAGTGAAGCGCGGTGCAACTACACTTGTATCCGCTAACGGCGGCAGCAACACCGGGACTGGTGGAGCAGCTACCGTAGGCGATACTTTACTTACAGGGTCGGCAGGTGCGGTCGGGCAGACCAGAACGACCGCATCAGACTTCGATTACAACAGCGCCTCCGGTGGGGCAGGTGGGACAAATTATGCAGCCGGTGGAGCGGGCGGAAACGCCGTTCATCCGGGCTACCCAAGTGGAAGTTCTGCCTCGCCGGGCAGCCCCGGCACGACCGGATCAATCTTTATTGAATGGTGATTAACATGCTCGAACTAAAACAAAACGGCACCATGATCCAGACCATCCGCGAAGGCGGTTGGTTCCGCCTTCCGAACGGCGATCAGGTATCTCCGGCGCAGGCTGGCTGGTCAAATGACGCAGGATTCGCGCTGACCGAGGCGCCTGAGCCTGAGCCGGTGGCGCCGACGCTGGCAGATGTCAAGGCCAGCGCCAAACGCGCCATGCTGGCGTGGATCGACAACCTCACTGGCATCTTCACAGCGGACACCCCCATTGATGAACGTTTGTCGTGGGATGCGAAGGAAGCCGCCGCACGGGCATGGCTCGCTGGCACGGCATCCGTCGAGCAGATCGCGCTACTCGACGCCGAGTGCGCTATCACGGGCGAAACCCGCGACAACCTTGCGCTGTTGATCCTCGCTAATGCGGACCTGTTCCGGGCGGTGATTGGCAGCGTTTCCGGGGTGCGCCGCACCACGTCCGATGCAATTGACGCTGCCGAGACCCCCGAGGCGGTGCAGGCCGTCCTCGATGCCGCCAAAGCGCAGGCGCTGGCAATGGCCGCAGCCTTGGGGATTGCCCCATGACGGCGCGTCGGAACCCGCTGCGGCAGTTGGGGCACGTCCTTTACGAGGTCGGTTTCAAGCTGGCTTCTCTGGTTTCCGAGGCGCTCAACGCGCTGATCTTCGGCGGATCGACCTCGATTACCACCTCGGCCGAGGCGGGCACCTGGTCGCGTCCTTCGTGGATGACCGAAGCCCAAGCCGACTCCTCGCCGAAGGTCGCGGTCTGGCGGCGGCGCGAGCGGATCATCAACCGCCTGCTCGCCTGGTGGGAAAAGGATCATTGCGCCAAGGCACGGGATGCTGCGGTGCTTCGCGCAAGATGGACGCTTTATCGCTGCGGCGAGGGGCCGGACCCCGACGCCGGGACAGAAGGCTGAGGCGAAGGGCTGCAGTATCGCGCGGCCCTGCGCCGCCGGGTCACGGCATGACGGATTTCAACTGCACATCCACCCTGCCAATGTGACTTTCGAGCCAGCGGTCAATTGCATTCACCAAGTTAGAAGCTACCGACCGGTCAAATCCATCGCGACGAAACCTCTCCACTTCCTTGTCGACAGCCTTTGTGAAGGCACAATGCTCCGTCTTGTTTAGAGCTGCGACCGGGCAAACGTGCGCAAGCATGCATTCTTCTTCAAAAGAAAAGTGGGACTTGGAATAGGTGCTCAGGAACTCGAGGAAAACGTCATATGTGCTTTCGCCCTGACCAGCTTCCAGTGCTTCGCGGTACTGATCGGACATCAGGAATAGCGTTTTGTGCTGCTCATCAACTTCGTCGTTCCCGGTAGCGTAGGCCTTGGTCCACTTCATTTCATTGACCTTTCCATGCGGCACCAAATTGTAACCTTAGGCAAGATATAGTTGAAATAGACGAGTTTTCCAGTCCAGTTCCCGTTATAGTTGCGGGGCATCGCCGGATGCAAGTGCGGCGGATTAGCTCAAGCGGCGAGATTGCGACAGTCGGTTGCTTGGATGAGGTGTTCCTTCGCCCAAGCCCGG
The DNA here is from genome assembly GCA_002421605.1 of Rhodobacteraceae bacterium UBA6213. Classification (GTDB taxonomy): domain Bacteria; phylum Pseudomonadota; class Alphaproteobacteria; order Rhodobacterales; family Rhodobacteraceae; genus UBA6213. Next base: position 181,202 of record DISJ01000017.1, on the reverse strand, counting down.
GATTTGACAGCGCTCGGGGTTGCAGACCAGTTGGCACGCACCAAGCATGTAGAGCGGTGGCCTTGGCGCCCTGGCCTGGCGCCCGTAAATCAGATCGTGAATCGCCCGCTTTTGTCGACGTTTGCCTGCCCCAGCGCGGTCAAGCTTTCCAATAGCGGTAGAACCAAGGTGGTGCGGGCCCGGGCGAACTGCCGCGCCACCTGCTCGGGGCTTGCCTCGCCAAGATCCTGCAACGCGGCGCGCACGGCGGCGATTTGTTCGGGCAGGGTCTTGGGCCAGGGCAGCTTGGCCGAGGCGGCGGCAATGCCGAGGTCCATGCCAGCCTGAACGCCCTTGGCAGCGGCACCGCGACCCGAGGGGTTCTGGTAATCCGGGCGCAGCCAGCGGACCAGTCCCTGCGCTTCTTCGGCGGCGCGTTGGCGGTTAAGCGCGACCAGCCGGTGCAGGATGTCGTCGTCGGTAAGATCGGCGGGCCAGCCATAGGCGGCGGCTACCTCGGCATCGATCTGGTCGTGAATTTCCTTCAGGATGCTGACCAGACCCTGATCGTAGATTTCCTTGTCCTTGCCTTCGATCCGCTCCTTGGCGCGCAGCTTTTCCAGCACGTTATACATGCCGGTCAGGGTCAGCTTGGGATTCGCCGCCTGTTGCGCCTTGCGATGCGCGTCAAGCTGCTCGCCGAGGGAGCGGAGGCGGGTCTTCTGGGCCGCGGTCGGGTCGGGGAAGGGGAAGGGATCAAAACACTTCGACTTGTTGTAGCGCGGGTCATTTCCGTATCCGAGCCGCCCCCCAGTGGTCACCGCCCAAAGCCCGTGAAAGCGCGACGACAAGACCGCCAGAGCGGCGGCATCGTCAACGGCGATTGCGATCAGCATATTGTCGGGGAGGATCGGCGCGCCCAGGAATTGAAAAAGACGGTGTTTCGTCGTTTCGACGGTCGCAATGTAGCGCTGAAGGGTGCGAAGCGCCGGACGGAGGTTGGGGCGCGGTTTGCCGTGCAGCCACCAGAACTTCGCATATTGTGCACTGTCGGGAGACGCCGTCGCTTTTGCGTCTCGTTCTGGGCGGACGCGATCTGCCAGCAGTTGATAGACGCCCGGAAACAGCGTCCGCACCTCGGCCTCGGTCAACCCGAATAGATCAATCAGCATGACGCCGCGTGGGGTGGCGGTCAGATCGCGCCCGTGCCGATATTCGCGGATGTGATTTTCGAGGCCGGGCACGGTGCCAAGCCCCAAAGCACGCGCCTCTGCCCGAGTCACGATGAAACCTGCGCCATGCAGTTTGACCCCAGGCGAAGAAAGCCCGGCGTTCGCCCGCAGAGGCACCACCGAGGCTACATCCGCCCCGATCCGCAGGTTGGCGAAGATCTTCCCTTTTTCGGTCGACAGCACCACCGGCCGACCCTCGGCCTCTTGTTCGCCCTTGCGTTCCTCGGTTATGGTCAGCAGTCGCCCGGGCTCTTTGCCCGCTGCCGCGACCGTCATGGCGATGCGCACCGCAGCGCCGTCGCCTGCATCCACCCAAGGGTGGTCAGGGATGGCAAAAACCAGCGACAGAGGCGATTTTGGGTCGCTCAGATGCGGCTCCAGCACCTTGCGGTTGAAGGTCTGGCGCAGCGAATTGGTGGTGATGAAGCCAAAGCGCCGGGTGCCCCTGGCGCGGGCAATGTCGGTGGCCGGTTTCCAGCCGCGCGCCGCCAGCGCCGCCTTTTCCCACCAGAACATCACGAAATCGGCGCTTTGCGGCATCTTGGGGTAAGCCTTCCAGAGCGCCTCGGCATAACCATCGCCAAGCGCCTCGCGCATCCGGCTTGCCCCGATGAAGGGCGGGTTGCCGACGATGAAATCGGCCTCGGGCCATTTTGCGGGGGCGGGCTTCAGATAATCCCACAACGGAACGCGGGCATCGGGGTCGGGCACCTCTTGGCCGGTCACCGGGTGCGTGATGGTTGTCACCCCGTCCCAGCGGGTAACCGGGCGGCCCTGATCATCGCGGCGTTCCTTGCGGCTGGACCAGGTCAGCACGGCATCGCGGTTTTCGATGTTCTTGAAATCGCGCAGCACGGGCTCGGCAGGGCTGGCCTTGCCATAGGTGCGGAAGTGCCATTGCAGGTAGCCGATCCAGAGCACCAGTTCGGCTACCGCGGCCGCCCAGGGGTTCAGCTCGATGCCCAGAAACTGATGCGGGTCGACCGTATGGCCCGCCAGCCCCAGCGCCGCCTGATCTTCGCCCAGATCGGCAAGCAGGCCTGTCACTTCGCCTTCGAGCCGCTTCATCAATTCGAGCGCGACATAGAGAAAATTTCCCGAGCCGCATGCCGGATCGAGTACGCGGATCTCGCAGAGCTGGCGGTGAAACGCGCGCACCGCGGCGCGTGCCTCGTCGGGTTTGCCCTGCTTGGCCAGCGTCAGCGCCGCCGCCTGCACATCGCGCCAGTCTGCCCGGAGCGGTTCCATAATGGTCGGGGTGACGAGCCGCTCGACATAGGCACGCGGGGTGTAATGCGCGCCGAGCTTGTGGCGCTGCTTCTTGTCGAGCGCGCGTTCAAGCAGCGTTCCGAAGATGGCCGGTTCGACTTCGCGCCAGTCGCGGCTGGCGGCCTCGATCAGCAGCGACAGCTGGATTTCAGCAAGCGACAGCGCCTCGGCATCCTTGAAAAGCCCGCCGTTGAATCGCTTCAGATCGGTGGTCAACACCGTCGAAAAGCCACCGGTGTTCATCGTCTCCCAGAGGGCCTTGAGCATCGGGGCGGCATGTTCGGGGTGCCCGCGCATCTTCTTCAGAAGATCGGTGAACGAGGCGCGCGGGATCAGCTCGACGTCTTCGGCAAACATCGTGAACAGGCAGCGCATCAGAAACCGCGCCACGGTTTGCGGGTCGTGCCCCTGACCCTCGAACGAGCGCCCCAGCGCGGCCAGACGATCGGCGACCTCGCGGGTGACGCGGGCGCTTACCTTAGCGGGATCAAGCGCCTGCGGGTCTGTCCAGATCAGGCGCAGACGCTCGCGCACCTTTTCATCGCGAAGGTCATCCAGGGCGATCCGGTAACGGGTGCCATCGGGGAACTGCGTGTAGCCTTGGCCGTGGCCCGAGAAATCGGCGTAGACCTCGATCACATGGCCGACGTCGACAACCAGCAGGAAGGGTGGCCAGCCGTCGGTGCGCGAGATCGCGCGCGCGTATCCGTCTGCCTGGTTACGGGCGCTGAGCATCGTAAAGTCCCAGCGCCGGGAGCCGCGCACGCCGTGCCCCTGCCGCGCAGGGGCGGGCAGATCAGGCAGAAGCATCAGCTGGTCTTCTTGAGCCGCGGCCCCGACGCCTTGCTTGGCCTCCATGACGAAGGAACCGCGCCGGTAGAGGTCGATGAAACCACGCGCCTGGGCGCTGGTATGCACGAACGAGACCGGCCGCTCGAAGCGATAGTCGTCTGCCTGAGCATCGGCCGTCGCCGGTTTGGGCTCGGGAACACCCAAAAGCCGGGTGAGCTCACCGGCGAACTGCTGAAAGTTCGCGCGCTCGCTTCCGCCCGAGTTTTTCCAGCGGCTGAGAAATGTCTCGATATCCAATTTGGTGTTCCGCGGGGCTGCCTTGCCCGACGTTCGCGCGATTCCGCCCCAAGGCGCAAGCCGAAACCGGGTGCGCGTTATTGCCACTGTGATGTTTTGGGCGGTGGGCGCATGCCCGCGGGGCATTCTGCGGCTCTCGAGGGTGTTGCGCCGAATGCATTTCAGTTTGCTGTGGCCAGACACCCGTGGCAGTCAAGCCGCCGGCGTCGCACACTGTCAAGTCAGTCCTTTTTATCGCTTTCTTTGCGCTGGTGCAGCCACCTCGAAACCGAGTCCACCAGCTTTGAGAAACCGACAGACCCGCCTTGAGTAATGGCATAGATAACGCCTAGGGCGATGATCGTCCCGGCCCCACTTTTCATCCAGACAGCCATGGCCAAGATTGCTAGCACCCCAGCTGCAGCCACTACCGCCACTATCATCCCGGTATAAGCTTGCACCTTTCCGAAACGGAATCGCGCGTCTCGCAGTTCCTTGGCATCTCTTTCTGAAGCATCATTCATCCGCTTAACAAAGCCGGGGTCATGCTTCTCGATCTCGGCAATAAACAGGTCCGGGCGGTCCGTGTAGTTGCTTACGAGCGCGAGAAAGGTTTGGCTCAACGCAGCCCCGTCGGCCGGATCGACGCCAGGTGGCAACACCTCACCGTCCCTCGGCGGGCCTTCGTCGTTTGCCAACTTAACTCTCCCGCGAGACTTTTAAGGCGATCGCTTTCAACAGCGAACGATGAAGTCGCATCGGAAGCTCCCGAAATTCGATGGCAGGAGTATAGGCGCTGAGTCCGATCCACACATCTACGGTGTCGTCGGGGTCCAGAGTGACAACGTTGCGGAACATCCGCTCGTTCCCGACCTCTGTCGCCCATGAGCGATGAACTGCGCGAACCTTCGCGCTGTCACGTTTCAAAACTGCGGTCATTCGTCGCGTCCCCTCAACTGATTCCCACTTTGCATTCGGCGTGTGCGCTTGTCCATGGTTACATTCGCTCGCTCGTGCTCGATGCGGCCTCAGAGCCAACATAGTATCGCAGTGTCCGCTCTGCGACTTACTGTCCGGTAAACATCGTGTGCGCGGTCATTAGAGTCACTCTGTGGTGGCATGCAACGTGGCGTCAAATTCGGCGTTGTTTGACGTGGGCGGGATGTCGTCGACCTCAAACCTGTCAGCGATGAGTGCCAAACCACTTCTTGAACGTCCCTTTCAGCCACCGTTTAACGAGCGTTTTGGGCTCACCTAAACCCAGATTGTGTTGAGAAATCGCGCTGCTGCAACTTCTGCTGTCAATCCCTGCAGATTCTGGTGTCACGCTACAACACGCACCCCTAACATCCCGCCCAACGCGATTTTCGCTTTACTTGCTGCGGGGTTCTGCCACCATATCTAGCACGAACCTAGCGCCCCACCGCCGCTTCTGGTAGTTTGGACAAGGTTTGGTGGCGGTTGGCCCGCAGACATCTGGCTGGAGTGGACATGGCCCTATTCGAAAATCACATGCTAGGCGACGACTTGCACCCGATCGACGTGGTCGAATCGCTAGCGTCCGAGAACGCTTGGGACTTCGACCGCCTGACCGAGGATCAGATCGCGATGCAGGTCGAAGGCCAGTGGCGTAGCTATGCGCTGACGCTTTCGTGGTCGGCGCAAGACGAGGTCCTGCGTCTGATCGTGACCTTCGAGATGGATCCTCCCGCCGCGCGGATGGATGCACTGCATGACCTTTTGAACCGCGTCAACGATCAGGTCTGGACCGGGGCTTTCACCTATTGGCGCGACCAGCGGCTGATGGTCTGGCGGTATGGGTTGGTGTTGAACGGCGGTCAAATTGCCGGGCCAGAGCAGGTCGACCGCATGATCGGTAGCGCGATCATGGCGGCGGAACGGTTCTACCCGGCGTTCCAGCTGACCTGTTGGGGCGACGAGGCACCCGAAGCCGCGATGCAGGTTGCCATTGCCGAGGCCTACGGGCGCGCCTAATCTTTGCCCCCGAACATGGGGGCAAGAATGGACTTTTCACAGATTTCGGCGCGCGGGCTGGTATTGCTTGGCTGCGGCAAGATGGGCTCTGCAATGCTGTCGGGGTGGCTGGCGCAGGGGCTTGCGCCGGATGCGGTCTGGGTTATTGACCCGAACCCGTCTGACTGGCTCAAGGCGCAAGGGGTGCATCTGAACGCGCCGCTGCCGGGGCGCCCTGCGGTGGTTCTGATCGCGGTCAAGCCGCAGATGATGGGCACGGCGCTACCGGTGCTGAAAACCATGGGCGGCGGTGGCACGCTGTTTGTTACCGTAGCCGCAGGCACCACGATTGCGACTTACGAGGCGGTGCTGGGGACGGCCACGCCGCTGGTGCGCGCCATGCCCAACACGCCGGCGGCAATAGGCAAGGGCATCACTGCAATCTGCGGCAACGCTGCCGCCAGCGCCGCCGATCTGGCCACGGCCGAAGGGTTACTGCGCGCGATCGGCAAGGTCGAACGACTGCCCGGCGAACATCTGATGGATGCGGTTACGGCGCTTTCAGGGTCTGGCCCCGGCTATGTGTTCCACCTGATCGAGGCGATGGCCGCGGCGGGTGCTGGCGAGGGCCTGCCCGCCGATCTGGCAATGCGCCTTGCCATTGCCACCGTGGCGGGCGCGGGTGCGTTGGCCGAAGCGTCAAGCGAGTCGCCCGCACAGTTGCGCATCAACGTTACCTCGCCCGCAGGCACCACCGAGGCGGGGTTGCGGGTGCTGATGGACCCTGAAACCGGATTCCCCAACCTGATGCGCCGCGCCGTGGCGGCGGCGGCGGCACGCGGACGCGAGCTTGGCAAATGAGTATAACGTTTGACGATTTTCTGAAGGTCGATATTCGCGTGGGCCGCATAACGCGCGCTGAACCCTTCCCTGAGGCACGCAAGCCGGCAATCAAGCTTTGGGTCGATTTTGGCCCCGAAATTGGCGAAAAGCGGTCCTCTGCGCAGATCACCGTGCACTACCGCCCTGAAGAGTTGATCGGGCGGCAGGTGCTGGCGGTTGTCAACTTTCCCCCCCGCCAGATCGGCAAGGTGATGAGCGAGGTGCTTGTGCTCGGCGTGCCCGATGCCGAAGGCGAGGTGGTGCTGATCGGCCCCGGCCACGAGGTGCCACTGGGCGGGCGGTTGTTCTGATGCGGGTGCTGATCTCGCGCCACCTGACCCCGAAAGTTGAGGCCGAACTGGTAGCCTTCGGTGCCGAATATCGCACTACAGACGCGCAGATGACGCTGGCCGAATGTCGCGCCGCTTTGGCCGAATACGACGCCGTGGTGCCGACGTTGGGTGATGCCTTTGGCGCTGCCGCGTTCAGCGGCCCGGTCCGTGCGCGGCTGCTGGCCAATTTCGGGGTCGGAGTGAACCACATCGACGTGGCGGCAGCGCGGGCGGCGGGTGTGGCGGTAACCAACACGCCGGGTGCCGTTACCGACGCCACCGCCGATATCGCCATGACGCTGCTTTTGATGAGCGCGCGTCGAGCAGGAGAGGGTGAGCGGATGCTGCGCGCCGGGCGCTGGCACGGTTGGCAACCCACGCAATTGCTGGGCCAGCATGTCAGCGGCAAGCGGCTTGGCATTATCGGCATGGGCCGGATCGGGCGCGCGGTGGCGCGGCGTGCGCATTTCGGCTTTGGTATGGAAATCATCTTCTTCAACCGCTCACAGATCGCCGGCCTCGGGGTACCCGCGCGGCAAGTGGCCAGCGTGGCAGAGGCGATGGCGGCAGATTTCGTCGTGGTGGCGGTGCCCGGTGGTCCCGCGACGCGGCATCTGATCGATGCCGCCGCACTGGCTGCGATGCCGCCGCACGGGCATTTCATCAACATCGCGCGCGGCGACGTGGTCGATGAGGCGGCGCTGATCCGCGCGCTTGAGGGCCGCCGTATCGCCGGTGCGGGGCTGGACGTCTATGAGCGCGAACCAGAGGTTCCCGCCCGACTCATGGCGTTGGAAAACGTGACGCTGCTGCCCCACCTTGGCACGGCCTCTGAAGAGGTGCGTGACGGCATGGGGCGAATGGTGCTGGCCAATCTTGCCGCGTTCGCCAGCGGCGAACCGCTGGCGAATCCGGTGTGACCTAGCGGCGGGGGTTGACCTTTACCCCCTTGCGGGGTGATCTGACGGCAACTGAAAAGGGGGCATCATGTACCAGTCAGCGATCACCGCAACCGGGGTTTACGTGCCCCCCGATGTTGTCACCAACGAAGATTTGGTCGAAAGCTATAACCAGCACGCCGACTGGTTCAACGCTGAACATGCCGCCGAAATCGTTGCCGGAACGGTTGCGGCCAAGGAACATTCCTCGACCGAATTCATCTACAAGGCCTCGGGGATTTTGCAGCGCCATGTCATGACGCGCGATGGCCTGATGGACCCGGCGCGGATGTATCCGCACTTTCGCCAGCGCAGCAATGACGAGCCGTCGATGATGGCGGAAATGGCGCTGCGTGCGGCCGATCAAGCGCTGGCACGCGCCGGGGTTGCGGCAGCGGACTTTGATCTGGTGATCTGTGCGGCCTCCAACATCGAGCGCGCGTATCCGTCAGTGGCAATCGAGATTCAGAAACTGCTGGGCGCCAAGGGCTTTGCCTTTGACATGATGGTTGGGTGTTCGTCGGCCACGGTCGCAATACAGGCCGCCTCCGATATGATTCGCACGGGCAGCGTGCGCAAAGCGCTGATCGTCAGCCCGGAAATCACCACCGGCCATATCGAGTGGCGCGACCGCGACTGCCATTTCATATTCGGGGATGCCTGCACCGCAGTGGTGATGGAGCGCGCCGAAGACGCGAAGGGCGCGCATTTCAAGATTCACTCTTGTAGCTGCGCCACCGAGTATTCCAACAACATCCGCAATAACAACGGCTTTCTGCGCCGCAACCGGCCCGATGGCATGGAAGATCGCCGCGATATGCAGTTCGTCCAGGAAGGCCGCAAGGTGTTCAAGGAAGTAGTGCCGATGGTCGCAGCCCATGTGTTGGCGCATCTGCGCACAGAAGGTCTTGAGCCCGCGTCGCTGAAGCGGCTCTGGTTGCATCAGGCGAACAAGGGCATGAATGATCTGATCGCGCGCCGCGTTCTTGGGCGCGACCCTGCGCCCGGCGAAATCCCGAATGTGCTTGAAGAATACGCCAACACCTCCTCGGCGGGTGCGATTCTTGCATTCGACATGTCGAACGGCGAAATGCAGCCGGGCGATCTGGGGCTGATCTGCTCGTATGGTGCGGGGTATTCAGTGGGTTCTGTGCTGCTTGAACGCGCCTGACCTTCAGGCGTCGCCGACCGCCTCGCGCCAGTGCTTGCGGCAAAGCGACACATAAGTTTCGTTGCCACCGATCTGCACCTGTTCGCCGTCGCGCAGTGCGCGCCCGTCGGGCCCCTTGCGCACCACCATCGTCGCCTTCTTACCGCAGTGGCAGATTGTGCGAACCTCGCGCATTTCATCGGCCAGCGCCAAAAGCGCGGCGGACCCGGGGAACAGTTCACCACGAAAATCGACGCGCAGCCCGTAGGCCATGACCGGCACATGCAGGTCATCAACCGCGCGCGCCAGTTGCCAGACCTGCTCGCGGCTCAGAAACTGCGCTTCGTCAAGAAACACGCAGGCGCAGGGCCCTGTATCCAGACGCGCCGCGATCATGGCGTAAAGATCGCTTTCGCCGTCAAACGTATCGGCGGGCGATCCGATGCCGATGCGACTGGCGATCCGCCCTTCGCCCGCGCGGTTGTCAAAGCGCGCGGTTAAAAGGTAGGTCTGCATACCGCCTTCATGGTAGTTATGCGCGGCCTGCAAAAGCAACGTGCTTTTGCCCGCGTTCATGGTTGAGAAATGGAAATGCAGCTTGGCCATGGGCGAGCCATAGCGCGCGGCGTGGGGAACAGGCAAGCCCCAGCGGGGCAAAATGGCTCTTCACGCAGCGGTCGGTTGCGCTTGAGATATTCCGGGGCGGTGCACTTCGCACCGCCCCGCTTTTCTCAGGCAGCCTGTTCGCTTTTCGGCCGACGCGAGGGGCGCCGCGCCGGGCGGGCGTTACCGCCCTCAGAGGCCACTTTGGCGTGCTTGGCCGCAGGTTTCGGGCCCTTGAAGGCAGGCTTGCCGCCCTTGGGCGCACCGCCCCGTCCGTAGGATTTACCACCGCCGCCGCCACCATTGCGCCCGCCACCCGAGCGGCCAGCCGAAGGTTCCGGCATGCCGACCGGGGCATCGCCACCAATCACCGGGATCGCCTTCTTGATGGTCTTTTCGATGCCACGCAGCTCAGCCAACTCGCCCGGTGCGCAAAACGCGACCGCCCGGCCAGAGCGCCCAGCACGCGCCGTGCGACCGATCCGGTGCACATAGTTTTCAGGCACGTTCGGCAATTCGTAGTTATAGACGTGCCGCACCTCGGGAATGTCAAGCCCGCGCGCCGCCACATCGGTTGCTACCAGCACCTGCACTTCACCCGAGCGGAACGAGGCGAGCGCACGTTCGCGCTGGCCTTGGCTTTTGTTGCCGTGGATCGAGCCGACCGAAAAGCCCCAATTGGTCAACAGCTTGCTCAGCTTTTCAGAGCCGTGCTTAGTGCGCCCAAACACCAGCGCCAACTCTCCCGGATGCTTTGCCAGGTATTCGGCCAGCAGCGCGGCCTTTTCGCCCTGATTGACGAAGTGCACACCTTGGTCGATTTTTTCCACCGGTTGACCGGGGGGGGCGACCTGAACGCGAACCGGGTTGCGCAGGTAGCTGTCGGCCAGTTCTTCCATCAGTTTCGGCATGGTGGCCGAAAACAGCATGGTTTGGCGCTGTTCGGGCAAAAGCCCCGCAATGCGGCGCAGCGCGTGGATAAAGCCGATGTCGAGCATCTGGTCGGCCTCGTCCAGCACCAGAAAGCGCGTTTCCGCCAGCGACAGCGCGCGCCGCTCTAGCAGGTCCAAAAGCCGCCCAGGTGTCGCGATCAGCACATCGACGCCGCGCGCCAGCCGCTCGGACTGCACAAAGATCGACGCGCCACCCACCACGCGGAACACCCGGATGGGCGAGCCTTGCGCATAGGCGGTAAGGTTATCGGCAATTTGGGTTGCCAGTTCGCGGGTCGGGGCAAGGATCAGGGCACGCACGGTTTTCGGATTCGGGCGCCGGTTCTGTTCGATCAAGCGGGTGATGATCGGCAGGCCAAAGGCGGCGGTCTTGCCGGTGCCGGTTTGCGCCAGCCCCAGAAGGTCGCGCCCGGCGATCAGCGCAGGAATGCCCTCGGCCTGAATCGGAGTGGGCTTGTGCAGGCCGAGGCCCGCGAGATTAGAGGTAACAAGGCTCGAAAGCCCGAGGCCATCAAAATTTTCCAAGTGTTTACTTTCAGAATGCGCCGGGCATATGCCAAGCGCGCATAGGGTTTAGCCCCCACCTTGGCGGGGGCATTCGGGGCGGGGCGCAGGCCACTGGCCTGCCGGACCCCCGCGTGAATTGGGAACCATGTGCCGCATCCGGGCGCCCCCATAGGGCACGGCTGCTCACGCGGCAGCGGATGTCGACCCGGCTCAAATGGGGTAAACGCGTGTAAATGTCAAGTGTTCTGACCCATCAGCCGCGCTCGGCGCTGTCCATCCAGATCGTGACTGGGCCGTCGTTGACCAGCGCCACCGCCATGTCGGCGCCAAACTCGCCCATCGCCACTTCTAACCCCAGCCTGCGCAAATGCGCCGCGAAGTGCTGATACAGCCGCTCGCCAATTTCGGGCGGGGCGGCGGTGGAAAAGCCCGGGCGGTTGCCGCGCGAGGTATCGGCGGCCAGCGTGAACTGGCTGACCACCAGCGCGGCCCCGCCCACATCCTGCACGCACAGGTTCATCTTTTCGGCGGCGTCGCGAAAGATGCGCAGTTTGGCCACCCGCTGGGCTAGCTTTTCCGCCTCCGTCTCGCTATCGCCCTGCATGGCGCAGACAAGCAGCAACAGGCCACGCCCGATCTCGCCCGTCAGCCGACCCGCCACCGTCACGCGTGCTTGCGTGACGCGCTGCACCAGAACCCTCATGCCAACTCCTCTGCCCAAGGCGGGTTTGCGCCCGCGCGTGATACCGTTACTGCCGCCGCCTGCACCCCCAGCCGCAACGCGCCCTGCACAAGGTCAGCACCAATACCCGCGACATCGCCCTTGCCAAGCGCCCCAGCCCGCGCCAGCGCGGCCAGCACGCCTGCGTTAAATGTATCGCCTGCGCCCACGGTATCGCTTACAGCCACCTTGCGTGCAGGCTCGAATGCCGCCTGATCGCCCCAGAACGCATGCGCGCCCTTGGCACCTTCGGTGATGAACACAAGGCGCGCGCCGCGCGCCAACACCGCCCGTGCCCCCGCCTCGATCGGGCCCGGCCCGGTCAGCCACGCAAGGTCTTCATCGGATAGCTTGACGATGTCGCTCAATGCCAGCAACCGCCAGATCCGCGCGCGGTAGGCCGCCGCGTCCGTAATGAAATTGGGGCGGATATTGGGGTCGATCATGCACATCCGCCGCCCCGCCTCGCGCGTCATCAGTGCTTCATAGGCCGACCCGCAGGGTTCTGCCACCAGCGAGATACCACCAAAGAACAGCGACTTAACCGTACCCGGCAGCGTTGGCAGATCGGCGGGGCTTAGCATCCGCCCGGCGGTAGCTTCGTCATAAAACGCATAGCGCGCCTGCCCGCCATTGAGTGTTACGAAGGCCAGCGTCGTAGGGCGCGCCGAGCGTACCACCAAAGACGCATCAACCTTGGAGGCGCTCAGCGCCTGCATCAGCATCTCGCCAAACAAATCGCGCGCAATGCCGCTGAAAAACCCGCTCGCCGCCCCCAACCGACCAAGCGCGAGCGCGGTGTTGAACACCGCGCCGCCGGGGTAGGGGGCAAACGCGTGCTCACCCGCAGCTGTTTCGCGCGCCAGCATGTCGATCAGCGCTTCGCCGCAACACAGGATCATCCCGCACCCCCGATTAGCCCATCCCCACGCTGATACCGCCGATCCTTCGGCGCAGCAACAAGCCACGCCGCATCGCCGCGGCTCTTGGCGATGCCCCGCGAAATCCCTATATAAGCGTCAGGTGAAACTCAGCTAATGGAGGTCTAAATGGTCGAGAAATCCCTTACCAGCGGCTTCTGGCCGACGCTGTATGAACCTTTCCGCACCTTCGGAACGCGGCTTGCGGAATGGGTCGCGCCCGCCGCCGAGGCGAGCGAAAAGGACGGTGCCTATACGATTGCGATGGAACTGCCCGGCGTCGAAGAAAAGGACGTTGAGATTACAGTGGATGATGGCATCGTCACCGTGAAGGGCGAGAAGAAAACCTCGCGCGAGGAAAAGGGCGAGACTTGGTATTTCTCTGAACGTCAGTTTGGCGCGTTTTCGCGTTCATTCCGTCTGCCCACGGATGCGGACGAAGGTGCGGTCAAGGCCGACCTTGTGGGCGGCGTTCTGACGGTTTCTGTCAAGAAGAAATCGCCCGATAAGATCAACAAAACCAAGAAAGTGGCGATCGGCAAGGGCTGAGCCCGCGTCTTGATTTCATATCCCGCGGGGGGTTAGGGGGGCGCAAAGCCCCCCAGCCTTTATTGCGCCTGCTGGCCAAAATAGACCGCAACCCCCACGATTATCGCCGCCACGATCACCGCAAAGGTGATCTTGATCCACGACCAAGGCCGCTCGCCCTGTACCTTGCCGGTCTGGCCGTTGACCACGAAGCGAAAGCTTTTGCCGCGATATTTATAGGCGGCGGTCCAGACTGGTAGCAGGATGTGCTTGAACGTCTCGTCTGACCAATCTGTGTGGATGTTTTCGATCCGCTGCTCGTCGCCGCCAATATCGCGGCGCACATCTGAAGTGATGACCCGCGCCATTTCCTTGCGCGCTAACTCGTGGCCTTCGCCCAGTTGCACGGTATAGCCTTCGGCGGTGAAGCCCGCGACGAAATCGGGGTTATAGGGCACCAGCGCGCCCAAGTCCCAAGGTCGTAGCGCATCGGTATGCTTGCGCGGCAACGAGCGCGCGGCCAGCACCAGCACATCATCGAACGCGCGCGCCACGCGGCCTTTGACACGGCTCCAGCGGATGTGACGCACCCGGCGGCTTTCGCGCGAGGTTTTGCCGTTGCGCGTGACCGTGACCCATTCCGTCTCGTAATAGGCATCACCCCGCTGCCCAGTGTAGGCCGAGCGGGTATCGGCGTCGAAGGTCCAGAACGGCGAATAGACGCCGGTCAGGCGGCGGCCACGGCGCGCGTATTGCTGAACCCCCCCTGGCGCAAACCAGAGCCGCCCGAGCCAGCGCCCAAGCGCCGTGCGCGCCTCGTCTTCGGTCAGCTTGAACGGGGCCAGCGCCTGCACCTTGATCATCCGGCTCGCCCCGGCATCAACCACCACCGGTGTTGCGCAGAACGGGCATTCGGTGGCGTGTTCGGCGCCCTCAAACTCGATCAGCGCGGCGCAGTTGGGGCAGGAAAGCGTGCGCAGTTCCTCGGTTGCGGCCAACGGCAGGTCGGCGCGTAGCCCGGCCTGCAGATCAAGCTCGCCCAACCCCTTGGCCGTGCCCCGACCGGTCGCTGCGGGGATGGACTGGGTGTGGCCACAATGGTCGCAGACAAGTTCGGCCTGCCCCGGCGCAAAGCGCAAGTCGGCCCCACACGCCTCGCAAGGGTAGCGGAATTCCCGCTCGATTCCAGCCATGTGTCAGCCCTCAAGCGCCCGGCGGTGGCGGCGGCGGCAGAATCGTGAAGAGTTGCGCAAGCTCGGGCACCGTGTCGGCGGCAACCCAGCCTGCATATCCCGGCGACCAGACCAACGTGCTGCGCGCAAAGCTGCCCTCGCCAGCCATCCGCCCCAGATGCCCGCGCCCGTAGGGCCCCTTGGTCGCCCCGGCCTCGGCAATGTGCCACACGGTTTCCACCGGCGGCGGTGGCGGTGCCATCGGTGCGCCAGCGGCAGGGGCTGCGCCCCATGGCCCTGAATGCGCCATCTGCGCGCCCATCGCCATGCCCATGCCCGCGCCCACTGCAGCGCCCATCGCGCCCCCGGCGCTACCTGCATTGCCCAATGCCTCGGCGGCCGCGAACTGCGTATATTTACTCAGATCGCCCGCCAACCCTACCGAGGTGCGCTTGTCGAGCACCTTTTCCACCTCTTCGGGCAGGCTTACGTTTTCGATGTAAAACTCGGGCAGTGTCAGGCCGTAATCGGCAATTTTTGGCGCGATTGCGGTGTTCACCAGCTTGGCCAGATCGCCCGTGTTGGCCGCCATGTCGAGCACCGGAATACCCGAGCTTGCCAGCACCCGGCTGAGTTCCTGCACAATCACGTTGCGGATCTGAAAGCTCACCTCGTCCGAGGTAAACTCGCCATCGGTGCCGACGATCTCTTTCATGAATTTCGCGGCATCCGCCACCCGCATCGAATAGGTGCCAAAGGCGCGCAACCGCACCGGGCCAAATTCGGGGTCGCGGCAGATGATCGGGTTCTTGGTGCCCCACTTCAGGTCGTTGAAGCGGGTGGTGTTGATGAAATAAATCTCTGATTTGAAGGGCGATTTGAAACCGTGATCCCAATGCTGCAAGGTGGTTAGCAAGGGCATGTTGTTGGTTTCAAGCATGTAAAGCCCGGGGCCGAACACATCGGCCAACTGCCCTTCGTGCACGAATACCGCCGTTTGCCCCTCTCGCACGGTCAGCTTGGCGCCGTATTTGATCGCATGGCCCTCGCGTTCAAAGCGCCAGACCATGGTATCGCGTGTGTCATCGACCCAGTGGATGACATCAATGAATTCGCCTGTCAGAAAATCGAGAATACCCATGGGGTTGCTCCTTCACTAGGTCAACTGGTGCCGCCCATCAATTGGGCGACGATGGTGGAAACGATCGGGCGGGCCTCGGCCTCAAGCATACCGGGGCGAAGGCGCGGGTCATAGAGGATGCGCAGCAACAGATCGTCATGGCGGGTCAACAGCGCAAATTCTTCATCGTCATTAAAGACCGAGGGGCGCGCCGCCGGGCTGTCGTTGGCCAGCCCCATGCCCTGCGCCAGTTCCTCGTGAAAACAGGACTGTCGCAACAGGTCTGGATGCTCGCCCCGGATCACCGCGACCGCGCGGGTATAAACGCCGCTGTCGCCCAGCGAAAAGGCAAAGACCACGCAATAGGTGCTGTCGGGCAGGTTGGTCACCGTGCGGATCACGGAAGGGTCGATGCCGGGCACCAGCGCCGCCAGCCGTGGGCCGATAGCGCGCCGTTCGTCTTCGTTCAGCATCAGCACGGTGAAATTGGAGTTCTGCTCGCTGACGCTGACCGGATGTCCGGTGACATAGCCAAGCCGCGAAGCGGTCGAGGCCAGCGTGATGCGGTCGGCGGTGCGCTGCGCCAGCGGGATCGAAGCGCCGAACTCGATACTCATGCGCACC
The DNA here is from genome assembly GCA_002421605.1 of Rhodobacteraceae bacterium UBA6213. Classification (GTDB taxonomy): domain Bacteria; phylum Pseudomonadota; class Alphaproteobacteria; order Rhodobacterales; family Rhodobacteraceae; genus UBA6213. The sequence continues at coordinate 165,230 of DISJ01000017.1, read as the reverse complement.
GGCGCTTCCCAACGGCGCAGGCGGGCGGCGGTTTCGCGCGCCACGAAATTGCCGCTGAGCGAGGAGTATTCATCATAAAGCGCAATGCGTATGAAGTCTTCGGTCAGTCGCGCGGCGCTGAACGGGGCATCCTGAGGTTGCAATTCGGTGCGTAGCAACCCCTTTGCCAGCATCCGCTCTTGTATCGCGCCAAAGCGCACGCGTGCCGCCTCGCTGCTGGGTGAGCGCGCCGTTACGCCTGGTTCAATCAGAGCTGCGGGCGCGGGTGGGGCAGTTGGGACCGCCACGGGCGGCAACTCGGCGCAACCCGCCAATGCCAGCGCCACCGCCAAAAGCGCCAGCCCCGCCCGAGGGCGTGGGGTGGAGGCAGGGCAGGGGCGCTGCATCTGCGGCATCCTCAGACCGAGGTGCCGATGGTGGCGCCGGTCTTGTCGCTGCGCGCTCGGGCCGAGGCGAGCGTGTCGCGCAGGTCTGCCTCCATCTTCTTAAGTTCCGTCTCGGCAGCCGCACGGCGCCGCTTGCCTTCGTCGGCAATGCGCAGACTGTCCTCGATGGTGCCGATCAATTCGGCATTGGCCGACTTGACGGCTTCGATGTCAAACACGCCGCGCTCCATTTCCTCGCGCACGATGGTGTTGGCCTGCCGCAGATTCTTGGCGTTCGCGGTCAAAAGCTCATTGGTCAGATCGTTGGCGGCGCGCACGGCCTTGGCTGCCTCGGCGCTTCGCTGGATGGTGACCGCTTGCGCCAGTTGAGTTTCCCAAAGTGGCACGGTGTTGACCAGTGTCGAGTTGATCTTGGTCACAAGGCTCTTGTCGTTTTCCTGCACCAGTCGGATCGATGGCAGGCTTTGCATGGTAACCTGCCGCGTCAACTTCAGGTCATGCACGCGCCGCTCAAGATCGTCGCGCGCCGAGCGTAGATCGCGCAATTCCTGCGCGCGCATCACCTGATCGGCCTCGGGCGCGGCGGCAAGCTCGGCTTCTTTGGCGGGAATGGTCGTGGCGTCGATATCGCGCAGCTTTTCTTCGCCCGCCGCGATGTAAAGCGCAAGCTCGTCATAGAAATTCAGCGTCTTGTCATACAACATGTCGAGCGACTTGATATCTTTGAGCAGCTTGTGCTCGTGGCCCAAAAGATCGTCGGTGACCTTGTCGATCTGGCCTTGCACATTTTCAAACCGCGCGATGAAATCGGCAAAGGGCGCGGCGCGGCCGATCAGCTTTTCCCACCAGCTGCGGCTACGGCGCACGTCCAGCTCGGATACCGAAAAGCCGCGGATCGTGGTGACGATCTGGCGCAGGCTGTCGCCGGCGGGGCCGACATCCTTGTTTTTTACATCGGTCAGCATGGCTTGGCTGATAACCTGCAATTCGCCCTGCGCGCGCGCACCAAAATTGACGATTGATCCGGCATCGCTCAGGTCGATCTCGTCGATGCGGCGGCGGATTTCTTCGGCCAGCGGTGCCGGGGCGTCGGCCAGCGCCACGATCTCTATGCCGGGCTCGGCCAGAACCACGGCGGTTGCAGCCTGCACTTCGGCCAGCGCGGCGGCGGCCTTTTCGCGAACGGAATCGGTCATGACTTTGTCTCCACTGTTAACGGGCTAGGTACACCCTCACGCGCCAGTCGATCGCGCAGCACTTCAATTTCAATGTCGAGGTCTTCGCGCCCATTTTCGATCAATTCGCGGGTCTGGGCGGCAAATGTGGTTTCAAGGTCGCTGAGCAGCGCCTCATAATCGGCGCGCGCCTTGGCGTCGCGGGTGGCCGAGAAAAGGTCGGCAAAGCGGGCGGTCGCATCGCGTGCACCCAAAAGATAAACGCCCATGTATTTGCGCGCTGCCGTCAGATCGCGCGGGTCATCCTCGACCGCGCGAAAAAGCGCGCGCGCTTGCGCGATAAACTGGCCGACGCGGGCGTCAAGCTTGCGGTCGTGCGCGCGCAGAATCGCATCCTGCATCCCGGCCAGAAGCTTTTCGCCCTCGTCCACCACTCGGGCGACGCGGTCTTGCTGAAATGCGTCCACCCCTTCCATGCCCTTGTCGCGCATCGGGTCAAGGCCGAAGGCCAAAAGGTAGAGCGCAACGCCCACTGCGGCCAGAATGATCGGGCCCAAGAACCCCGCACCGGGGGCATAGGCACCCAAGAATAGCCCCGCACCCACTAGCCCCGCGCCAAGTCCCTTGCGCGGAAACGCGGGCCTGCGCGCCACTTTGCGGGCGTTAAAGGCAGCCTCTGCGCGCAACCCCTCACGGGTGACAAAGGCCGCAGCGGCAATAGCTGCAAAGGCGGCAAAATCCACCGCAAGGCCCGCTGCCGGTTCGCCAAACGCGGTGAAAAGAAACGGCGCCGCCGCCACCACAAGCCACACCGGGCGCGCGGCAAGCGGGTGGCGCGGTGCAACCTCGCTCAGCGCGTTGGGCTGCTGCCCTTGCGTTTCAGGCGTGGCTTGCGGGCTGAATTTGCCGCCAAAGCGTTCGGCCATCACCAGCCTCCGGTAAAGGCGACGTAGAGCGTTACCGCCAAAAGCAGCAAGAATGCGACGCGCCGCGTAGCAGACTGAGACATAGGGCCCCCGGTTACAGCGCCGGAACGCACCCGGCCCCCCTGTTATAGGCGTGGCCGGGCCATGTTGCCAGCAATTCAACAGTTTCTAAGCGCGGCGATGCTCTGGTTCTTTCCCCGATCCGCGCGCCCGCCACGGTGGCAATGGCACCACGGCGCGAAAACCCCGTCGGGGTGGGCAAGCCGGGCAAGTTCGGGCACCTAAGCGCCGGACAGACGCAAAGGCGCGCGCACATCAGGCAGGAATGCCGCGGTCGCGACGTCCCATGGTGCGCTTTCAAAGATCAGCTTTTATCGCGCGGCCCGGGCTTGCGCCCGGGTTTTGCGCCACCCCGCCCTGTTGGCGGCTTGCCGCCCGGCGCGCCGCTGTGGGATTTGAATCCAGCCGCGCGCCCGCCGCCATGTGATTTTGATCCCGCAGCGCGCGGCTTCGCCGGGCCGCGCCCCTCACCCGAAGCAGCGCCGAAAGGCGCTTTCCCGAGTGCAATGCGCGGCTTGCCCGCAAAACCCTTGCGCTCGCCGCCCTCGCTGCGCGCACCGTAGGGTTTTTTGTCCGCTCCAGCGCCCTTGGGCGCATAAGGCTTGCGCTCACCACCTTCGCGGGGCGCGTATGGTTTGCGTTCGCTACCTTCGCGTGGCGCGTAGGGTTTACGCTCGGCTCCATCACGGGGCGCATATGGTTTGCGCTCGGCTCCATCACGGGGCGCAT
>DISJ01000017.1:0-161937 GCA_002421605.1 Rhodobacteraceae bacterium UBA6213 | reverse complement strand
TGGTTTGCGCTCGCCGCCTTCACGCTGTGCGTAGGGCTTTCGTTCGGCTCCATCACGGGGCGCATAAGGCTTGCGCTCACCACCTTCGTGTGGCGCGTAGGGTTTGCGCTCGCCGCCTTCACGCGGTGCGTAGGGCTTTCGTTCGGCTCCATCACGGGTTGCGTAGGGTTTGCGATCTGCCCCATCGCGCGGGGGGTAAGCTTTGCGGGCCGGGTTGGCGCGGTCAGCGCTGTCAGCGTGCGATTTGAAGCCAGCGGCGCGTGCGCGCGGCTTGCGCGGTGCGTCATCGGCACCTGCATCGGTGGGCCTGCCATCGGCCGATTTGCGCAGATACGGGCGTTTTTCAATGCTTTCAACAAGCTCGCGCGGGCGGCGGAGCGGTTTGTCGGGCGCCGATTCATCACCCGTCAAAAGCCGCTCGCCCAACTGTTCGCGCATGATCTTGCGCTTGACCTCAACCACATCGCCGGGCTGCATGTCGTTCAACCGGAACGGCCCGTAAGATACCCGGATCAGTCGGTTCACGGTCAGCTTGATCGCCTCCATCGCGCGGCGAATCTCGCGGTTGCGCCCTTCTCGGATGCCAACGGTCAACCAGGCGTTGGCGCCCTGTTGCCGGTCAAGCCCGATTTCCATCGGCAGAAATTCTTCGCCGTCGATGGTGATCCCGCGCCGCAGCGGATCGAAGGTCGAATCGTCAGGCCGCCCATTGACGCGCGCGCGATATTTACGCAGCCAGCCGGTTTCGGGCAGCTCCAGGCGCCGCTTCAAACCGCCATCGTTGGTCAACAGCAATAGCCCCTCGGAATTGAGGTCAAGCCGCCCGACGCTCATCACCCGCGGCATCTCTGCCGGCATCGTGTCGAACACCGTCTGGCGACCCTTTTCGTCCTTCTCGCTGGTCACGAGGCCCAAGGGTTTGTAATAGAGCCAAAGCCGCGTTTCCTGCGGCGCGTCGATCGGTTTGCCGTCAAGTGTCACCCGGTCAGACGGGGCGACATCAAGCGCGGGGCTTTTGATCACAGCACCGTTCACCGCCACGCGGCCCTCGACGATCATTTTTTCCGCATCGCGGCGCGACGCGATGCCGGCACGCGCCATCACCTTGGCAATACGCTCAAGGCTCGAGGTCTCGGGGGCGGGCTTTTCGGCGGGCATCGGGCAGCTCCTCAGGTGGCGGGCGGGCGCAAAGCCTGCTACATAGAGCCAGTCGCGACAAAGGGAAAGCGCATTGCACAAAGGCTTCGCAATGGGCAAAGAAGCACCATGGATCGGTTTCACAGCTACATGGACGACGCTCTTGCCCAGGCCCGCGCCGCAGGCGCGCGTGGCGAGGTGCCGGTGGGCGCTGTGGTGGTGACACCCGATGGGCGCGTGCTAGCCGCCGAAGGCAACCGCACACGCGAACGCGCCGATCCCACTGCACATGCCGAAATTCTGGCGCTCCGCGCCGCCTGCGCCGCCGTGGGGTCCGAGCGGCTGGCGGGCCATGATCTATATGTGACACTCGAACCCTGCCCGATGTGCGCCGCAGCACTTTCCTTCGCGCGTATCGCACGGCTTTATTACGGTGCCGCCGACCCCAAATCCGGCGGCGTCGCGCATGGCGCGCGGGTCTTTGCCCACCCCCAGTGCCATCACGTGCCCGAGGTCTATGACGGCATTTCCGCCGCGGCCTCCGAAGAACTACTGCGCGACTTTTTCGCGGCGCGGCGCTAGGTCAACTGCTTCAGCTAAATATCCCCGCCGGAGGCTCTTTCGGCCCGCAAGGCGCGCTCCGCGGGGGATATTTTGCCTGAAGCAGGCATCAAAGTGTGATTGGCACCAATACCTCGGGCTCGATCAGGCTCACCCCCGGCGGCAAGCCCGAGCGCAGCGCATCGGCGTTTTGCGCGAGAATCGGAAAGGTGCGATAGTGGCAGGGTATGACTGTGCGAAAGGCGAAATACTTGCGCGCAGCATAGGCGGCGCGCGCCATATCCATTGTGAAATTGCCACCGCAGGCCAAAATGCCGATATCGGGCGCATGGTATTCGCCCATCCAGTCCATATCGGCCATGATGTCAGTATCGCCAGACACATAGATTGTGTGGCCTTCCCCGGCGATCATGTAGCCTGCCTCGTGACCCGCATAAACCGGGCCCGCCGCGCTTGCGAGTGATGAGGAATGGCAGGCATTTACCATTGTCACTGCCGCGCTGCCGACGGTGATGGTGCCGCCCTTGTTGAAGCCGATGCCGGTAATGCCTTCGCACTCGGCCCACCAACTTATCAGATCGTAGGTTCCCGCGATGGGGATGTTCTTTTCCTTTGCGATTGCCAACGCGTCACCGGTGTGGTCGCCGTGTCCATGGGTGATCAGGATATGCGTGGCCCCGTCAATCGCCTCGGCGCGGCGCGGCGCGGGAAACATCGGGTTGCCGCTGAGCCATGGGTCGATCAGCAGCACCGCTTCTGCAATCTCGATGCGAAAGCTTGAGTGACCCAGCCATGTGATGTGCACCGTGCGCTCCTCCACTAGCGGGCAGGATAGCCCTGATGAGTAAGGATACCATGCTGTAAAAAAAACGCAGCCGCATGAACCGAATTGCGCTCGGGTGACACTTCTATGCGATGTTCGTGCAAAAGGGGAAACCCAAAGTGTCTGATGACCCACGCGTGATTGACGCCTATCTCGTCGCCTCGGCCCGGTTGGGCGAGCGCGACGCCTTCGCGCGGCTGGTCGGCTTGCGCGGTGCGCGGCTTTACACCCATGCGCGCAGGCTTTGTGACGATGCCGAGACGGCGCAGGACATGGTGCAACAAGCCTGGGTCGAGATCTGGCGCGGTTTGTGCGGTCTGCGCGATGACCACGCGTTTTTGCCTTGGGCGCTACGGATCGTGACCCGCATAGCGGCGCGTGATCTGCGCGGCCGGCTGGCATAGCGGCGCGTGGCGCGCGACTGGGCGCTTGATGCAGACACCGCCACCCCCGCTACAGGCGAGGCGGCGGCAGAGGCGCGGGCGCTGCATCGCGCGTTGGCAGCACTTTCGCCCGAACATCGGACGGTGCTTGCGCTGTTCTATCTTGAGGAGATGCCGGTGGCCGAGTTGGCCATCGCGCTCGACATACCGCCGGGCACAGTGAAGACCCGGCTGATGCATGCGCGTACCAAGCTGCGCGCCTTACTGGAGGGATCTGAAAATGGACAAGTTTGACACCTTGATCAGCGAGGCGCTGAGCGCCGAAGACAAGGTTTTGGTAGATGAGATGCGCGACCCCGACATCTTCACGCTGGGCTATGGCCTGTTTCGCGGCCCCAACGGGTGGCTTGGTTTTGTGATGTTCTTCGTGGTGCTGGCGTTCTTTCTCGCCGCGCTTTGGTGTGGGTGGCATTTCTACGCTGCCAGCGAGCTGATCGCTGCGCTGAAATGGGGCTTGAGTGCCGCCACGCTGATGATCGTGGCGACGCAGCTGAAAATGGCGCTGATACCGCAAATGCAGGCGGACCGGGTGATCCGGGCGCTGCGGCGGCTGGAACTGATCGCGCTCGGCCAACGCGGCTAGGCGTGCGGGCACCAATGGGTCGGCGCGGGCTTGCAGGGCGCGGCCCGCGCCGTTAAACCCGCTCCAGCCAATTGACGGAGCTTGCCCATGGCCATCGACATCGACACCGCCCGCAAGGTTGCGCATCTGGCGCGCATTGCGGTGCCCGAAACGCGCCTGCCTGCACTGGCCGATCAGCTATCGGGTATTCTCAGCTTCATGGAGCAATTGAACGAGGTCGATGTCAGCGGCATCGAGCCGATGACATCGGTCACGCCGATGCGGCTGAAGCGGCGCGCCGACGTGGTGACCGATGGCAACATTCAGGCCAGTATCCTCAAAAACGCGCCCGACGCGCGCGAAGGTTTCTTTGCTGTGCCGAAGGTGGTCGAATGAGCACGCTCAACACCCTTACCATTGCCGCCGCGCGTGATGCGCTGCGCGCCCGCGAGATTAGCTCGGTCGAACTGACCGAGGCGTGCCTGACGGCCATTGACGGCGCCGGTGCGCTGAACGCCTTTGTCCACCGCACGCCCGAGATTGCCCACGCGCAAGCGCGCGCCGCCGATGCGCGGCTGGCGGCGGGCGAGGCTCCTTCGCTCTGCGGTATTCCGCTGGGCATCAAGGATCTGTTCTGCACCAAGGGCGTGGCGAGCCAGGCCGCGTCGAACATTCTCAAGGGGTTCAAACCCGAATACGAATCGACCGTGACGCAGAACCTTTGGGATGCGGGTGCGGTGATGCTGGGCAAGCTGAACATGGACGAGTTTGCCATGGGCTCCAGCAACGAAACCTCGTGCTATGGCAATGTCGTAAACCCGTGGCGGCGCGGCGATGATACCACGCCGCTTACCCCCGGCGGCTCGTCGGGTGGGTCGGCCTCGGCGGTGGCGGCGGACCTTTGCCTTGCCGCGACTGGCACTGATACTGGCGGCTCGATCCGCCAGCCTGCGGCCTTTACCGGCATAGTCGGCATCAAGCCCACCTATGGACGTGTCAGCCGTTGGGGCGTTGTGGCCTTTGCTTCAAGCCTTGATCAGGCCGGGCCGATGACCAAGACCGTGCGTGATGCCGCAATCATGCTGGGTACCATGGCCAGCCATGACGCGAAAGACAGCACCTCGGCCGATCTGGCCGTGCCCGACTTTGAGGCGATGCTGACCGGCGATATTCGCGGCAAGAAAATCGGCATTCCCAAGGAATACCGCATGGAGGGCATGCCCGCCGAGATCGAGCGACTGTGGGCGGACGGCGCTGCGATGATGCGCGAAGCGGGCGCTGAAATCGTCGATATCAGCCTGCCGCATACCAAATACGCGCTGCCCGCCTATTACGTTGTGGCGCCCGCCGAGGCGTCTTCAAACCTCGCGCGCTACGACGGGGTGCGCTATGGGCACCGCGCAAAACTGGGTGCGGGCGATGGCATCACAGAGATGTACGAAAAAACCCGCGCCGAAGGTTTCGGTGCCGAGGTGCAGCGGCGCATCATGATCGGCACTTATGTGCTGAGCGCGGGCTTTTATGACGCCTATTACAACCGTGCCCGCAAAGTGCGCGCCCTCATCAAGCGCGACTTTGAGCAGGTGTTCGCCACGGGAATCGACGCGATCCTGACCCCCGCCACGCCGTCTGCCGCCTTTGGCCTTGGCGAAATGGCCGATGCCTCGCCGGTTGAGATGTATCTCAACGATGTGTTCACGGTGACGGTCAATCTGGCCGGGCTGCCGGGCATCGCGGTGCCCACGGGGTATGATGCAAAGGGCTTGCCGCTTGCGCTGCAACTGATCGGGCGGCCTTGGGGCGAGGGCGATTTGCTAAATCACGCCTATGTGCTGGAACGCGCCGCAGGTTTCTCGGGCAAACCGGCAAAATGGTGGTAATGGGCGCCCGGACCAATCGGAGGGCGAACATGCGCGGATATCGGGGCAAGGCAGCACTAGGGCTGGCGGCGCTACTATCGCTTGGGGCTTGCACGAACGAGGCACCGGATCGCGCGGCGGGCGTGGGCTTTGGTGATTACAACGCCTATCTGACCCAGCGTGAAGCCGCACTGCAGGGCACACAACCGATCCCGCAGGCCATGACGTCGCCCTCGGCAGCCGCAGTCCTGCCCACGAATGGCGCGCCCGCGGTCACAGGCCAGCCGCTGAACCCGATGGGCGCCGCGCTGACGCTGCCCCCTGCTGCGGCGGCGACGCCCGCCACAGTGCCCACGTCGTCGCCCGCCGTCGCGGTGGTTACAGAAGCAGACATTTCCGGGCGCGCGTCGATTTCGGACGAGCAAAGCTTTGAGGCGGTGGCCGAGCGCGAAACGATTGAGTCGGATGCCGAACGGATCGCTGCCAACCGCGCGGCCTATGTGCAATTGCCCGCCGAACCACTGCCGGAGCGTGCCACGGCCACCGCGCCAAACCTTGCCGCCTACGCGCTGGCCGCACCGAACCGCAAGGGCGAGTCGATTTACAATCGGATTGCGCTCAAGTTTGTCGATCATGACCGCGCTTGCGCCAAATACGCCTCGCCCGACCTTGCACAGACCGACTTCCTCGAAAAAGGCGGGCCCGAGCGCGACCTTGGCAACCTCGACCCCGACGGTGACGGTTTTGCCTGCACCTGGGACCCAACACCGTTTCAATCGGTGCGCGCCGCACCTTGAAGCCGCACCCCGGCCGGGTGCAGACTGGCCCGCGCCGTAACCAAGGGGGCGCAAATGAGCCGTTATGACGAATTGCGCGCGGGCTTTGCCGCGTACAAAGATGCCGAAAACGCCTTTTGCCGCCAAAACGAGCGGCTGGCAGGGTTGATCGTCGATGGGCTGGCGGGCTGGTTGGGCATGCCCGAAAGCTTCACCTCGGAAACCGAGACGATCCGCTATCTCAGCTTTTACCGGGTCGAGGACGACGACGAATCTGACAGCGAAGGCAGCGAAGTGCCGTTTTTGCACGATGCGCTGATTCATGTGACGGACGGCAGCTTTCGCTTTGGGCTGGGGCTTTTGCTAGAGCGCGGGCTGGACGTGCTGCCCAAGCAAAATATGGTGGTGACGATCCACTGCCACCGGCAAGGTGAAACGGTCACGGTGAGCATTGGCGAGCGTGAGGTGACGTGCCAATTTGACGGCACCGAATGCCCCGATATCGAAAAGGTGTACGCAGCCCTTTTCGAGCTGCTTTGCGATTGGCTGAAGCGGCGCCCCGGCGAAGAAGCGGCGAACCGCAAGATCGGCTTCCGGCTGGTGAAATAGCCGCGACCCCGGCCCCCTTCCTTGTTGACGTGGGTGCGGGGCGGGGCTATCTCGACCCCCGCGCGGATGGCCGGATGGCCGCGAGACGGGGCAACCCGTCGCGAGGAAAGTCCGGACTCCATGAAGACACGGTGCCGGGTAACGCCCGGCCGGGGCAACCCGAGGGAAAGCGCCACAGAGAAGAGACCGCCTGCCGCCTAGCGTGCAGGCAAGGGTGAAACGGTGGGGTAAGAGCCCACCGCGGGACTGGCAACAGAACCGGCATGGCAAGCCCCACCGGGAGCAACGCCGAATAGGGGCCTCGCGCGGGGGCTGGTCGGGGCAACCCGAGACCGCCCGCAGGGTTCTTCGACCCGAGAGGCCCGGGTTGGCGGCTAGATCGCGCAGGTAACTGCGCGGGCAGAGGAATGGCCATCGAAGGGGGGAACCCTGGAACAGGATCCGGCTTACAGGCCATCCGCGCACCTCTCTATCCCGCCTTGGGCGGGCCAGTGCCAAGGTCGTCAGCGATGCTGGTCGATCAGGACCGAGTTCCCGTCGGGGTCCGTCAGGACGATATGCGCGGGGCCAGTGCCTTGCGGATCGGCTCTCGTGGTCAGCGCCAGACCGGCGGCTTCGAGCGACGATTAGATTTCGCGCACGTCGTCGAAATTGTCCAACGGCTCGGCATTCGCGTTCCAGCCCGGGTTGAAGGTCAAGGTGTTCTGCTCGAGCATCCCCTGAAACAGCCCAATAACGGCGGAATCGTTGCGAAGGATCAGCCAACCCTGCGCTGCATCGCCAGCGAAAGACTCGAAGCCGAGCTTGGTGTAGAAATCGCGCGACGCGGCAAGATCCTTGACCGCGAGGCTGACGGAGAAAGCTCCTAGACGCATGGTCGTTCCTTTCCTGTTGCAGACTGGGGCAGCTTAGCACGAGCGCGGCGAAAAGCGGTTGACTCTGCCGGTCGGCCAAGTAAAAGGCGGGCTTCAAGGATTGCGTGGGCGCCCCGCCGCCCGCTTCTAGGAGACTGAGAATGGCGAAGCCGACGACGATCAAGATCCGTCTGAACTCGACGGCGGGCACGGGGCACTTCTATGTGACCAAGAAGAATGCCCGCACGATGACCGAAAAGATGGCCGTAAACAAATACGACCCGGTCGTGCGCAAGCATGTGGAATACAAAGAAGGCAAGATCAAATAAGATCGCCTGACCGATACCGGGACAGTATCAAGGCCGCGCCGTTATGGTGCGGTCTTTTGCATTTCGGGGTAACACGCGTGATAGGGTGGCAGAGTATTGATTCACAAAGCGTATTTGTGAGCCGTTAAGGATTTGGAAAGGTGTTTGGGGGCGCGGGGCGCCGGTGCCGTTGTGCCGCGCAGCGGGGCGGTGCCCGAGGGCCGGATAGGTGTAGGTCCGGTGGACCTTCGCCCGGCCCGACTGCCCGAAGCCGCAGGGCGTAGGGCAAGGGGTTATCCGTTAGCCCTGAGGTTGGATAATCGGGGCGCGACTGCCTGGGTGGGCGCGGAACGCGCCTGCCGGGGGTGAGGCGAGATCAGAAACCGTCCAGTGGACAGTTTCCCCGACGAACACCCGCCCCGTGGGCGGGCCGGGTGGCAGGCGCGGCCCGGTACGAGGGGCCTAGGCAAGAAGGCCAGGGCAACTAGTTGACGGTCAGCGCCCTATTGTGCAGCGTACATTACAACGCTTGCCTCTGTTCAATCGGGTCCGTCCGTTCACACGCCAATTCCTTGAGCAAGGGTCTCGACGACTTTAATGCTGGCCGAATACATCGTGAGAAAAATCGCGAGAAATATCAGGCTATCAAGCGCAAATAGCCCTGCTTTTCCCCATCGGCTAGGGTGGTCCCGCCAATTGAAGAAGCGAAAACCTGTCATCAAAGAGTAGAAGTGAGAGGCTAATGAAACGAAAAGTACCACAGCAGCGGCGACCACTGCCCAGTGTTTCGTTTGGACTGCCATATATGTGAACACACCTACAATCAAAAATCGCTCTGCTGTTCCGAATACAAAATCCAAGAGCCCTGACATGGCACGTCGCGCCTCAGGAGATGGGTCTATGTCGTTCTGCTTAAACGCAATATACCTCCACATCCCAATCCCCACTTACCTCGTGAACTTCTTATACTTCACCCGCGTCGGCTCAATACTATCCGCCCCTAGCCTGCGCACTTTGTCCTCTTCATAGGCTTCGAAGTTGCCCTCGAACCATTCGACATGGGCATCGCCCTCAAACGCGAGGATATGCGTGCACAGGCGGTCGAGGAAGAAGCGGTCGTGCGAAATGATGACTGCGCAGCCGGCGAAATCGTCGATCGCGGATTCGAGCGCTTGCAGGGTTTCCACGTCAAGGTCGTTGGTTGGTTCATCGAGCAGCAGCACGTTGCCGTTAGAGCGCAAAAGCTTGGCCAGGTGCACGCGGTTACGCTCGCCACCCGATAGCACGCCGACCTTTTTCTGCTGGTCAGTGCCTTTGAAGTTGAAGGCGCCGCAATAGGCGCGGCTGTTCATTTCAAAATCGCCAAGGTGGATGATTTCAAGCCCGTCGGAAATTTCTTCCCAGACGGTTTTCACTGGATCGAGCGTGTCGCGCGACTGGTCCACGTAGCTGAGCTGCACCGTTTCGCCCAGCGTGATCGTGCCTTCGTCGGGTTCTTCTTGCCCGGTAATCATCTTGAACAGGGTCGATTTACCCGCGCCGTTCGGCCCGATTACGCCGACAATCGCGCCCGGCGGCACGGTGAACGAGAGGTCCTCGATCAAAAGCTTGTCGCCCATGTGCTTTTTCAGCCCCTGCACGTCGATCACCTTGCCGCCAAGACGCTCGCCGTTGGGGATGATGATCTGCGCGTTCGAGATACGCTCGCGCACCGACTGGTCGGCCAGTTCGTTGTATTTCTGAATCCGCGCCTTCTGCTTGGCTTGGCGCGCCTTGGCGCCCGAGCGAATCCAGTTGAGTTCGCGTTCGAGGATCTTGGACTTGGCCTTGTCTTCGCGCGCTTCTTGCAACAGCCGCTTGGCCTTTTGTTCAAGCCATGCGGAATAGTTGCCCTCGTAAGGAATACCGCGCCCACGGTCGAGTTCCAGAATCCAGCCGGTGATGTCATCAAGGAAGTAGCGGTCGTGGGTGACGATCAGGATGGTGCCGGTGTAATCGATCAGATGCTGTTGCAGCCAGGCAATCGATTCCGCGTCAAGGTGGTTGGTCGGTTCGTCGAGCAGCAGCATCTCGGGCGCTTCGAGCAAAAGCTTGCACAGCGCCACGCGGCGCCGTTCGCCGCCCGAAAGGCTGGACACCTCGGCATCATCGGGCGGGCAACGGAGCGCCTCCATCGCCACGTCCACCTGACTGTCGAGATCCCAGAGGTTTTTCGCGTCAATCAGGTCTTGCAGCGCCGACATTTCATCGGCCGTCTCATCGGAATAGTTCATCGCAAGGGCATTGTAGCGATCAAGGATCGCCTGCTTGTCAGCAACGCCCAGCATCACGTTGCCGCGCACATCCAGCGTTTCATCCAGCCGCGGTTCTTGGGGCAGATAGCCAACGCGCGCGCCTTTGGCCGCCCACGCCTCGCCCTGAAAATCGGTATCCATGCCCGCGATGATGCGCAGCAGCGTCGATTTACCCGAGCCGTTAACGCCCACAACCCCGATCTTGACCCCGGGAAGGAAGTTCAGGTTGATGTTTTCAAAGCATTTCTTGCCGCCAGGATAGGCTTTTGAGACGCCTTGCATGTGATAGACATACTGATATGAGGCCATGGTCTCGCTCCTGCCGGGTTGGGTGTCGGGCGCTATCTAAAGCAGATGGCGCGGCAGGGGAAGGGGCGCGCTCAGCAGGGGCGTGCGAAAACCTGCACCCACCAAGGCCCGGCACCGCCTTCGGCAGGCACATAGCCAAAGCCGATGGCCGCAACGTTGCCGCGCAGGATGTTGGCGCGGTGGCCAGAAGATTCCATCCAGCCCGCCATGACCTGCGCCGCTGTGCGCCAGCCGTAGGCGATGTTTTCGGCCGTTGTGCAGCTGGAAACCCCGACACCGCGCACCCGCGCGCTGACATCGCTGCCCGAGGAGCCGCGATGGTCGAAAAATCCGTTCGTTGCCATATCGCAAGCGTGGGCCTGTGCGGCGGCATCAAGGCGCGGGTCTTGGGCAAGCGGTGCGCGCCCACTGGCGGCGCGTTCGGCGTTGACGGCGGCCAGCATTTCGGCGGCAGCGGTGGGCGAGGCTTGGCGGCATTGCACAGCATTTGCGGCAAAGCTGGTGGCGAGCAAGGCGGCCGCGGCAAGAAGGATCAGTTTTGACATGGCGAATACAGTCCAAAGCTAATGCAGAAGGATACTTGCCATGTTACTGGCACAACGCGGCGAAAATGTGGACCGCGCGAGGCGTAGCAGGGCCGCCCTCGGCCTATTCCCGCCGGCCCCAAAGGTCGTATTCCCCCGCCTCTTCTACCACGACGCGGACCAGATCACCGGGTACCAGCCCCTCGAAGCCTTCGTCGATGAACAGGTTTCCGTCAATCTCGGGGGCGTCGGCCATGGTGCGGCAGGTGGCGCCTTCGTCATCGACATCATCTACGATCACTTGTAGCAATTTTCCAACTTTCGCGGCAAGTTTGGCCTCGGAAATCGCCTGTGCCTTTTGCATAAAGCGATCAAACCGTTCTTGCTTAACCTCGGCGGGCACGTGGTCTGGCAGCGCGTTCGAACGCGCGCCTGTGACGTTTTCATACTGAAAACACCCGACCCGGTCGAGTTGCGCCTCGTCCAGCCAGTCGAGCAGGGTCTGAAACTCTGCCTCGGTCTCGCCGGGGTAGCCGACGATGAAGGTGGAGCGCAGCGTGAGATCTGGGCAGACAGCGCGCCATGCGCCGATTTCGTCAAGCGTTTTGGCCGCAGCGGCGGGGCGCGCCATACGACGCAGGGTTTCAGGGTGGGCGTGCTGAAACGGGATGTCGAGGTAGGGCAGCACCAGCCCGTCGGCCATCAGCGGGATCAGATCGCGCACATGCGGGTAGGGATAGACGTAGTGCAGCCGCACCCAAGCGCCAAGGCTGCCAAGGTCGCGCGCAAGATCGGTGATATGGGCGCGGTGGCCACGATCGGTGGCGTGGCGCAGATCGAGCCCGTAGGCCGAGGTATCTTGGCTGATAACCAGAAGCTCTTTCACCCCAGCGGCGACCAGCCGTTCAGCCTCGCGCAGCACGGCGTGGGCGGGGCGGCTGACAAGACGACCGCGCATATCGGGGATGATGCAGAACTTGCAGGCGTGATTGCAGCCTTCGGAAATTTTCAGATAGCTGTAATGGCGCGGGGTGAGGCTGACCGCTGAGGCGGGCAGAAGGTCGATGAACGGATCGGGCGAAGGCGGCACCGCGCCGTGCACGGCATCAAGCACAGCCTCGTATTGGTGCGGGCCCGTTACCGCCAGCACCGAAGGGTGCGCGCCGGTGATATAGGCGGGGTCCGCGCCGAGGCAGCCTGTTACGATCACCCGGCCATTTTCGGCCAGCGCCTCGCCAATAGCCTCAAGGCTTTCGGCTTTGGCACTGTCGAGAAAGCCGCAGGTGTTTACGATCACAGCGTCGGCCCCCGCATAATCGGGGCTGATCGCGTAGCCCTCGGCGCGCAGGCGCGTGAGGATGCGTTCGCTATCGACCAGCGCTTTGGGGCAGCCGAGGCTGACCATGCCGATGGTGGGCTGGCCCGGGCGCGGCGCATCGGGCACCAGCGCGCGGGCAAGGTCGGGGCGGAGGTTGGGTGGGTTTGGGCTCATGGCAGGGGCATATAGCGTTCCGCGGGGTTGCGCGATAGCCCTACCTATTCTCCGATCAGCAACAGATCGCTTGCCGCGAGTGACAAGGTGACCGTTGCCCCCACTTTGGGCGGCACCGAGCGCGAGCTGTTGAAGGTGTCAAAGACCAGCACGGCATCGCCGATTTGAGCGCGAAGCCGGATCACCGAGCCGAGAAAATCGACATCGATGATACGACCGCTTACCTCGGTTTCGCGCCCGGGCACAGAGCCGAGGCTGATCATTTCGGGGCGCACCGCCAGCGTGATCTTGCCTTTGGGCAGCGCCCGGCCAAGCACGGCCTCGGTATCGCCGATCCGCACCTTGCCGAGGGCGGGGTCGATCACCTCGGCCTCTAGCAGCGTCAGCGTGCCGACGAAATTGGCGACAAAGCGGGTGGTTGGGCGGTTGTAGATTTCAAACGGTGTGCCAACCTGATCGGCGATGCCCTGATGCATAACCACGATGCGGTCAGACATGCTGAGCGCCTCTTCCTGATCGTGGGTCACATAAATTGTGGTGATGCCGAGCTTTTTCTGAATCGCGCGGATTTCGCCGCGCAGGCTGACCCGGATTTTCGCGTCAAGCGCGGAAAGCGGCTCATCCAGCAACAGCACCTGCGGGCGCACGGCAAGCGCACGGGCAAGGGCCACACGCTGCTGCTGGCCGCCCGAAAGTTGGAAAGGATAGCGTGCGCCAAGGTCTGAAAGCCCGATGGTATCAAGCATTTCCGCGACGCGCTCGTCGATCACTTCGCGCTTTTCGCCCGCGACCTTCAGCCCGAACGCTACGTTTTGCGCCACAGTCAGGTTGGGAAACAGCGCGTAGGACTGAAACACCATGCCGATGTTGCGATGGTTCGGTCGCAGCCGTGCCATATCGCGCCCGTCGATGCGGATCGTGCCTTGCGAGGGGGTTTCAAAGCCCGCAACCATGCGCAGTGTCGTGGTCTTGCCGCAGCCCGAGGGCCCGAGAAATGAAACGAACTCGCCCTTTTCCACGCCAAGGTTGAAATCCTTGACCACCTTGGTGGGGCCATAGGATTTTTCGAGGTGTTCGATGTCTAGAAACGCCATCAGCGGGCTGCCTTCGTATGTTTGGAGAACCGGGTGACCAGCTGGATCAGCCCCATGCAGGCCCAGGTGATGCCGAATGCAATCACCGCCAGTGCCATTGGTTCATAGGCGCGGTTGGCGCCCATCAGTTGCAGGTACGGCCCGAAAGCCGGGCGGTTCAACAGCGCCGCCAAGGTGAACTCGCCAATCACGATGGCGAAGGTGACAAACGCCCCCGACAGCACCGCCACAAGCACATTGGGCAGGATCAGCCGCGCCAGAATGGTCACCCAGCCCGCGCCGAGAATCTGTGCGGCCTCGGTCAGCGTGGCCACGTCGATCGTGCGCAGCCCGGTATCGACCGCGCGGTACATATAGGGCAGCGACAGCGTGGAATAGCCGAACATCAACAACAAGTTGGTGCCGGTGGTTGAGCCGGTCAGTGGCAGCCAACTGGAGGTGTTGAACATCCGAATATAGCCGAACACGATGACAATGGCCGGAATGACCAAAGGCAGCAGGGTCACAAACTCTACATAAGGACGCAGGCGCGGCAGTTTCAGGCGCACCCAATAGGCGGTGGGCACCACCAGCAGCACGCCAAAGGCGATAGTCAGCAGCGCCATCACGACCGAATAGCTGAAGGTCTGGCGAAAGGTCGGATCGGCCAGCACTGCGGCATAAGCATCAAAGCTATACTCGCCGCGCCGCATCGAGAGCGAAAACTCGGTCAGCCCGACCAGCGGCAGGATGAAATAGCCCATCCCCGCCACAAGCACCGCCCATGAAAAATACCGCTTCATTTCAGCCACCTTTCCGAGCGTACGCGCAACCAGATGTAAAGCCCGTTGGCAACGCCGGTGATGACGATCATGCCGAAGGCCAGCGCATAGCCAAGATGCGGGTCTTGCAGCACGTCGCCCCGGATCTGCGCGAACAGCAGGATCGGCACGATCGAAAGCGACGAGCCGGTCAGCGCATAAGCGGTGGCCACCGCGCCAAACGCATTGGCGAACAGCAGCGCAAAGGTGCCCAGAATCGAGGGAAACAGGATCGGCAGCGCCACAAGGCGCCAATATTGGAAGGTCGTCGCGCCAAGAATGTTTGCGGCCTCTTTCCATTCGCGCTTCAGCCCATCCAGCGCGGGCGTGATGATCAGGATCATCAGCGGGATCTGGAAAAAAACATAGGTGATCGTCAGGCCCCAGAAGCTGAGGATGGTGAAACCCTCGGCGCGCAGGTTGATGCCCCATTTTTCAAGCAGCCAAATGGTCAGCAGGCCGCGCGGGCCAATCGTCGCCATGAAAGCAAAGGCCAGCGGCACCCCGGCAAAGTTTGACGCAACGCCGGAAAAGGTCAGCACGGGGCTGCGAATCCAGTTCGGCAGGCCCCCCAGCACCACCGCTGCCGCCATCGCAAAGCCGATTGCTGCGCCCAAAAGCGACGAGGCGACCGAAATCTTGATCGAGATCCAGTAGGAAGCAACAATCGAAGGCGCGAACAGCCCGCGAATATTGTCCAACGTCAGATCACCCGCTGCGTTGCGAAACGCGCCTACTACGATGTTCATCGTTGGCAAGATCAGGAACAGCAGCGCAAAAAGCGCGAAAGGCACAATTCCAAGCCAATTCAGCGGCAGGCGTCGGCGCAGTGGCGCAGTGGGAATGGCGGTCATGCAAGTTCCAGGCTTGAAGTGCGAAAACAGCACCCGCCCCGGATGTATCCGGGGCGGGCAGGGCGGTCAAACCCGCTTATTGCACGTTGGCGCCGACCACGGCATCCCAACCCGCGGTAACGACGCCTTTATTGGCATCTTGCTCTTCCAGCGTCGGGAAGTAAGCGGCCGCGTAGCTTTCGGCCGGGGGCAGAGCGGCGATCAGTTCCGCCGGGATCACACCCGCCGCCGCCATCGCATTAAAGCGCGCCGGGTGGCAGTAGCCCTTGAGCCAGAGGTTCTGGCCTTCGTCCGAATAGATGTATTCCATCCAGAGTTTCGCGGCGTTCGGGTGCGGTGCGTAAGCCGAGATGCCCTGCACATAAACGCCCGCAAGCACGCCCGAAGCGGGCACGATCACGTCAACCGGCGGGTTACCCTTGAGGTTGTCGCGCGCCGAAAGGGCGTTGTAGTCCCACATCAGCACGATCGGCGTGGCGCCTTGTGCCAGCGTGCCCGCTTTGCCGATGACCGGGACAAAGTTGCCCGCCTTGTTCATTTCGGCAAAGAACGAGAGGCCCATTTCGCCCGATTCAGCACCGGCCATTCCGCCAGCGGCAAGGCCAGCGCCCAGCACCGCCAGAATCGCCTGGTTCGAGGCGCGCGGATCGCCTGCGAGTGCCACCGAGGCCTTGTATTCCGGCTTCAGCAAGTCTGCCCAGTCCATCGGCGGGTTCGGCACGAGGTCTTTGTTCACCATGAACGACATCACGCCGTAATAGTCGCCGTACCAGTAGCCGTCGGCATCTTTGATGCTGTCAGGAATGTCGGCCCAAGTCGAAACCTTGTAGGGCTGAAGCAGGCCTTCGTCTTTAGCCGCCGGGCCATAGGCCAGACCCACGTCGATCACGTCGGGCGCCTGCGGGCCCATGTTGCCCTTGTTGGCGCGAATCGCTTCGACCTCATCAGCCGAGCCCGCATCGGGGTTCAGCTCGTTCACCGTGATCCACGGATACTTGGCCTTGAAGCCCGCGATCACGTCACCATAGCCGCACCAGTCATGCGGCAGCGCTATGGTCGTCAGGCTACCTTCCAGTTTAGCGGCCGCTTCCAACGCCGCCATGTCTTGCGCCTGCACAAGCGCGGTAGTGGACAGCAGCGCAGCAGCGCCCGCAAGCCAGTGCATCGGTTTCATAGTCATGTCAGACAGTCTCCCCGTTATGGTGTCAGGGCCCGAATGGGCACAGGACCGCAATAGGCGCATTTTGTGACGGTTGGACGACGCCGCGCCTTCGCTGGCGCCAGATTTGCCGCGAATCGCGCCGCTTGCAACAAATCAGTTACATTTCCCCAGCGTTACTTTGCGCTGCGCCGCCGCAGTGCAAGCGCAGCAAACGGCGCCGGGCTTTCGCACCACATTTTTTGGCGGTAGTGTCGCGCCAAACGGAGGGGTGCAATGAAGCTGGTTCGATACGGTGTAGCGGGGGGCGAGCGACCTGGGCTGCTTGACGGCGAAGGTCGGGTGCGCGATCTGTCGGGCGTCATAGATGATCTGGCTGGAAAAGTGCTTTTGCCTGAAAGCCTTGCGCGGATTGCAGCGCTTGATCCGGTGGCGCTGCCGCTGGTTTCTGGGCAACCGCAGGCGGGGCTGCGCCTTGGCCCTTGCGTGGGTGCGGTTGGCAAATTCGTCTGCATCGGGCTGAACTACGCCGATCACGCAGCCGAGGCCGGTATGGCAGTGCCGACAGAGCCGATCATCTTCAACAAATGGACTTCTGCAATTTGCGGGCCGGATGATGGCGTGACCCTGCCGCACGGTTCAGAAAAGACCGATTGGGAGGTCGAACTTGGCGTCGTGATCGGCCAAGGCGGCAGCTACATTGCACGTGAGTCGGCGCTGGCGCATGTGGCGGGGTACTGTGTTGTGAACGATGTCAGCGAGCGCAGTTATCAGATCGAACGTGGCGGTACATGGGACAAGGGCAAGGGCTGCGACACGTTCGGCCCAATTGGGCCTTGGCTTGTGACCGCGGACGAGGTGCCCGACCCGCAAGCGCTGCGCCTTTGGCTGGATGTCGATGGTGTTTCGCGCCAGCGTGGCACGACTGCGACGATGGTGTTTGGTGTGGCCGAGTTGATTGCCTATGTCAGCCAGTTCATGTCGCTGCAGCCGGGCGACATCATCGCCACCGGCACCCCGCCGGGCGTTGGCATGGGGCACAAACCAGCGGTCTATCTGCGCGCGGGTCAGCTGATGCAGCTTGGCATCGATGGGCTTGGCAGCCAGACCCAGCACGTGCGGCAGGGTTAGACAGTGGCACCCCGCCTGAAACTCAAGCTATATTTCGACGATGGCAGTTACATCGGCCGGGGTAAGGCTGAGCTTTTATCGCTGATTGCTGAGACCGGTTCGATCTCGGCCGCGGCGCAACGCATGAAGATGAGCTACAAGCGTGCATGGTCGCTGGTTGAGGTGCTGAACACGATGTTTGCAAGCCCCCTTGTGCACTCGAATCGCGGTGGCAGCGGGGGCGGGGGGGCAAGTGTTACAGAGGCGGGGCAGCAGGTGTTGGCCGCCTTCACCGCGCTGCAGGCCAGTGCCGAGGCTGCCGCAGCACCCGCCGTTGCCACGCTCGAGGCGCTGCGCGCGCCGCGCAGCAGCTAGTTGCCCCCACATCGCCCGAGACGCCGCCTGTGGCGCATACGCCCCGTCGCGCGCCGGGACCAAACGCCGCATCGATTGCACTTGCGCGCCGAAACGGATGCGATATGTTTGACTGGAAATATCGGAGTCGCGAAAATGCTGAATCCTCGCCTGTTTGCGCTGTTGTTTTTCGCCACCCCCGCCGCTGCCGACACCGCGCTTTTTGCCGTTGCCGCCAACTATGCCACCGCAGCCGAGGCGCAAGCCGCAGCCTACAAGGTGGTCAGCGGGCATGACATTCAGCTTACCACCGGCTCGACCGGCAAGCTTTACGCCCAGATCGGTGCCGGTGCGCCTTTTGATGCGATGCTTTCGGCCGATGCGGCCACCCCAGAGCGGCTTGAGGCCGAGGGCCTGGCGGTTGCGGGTAGCCGTTTTACCTATGCGCTGGGCGCGCTGGTGCTGTGGTCGCTTGACCCGGCGTTGATCGGCCCCGACCCAATGGTGACGCTGACAAATCCTGATCTGCACCACCTCGCCATTGCCAACCCCGAGCTTGCGCCTTACGGCGTTGCTGCAAAGCAGGCGCTGGATTCGCTGGGGCTATCGGACGGGTTGATCGCGCAGATGGTCGTGGGGGAAAACATCGGCCAAACCTACGCCATGGTCGCAACCGGCGGTGCCGAGGCGGGGTTTGTAGCGCTGTCGGCGCTGGCAGAGGACACGGCTGGGAGCCGCTGGCAGGTGCCGCAAGAGTTGTTCGAGCCGATCCGCCAAGACGCGGTGCTTTTGGTGCATGGCGCGGATAACGCGGCGGCGCGCGGCTTTCTTGAATGGCTCGCCTCGCCTGCGGCAGAGCCGATCAACGCCTCCTTCGGTTATGCCAACGCCACGCCATGACGCTGCCCGATCTTGCCCCTTTTTGGTTGACGCTGCGCCTTGGGCTGGTGGTGATGGTTTCACTTTTGGCACTGGCGATGCCGCTGGCGTGGTGGTTGGCGCACACCAAATGCCGCCTGAAGCCGCTGTTTGAGGCGATCACCGCGCTGCCGCTGGTGTTGCCGCCCACGGTGTTGGGATTTTACCTGTTGATTGCCTTTTCGCCGCGCGCGCCCTTTGGCGGTGCCTTTATGCGGCTGACCGGCGAGACGCTGACATTTTCGTTCACCGGGCTGGTACTGGCCTCGATGGTCTATTCGCTGCCTTTTGCGGTGCAGCCCCTGCAAGCGGCGTTCGAAGCGCTTGGCCGCGCGCCGCTGGAGGCCGCGGCCTGTCTGCGCGCACGGCCATTCGACCGTTTCTTTACCGTCGCGCTACCGCTTTCGGCGCGTGGGCTATTGACGGCGATGGTGCTGAGCTTTGCGCATACGCTGGGCGAATTTGGCGTGGTGCTGATGGTGGGCGGCAATATTCCGGGCAAGACCAAGGTTATCTCGATTGCCATCTATGAGCAGGTCGAAACGATCAAGCTGGCCGAGGCGCACGCGTCTTCGGCGCTGATGCTGGCGATGTCCTTCGCGCTGCTTTTGGCGGTCTACAGCGTCAACCGCCGGTTTCCACAGGCAGGGGGCGCGTGATGCTGCAGCTTGATGTCAGCCTTGCACGGCCCGGATTTACGCTGAGCGTGACGCAAGAATTTGCGAGCAGTGGGGTCACGGCCATCTTCGGCCCGTCGGGTGCGGGTAAATCAACGCTGCTGCGCCTGATCGCGGGGCTGGAGCGCGACGCGAAGGGTCGCATCCAGTTTGGCGATGACATCTGGCAGGGGCCAGGCCGCTTTACCCCGCCAGAGGCGCGCGGCGTGGGCTATGTGTTTCAGGATGCGCGGCTTTTTCAACACCTGTCGGTGGCGGGCAATCTGCGCTTTGCCGATCGGCGAGCGCGCGGGCTGGCGGGTCCGGGGTGGGACGAGGCGGTGGAAATGCTGGATCTTGGCCCATTGCTGGCGCGCCGTGTCGCCGGGCTTTCGGGTGGCGAGCGCCAGCGGGTGGCAATCGGGCGGGCGCTGTTGTCGCGGCCACGGCTGATGCTGCTGGACGAGCCGCTGGCCGCACTCGATGCGGCGCGCAAGGCCGATATTTTGCCCTATCTGGAACGGCTGCGCGCATTGCACGCGCTGCCCATCCTGTACGTCAGCCATGATCTTGCCGAACTGGCGCGACTGGCCGAGCAGATCGTGGTGGTGGTGGCGGGCAAGGTTGCGGCGTCGGGGCCGCTTGCGGCGGTGTTGGCGGATCCGGCGCTGGCCGGGGTGCTGGGCGCGCGCGGCGCAGGTGCGGTGCTAGACGTGACATTGGTGCGCCATCATGTGGCCGATGGGCTGAGCGAGGTCGCACACCCCGCCGGCTCACTTTTCGTGCCGCTGCTGGCGGTGCCCTCGGGCGGGATGTTGCGCATGCGGTTTGCCGCAGAAGACGTGATGTTGGCACGTACCCGCCCCGAGGCGATTTCGGCACTGAACATTTTGCCCGCCACGGTCATGGCGCTGGCGGATGCGCCCGACGGGGTGGCGGTGGGGCTACGCATTGGCCCCGATGCCGCGCAGGCGCGCATCACGCATCGTTCTGCGCGGCTTTTGGCGCTGGAACCCGGAACCGAGGTCTTTGCGATTTTGAAATCGGTCGCGATTGCACGCACGGATGTTGCAAACGACGCAAAGCTGGACAGAACGACCGCGCCCTAACATCATGGCGCGAAAGCCCGTGATGGAGAACCCGATGCTTGCCCGCGCCCTTGCCACACTCGCCTTCGTCTTTGTTTTGGCGCAGCCCGTTACTGCGCAAGAGGTGACGCTGCGGTTGCACCAATTTTTGCCCGCGCAAAGCTATGTACCCGCAGAAATCCTTGACCCTTGGGCTGACCGGATCGAGGCGGCATCGAACGGGCGCATCAAGATCGAGCGGTTCGCCTCGATGCAACTGGGCGGCAAGCCTGCCGATCTGGTCGATCAGCTGGTTGATGGCGTGGTCGATATCATCTGGACCTTGCCAGGCTATACGCCGGGCCGGTTTCCGCGCACCGAGGTGTTCGAACTGCCGTTTCTGCTAAGCGATGCAGAAGGGGCGAGCCGCGCCTTTTGGCAGGTTGCCGAAGCCGAAATGTCTGATACCGATTTCAAGGACATGCACATTCTTGGCACCTGGGTGCACGGGCCGGGCGTGATTCACTCTTCGCGCCCGGTGCAGGCGCTGGAAGATATGGCCGGTCTGCGTCTGCGTGCGCCAACCCGCATTACCGCGCAATTGCTTGAGAGGCTTGGCGCGGTCGCGATTGGCATGGCGGTGCCCGCGGTTCCTGAGGCGCTGTCCAAGGGCGTGATCGACGGCGCGCTACTGCCTTGGGAGGTGACAAGCTCGATCCGCGCAGCGGAGCTGGTGTATAATCACACCGAGTTTCCGGGCCGCGCGATCTATGCGGCGACCTTCATTCTGGCGATGAACACGGATCGCTACGCAGGCCTTCCACCCGATCTGCGCGCCATAATCGACGCCGAATCCGGCGCCGCGTTCTCGGCCATGGCGGGGCGGATGCAGCAGGGGGCCGATGCCCCAATGCGCGCCGAGGCGGTGGCGGCGGGCAATACCGTGACCGTGCTGAGCGAGGCCGAAGCAACGCGCTGGCAAGCCGCATCCGAGCCGGTGGTGGCAAAATGGCTGGCCGATATGGCCGCAGCAGGGATAGACGGGGCAGGCTTGCTGGACCGGGCAAAGGCGGCATTGGCGGCAAACGGCGGCTGATCTGCGACCCCGCGCCTGTTACGCCCACCCTCGCGCCGCGTGACGCGGCCGCGCCGCTGTGGCAGGATGCGCCAAAGGAGGGCCATACCATGCAGATTGCACAAGAATTTACTGGCCAGACGGTGTTGACGACCTTCGAGATGACGCCCGGCACCGCCGGCGACCTGATGGACGCCTTGAGCGATGCCTATGACAAGTTCATCCGCCACCAGCCCGGCTACATCGCCGCGGCTTTGCACATGAACGACGCGCAAACGCGGATTGCCAACTACAGCCAGTGGCGGCGGCGCGAGGATTATATGGCGATGCTGCGCACGCCTGAGATGCGCGAGCGCAACCGCCATATCGCCACGCTTTGCCGCGCTTTTGAACCGGTGATGTATGAGGTGATGGGGGTTCTTTGAACGGCGCGGCATCGCGATACCTTGCCAACGAAATGGCCCGATCCGGGCGGAATGTGAGGGGAAATGGGACTCGAATCCATCTTGGTACTGCTGGTGGTGGGCGCGATTGCAGGCTGGTTGGCCGGCCTGATCGTTTCGGGCGGCGGGCTTGGCCTTGTGGGCAATATCGTTGTCGGGATTTTGGGGGCATTCATCGCCAGCTTGCTGTTGCCCCGGATCGGGCTGGGCCTCGGCGGCGGCATGGTCTCCGCGATCATTCATTCGACGATCGGCGCGGTGATTTTGCTGTTCGTGCTGCGGCTGTTGCGGCGCGGCTAGCGGCACCGCGCCTGCGACTGGTTTGGTTGCCCTAAAACGGGTCTTTCTTGCTTGGGGGGGCTAGCAGGATGCTGTCCCAGCAGTCCATCAGCGTTGATAGGGCTGCAGACGAGCCAGAAAGCGAAAACGCGGCGATGCGGCGCTCGTCGGTATTGGCGACCGAAACCGAATTGCCGCGCGCCAGATCGAGCAGAAATTCGTCGGCCTTATCCTTGTCATCCAGCGTGACGGAAATCGCGATGCCGCTGGCGTCGCCCGAAATCGTCCAACGCTCGCGGTCAACCAGAACGAGGAAATCGACGTTGCGCGGCGTAAGATCCCAGCGGTCGTCGAACACGAAAAGGACTGCCGTTCCGTCATCATAGGTGGTGATGGAAAAAGTCTGCGCCTCGTTGTTGCGGGTTTCGCCAGAGCACCAAAGCTCGCCGTCCGAGGTGTCGTGCGTGAGGTCGACATACCACGCGCCGCGGGTGAAAAGCCGGGTGGTGTCGTATTGATCGGCGCCGGCTACCTGTGCGGATAGCGCAAGCCCTAGAAAAAGCACCAAAATTCGCCACATAGCCCGCCCCTTTCTTTTCCGTTCAAGCCCGATACTACCGAGCTAGCGCTGAAAATCAACGCTTTCGGGGCGGCGGGTATCACGCGTGATACGCGGGCCAAGGGATTGAATTGGTTGCGGTTCGGGGTTTTCGGTAAGCATTTGGCAAGGAATTGGCGGCAGGCTTGTGCGGTGCCTGACTGTGAGGCCGGGCGTGGAGGGCTGGGCGGAGCCTTCGCGCGGCGTGTGAGGCGACAGGTTGGGGGGCGCAGCGCGGTGGCGCGGAATGCGGCACCGATGGAGCGAACAGGAACAGAGGGCAGCGCCCGCCCCGTGGGGGCGGGTCGGGCGCTGCCCGGTGCAAAGGGCACCGGGCGGGGAGCTCTACTTACTGATCAGTAAGGTATTTCTCACGGGTTCGTTGAAGCGTTAACGAAAGTTTGCTGCTAATCTTGTCGCCGTCCGAAAATTCTTTGCAAAAACCAAATATCGTTTCGCCCAATAATACGGCGGCACGGGCTATCTCTTGAATACACTCGTCGAGAAGTTCTGCTTGTTTGAATGGTCCTGAGTTCAACTTGCGAGTTCCATCTAACTTCATTTCGAAGGAATGCGGGGTTGGGTGCGCGCCGAGGTTGGACAAAAGATCGTAGTGCTTGGCCCGTCTCTTTTTCAAGAAACCGTCTCTTGCATCAAGCGCTTCTCTAATATGTACAGGCTTGAATTTTGTCTTAAGAGCCTTTGTATCAGAGCGAAGCCACTCCAAGGGCCTAGCATCATCGTCGATCAGATAACTCAACAGAAACTGCGTTTCTATGAGATCTCTGACGTACATCACGCAACCGGTGTAGTTTCCAGACATCGCCGCGCGAAGTGCATGCCCCATACTGTCAAAAGTCCGCAAGAAAAGCCCACCAAGAGCGTAGTGTCTGTCCGTTTTTGATAGGGACTTACGAGTTGCTTCTACGCAGTCCATATAAGCAGAAATTAGGTCCACATGGTCAATTAGATACGACTTCTCCAGAATCTTATCTGTTGCCCAAGAGATCAACTCATCTTCCGCGCCCCAGAGGGAGTATAAATTTTCGAACGGTGGCTTACCGCGGCGTACAAATGGAACTTTTATCACCGCCTTCCCCCGCCCCTTTTCCCGCCCCTCTGCCCCGGCCGCCCACCCGTCGATCTGCCGCCGCCCTTCACCGCCTTTTCTGCTGCCGCCTCAACCTCGTACTGGCGCGCAAGTGGGTCGTCGGATACCGCGAGCTCCACCGCTTCCAGCCGCCGCACTTCGTCGCGCAGGCGCGCGGCCTCTTCGAACTCAAGGTTCTCGGCGGCCTTGCGCATGGCGAGGCGCATCGCCTCCAGATGCGCGGCGAGGTTGGCGCCCATCAGCGGGCGGTCAACGCGCGCGGTAACGCGGGCCATATCGGTATCGCCCTTGAACTGGCCTGCCATCACGTCGTCGATATTGCGGCGGATGGTTTGCGGGGTGATGCCGTGGGCCTCGTTATAGGCCACTTGGCGGGCGCGGCGGCGGTCAGTTTCGTTGATCGCGCGTTCCATGCTGCCGGTGATGCGGTCGGCATACATGATGACGCGGCCTTCGACGTTGCGCGAGGCGCGCCCGATGGTTTGGATCAACGAAGTTTCCGAGCGTAGGAAGCCCTCTTTATCGGCGTCAAGAATGGCCACGAGGCCACATTCGGGAATATCGAGGCCCTCGCGCAAAAGGTTGATGCCCACCAGCACGTCAAACGCCCCAAGCCGCAGGTCGCGCAGAATCTCGATCCGCTCGATCGTGTCGATGTCAGAGTGCATGTAACGCACGCGGATGCCTTGTTCGTGCAGGTATTCGGTCAAATCTTCGGCCATGCGTTTGGTCAGCGTGGTGACCAGCACCCGCAAGCCCTGCGCTGCGACCCGGCGGATTTCATCGAGCAGGTCATCGACCTGGGTTTCGACCGGGCGGATTTCGATCTGCGGATCGACAAGGCCGGTCGGGCGGATCACCTGTTCGGTGAACACGCTCCCCGCCTGTTCCAGCTCCCACGCCGCGGGGGTGGCGGACACAAACACCGATTGCGGGCGCATCGCATCCCATTCCTCGAACTTCAGCGGCCGGTTATCCATGCAGGAGGGCAGGCGGAAGCCGTGTTCGGCGAGCGTGAACTTGCGCCGGTAGTCGCCCTTGTACATGCCGCCGATCTGGGGGACCGAGACGTGGGATTCATCGGCAAAGACGATCGCGTTATCGGGAATGAACTCGAACAGGGTTGGCGGTGGTTCGCCCGGTGCGCGCCCAGTAAGGTAGCGGCTGTAGTTTTCGATGCCCGCGCAAACGCCGGTGGCCTCCAGCATTTCGAGGTCGAAGTTGCAGCGTTGTTCCAGACGCTGCGCCTCTAGCAGCTTTCCTTCGCCGTTCAGTTGCGCGAGCCGCAGTGCCAGTTCAACCTTGATGCCCTTGATCGCTTGGCGCAGCGTCGGGCGTGGGGTGACGTAGTGGCTGTTGGCGTAGATGCGAATTTTCTCGAACGAGTCGGTTTTGGTGCCGGTGAGCGGGTCAAACTCGGTAATACTTTCAAGCTCTTCGCCAAAGAATGAAAACCGCCAGGCGCGGTCTTCAAGGTGCGCGGGCCACAGATCTACCGTGTCGCCCTTGACCCGGAACGCGCCGCGCGCGAAGGCGGCGTCGAGCCGTTTGTAGGCCTGCGCCACCAGCTCGGCGAGGAACTTGCGCTGCTCGTAGGTCTCTCCCACGATCAGATCTTGCGTCATCGCCGAATAGGTTTCGACCGAGCCGATGCCGTAGATGCACGAGACCGAGGCGACGATGATCACATCATCGCGTTCCAGAAGCGCGCGCGTTGCCGAGTGGCGCATGCGGTCGATCTGTTCGTTGATCTGGCTTTCTTTTTCTATGTAGGTGTCGGTGCGCGCGACATAGGCTTCGGGCTGGTAGTAATCGTAGAAGGAAACGAAATACTCGACCGAGTTTTCGGGAAAGAAGCTTTTGAACTCGCCATATAGCTGGGCTGCAAGGGTCTTGTTGGGTGCGAGGATGATCGCGGGGCGCTGGGTTTGCTCGATCACCTTGGCCATGGTGAAAGTCTTGCCGGTGCCGGTGGCGCCCAACAGCACCTGATTGCGCTCGCCCGCGACAATGGAGGCCGAAATCTCGGCAATCGCAGCGGGTTGATCGCCTGCGGCGGTGTAATCGGTGTGCATCACGAACCGCTGCCCGCCTTCAAGCTTGGGCCGGGTCAGAACCTCGGAGCGGGGGCGGGGAGTGTTGTCGTTATTGTGGGGCATGGCATCCTCATCGTGCCCCCAAGATTTGATCTGTTTTTGTTCACATGCAAGGGGTTACGGGAAAGGTTATCGCATGGTTAAGATTTGAGCGCAATTTTATGAAATATTCCAAAGTGATAGGCTGAAATTAGCTTGCCAGAACGCGCACCCGCGCCGTATGGATTGAGGGCAAGCAGCAATGGGCTGCCGACCGTTGCACCACCCCCACCCCTCGCTCCCCCGCACGGTCGGCAGCTATCCTTCAACGGTTCGGTGCAAAGCGTCGCACCACCGTCTGCGCGTGCGGCAGGGCTTGCACTTTGGTGTGCGCTTCACGATAACGGGGCAACTGATTTGACGGGAGTATCGCCATGCGCGCGCGGATCTATCAGCCTGCCCGGAATGCCATGCAATCGGGCGCAGCAAAGACCAAAGTTTGGGTGCTGGATTACGCCCCCTCGGAAGCGCGCGAGATTGACCCGCTGATGGGCTGGACCGGATCGGGCGACACGCAAACTCAGGTGCGCCTTACGTTCGACAGCCGCGAGGCAGCCGAAGCCTATGCGCGCGCCAATGGCATCGACGCTGTGGTGAACGCGCCGCACAAGCGCGAGGCAAACATCCGCCCCGGCGGCTATGGTGACAATTTCGCCACTGCCCGGCGCACCGTCTGGACCCATTGATACCAGCCTAAGCCGGATTGAACTAACGCGGCTTTGGCGTTTTACTCTGCATCACGTCGCGATGTCGCGCGGCAGGGGCATGAGGTTTCGCATGGGTTTTCGTTTTGCGCTGGGTGCGGTCTCGGCTTGGGTCTTGCTGGGTTCCACCGCAATCGCTGCACCGGCCACGCCTGAAATGGCGGCGCATCTGGCTAAGGTGTTCCAGACCTATCTGGGCGCGGCGCCCGGCGTGGTGGCGGTGACGCCAGTGGCCGAGGCCTATGCCGTTCGCATCGATATGTCGCCGCTTTTTGCGATGTTACCGGCGGAAATGGGCAGCACCAGTATTTCGACGCAAGAGATGCAGCTGCGCGATCTGGGCGGCGGGCGCTGGCAAGTGACGCAAGATCAGCCGATTCGTGCAACGATGGAGATTCCCGGCGAGTTTGAAGTGATGCTGACGGCCGAATCGTCGCGCTTCAGCGGCATTTTCGACGAGGCGCTGATGAGCTATGCCGAGGGTAGCGGCGAGATGCTGGGCATCGTGACCACGCAAACTATCACGGATGCTGTCAGTTCGCGCAGAACACTGTCGCGCACCGAGCGGTCGCAATTTGACATCACCGGCACGGTGGCAAAGGCGGGCGGGGTGGATATGCACATCGTCGGGCAATCGAGCGGCATCGAACAATCGGGCACAATGCCCCCCATGGACGGGCAGGGCGTGCCGCTGCCTGTTAACGTAACCTCGCCGGGGTATAGCAGCGAGATTTCCGTGCAGGGCTTGCGCATGGCACCGATGGCCGGGCTGCTCGCATGGTTTGTGGCGCACCCTGCACCCGAAGCGATTACCGCGGCGCAACGCGGTTTGCGGGTGGCGCTGGGGGATGCGGTGCCGCTGTTCGATCAAGCAACACTCGAAGTGATCGGACAGGAAATGACTGCGAGCACCCCTTTGGGCGAATTTGGCGTGAGCGGATTTGGGATCAAGGTTGTGCTGAACGGCATTGTCGCGGATGGCCGATTGCAAGAGACGTTGCGCCTTTCGGGGCTGCGCATCCCCGATGGGGTGCTGCCCGATTGGGCGCGGCCTTTGGTGCCCACTGATGCTGCGTTCAGCGTTGCGGTTTCTGGCTTTGATCTGGCGGCACCTGCGACACTGATGATCGGCGCCTTTGATCTGACTACGGAGGATATCATAGACCCCGCGATGGGGGAGTTTATCAACGAGGCGTTCTTGCCCGGCAGCTCGGTCGATTTGGCGCTGAGCGAAGGACGCATTTCCAACGCGGCCTATGATCTGCGCTTTGAGGGCAAGATGACCGCAGGCCCCGAGGCGATGCCGCTGGGCACGGCGCAGATTGACGTTGCAGGGGTTGATGCGGTGCTGGCGGCGCTGGGGGCGGCACCGGGCGAGGTCGCATCGGCGGCGGTGCCCGCGCTGCTGCTGCTCAAAGGGCTTGGAAAAGCGGAAGCGGACGGCAGCATGAGTTGGACCATTGACGCAGAGGTGCCAGGCGAGGTTTGGGTCAACGGGCTCGACGTCACGGCGATGTTTGCGCAATGACCGCGCTGCAAACCCTGACGATTGCGCGCGAGAGCCCGTTGGGGGCCGATCTTGCGCTGCTGCATGCACGCCACACCGAGGCGATGCACGCCGACACGCCCCCCGAAAGCATCCACATGCTGCCCGCAAGCGCGCTGGCTGCGCCCGAGATCAGCTTTTTCGTGCTGCGCGAGGCGGGGGCGGCGCTGGGCATGGGCGCGTTCAAGCGGATCGATGCGCAACATGCGGAAATCAAGTCGATGCATATTCTGCACGAGGCGCGCGGGCGCGGGTTGGCGCGCCTGATGCTGGACCATCTGGTGGTCGAAGCGCGCGCGGCAGGGTTTTTGCGCCTTAGCCTTGAGACTGGCGCGCAGCCAAGCTTTGCCGCAGCGCGCATGCTGTATGACAAGGCGGGTTTTGTGGAATGTGGGCCCTTCGAAGGCTATGGGCCCGACCCAATGAGCACCTTCATGACCCGCGCGCTTTGAAGGGCTTGCGCGCCGATGCCTGCCATAGGAAAAGGGCGCGACCGGTCCCGTAGCTCAATTGGATAGAGCACCTGACTTCTAATCAGGATGTTGCAGGTTCGAGTCCTGCCGGGATCGCCAAGTTCAGAAATTGCCGCCGAGGGGCGTTGAGGCTGGGCTGTGCCGGAGGCAAACCCGTTAGAGCTTGGTCAATGTTTGGCGCGTAAACCGGAGAACGAACGGGTTTACGGAAGGTCTGCCAATGGCGAAGAGATCGGGTTCCCTAGCGAAGACGAAAAATGCACCGCCGTACAATCAGAAGGCTACGAAGCTTGAGGGCAATCTGGGTATTCGCGAGGCGGATGCGGTGCGGCGCGCGCTGGCGCAAGCGATAGGCGCAGGGTCTGCCTGCATCGACGTGCGCGGGCTGAGCGCGGTCGATACCAGCATCGTGCAACTGCTGATCGCGGCGACACGCAGTGCAGCCGAACGCGGCGCGCGCCTGGAAATCGCGGGTTTTGAGGAGGGCGCGCTTGCAGCGTTCATGCGCTCGGTTGGCGTTTCTGCAGAAGAGATCAATGTCGTCAGCTAATCTGCCGCAGACGTTGATATTCTGCGACCAGCGGGTGCCCGTCGCGCTCATGACCCGCCCGTCACAGCGGCGAGGTTGCTGCCCGACATATTAATACTGACGGCAGCGCAGTAAAGCAGAAAGGCGAATGAAAAAATGTGCCCGCGCATTTTCATAATTTACTTTGCTTAAATGCTTGAGCGCTAGTGTTGTCATTATGCGAGCAGTGTTTGCCTTCTGGTCGAGTTTAATCAGATGCTAGACCAGAGGCAAAGACGGTGATTCAAGATGTGAACGAAATGAAGCCACGTAAGGACAATATGTGACTGGGTCCGCGCTCATAGTTGACGATTCTCCATCAGCAAGACAGGTGCTTTCGATAAACCTGCGCGCATTAGGTTTTAGTGTAGATGAGGCACGTGACGGAATAGAAGGATATTCGAAAGCAATTCTAGGAGCATACGATGTTATAATAACGGACAGCAACATGCCAAATATGAGCGGCTTGGAGTTTATCAGGAAATTCCGCGCACATCCTTCGAGTCATGGTGTTTCAATCATTTTTGTTTCTGCAAGGTCTGACGCTTCTTCCAAGCGCGAGGCAAAGGCTGCTGGTGCAGTTGGCTGGTTCGTCAAGCCGTTTGATCGAAAGCAGCTGTGTATAGAAATCAACAGGGTAGCAGATATTACCTGCATTGGTCGAGGGCTCGGGCTTGAGAAGATGGGTGGGCATCAGGTTAACCGCAAAACCCTTTGGGGCGCAACGATGCTGCAGGTTGCGGCACCTGGTATCGTTGAAAGCGACGCTACCCCAAGCGCAAGTAGATGATGGATCGGGTTTTGCACGTCTGGTTTGCTTGGTTTTGCAGCCTGAATGGCAGCGGTTTCATGGAGAATGAGGGGCAAACGTGATTTGTGGAAAGATCGAAAGCAGAAAAATGGATAGGTGGTTTGGCGTAATAAAGTTGCCGGTGTGGAGGTTATTAAATTTCGACAGATCTGTCATATTGCGTTTGTGTTGCGTTATGCGTTGAGGCCCGGTGTAAAATGGATTTGACGCCCCGGTACCACCGAGAGATATCCTAACACTATGAAATCCTGCAAGGACGAAAAATGAGCAAGGCTGTACTCACGATCGACGACTCGCAGTCAGTAAGGCAGATGATCTCGATGACCCTGAGCGCTGCTGGCTTTAAAGTCGATGAGGCTTGCGACGGCGCCGAAGGGTATTCGAAGGCGACGGCAGGCGCATACGGCGCCATTATTACAGATCTCAACATGCCAAATATGAACGGCTTGGAATTTATCAGAAAATTTCGCGCCCATCCGTCGAGCCGCGGCATTCCGATCATTTTTCTTTCAACCGAATCGGACGAGGCCTCCAAGCGCGAAGCCAAGGCTGCGGGCGCGATCGGTTGGATCGTCAAGCCGTTTGACCAGAACCAGCTCCTCGCGGCAATCAAGAGGGTGATAGGCGCATGACACTGGACGATCCCGCAGAAACCTTCCGCCAGGAAGCACAGGATGTTCTTGAGCAACTCGAGCGGGCTTTGCTCGATCTGGACGCAGCGCTCGACGATAAGGATCTGATCGATTGCGCCTTTCGTGCGCTGCACACGATCAAAGGCTCGGGCGCGATGTTCGGGTTTATCGAAGTGGCGGAGTTCGTACATGAGTTTGAAACCGCGTTCGATCGGGTGCGCAGAGGCGCCGCCGCGCCCACCGTCGGCCTTGTGCGGGTGGCGCTGGCAGCCAAAGACCATATCGCCAACCTGATTGCCGAGCCAAATGTGCATGCGCCAGCCGGTTTGCCGATACTCGCGCGCCTGCGGGATATCGTTGGCAATGGCGGCGAGGATGCAGAGCAGGCGCAGACGGCGAGCGGCACGAGCAAAAACGATGCAACAACGCATGTGAAAGGCGTTGAGGTAGAATGGCGCATTCGTTTCCGCCTGCCCGAGGATGCGTTGTCGCTGGGGGCGAACCCAGTTCTTTTGCTCGACGAGTTGCGCGCGCTAGGCGAATGCAACGTTCGCGCTGACACGGCAGGCCTTCCACGCATCGATGATATTGATCCAGAGGTCTGTTATCTGAGTTGGGATGTCAGCCTGCGGTCCGATTGCTCGGTGAATGATATTGAGGACGTGTTCCTGTTCGTTCAGGATGGGATGAAGCTGCAAATCGAAGCAGTGCCCGACCCCAGATCCGAGGCGCCTTTTGCCATCGACGCGCCGCGCGAGGTGGCAAGGCCTCAGACGGCCAAGGCCGAGAAGGAATCGGGACCCGCACGCGAAAGCATGTCGCTGCGCGTTCCCGCCGAGCGGCTTGACGAATTGCTCGACCGGGTTGGCGAACTCGTAATTGCGCAGGCGCGCCTGTCGCAGATTGCGGTGGAAAGCCGCAACCCGAGCCTTCTGGCGGTCAACGAAGAGATCGAGCGCCTTTCCGCGGGCCTGCGCGACACGACAATGGGTATCCGCATGGTGCCTATCGGGACGCTGTTCAGCCGTTTCCGAAGGCTTGTGCACGATCTGTCATCGCAATTGGGCAAGGATGTGGATTTCATCACATCGGGCGAGCAGACCGAACTCGACAAGACGGTGATTGAGAGCCTCGCGGACCCGCTGGTCCATATCATCCGAAATGCCATGGATCACGGTCAGGAACCTCCCGAAATCCGTATGGCGGCGCACAAGTCGCGGCGTGGCACGGTCAGACTGTCGGCGGTGCATGAAGGGGCGGAAGTTGCGATCACCATCAGCGATGATGGCGCCGGGCTTGATACCGAGCGAATCCGGCGAAAAGCCGAGGATTCGGGGCTGATTACCCCCGGCGCCACGACATCGGAGCACCAGCTCCATCAATTCATCTTCCACCCCGGCTTTTCTACCGCCGAGCAGGTTAGCGCCCTTTCGGGACGTGGCGTGGGAATGGACGTGGTCCATCGTACCATGGAGGCGCTGCGGGGGCGCATTGATGTGATCTCGCAGCGCGGGCAGGGGACGACGGTGACGCTGCGCCTGCCGCTCACGCTCGCCATCATCGAAGGGATGCTGGTGCGCGTTGGCCAAAGCCGCTACTCGATTCCGCTTTCAGCGGTGGAAGAATGCGTCGAACTTTCTCAAGCGACCGATGGCAGCAGAGGGCGCAACTTTCTCAATATTCGAGAAAAGCTGGTGCCGTTTCTGCGCCTGCGCGAACTTTTCGCAACCAAGGCGCCGGATGAGCAACACCCCAAGGTGGTCATCGTATCCACTGGCGATCAGCGCGTGGGCCTCGTGGTCGACCAGATCCTCGGCAACAACCAGACGGTCATCAAGTCGTTGTCGCGGCTGCACTCGGATATCGAGACCTTTGCCGGTGCGACCATCATGGCAGATGGCACGGTCGCCCTGATCCTTGATGTCGCCCACCTCGTGCGCAGGGGGCAACGCTTTGAAAGCCGGCTGCGCAAGGAACAGGAGGAACGGGCGGCATGACGAAGATCGCAAGAGATATCGCTGCGCCACCTTCAGGCGAGACCATGCTGGCACTCACATTGGAACTTGGTGGCGAAATCTTTGCCATTGAGGCGAGCCGGGTGCGCGAGATTCTCGATATGGTACCGATCACCGAGGTGCCGAATGCCCCGGCCTTTCTGGGCGGGTTGATCAATGTGCGTGGTCGCGTGGTGCCGTTGGCCGATCTGCGCGTCAAGTTCTGCATGGAGCGGCCACCGCCGGATGCTGACACGCGGATCGTGGTGATCGAAATCGCCCTCGACGGCGAGCCGATGATCGTCGGCCTGCTCGCCGACCGGGTGCATACCGTCGCCGACATCGCGCTTTCAACGCTCGAGGATGCTCCGAGCGTGGGCATGCGCTGGCGGCAAGACTACGTGCAGGGCATCGCCCGGCTTAATGAACAATTCATCATCCTTCCCGAACTCGGGCGGATATTCAGCAATGACGGGGCCAAAGGCGCGTCCCCGGACGTCGAAGAAAGGACCTGACGATGAGAGTTACGCTGAAATTCAAGCTGGCCGCGGCCTTCACCGTGGTTGTGGTGCTGGCGGCTGCTGGCATGGGAGCCGGATATCTGAACCTTCGCAGCCTCAACGAAGCCTTGCACACCGTGACCGACAACTATTGGGTAAAGGTCGCAACCATCAACGAGATCGCTGCAGAAGTTGAGGATAACGCCCGCGCCAATTTCGAGACAGTTCTGGCAACGACGCCGAGCGAAAGGGCTGTGATTGCAGAGCGCATGGCCGCAAACGTGAGCGACATCAACGACAGGCTCGAGGAACTGGCAGTAACGGTGACAAAGCCACAAGGGCGAGAGTATCTGGCCAAAATCAATGAGGCCCGAAAGCCCTACGTCGCATCCTTCGGCGAGATCAGCAGGCTCGTCAATTCCGGACAAGCTGATGCCGCCGAGCGCGAGGTGAACACGACCCTCATCCCCGCGCTGAAGACTTTCATCGAGGCCATCGGTGACTTGCGAAACTATCAGGGCCAGTTGGTGGACGAAAGCGCCGCCGAGGCCAACGCGGCCTACGAGTCGGGGCGGACGGTGATGCTCGCGCTTGGCGCGACCGTCATCGCACTTGCAGCTGCTTTGGCTATCTGGATCACGCTCAGCATCAGTCGTGGTATTTCGACCGCACTTGGCATTGCCAGATCGGTGGCGGATGGAGACTTGGATGCCAAGGCGAACGTGAAGTCTAATGACGAAATCAAGGACCTTATCGACGCGCTTGGCAGCATGACAGATCGCCTCAAGGATGTGGTCGGCGACGTCGCCTCTGCCGCGCGCAACGTTGCCGCCGGAAGCGAGGAGACCTCGGCCAGCGCCGATCAGTTGAGCCAGGGCGCGCAGGAACAAGCCTCCTCTACCGAGGAAACCTCGGCTTCGGTTGAGCAGATGGCAGCCAATATCAAGCAGAACGCCGAAAACACCGCGCAGACTGAAAATATTGCCCGCAAGGCGGCCAAGGACGCCGAAACCAGTGGCGAGGCGGTTGGCAAGGCGGTTGAAGCCATGCAGACCATCGCTGAAAAAATCATGGTGGTGCAAGAGATTGCGCGTCAGACAGATCTTCTGGCGCTGAACGCTGCGGTCGAGGCGGCACGGGCAGGCGAGCATGGGCGCGGCTTTGCCGTGGTGGCAGCAGAAGTGCGCAAACTGGCCGAGCGCTCGCAAGAGGCCGCGACCGAGATTTCGGGGCTTTCAGGCGAGACAGTGCGTTCGGCGCAGGCGGCGGGCGATCTGCTCAGAAGCTTGGTGCCCGATATCCAGAAGACCTCGGAACTGGTGGCTGAGATCTCGGCCGCCAACAGCGAGCTGAACGCCGGTGCAAGCCAGATCAGCGAGGCTATTCAGCAGCTTGACACGGTCACACAGCAGAACACCTCGGCATCTGAGGAGTTGTCTTCGGCAGCTTCGGAACTGTCGCATCAGGCGGACCGGTTGCAGCGCAGCATCAGCTTTTTCAGGTTCTCTAGTGCGGGTGAACAGGCGGCCCAAACACGCCCGGCGGCGAGCGCACGGGTCAAACCGGCAACCACCAGCGCTGCGCGGCGGACAAAGCAGGAGGGCGGCTTTGCATTTGACATCTCAGGTGGCGAGGACGCGCTTGATGCCGATTTCGAGCGTGCCTCGGGGCGGCGCGGGAGGGCGGCCTGATGGCCCAGAGCGCCCAATATGTGACCCTTGGCATTGCGGGCGAACTGCTCGCTATGCCGGTCGAGCGGGTTCGCGAGATTCTGGAGCTGCAACCCGTCGCAAGGCTGCCCGGCGCCCCGTCCCATCTGCTGGGAATGATTGATGTGCGCGGTCAGGGCGTGCCGGTACTCGATCTGCGACTGAAGTTGGGGTTCATGCCCGCTGAGGACGACGGCGATACGCGGGTGATGGTGATTACTGCCACGGTCGCAGGCGCGGATACCGTGATCGGGGTCAAGGTCGATCGTGTCCACGAGGTCACCGTGCTCGATTCCGACAGGTTGGAGCCGCCGCCAGGCGCCGCCGCAGGATGGCGCGCTGAAACGATTGCCGGGATCGGGCGGCGAAACGGTAAGTTCGTTACCGTCCTGGATTTCGAGCGGGTGTTCGGAACTGACGATATGGCAGTGTTCGACCTCGCCTGATTTCGATCAGAGGGGTCGCCCTCCGGCGATCCCTCCACAGCGCCAGTAGGTAGTCCGGCCACGCTATTTTCTTGAAACAACGCTCGTAGGCACCCGAAATGAAAGCCCTTCGCGACGGTGAAATGCCCATCCTCCAAGGCTTGAGCGACGCCGATTTTGCCCGCTTCGGCGCACTGATTCAGGATCAGACGGGCATCAGGCTGACGCCCTCCAAGCGCGCGCATATGGAAGGCAAGCTCAAAAAACGCGCGGCCTCGCTTGGCCTTGCCAATGTCGCGGACTACTGCCGGATGCTCTTTGAGCGTGGTGGACTTTCGGGCGAACTGGACGCGCTGATCCACCTTGCCACAACCAACAAGACCGATTTCTTCCGCGAGAAGGCGCATTTCGACTTGCTCGACAAGACCTTGCTTCCGGCGCTTTTGAATGCGCGCCCGCGTGGTGGCACGCCCCGGATCAAGGTGTGGAGTGCCGCAGCTTCCAACGGGGCGGAGGCCTATAGCGCGGCAATGGTGCTTGCCGAGGCGGCGAAGGGTGGGGCACCTTTCGAGTTTGCCGTTCTGGGCACAGACGTATCTTGCGAAATGGTCGCCGAGGCGAACCGCGCGATCTATCCTGCTACGATGATCGCTCCGGTGCCTGACGCGATGAAGATGCGCTACTTCCTGCAACAGCGCGGAGCAGGCAACCTTGCCCATGTCCGCATAGTGCCCGAGTTGCGCCGACACGTGCGCTTTCAGCAACTGAACCTGATTGCCGAAAAGCTTTCAGTCGATCGCGATGTCGACGTGATCTTTTTGCGCAATGTGCTGATCTATTTCGACCCGCCGACGCAGAAGGCGGTGGTACGCCGTCTTGCTGGGCACCTGCGCCCCTACGGTGTTCTGATCCTCGGCCATACCGAGGCGGCAATCGGCAACGGCATGGGTTTTGAGCAGATCGGCACGGGCGTGTTCCGCGTTGTGTGAATTTGGAGAACAAGCATGAATGACCGTCCCGGACCCCGTGCGGCGAGCGGAAAGATCCAGGTTCTGATCGTTGACGATTCTGCGGCGGTGCGCAGCGCACTGTCTGACATAATCGCAAGCGCGCCTGATCTGGAGGTGATGGGCGTTGCGTCTGATCCTTATGTTGCCGTGCAAAGGATGCAAACGCATCTGCCGGACGTGATCTTTCTCGACATCGAGATGCCGCGCATGGACGGACTGACCTTTCTGCGAAAGATCATGTCGCAGCGCCCGATCCCGGTGGTGATCTGCTCGACCCTGACGGAAGAGGGCTCGCAAACCTTCATGCGGGCTTTGGAAGCGGGCGCAGTTGAGGTCATCGCCAAGCCAAAGGTGGCGAGCGCCGAAGCTTTGGCCGAGGCGCGCATGCGTATCTGCGATGTCGCCCGCGCGGCAGCCCACGCCCGGATTGGCACCCGGCGCAGGATCTTGCCGCCCGTCAGGGTCGAAGAAAAGCTGACCGCCGATGCCATTTTGCCCGCCGCCTCGCCACGGCGCGCAACGCAGATTGATGCCGAACCCATGGTTGCCATCGGTGCGTCGACCGGCGGCACGGAGGCGCTGGCGAGCGTGCTCAGGGCGCTGCCCAGGGAGTGCCCTCCCATCGCGATCGTACAGCACATGCCCGAGGGTTTTACCGCCGCCTTCGCGCGGCGCATGGACGGGCTTTGCGCAATTACGGTACGCGAGGCCGCGCACGGCGATATGCTTGCACCGGGTTTGGCCCTGATTGCACCGGGCAACCACCACCTGCTCATCGAACGCGTCGGGCGCCATTATCGGGTGGCGGTGCGCGATGGGCCGCCCGTTTCGCGACACCGCCCTTCGGTGGACGTGCTGTTCCGCTCGGCCGCGCAGGCCGCGGGCGCCAACGCGCTGGGCGTGA
The DNA here is from genome assembly GCA_002421605.1 of Rhodobacteraceae bacterium UBA6213. Taxonomy (GTDB): domain Bacteria; phylum Pseudomonadota; class Alphaproteobacteria; order Rhodobacterales; family Rhodobacteraceae; genus UBA6213. The sequence goes on along the minus strand of DISJ01000017.1, from coordinate 124,457 downwards.
TCATGACGGGGATGGGCGATGACGGCGCGCGCGGCATGTTGGAAATGCGCCAAGTGGGCGCAAATACCATCGCGCAGGACGAGGCCAGCTGCACGGTGTTTGGAATGCCGAAAGAGGCCATCGCGCGCGGCGGTGTGGAAAGGACCGTCGGGCTGTCTGCAATAGCCGCAGAGATTTCCAAGTTTCAGAGGAAAATGAAAGAAGGGCGCGCTTCATGAACATGCGCAACGCCGCGCCCGCTTGGCCCGCCCCGCCCGCTGCCGCGCGCGATATTCCCGCACGGCTCGCCGCGCCGCGCGCGACAATTGAGCGAGACTTCCTTCAGATGGGCGAAAAGCTGATCGCGTGCACACGCCTTTTGACAGAGGTCTCCGAAGCTTATGCCCAGATGTCGGGTGCACTGGCAGGGCCCGAATTCACCGGGCTAGTTGACGCACTTGGGAAAATTTCGAGCCATGTTGCGCGGCTGAACCAGAGCAGTATTGCAACTCAGGCCTTTTTGGTGGAGTTGAGCGACCTAACGGGTCTGTTTCCCAACAAGATCGCTGGCTTGTCGAAAGCTGTGCGAACGCTGCGCATGTTCTTTGTAACGGCGCGCGTCGCCGCCGCCACCATCAGCGATCGAGAGAACAATCTATCCCAGTTCGCTGAAGAGTTCACGCGGCTCGGCGGGTTGCTTGACAGCAATGTAAACTCCTTCGCGGATGCCTTTCTGAGCATGCGCGACAGCCTTGATGCGGCGCGCGCCATGAACGAGCAGTTTGGGGCCGAGCATACCGAATTGCTGCACGGGATCAGCGCCGAACAGACACGAAACCTTGCCGCGATGGAAAGCCAGCGCGTGTGGGCAGAAGCGCGAATTGCAGCGCACGGTGCGCAGAGCGAAAGGATCAGCGCGCGCGTCGGGCGCGCTGTGTGCACGCTTCAGGTCGGCGACAGCACACGCCAGCGCGTGGAGCATGTCGAAGCGGCGTTCCAAAAAACCGCAGGAATCGAGGAAGGCGCAACGCTGGCATCCGCCTATGCGTTGATGGCGGCACAATTGCAGGGAGCAATTACCGATTTCGACGCCGAGATCGCAGATCTGGCGGCGTCACTGGAAGAGTTGGCCCGCGAAGCCGTGACCATGCTTCAGAGTGCGCAAACAGACGCGGGAACACTGCTTTCAACGGGCGACGCGGCGTTTGGTGCTATCGACGCCAGCGTTCTGCAAATCACCCGGATGCTTGAGAAGTATGATCGCAGCGATGCTGCGCTTTCGGTCGCGATCGATCAGCTTGTCGCGGCGGTAGGCAATATGCTGGAGCATGTCAGCGCCTTTGAAGAAATCCGTCAGGCTGTTCGCCTGATAAGCCTGAATGCAACGATCAGGGCCAAAGTGCTTGATGAAGATGGCCAAGCTTTCAGGCAGGTCGCAAAGGATCTGCGCATCCTAAACGATGAAACCTCTGCCCCTGTCGAAGAGGTCATGAAAAACTTAAAGCGATCAGCGGTTATCTTGCACGATTTCCTGAACTCAGGTGGCTCGAGTGAGGGCCAATCACAGGGTGGTGCGCGGGATATTCTTGAAACGGCACGAGAGAAAATAGACACGATTTCAAGCCTGCTGCGCGATCGCGCGGCGTTCATGTCTGGAACGGGGACTGAGGTGGTTGCCCGGCTGCGCGATGCTGCGAAAACAGTTTCCGATCGGCAGGATTTCTGCCGAGATTGGCGCGCGCTTGAAGGCGAGTTCCGCTCTGCTGCGCTGAAAATACATCCCGATGCGGGCCAATTTGACGGGCAGGGGGATGTTATTTCAGAGATCTACAAAGTTTACACCATCAAGGTAGAGCGCGAGATTCACACCGCGCTGTTTGGCACTGGGGCGCAAGAGGCGGATGGAGCCAACGGTGCCGATGCCGCCGTACCCTTGGACGATATTTTCTTCTGATTGCACCCGGCCACTAAAACCCGCTGACGCCGCCCCTGACCACCAAAAGAAAACCCCGCCCAATGGGGCGGGGTTTGAGAACGCCGTGGTAGGTCGCTTAGTTGCGGTTGCCGAGGAATTGCAGCAGGAACATGAACAGGTTCAAGAAGTCGAGGTAGAGCTGCAGCGCGCCCATGATCGCCGATTTGCCGATGAACTCGGAATCCGACTGCGCCATCTGCAGGTAGGTGTTCTTGATCCGCTGCGTGTCATAGGCGGTCAGCCCCGCGAAGATCAGCACGCCGATCACCGAAATGGCGAACTGCATGGCCGAGCTTTGCAAGAAGATGTTGACCACCATCGCCACCAGCAAACCGATCAGGCCCATCATCAGGAATGAGCCCATACCGGTCAGGTTACGCTTGGTCGTGTAGCCATAAAGCGACAGCCCCGCGAACGAGATTGCGGTGATCAGGAAGGTCTGCACCACCGAGAAGCCGGTGTAGACCGCAAAAATCCAGCTGATCGAAATACCCATCAGCGCGGCAAAGCCCCAGAACACCATCTGCGCGGTGGCAAGGCTCATGCGGCCCAGAAGCGAGCCGAAGGCAAAGACAACGGCAAGGGGGGCAAACATAACCACCCATTTCAACGGCGAGAGGTACAGCGTTTTACCAAACTCGGTCAGGTAGGTGCTGCCACCGATCTGGTAAGGCGTCGGGTCAGCGGAAAGCGCCATAGTTGCCATCAGCCAGGCGAAGCCGCCGGTGATTAGCATGGCAACCGACATCAAGCCGTAAACACGGTTCATATAGGCCCGCAAACCCTCATCGATCTGCAGGGTCCCGGCGCCGGCCTGGGCGGTGCGGATAGTGCGATAGTCAGCCATAGAAAGCCTCCAAAGGGTCAGACAGGCAGCGCACGCCTCTGCGCACGCCGATGCAAGCAATATCGGGGCAGGGCGCGGGGAATTCAAGCGGTTCGGTGTTCATTCCGCCATCGTGACGACGATCTTTCCCGTGCTGGCGCGATCGCGCAATAGCGAGAGCGCCTCGGGTGCGCGCGACAGTGGCAAAACCTTGCCAATATGCGGGTGCAGCGCTCCCAAAACATACCAGCCGAGCAGAGTTTGCAGGCTGAAGGCAAGGCTTTCGGGCGACAGTTTCTGATAGCCACCCCAGTAAAAGCCATGCAGGGTTATGTTTTTCACCAAGAGGTGATTGGCCGCAAACTCGGGCACCTTGCCCGAAGCAAAGCCAATGAGCAGATAGCGCCCGCCGGGGTTTGTGGCCGCCATCGCTTGACGCGCAAGATCCCCGCCAACGGCGTCATAGACAACATCAGCACCGCCAAGCGCACGCACCGCGCCCTTGATATTGCCCGCAGCACTATCGATCAAATGCGCGGCACCTGCTGCCTCGGCCACCGCAAGCCGCTCTGGCCCGCGCGCCACCGCGATCACCCGCGCGCCCATGCGCCGACCGATTTCAACCGCGCTGAGCCCCACGCCACCCGCCGCGCCCAGCACCAGTAGCGTCTCGCCGGGCAAAAGCCGGGCGCGCAGGCTGAGCGCCAGATGCGACGTGCCATAGGCGATCTGAAATGCCGCCGCCTCTTCAAAGCCCATCGCGTCGGGCAGGGCCAGACAGCGATGCTGCGCGAAACAGCCAGCTTCGGCCAGCCCACCGTGACCGGCGAACACGGCCACCCGCGTTCCAAGCAAGGTCTCTGCGACCCCGGCCCCGACCGCCTCGATCGTGCCCGCAGGTTCAAAGCCAAGCGTGAAAGGTGGGGTCGGGCGTTCCTGATATTCGCCGCGCATCATAAGAAGATCGGCAAAATTGAGCCCACAGGTGGCAATGCGCACCCGCACTTCGCCGGTGCCCGGTTGCGGCAGCGGCAGGTTGACCAAGACCGGCTCGGCCCCGATCGACTGAATTTGCAATGCGCGCATGGGCACCTCCTGCGGCGCAACCTAGCGCCGAGCGCGCAATCTTGCCAGTGCGCTGCGCGAGCGAATCACTGTAGGCTAGCAAACACGTAAGAGGCGAGCAGGTGATTCTCTGCTCGCGTAGAAAAATGGCGACAAAATGTCGCGACATGTGCCGCCCTCGCGGCTAAGGTAACACTTCAATGCCTGTCTTTTTCGACAGGTTTTCGTGAAAATTGCGCTTGTTAACTGGAATCACAAGGAAATCTAGTGAACATATAAGTTGGAACGCAGGAGCAACGTATGAAACACCCGGTAGATGTCCACGTCGGCAAGCGAATTCGCCAGCGGCGCTGGCTAATCGGCATGACGCAACAACAGCTCGCTGACCAAGTCGGGATCAAATTCCAGCAGATCCAGAAATACGAAACCGGCATGAACCGCGTTTCTGCATCTCGGCTTTGGGACATTTCTGATGCGGTCGGGGTGAAAATCTCGTTCTTCTTCGAAGGTCTGACGGAAGGCGAGGAAAGCAGTGCTGAACCCGCCCATGACCTGATGGCTGACAAAGAGGCGTTGCAACTCGTGCGCTCTTACTACGCCATTCCCGAAGCGCAGCGGCGGCGCTTGTTTGACCTTGCCAAGGTGCTTTCGCACGCTGCCTGACCTGCGCCGAAACGTCGCTTGTTCACCGCTTGACCGCGCTTCGCTGCGCCGTTACCGCTGCCATCGAATGGCTGGGGGCAAGTATGCGCACTGCACAGATGCAATTGAGCGAAGCTGAACAAGACGAGCTGATCGTCGTGGCAGGCGCGCTTGCCGACGCCGCGCGGCGCGAGACGCTGGCGCATTTTCGCAGCGCAGGACTGGGTGCCGACAGCAAAGAAACGCAACGCTTCGATCCGGTGACCGTGGCCGACCGCGCGTCAGAGCGCGCGATGCGCGCGATCCTTGCGCTGCGCCGCCCGCGTGATGCGATCCTGGGTGAAGAATTCGGCCCGCGCGAGGGCACCAGTGGCCTAACCTGGATACTTGATCCGATTGATGGCACGCGTGGCTACCTTTCGGGCACCCCGACCTGGGGTGTGCTGGTGGCGGTGGCTGACACCTCGGGCCCGATTTATGGGCTGATCGATCAGCCGTATATCGGCGAGCGGTTTAGTGGCGGCTTTGGCCGAGCCGAAGTGTTTGGGCCAATGGGGCGCAAGCTGCTTGCCGCGCGCCCCGCGCGCCCGCTTGGCGAGGCGATCCTGTTCAGCACTTTCCCCGAGGTAGGAACGCCCGCCGAGGGCGCGGCCTTTGCGCGGCTGGCCCGCGAGATGCGCTTGGTGCGATATGGCATGGATTGCTACGCTTACGCGCTGATCGCGTCGGGGCAGATCGATCTGGTGGTCGAGGCCGGGTTGCAACCCTATGACGTGGCCGCACCAATCGCGGTGATCGAAGCGGCGGGTGGTATTGTGACCAACTGGCAAGGCGGCCCGGCAGCGGGTGGCGGTCAGATCATCGCCGCCGCCAATGCCGGGGTGCATGCCGCCGCGCTGGCGGTGCTGAACGGCTAAGGCTGCAAGACGTGGGTCAGCCGCCGAGGCGCTGATGCGCCAGTTTGCCGTTGACCCAAGTGGCGCGAATGGCACGGTCATCGCCCATCATGATGGTAGGAAACAACGCCTCCCACAAATCGTTCGCGCGGGCGCTGCGCTGTGCGATGGCAGGGGTTGAGGCGAGGTCGAGCACCACGAGGTCAGCCTCATACCCGGCGTCTAGCGTGCCGATCCGGTCGCCCAGTTGCAACGCGGTGGCGGAACCGGCGGTGGCAAGCCAAAGCAGATGTGCAGGGTGCAGCACGACATGGTTGAGTTGCGCCACCTCATAGGCAGCCGCCATGGTGCGCAGCATCGAAAACGATGAGCCGCCGCCGGTATCGGTGGCCAACCCGATGCGCAGGCCCCGGGATTTGAGCCCGGCCAGATCGAACAGGCCGGAACCGATGAAGGTGTTTGAGGTTGGGCAATGCGCCAGCGCCGCGCCTACCTCGACCAGCCGGTCGCGTTCGCGCGCCGTCAGGTGGATGGCGTGGCCATAGAGGCCGTTCGCGCCCAAAAGCCCGTTCGCCTCATAAACATCCAGATAGTCGCGCGCTTCGGGAAAAAGCGATGCCACCCAGGCGATTTCGTCGGTCTGCTCGCTCAGATGCGTCTGCATCAGGCAGTCGGGATGCTCGGCCCAAAGCGCGCCAAGTGCGGCTAGCTGGTCGCGCGATGAGGTGGGGGCAAAACGCGGGGTGATGACGTAGCTCGCGCGCCCGACGCCGTGCCAGCGCGTCAGCAGCGCGCGGCTATCGTCATAGGCGCTTTGCGCGCTATCGCGAAGATCGTCGGGTGCGTTGCGGTCCATGCAGGTCTTGCCCGCCGCCACCCGCATCTCGCGCCGGGCGGCGGCGGCAAAAAAGGCATCGACACTAGCGGGGTGAATGGTTGTGTAACTCGTCAGCGTGGTGGTGCCATGCGCGAGGGCCAGATCAAGCGCACGCTCTGCGATAGTGGCGGCATAGGCGGGGTCGGCAAAGCGCGCCTCTTCGGGGAAAGTGTAGGTGTTGAGCCAGTCGATCAGCCGTTTGCCCCAACTGGCGATGATTGCGGTCTGGGGATAGTGCATATGCGCATCGACAAAGCCCGCCGAAATCAGCGCCGAACCATAGTCGTGCTGGTGCGCGCCCGGGTGCGCGGTGACCATCTCGCCGGCGTCGCCAATCGCCACAATCCGGCCCGCGTCGATCAGCACACCGCCGCGCGCCCAGTGGCGCGCCGCGCCTGGCCCTTGGGCAAAGGGGTCGGCGGTCATGCTGACAAGCTGCCCAAGCAAGAGTTCCGCCATCCACCGTCCCCTGAAACCGCGCCCGTGTTCGCGCCATGCTAGGGCCTCTCTGCGTGCCGGTCCACCGCCTTGCCGGGTGCTGCGCGACCGGGCTAGGGTTGGTTGCGGAGGGCGAGCATGGACATGGTCAGCGAGTTGAAAGTGGCGGCGCGGGCGCAGGCGGCAGCGCGCCGCCGCGCGGCCGCAGCGCAGGGTCAGGGCAACGCGAGCACGCATCTTGGTGCGGTGCTGGCACCTTTTGCAGGCGCGGTGCTGGCGGGATATATGCCAATGCGCGGCGAGATCGACCCGCTTGCGGCGATGGCGGCGCATAGAGGGCCGCTGGCGGTGCCGGTGATCCTTGGCCGCGAGCAGCCGCTGGGCTTTCGGGCGTGGGCACCAGGGGCCGCAATGCAGCGCGGTGCCTTTGGTGCGCTGATTCCGGAAAGTGGCGATTGGCTTGTGCCGCGGGTGCTGATCGTGCCGCTGCTGGCCTTTGATGCGCGCGGGTTTCGGCTGGGCTATGGCGGCGGCTACTACGACCGCTCGCTTGCCCAATTACGCGCCCAAGGCCCTATCACCGCAATTGGTTTTGCATACAGTGCGCAGCAGATGTCCGAGGTGCCGGTTGACGCATTTGACCAAAAGCTCGATCTGATCGTGACCGAGGCCGGCGCGCTGGGCCCGTTTTGAGCCGCCGTTTCGCGATTGCGCGGGCGCGCAGGGCTTGCCCTTTTCAAAGCGGCGGCCTAACGCTTGGCGCATGAAGATACTGTTTCTAGGCGATGTGATGGGGCGGGTGGGGCGGGCGGCGGTAGCGGCGCGTTTGCCGGGTTTGCGTGAAGGCTGGCGGCTCGATTTCGTCGTGGTCAACGGCGAAAATGCGAGTTCCGGCATGGGGTTGACGCCCGATCATGCCAAGGCGTTGCTGGCGGCGGGTGCCGATTGCGTCACGCTTGGCGATCATGCCTTTGATCAAAAAGATATGCTGCGTTTTATCGAAACCGAGCCGCGTATTCTGCGACCGTTGAATTTTGCCAAGGAAGCACCGGGTAAGGGCGCGCGCGTGTATCTTGACCGGCGCGGGCGCAAGGTGCTGGTAACGCAGGTGCTTGGGCAGGTTTTCATGAAGCGTCCGTTTGATGATCCGTTCTCGGCGGTTGACGCGGTTTTGCGCGCGCATCCGCTGGGCGGGCTGGCGCAGGCGGTGCTGGTTGATATGCATTGCGAGGCGACCTCTGAAAAAATGGCGATGGGACATTGGTGCGATGGGCGCGCAAGTCTAGTGGTGGGTACCCACACGCATGTGCCGACTGCGGATACGATGATCTTGGGCGGCGGCACCGGCTATCAATCCGATGCGGGCATGTGCGGCGATTTCAACTCGGTGATCGGCATGGACAAGGCCGAACCGATGCGCCGCTTTATCACCGGCATGGCGAAAGACCGCTTTACCCCGGCTAATGACGAAGCAACGCTGTGCGGGGTCTATATCGAAACCGATGACCGCAGCGGCAAAGCCACGCGCATCGCCCCCGTCCGGGTTGGCGGGAAATTGGCGCAGGCCGAATTGTGAGCGCATCACGCGGCGCCGGTATGGCGGCGATGATTGGCGTTCTGGTGCTGCTGGGCGCGGGTTGGGGCCTAGGCATTCCGCTTAGCAAGATCGCGGTGATGGCGGGGCACCGCGACTTTGGCATCATTTTCTGGCAATCGGTCATTGCGGCGTCGGTGGTGCTGCCGGTCGTGCTTTTGCGCGGAGGTTTGCCGCTGCACAGCAAGGCGCTGTCACTCTACGCTTTTGTTGCGGTGGTGGGCACACTAGCGCCAAATTTCGCGGGCTTTACCGCGCAGCGCTATTTGCCAGCGGGGGTGGCGGCGCTGTGCCTTTCGCTCATTCCGATGACGGCGCTGCCAATCGCGCTTTTGATGCGGACTGATTACGCAACGCCGGGGCGCCTGTTGGGGCTGGTGGCGGGTGCCGTGGGGGTGGCGCTGATCGTGCTGCCGGGCAGCGCCCTGCCGGACCGTGCGATGGTGCCTTGGGTGCTGCTGGCGCTTGTCGCAACGGTGTTTTACGGGCTTGAAGGCAACGGCGTCGTGCGCTTTGGCGCGACGGGTCTTGGGCCGATGCAGATGGTGGCCGGAGCCTCGCTGATTACGGCGCTGCTCGCCGGGCCACTGGCGGCATCGCGCGGGGTTTTCATCAACCCGGTGCGGCCTTGGGTTCTGGCCGATTGGGCGGTGGCGGTGGGCGGCGTGCTTAATGTCGGCTCGTACGTCGGCTACCTCTGGCTGGTGGGCAGGGCGGGCGCGGTGTTTGCCTCGCAAGTCAGCTATCTGGTTACCGGCTTTGGCGTTTTTTGGGCGATGGTGCTGCTGGGCGAGCGGTTCTCGCCGTGGTTCTGGCTGGCTGCGGCAGTGATCTTTGTCGGCCTTGCGCTGGTGCAACCGCGCGCGGGCACGCCAGACCCGACCGGCACCGCGGCAGAGTGATAGCGCATCCGCTTGTGCGCCCGGTCGCGCCCGCTATAGTCGCGCCGAAATGACCCCGAGGGCTATATGTTCAATCTGGCGCTGCCGCAGAACGTCGAGGCGATACTGACCCTGACTGTGGTCGTCGTCATGCTGATGCTGTTCATGCGCGAAAGCTTGCCCAGCGAAGTTGTGGCGATAGGCGGCGCGGCGGTGGTGCTGGCACTTGGGGTGGTGCCCTATGACGCGGCGCTCAAGGTTTTGTCGAACACCGCGCCTTGGACGATCGTGATGATGTTCCTGCTGATGGGGGGCCTTGTGCGCACCGGCGCGCTTGAATGGCTGACACGGCAGGCCGAGGCGCAAATCGACCACCGCCCGGCGGTGACGCTGATAATCATCTTTGCGCTGATCGCGCTTTCGTCGGCGGTTCTGAACAACACTCCGGTGGTGGTGATGATGATTCCGGTCATGATGACCGTAGCACGCAAGCTTGGGGTTTCGGCCTCCAAGCTGCTGATGCCGCTGTCTTACGCGGCAATCCTTGGCGGCACCATCACGCTGATCGGCACATCGACCAACCTTCTGGTCGATGGTGTCGCGCGCGACAGGGGGCTGGCGCCGTTTTCGATGTTTGAAATCACCGGCATGGGGCTGATTGCGGTGATTGTGGGTGGGCTCTACATGGGCCTGATCGGTCGCCATCTTTTACCCGAGCGCTCATCGATGGGCATGTTGCTGGGCGACAAGAGGCGGGCCAAGTTTTTTACCGAGGTGGCGCTGCCCGAGGGTTCGGGGCTGATCGGGCAGAACGTCAACGAGATCGATCTGTTCAAGCGCGACGGTGTGCGGGTGATCGACGTGCTGCGCGGCGATGCCAGCTTGCGGCGCGATATGGCCGGGGTCGTGCTGCAGCCCGGCGACCGGGTGGTGCTGCGCACCGACATCGCCGAAGTGTTGGGCATGCAGCAAAACCCGGACCTGCGGATGGTGGACAAGCTTTCCTCGGTGCAGACCGAAACGGTAGAGGTGCTGATTTCGCCCGGCTGCCGGATGATCGGGCGCAGCCTTGGCGAACTTCGGCTGCGGCGACGCTATGGCGTCTATGTACTGGCCGCGCATCGGCGCAACCAGAACATTGGGCGCAAGCTTGACGATCTGGTGGTGGTAGTGGGCGACACGCTGCTACTGGAGGGGGCCGCTGACGACATTGGCCGACTTGCCGCAGATATGGATTTGGTCGATGTGGCCAAACCGCGCGCGCAACCGTTCCGCCGTGGCAAGGCGCCGATTGCGGTGGGGGCGCTGCTGGCGGTGGTGGCGCTGGCGGCGTTTGACGTGGCGCCGATTTTGCTTTTGGCAACACTGGCCGTGGCGGTGGTGTTGCTGACCCGCGCCATTGACCCTGACGAGGCTTTTGGTTTTGTCGAAGGGCGGCTTTTGGCGCTGATTTTTGCGATGCTGATTGTCGGGGCCGCCCTTGACCATTCGGGCGCGGTAAAAATGATCGTCGATGCGATTGCGCCCCATCTTATGGGGCTGTCGCCAACGCTGACGATCCTTGCGGTCTATGTGCTTGGCTCGGCGTTGACCGAAGTAGTTTCCAACAACGCCGTCGCGGTCATCCTGACCCCAATCGCCATCGAACTTGCCTCTGCGCTTGGTTTTGATGCCCGCCCCTTCGTGGTGGCGGTGATGTTTGCGGCCTCGGCGTCGTTTGCCACACCGATCGGGTATCAGACCAATATGCTGGTGTACGGCCCCGGCGGCTACCGGTTCAGCGATTTTTTGCGGGTCGGGATTCCGCTCAACTTGATCCTGGCGGCGACCGCCAGCATTTTCATTCCGCTGATCTGGCCGCTTTGAAGCGCGGCGGGTGGCTTGCAGGCCCCCGCATCGCTGGCTTATAGAGACGCCGGACCCGGCTTTCGGGAATGAACAGCGACGGAGTAGCCAAGTGGCAGGCCATTCGAAATGGGCGAACATCCAGCACCGCAAGGGCAAGCAGGATAAAATCCGTGCCAAGCTTTTTTCCAAGCTGGCCAAGGAAATTACCGTAGCGGCCAAAATGGGCGAACCGGACCCCGCCAAGAACCCGCGCCTGCGACTGGCGGTAAAAGAGGCCAAGGCTGTTTCGATGCCCAAGGATGTGATCGACCGCGCGATCAAGAAAAGCGAGGGCGGCGATGCCGACACCTATGACGAAATCCGCTACGAAGGCTATGGGCCGAACGGCATTGCGATCATCGTCGAGGCGATGACCGACAACCGCAACCGCACCGCCTCGAACGTGCGCAGCTATTTCACCAAATGCGGCGGCAACCTTGGCGAGACCGGCTCGGTGTCTTTCATGTTCGACCGCGTGGGCGAGATCATGTATCCGCTGAGCGTAGGCGACGGCGACACGATGCTGATGGCGGCGCTGGAATCAGGTGCCGACGACGTGGAAACTGATGACGACGGCCACTGGATCACCTGCGCGCAAGACGCGCTGGGCGAGGTCAGCACCGCGCTAGAGGCGGCGTTGGGCGAAAGCGAAACCGCCAAGCTGATCTGGAAGCCGCAATCGCTGACTACGGTAGACCTGGACACTGCCGAAAAGCTGATGAAGCTGGTCGATATGCTGGAAGATGACGACGACGTGCAAAACGTCACCGGCAATTTCGACATTCCCGAAGACATCGCCGCCAAGCTTTGATCGCGCCGCCTCTGACCGCGCATGGCGCGCCTCCGGCGGGGGATATTTGGGCTGAAGCAGTCACATGCTTCGGAAAGAAATATCCTCGCCGAAGGCACCGCTGATGCCGCGCGCGACATGCAAAAGGGGCCGCACCATTGGGCGGCCCCTTTGTTTATGGGCGTTATCTCAGTAGTTCAGTTTCCAGCCAACATAGGCGGTGGTGATGCCGCTTCCGCCGCCGCCGATGCTATCCAGATACCCGATTCCGGCATAGCCGTTTTTCAGGAAGCTGGCTTCTGCGCTGACGCCGATAGTATCGTTCGAACTGCCGAAGTTGATATATGTTGCATTCAGCGTCAGCCAGTCGAGCGGCTTGTAAAAGCCGCCGAGTACGACCAGCAAATTAGGCGTCATGTCTCCGTCTATCAGAGTAAGGCTGCCACCGCACTGGTCTACGTCATAGCCGACTTGGGCAAAGTAAGACTGCCGAGAGATGCCACTGAAGCTGAACGATTCAACACCAATGACCCAGTCTATGGCACCGTAATCGCGCCCGACAAAGCCGGTGATCGAGGTGCTGTCGCTGCCGACGCCAGTGAACCCATGCACTGACAGGCCGGTGTCGAATCCGCCGAAGTTGCCGTCAAAGCGCGCCCCGTAGCTGTTCACGCCAGAGAGCAGTGGCACGTAATCAGTGATGTTGACGAACGCGTTAAGTTCAACTTTCAAGATGTTCGAACCGCCGAGGTTGGGCAGATCGAAGGCGCTGCCTATTGCCGAGCGCGGCGTGCCAATCGAGAAGCGCCCAACCGAGGTATCTAGCCAGACGGTCGGGAACAGAACGAATTCACTGTCGCTCGGCCCGAAGCCGTCAATGACACCACCCAACACCCCGAGATCAAAGCCCATCGGTAGGCTGCTGCCCCCGCCAAAGCCGAAGCCGAGCGAGAAATCGGCATAGCCCATCGAGATTTCGTCGCCGTCCCCGGTAAGATAGCCATACTCGACAAAGCCGTCGGTATAAAAGCCGCTCGATTGTGCCTGCGCGTTACCCGCACCCGCGAGAAGGGCTGTCGTCAGAAGTGCTGCGCGTTTCATACTCTGGTTCCCCGCGACAAAATGTCTCATGTGCGGAAAGTACCACGCCACCCGCGCAAGCGCAGCAATCGCGCGCCCGGTCGCTTGTCTTTAACGCTGCTGTTGCAATTCTGCACTCGCGAATTGATGGGGCCGCGCAGTACCGTGCGGCCCCCAATTCGCGGCTGGCCAGTGTCAGTTATTCAGATTCCAGCGCATGTAGATACCGACCGTATCGCTGAAAGCATCACCATTCATGTAGCCGATGCCAAGTGCGGCATTGTCGAGCACCGCGTATTCAGCATTGACGCCATAGACATTCCCGATTCCGGCGAAATCGTAGTTGGCGTAGGTCGCTTCAAGCTTGATCCGGTCGGTCGGGCGATAGAAGGCATTGAGCGCATAGCCAAAACCGTCACCGCCAGAGGTCGTCCGCCCCATCGTCAGGCGCGCGCCGTATTGCCCGACATCATAGCCAAGCGTTGCAGCGATGTTGTTGTTGCTGCCGATATTATCTGCATCGGCCTCAAACCCGATCGCGAAATCAAAGGCACCAAAATCGCGCGCGACGGCGGCGGTGACGGCGCCGGCATCAATGTCAGGGTAGCGGTGGTAACTAACGCCGATATCGTAGCCCCCCAGCATCGTGTCGTAACGGATGCCATAGGAATTGCGATCGTAGAACATCGTCTGTGCTTCAGAAAAGTTGAAGAAGCTCTCGGTATGGATGTGGGTAATGTAGCTTCCGCCGAATTTCGGCATTGCCACCCGGTCGGCCATGGCCGAACGCGGCGCGCCGATTGAAACGCGGCCGTAATTTCCCTCAACCCAGACCACGGGGAAAAGCGCATAGGTATCTAACGAGCTCTCGACGCTGAAATAGCCCTTGAGCCCGATTTCTGCGCCGAACCGGCCAAGGCTGAAATCGCCTGCCTCAAAGCCAAGCGTGACATCGGCACGGGTCAGATCGCCGCTGCCGCCATTGGCCCAGCCATATTCAAACTGCACCTCGCCGTTGATATAGCCTGCACCGCCCAGCGACTGCGCCGCAGCAATCGTGGTGCCTGCAAGCAAGGCAAACAACGAATAGGAAATCGTTTTCATGATGCGCGCCTCCTGTAAAATTAGCGCGATTATAGCACCACGCGCCCCAGATTTATTGCCGGTCTGATTTTTTCGTGCAGCTGTTGGCGCGCCGCCACAGTGCCTGCCGGGCCACTAGCGCACAAGCAGACGCCTTGCTAGGTAGGGCGGCGCGGTCTCGGGGCCAAGCGAGGGCAAATGGGGCAGGCGATGGTGGCATTCTGGGCAGGGTTTCGGCTGGGGCTGGGGCTGATCTTGGCGATCGGCGCGCAGAATGCCTTTGTGCTGCGCCAGGGCCTGCGGCGTGAACACGTGTTCGCGGTGGCGCTGTTCTGCGCGACCTCTGACGCGGCGCTGATTGCGCTGGGTGTTTCGGGCTTTGCGCTGGCATCAGATGCAGCGCCCTGGCTTGGGCCTGCGCTGCGTTGGGGCGGTGTGGCGTTTCTGCTCTGGTATGGAGCGCGAGCGTTCCTTGCGGCATGGCGGGGCGGTTCGGGGCTGGTGGCGGCGGGTGGTGCGCAATCGCTCGAGGCAGTGTTGGCCACGATTGCGGCGCTCACCTGGGCCAATCCGCATGTTTGGCTGGATACGGTGGTGCTACTTGGCGCGGTTTCGGCGCAGTTTCCTGGGCAGGGCGTGGGCTTTGCGCTGGGGGCGATGTCGTCCTCGGTGGTGTTCTTCTTTTCGCTGGCCTATGGCGCGCGCCTGCTCGCGCCGATCTTCGCGCGCCCAAGTGCCTGGGTGGTGCTAGATGTGTTGATCGGGCTGGTGATGTGGAGCATCGCGCTGCAACTGGCGCGTGGCTGAGATGTGCCCGGCACAATCGGGGCCTTGCGCCCACCACCGCTTTCGGTTGATCTCGCCGCCATGAGCGCCCCCTCCGTCATCCACGCCCGCCGCCCAGACCGCCCGGTTGCCGGTGTGCTCTGGATGCTTGCCACAGGGCTCAACTTTGTCGCCGTTACCGGGATCGTGCGCTATCTTGGCACCGATCTACCTGCCGCACAGGGCGCGTTCATCCGTTTTGCCTTTGGACTGGCATTTTTGGCGCCAACGCTGGCGCTGACGCTTCGGCGCGGTTTTGCGCCGGGCGCGCTACGGCTTTTTGCGCTGCGCGGCGCGTTGCATACGCTGGCGGTGATCTTGTGGTTTTTTGCCATGGCGCGGATCCCCGTGGCCGAGGTGACGGCAATCGGCTACCTCAACCCGATCGTGGTCACGCTGGGCGCGGCGCTGTTTCTTGGCGAAAAGCTGGCGCTGCGCCGGATTATGGCGATCGGTGTGGCAATCGTGGGGGCGCTGGTGGTGTTGCGCCCTGGCCTTCGTACCATTGAGCCCGGCCACTGGTCGCAACTGGCCGCTGCACTTTCGTTCGGTCTGTCCTATCTGATCGCCAAGCGGCTCGCAGACCTAGCACCGGCAGGTGCGGTGGTAGCGATGATGGCGCTGACCGTGACGATCGGACTGGCGCCTTTCGCCTATTGGGTCTGGGTGCCGGTCGGGCTGGTGCAACTTGGCTGGCTGGGGTTGATCGCGGTTTTTGCAACCGCCGGACACTATTGCATGGCCCGCGCCTTTGCTTGCGCGCCAATGGCCGTTACTCAGCCCGTCACTTTCCTGCAACTGATCTGGGCGACGCTGCTCGGGGCGCTGGTCTTTGGCGAGGCGGTGGACCCGATGGTCATTCTTGGTGGTGCGTTGATCATTGGCGCGATCAGCTACATCACCTGGCGTGAGGCGCAGATCAAACGGCGCACCACACCTGCGGTCCCGCAAACAGAGATTTGAGCCTCCGGCGGGGATATTTCTTTCTGAAGCAGTGCGAAATGCTTCAGTCAAAATATCCCCCGCGGAGCGCGCCTGCGTGGCCGTTAGCTGTGCGGGTCGATCAAGCGCGTTAGCACACTTTCGCGGCTGATCAGCCCGCCACCCGTAACGTTCAGTTCGGGGGTTGTGATCAGCAGCGCCATCACCTCGCGCACCGTCGCTTCGGGGGCGACTTCGGGTGCCCCCGGCACCGTGCCGGGCTGCGCGACATCGGCGGCTGTCAGCACGCCCAGTGGATTCATATGCGCTACGAAATCAGCCACATAGGCATCGGCAGGGGCGGCGATGATTTCGCGCGCGGTGCCGGCCTGTACAACCCGGCCGCCCTCCATTAGCGCGATGCGGTTGCCGAGCTTGAAGGCCTCGTCAAGGTCATGCGAGACAAAGATGATGGTGCGGCGGAGTTTTTGCTGCAGTTCCAGCAATTCGTCCTGCAAGCGCGCCCGGATCAGCGGGTCGAGTGCTGAAAACGGCTCGTCCATCAACAGGATAGGTGCTTCGGTGGCGAAGGCGCGCGCTAGGCCGACGCGCTGTTGCATGCCGCCGGAAAGTTCATCGACCTTGCGGCCCCCCCAATCCGACAGCCCGACCATCGCAAGCTGTTCATCGACGCGCGCGCGCCGCTCGGCGGGCTTCATACCGGCAAGTTCCAGCCCCAGCCCGACGTTTTCGCGCACCGTGCGCCAAGGCAGCAAGCCAAAGGCCTGAAATACCATAGCCACCCGGTTCAGCCGCAGTCGCCGCAAGGTGGCGGCGTCGGCGTGGGTTACGCTGACCATTTCGCCCGCGTCGGAAATGCGCACTTCGCCACGGCACACCGGGTTGAGCCCGTTGACCGCGCGCAGCAGTGTTGATTTGCCCGAGCCCGAAAGCCCCATCAGCACCAGAATCTCGCCCGTTGCCACGCTGAGCGAGCAGTCGTGAACGCCAAGCACCTGCCCAGTGGCTGACTTGATATCTTCGCGCGATTGTCCCTGATCCATCAGCGGCAGTGCAGCGTCGGGGTTATCGCCAAAGACGATCGAGACGCTGTCAAATTCGACGGCAACCGGCATCTTAGCGCTCCATCCTGAGCATCCGGTCCAGGATGATTGCCACAACCACGATGATGAAGCCCGCCTCGAAGCCGAGCGAGGTGTTGACCGAGTTGAGTGCGCGCACCACCGGCACGCCGAGACCCGCCGCCCCCACCAGTGCGGCGATCACCACCATCGACAATGACAGCATGATGGTTTGGTTGAGCCCCGCCATGATCTGGGGCAGCGCGAAGGGAAGTTCGACTTTCCAGAGCACTTGACGTGGTGTCGCGCCAAAGGCCCGGGCGGCTTCAAGTAGCGTTGTCGGGGTCGAGGAGACGCCAAGGTGGGTTAACCGAATCGGTGCGGGCAGCACGAAGATAACCGTGGCGATCAGGCCCGGCACCATGCCGATGCCAAAAAACACAATGGCAGGGATAAGGTAAACGAAGGTCGGCAGGGTCTGCATCAGATCAAGAACCGGGCGCATGAGCGCAAAGAGCCGCGGGCGATGCGCCACCGCGATGCCGATCGGCACGCCCACCACCATGCACACCACGCAGGCCGACAAGACCAGCGTCAGGCTTTCGGTAGTGGCCTTCCAGTAACCTTGATTGAGAATGAACAAGAACCCCAGCAGGACCATCAGTGCGGTTTTCCAATTGCGTTGCAGCGACCACGTCAGGGCTACAAAAAGCGCCACCACGAAGAGCGGGTTCGGGCTTTGCAAGAGCCAAAGGATGGCATTGATCAGCGCCTGCATCGCATCCGAGATCGTATCGAAAAACCCGCCCGCATTCGCCTTGAGCCAGTCAAAAACCAGTTTGGCAGTTTTGCCCACCGGAATTTTGTAGGTGGTCAGCCAATCCATATCGTGTTCCCCCCCGAGGTCGCACCAGTTTTGCTTTTGCAGCTTGCCGTGGGGCCACCCGGGTGCGTTTGCGCCCGGGCGGCCTGGTGCGGGATTACTGGAGCGCCGCCGTTACCGCGGCCATCGCGTCGCCGCCCGATTGGGTGGTAACGCCCGCGAGCCAGCCTTCCAGCACCGCCGGGGACTTGGCCAGCCAAGCTTTGGCGGCAGCTTCGGGCTCGGCGCCGTCATTGAGGATTGCGCCCATGATCTCGTTTTCCAGAGCGAGCGAGAACTCGAGGTTTTGCAAGAATTTACCGGTGTTTGGGCACTCGGAAACATAGCCTTTGCGCACGTTGGTCGCCACTTCGGCACCGCCGAAGTTCGGACCGAAATAGTCGTCGCCCCCCGCCAGATAGGTCATGGTGAAATTGGCGTTCATCGGGTGTGGTTCCCAGCCGAGGAAGATGATCGCCTTGCTGGAGGCGTCAGAGCGTTCGACCTGCGCCAGCATGCCCTGCTCGGAGCTTTCCACCAGATCGAAGCCCGAAAGCCCGAAGGCATCGCCCGCGATCATGTCGAGGATCAGCCGGTTGCCATCATTGCCCGGCTCGATGCCATAGATCTTGTTGTCGAGCGCGTTTTTCTGCGTGGCGATGTCATCAAAGCTGTCGATACCGAGTGCTGCGCCTGCGGCGTTGGTGGCCAGCGTGTATTTCGCGCCGACAAGGTTGGTGCGCAGCGTTTCGACGGTGCCTGCATCGCGGTAGGGGGCAATGTCGGCTTCCATCGTCGGCATCCAGTTGCCGAGGAACACATCAACATCGCCGGTGGACAGCGCCGAATAGGTGACCGGCACTGACAAAAGCTTAACGTCGGTTTCATATCCCAGCGCCTTCAGCACAAAGCTGGCCACGGCGGTTGTGGCGGTGATGTCGGTCCAGCCGACATCGGAAAACACCACCTTGTCGCAGTTGGCGGCATTGGCGGGTAGGGCAAGCACGAGGCTTGCGGCGGAGGCGAGTAGGACGGACTTGAAGGTCATGGCAGACTCCCTGGAACGTTTTTGTTGATTGACGAGTCAATAAACTTACCTGTAGCTCGGTTTGGCAAGCCTTTTCTCGTGGGGGTGCCATGCCCAAGCTCGGCGCAAAGCCTATCCGAAGGGCGGCTTTGGTGAAAGCTACCATTGAAATGGTGGGTGATCTGGGCTCGCTGGACGTGACGGTGGCGCAGATTGCGCGGCGCGCGGGCATGTCTTCGGCGCTGGCGCATCACTATTTCGGCTCGAAAGAGCAGATATTCCTCGCCGCGATGCGTGCAATTCTGTCGCTGTTCGGGGCGGAGGTGCGCGGCGCGCAGGTGGCAGCCTCGGGCAATCGCGGGCGGCTTCGGGCGATCGTGCTGGCCTCGTTTTCGCCCACGTCGTTTCGGCGCGAGGCGGTCAGTGCCTGGCTCAATTTCTACGTCCTGGCGCAAACCGCGCCAGCGGCGCGCCGGTTGCTGGCGGTGTATCAGCGCCGGCTACATTCGAATCTGATGTACGATTTGCGCCCGCTGATTGGGCCGCGCGCCGCCTCGGTGGCTGAGGGGTTGGGCGCGCTGATCGACGGAGTTTACATTCGCGCGGCCTTGCAGCCGGGCACCTTGGACCGCAACTCGGCAGCGGCATTGGTGCTCGACTATCTTGATCGCGAACTGGGAGATGCATGATGCGAGCACAACCGAAAGCCAGCCATTACGTTGATGGCGCGTGGCTGGAAGATACCGAAGGTGATGGGATCGAGGTGATCTACCCGGGCAGCGGCGAGGTGATTGCGCGCCTACATGCCGCAACGCCCGCCGTGATTGAGGCAGCACTTGCGAGCGGCGCGCGCGCGCAAGGTGCATGGGCCGCGATGCGCCCGGTTGAACGGGGGCGTATTTTGCACCGCGCGGCCGAGATGATCCGGGCGCGGGGCGAAGAGCTCGCGCTGCTGGAAACGCTCGACACCGGCAAGCCGTTGCAGGAAACACGCGTCGCCGACTGGCCTTCGGGTGCCGATGCGCTGGAATATTTCGCGGGGCTTGTCCCTACCGTGACCGGCGAGACGATCCCGTTGGGGCGCGATCTTGTCTATACGCTGCGCGAGCCTTTGGGGCTTTGTGTTGGGATTGGTGCGTGGAACTATCCCAGCCAGATCGCCTGTTGGAAGGCAGCGCCCGCATTGGCGATGGGCAATGCGATGGTGTTCAAACCTTCAGAGGTAACGCCCTTGGGCGCGCTGCAATTGGCCGAGATTCTGGTGCAGGCGGGCCTGCCTGCGGGGCTTTTCAATGTGGTGCAGGGGATGGGCGCGGTGGGGGCTGCACTGGTGGCCGATGCGCGCGTTGCCAAAGTTTCGCTGACCGGATCGGTTGCCACCGGGGCCCGGGTCTATGCTGCTGCGGCGGCGGGGATGAAAGCAGTGACGATGGAGTTGGGCGGCAAGTCGCCCATGATCGTGTTTGACGATGCGAGCCTTGAAGACGTGGTCGGCGCGGCGATGCTGGGCAACTTCTATTCCTCGGGGCAGGTCTGTTCCAACGGCACGCGGGTGTTCGTGCAAAAGGGTATCAAGGCGCGGTTTCTGCAACGGCTGGCGGAACGAACCGCAGCGATCGTGTCGGGGGACCCGCTGGATGCAGCAACCCAGTTTGGGCCGCTGGTCAGCGCGGCGCAGCATGCCAAGGTCTTGGGCTATATCGAGCGGGCCAGGGGCGAAGGCGCGCGCCTGGTCTGCGGGGGTGGTGCGGGCAACGCGGGGCCTTTGTTCGTGCAACCCACGGTTTTTGCCGATGTGGAGGACGCGATGGAAATCGCGCGCGAAGAGGTGTTTGGCCCGGTGATGGCGGTGCTTGATTTCGCCACCGAGGCCGAGGTGGTGGCGCGCGCCAACGCCTCGCCTTACGGCCTTGCCGCCGGGGTTTTCACCGCCGACATGACGCGTGCGCATCGGGTGATCGGGGCGCTGCAGGCGGGAACCACATGGATCAACACCTATAACCTGACGCCAGTCGAAGCGCCGTTCGGGGCGGTAAAAGCCTCGGGGCTTGGGCGCGAAAATGGGCACGCGGCAGTTGAGCACTACAGTCGCGTGAAATCGGTTTACGTCGGGCTGGGCCCGGTCGAAGCGCCCTATTGAGAGGCCCCGGGGGCTGCCAAGCTCCCGGCCCCAATGGGCATTTGCGAAATGCAGGAATGGCCGGATCGGCCAGAGGATGGGCAGAATGGAAGCGGAATTTGTAATCGTTGGGGCGGGTTCGGCAGGGTCAGCGGTGGCGTATCGGCTGGCTGAGGCGGGACGCAAGGTGATCGTCATTGAGCATGGCGGCACCGACATGGGCCCCTTCATCCAAATGCCTGCTGCGCTGAGCTATCCGATGAACATGGGCCTGTATGATTGGGGGCTGAAGACCGAACCGGAGCCGCATCTGAACGGGCGGGTGCTGGTGACGCCGCGCGGCAAGGTGCTGGGTGGATCGTCAAGCATCAACGGCATGGTCTATGTGCGCGGCCACGCGCGCGATTACGACCACTGGGCCGAGCAGGGCGCAACCGGCTGGGGGTTCGCGGACGTGTTGCCCTATTTCAAACGGCAGGAAAACTGGCACGGCGGTGCAAATGGCGGTGAAGAGGGCTGGCGCGGCCACAGCGGGCCGCTGCATGTAACGCGCGGTGCGCGCGCGAACCCGCTGTTCGCTGCCTTTATCGAGGCGGGGCGGCAGGCGGGCTATCCGCTGAGCGCGGATGTGAACGGGCGCCAACAAGAAGGCTTTGGCGCAATGGAGGCGACGATCTGGCGTGGCAAGCGCTGGTCTGCTGCCAGCGCCTATCTGCGCCCGGCGATGAAAACCGGCAATTGCACCGTGGTGCGCGGCCTGGCGCTGCGCGTGGTGATCCGCGAGGGTCGCGCGATCGGGGTTGAGGTAGAACGCTCGGGGCGGCGCGAGGTGATCGGTGCGAGTGCCGAGGTGATCCTTGCGGCCTCATCGCTGAACACTCCGAAGTTGCTGATGCTTTCGGGCATTGGCCCGGCGGCGCATTTGGCCGAACACGGCATTGACGTGATCGCTGACCGGCCCGGCGTGGGTGCCAACCTGCAAGACCATCTAGAGGTCTATATGCAGTTTGCCGCCGCCAAGCCGGTGACGCTGTTCAAATACTGGAATCTTTGGGGCAAGGGCATGATCGGGGCGCAATGGCTGCTGACGGGCAAGGGGCTGGGTGCCTCGAACCAGTTCGAGGCTTGCGCCTTCATCCGTTCGGCGGCGGGGGTGGAATACCCTGACATCCAATATCATTTCCTGCCGATCGCCGTGCGCTACGACGGGCAGGCGGTGGCCGAGGGCCACGGGTTTCAGGCGCATGTAGGCCCGATGCGGTCAAAATCGCGCGGCACGGTCAGTTTGCGATCATCAGACCCGAGGGCCGCGCCGGTGATCCGTTTCAACTATATGAGCCACCCCGACGATTGGGAGGAGTTCCGCCGCTGCGTTCGCCTCACGCGCGAGATTTTCGCAGAGCCCGCCATGGCCGAGCACGTCAAGCGCGAGATCAAGCCCGGTGCAGACGTGCAAAGTGACGCCGAGATCGACGCCTTCATCCGCGAACATGCCGAAAGCGCCTTTCACCCCTGCGGCACCGCCCGCATGGGGCGGCCCGATGACCCGCTGGCGGTGGTTGACGCTGAGGCCCGTGTGATCGGGGTCGACGGGCTGCGGGTGGCCGACAGCTCGATTTTCCCGAGCGTGCCCAACGGCAACATCAATGCCCCCTCGATCATGGTGGGCGAGAAAGTATCGGATATGGTGCTGGGGCGCGCGCCGCTACCGGCCGAAAATGTCGAGCCTTGGATCAACCCGAACTGGCAGACTGCGCAACGCTGAGAGGCTTTGCCAGCGGCTGCACTGCCGCTAGTGTGGAGCGGCATGAGCATGGGGGCGGCGATGGACGACAAGCTGCGCGCTCTGGCAGAGCATCTGCTGAACAAGGGCTATGACGAGCTTAGCGAGCGCGACCAGCGCGTGCTGCGCCGGATCGCAGCGCGCAGCGCCATTTCGCGCGATATGAGCCTTGGCGGCCCTACGACAAGCACTTTCGGGGCGCGCGTTGCCGACCGCGTGGCGGCCTTTGGCGGGTCGTGGACCTTCATCCTGATCTTTGGCGCGGTGGTGGCGGGCTGGGTGGCACTGAACGCGTGGATGCTGGTGCGCGCCCTTGACCCCTATCCTTTTGTGTTTCTCAACCTGCTGTTGTCGATGGTGGCGGCGTTTCAGGCGCCCGTCATCATGATGTCGCAGAACCGTCAGAACGAGAAAGACCGCCTCGCCGCCGCGCATGACTACGAAGTAAATCTGAAGGCCGAGCTGGAAATCATGAGCTTGCACGAAAAGTTCGATGAGCTGCGCATGCACCAGCTGGAACTTTTGTTCGGCGAAACCGCATCGCGATTGGCGGCAATCGAGGCGCTTTTGCAACCCAAGGACGACGGTGCGGCAAGCAAACCGCGTTAACCGTGCCCTACCATACCTGTTGACCTTATTGCCCGCAGCCACGATATGTGGGGCATGTTAAGGATTTGTTCACTTCTCGTTCTGGTTGTGCTCATGCAACCCGCAGAAGCGCAAACGCTTGTCGGCACTGCGCGTGTTGTTGATGGCGACACGCTGCAATTGGCGGGCGAGCGGGTGCGACTGTTCGGAATTGACGCGCCCGAAGCGGGGCAGACCTGCCACGATGCGGCCGGGCGTGGTTGGGATTGCGGCGGTTTTGCCACGGCGGCGCTGGTGGCGCTGACCGCGAGCGAAACACGCTGCGAAGGGCAAGATCGCGACCGCTATGGCCGCCTTGTTGCGCGCTGCTACGCGGGCAAATCCGATATTGGCGCAGCGCTGGTCGAAGCGGGCGCGGCCTTTGCCTATGCGCGGTACTCCAGCGACTATCTGGCGCTTGAAGCGCGCGCCAGTGCGGCGCGGCGCGGCGTCTGGGTGGGGCAGGCAGATCGCCCCGAGGTGCAGCGCGCCAAAGGCAGCACCGAAGGCGCCCCGACCGGCTGCACGATCAAGGGCAATATCTCAAGCAATGGGCAGCTTTATCATCTGCCCGGCAGCCGTGGCTACGGTGCCACCCGTATCGACACCGCGCGCGGTGAGCGCTGGTTCTGCTCGGAAGATCAGGCGCTTGCGGCGGGTTGGGTGAAGGCGCGCGGATAATCAGCCGATTTCGTAAGGCAGCACGCCGCGCATGTTGGGGTCAACCCGCAGCCGCCGTTCTAGCGGCGGCACAGAGCGCTGATGGCAATCGCGCCGCTCGCAAATACGGCAGGAAATGCCGATCGGCTGATAGGCGCGAGGATTTGCAAGCTCCATGTCATCTGCATAGACCAGACCGCGCGCATGGCTGACCTCGCACCCCAGCCCGATCGCATAGCGACGCACGGGCGATTGGAACGACCCACCCGATTTCGAGACATCGCGCGCCAAGCACAGATAGCGCACCCCATCCGGCGTTTCCGCCAGTTGCCGTAGAAATCGCCCGGGCGTTTCAAAAGCTTGGTGCATATTCCACAAAGGGCAGGCACCGCCGAAGCGGGCAAATTGCAGCCGCGTCGCGGAATGGCGTTTGGTGATTGTGCCAGCCTGATCGACGCGCACGAAAAAGAACGGAATCCCCTTGGCGCCCGGGCGTTGCAGTGTTGAAAGCCGGTGCGCCACCTGCTCGATACTGGCACCAAAGCGGTCGGCAAGACGTTCAAGATCGTGCCGGGTTTCCTGTGCAGCTGCTTGAAAGACGCGGTAGGGCAGCAGCGCGGCACCCGCGAAATAGTTGGCCAGTCCGATCTTTGCTATCGCCCGCGCCGTATCGGATTGGAAGCGCGCAAGGTCGAGCGTGGCCTCGAGCAAGCCGTTCTGAGTGAGGATTGCAACCTGATGCAGCAATTGAAATGCCTGCGTCGCGGCTCCTGTGCGGGTCGATAGAGTCAGCGTGCTGCCATCCCTCTGCCAGATCGCCTCAATATCGGATAACTGCAGTTTTACGCCCTGCGCTGCGAGGGCCTCGGTCGCCCGAGCAATCGGTTCCAACCGTTTGCCATCCGGGCAAGAAAACCGCTCTGCTGCGCGATCAACTGCATCGAGGTAATTATCGCAATAGTGAAAGAAGTCGCGAACCTCTTCCCAAGGTGAAACCAGCGTCGGCCCACCTTCTCGGCCCATCGCCTCGTCTAGACTGGCGAGCCTTTCGTGGCCCTGCCGATAGGCGCGATGCAGTTCCAGAAAAGCCCGCGCCAGCGCCGGTGCATTCGATGCAGCAAGCCGCAAATCGGCGAGCGGCGGGATGGTTTCGGCAAACACCGGATCGGCAAGCGCCTCGCGCATGTCGCTGACCAGCCGCTCGGCATCGCCCACCGAAAGTTCGGTGACATCCAGCCCGAACTCGCCCGCCAGCGCCAGCACCACGCCCGCTGAAACCGGGCGGTGGTTGTTTTCCATCTGGTTGAGATAGGGCAGTGATACCCCGAGCCGGTCGGCAAAGACCTTTTGCGTCAGCCCAAGCCGACCCCGCGTTTCGCGCAGCTTGACGCCTGCATAAAGCTTTTGCGTGGCCATGTTACCCTCAAGGTTTGCAAAATCACACTAGGCTTTGCAAATCATCTGCGTCAAACCCCGAGTTGCCGCCGCCGCCGGAATACCCAGGCGATTGCCGACACCGACGCAAGAGATGAGGCGAGCATGAGCAAAATAAGCGGCAGCGCGCCGGTATCAGGGCCAAGCAACGCCCCAGATACCGCGGAAAGCGCGGCACCGCCGCCCACTGTCAGCGTAGCGCCCAACCCCGAGGCGGTGCCCGCGAGTTCTGGGCGCACAGACATCATGCCCGCGTTGGCCGAGGGTAACGCAAGGCCATTGCCAAACCCGGTAACGCCTACCATCGAAAAAAACATCAGCGGGTGCCCAGCACCCAGCAAGTTTGCCGTCACCGCGACAAGAAGTGCAGCCGTCGCCGCCAGTGTGCCCGCAAGCACCATCCGGTCAATGCCCATGCGGCTGGCAAAGCGCCCGGAAACGAAATTGCCGACAGCGTAACCTAATGCGGGCAAAGCAAAATAATAGCCCAACTGCGAAGGGCTTAGACCATAAACCGTGGTGCCCACAAACGGCGCGCCGCCAAGATAGGCAAAGAACAACCCCGAGGCGAAGGCGGCCGAGAGCGAGTAGCCCCAGAACCGCTGCGAGCGCAGAAGTTCGGGGTAACTGCGCAGTTGCTGTGCAAAACTCACGCCGCCTGCGCGCGTCGTCTCGCCCAGATCGGCCCAGACAAGCGCGGTTACAACCACCCCCAAAATTGCAAGCAGCGTGAAATTGGCGTGCCAGCCAAAGGCTTCATCCAGCGCACCACCGATCACCGGGCCGATCATCGGCACTAAAGACATGCCCATCGTGACGTAACCGATCATCGAGGCCGCCTCGTCGGCGGGCACCATATCGCGCACCACGGCCCGGCTTATCACGAAATTGGCGGCGATCACCGCCTGCAGGAGCCGAAACGCAAGGAACAACTGGGCGGTTGGCGCGAACAATGTGCCGAGCGTTGCAACCAGAAACAGCCCCAGCACTGCCAGCGCCACGCGTCTGCGCCCAAAGCGGTCGGATATCGGGCCAACCAGCAATTGTAGCAGCGCCGAAACCGCCAGATAGGCCGAAACGGAAAGCTGCATGAAATGATATTCGACGCCATAATAGACAGCCATGCCCGGCAGCGACGGCAGAAAGATATTGAGCGAAAGCGCCGCCAACCCGGCCATCAAAACCAGGGTGACGATATGGGGTGGTTGAGAGCGGTTCAAAAAGCGACGCATCGTCTCTCGCTAGGGGCAGATTGGCGATTTGTCCAGCCTGCCACTCAAGCCCAGTCATGAAAGATGAACCACGCCCCCGCGGCGATCAAGGCAAAGCCCACGCAGTGATGCCAAGTGATCGGCTCTTTCAGGTAAGCCCACGAAAATATAGCAAAAACAGATAGCGTTATAACTTCTTGAATGGTTTTTAGCTGGGCTGCGGAAAAGGTTCCGTGCCCAATCCGATTTGCTGGCACCTGCAGCACATATTCGAAAAACGCGATGCCCCAACTGATCAGGATCACGGCAACAATCGGCGCTGCTTTGAACTTCAGATGCCCATACCAAGCGAATGTCATGAAAACGTTGGACGCGACCAGAAGGCCGATGGTCAAAACGGGAACTGGCACGCTCATGGCACCTCCTGCAGTTCGGCGCAGGCTAGCGCGCAATGCTGCGGGCAGGAATACTTTGCAAAGTTGCAATTCGCACCTGACGGCTTGCGCGGAATATGCAAATATACCTGATTTTGCTTGTCGCTTTGCGCCAAAACGGTAGGTTGGCTGAAACTCGGGAGGTTCGCCATGAGAGACATTCTGCAGGAGCTTGAAGACCGCCGCGCCGAAGCACGTCTGGGGGGCGGACAAAAGCGGATCGACGCGCAACACAGCAAAGGCAAGCTGACCGCGCGCGAACGTGTCGAGCTGCTGCTCGACGAAGGCAGTTTTGAAGAATTCGATATGTTCATGGCGCACCGCTGCACCGAATTCGGCATGCAGGATGACCGCCCGGCGGGCGATGGCGTGGTGACGGGCTGGGGCACGGTCAACGGCAGGCTGGTCTATGTGTTCAGCCAAGATTTCACGGTTTTCGGTGGTTCACTTTCAGAAACACATGCACAAAAAATCTGCAAGATCATGGATATGGCCATGCAGAACGGCGCGCCGGTGATTGGAATCAACGATTCCGGCGGCGCGCGGATTCAGGAAGGTGTTGCGAGCCTGGCGGGTTATGCCGAGGTGTTTCAGCGCAACATCATGGCCTCGGGTGTTGTGCCGCAGATCAGCTTGATCATGGGCCCCTGTGCGGGTGGCGCAGTGTACAGCCCGGCGATGACCGACTTTATCTTCATGGTCAAAGACACGTCTTACATGTTCGTAACCGGCCCTGATGTCGTGAAAACCGTCACCAACGAAATCGTCACCGCCGAAGAACTGGGCGGCGCGGGCACGCATACCAAAAAGTCTTCGGTAGCTGACGGCGCTTATGAAAACGACGTCGAGGCCTTGGCCGAAACGCGCCGTCTGATCGATTTCCTACCGCTTTCCAACCGCGAGCGCCCCCCGGTGCGTCCCTTCTTTGATGATGTGGCGCGGATGGAGGAAAGCCTTGATACGCTCATTCCCGACAACCCGAACCAACCCTACGACATGAAAGAATTGATCGGGAAAATTGCTGACGAAAGTGACTTTTTCGAAATCCAGCGAGATTTTGCGGCCAACATCATTACTGGTTTCATCCGCATCGAAGGGCAATCGGTTGGTGTGGTTGCGAACCAGCCAATGGTGCTGGCAGGCTGCCTTGATATCGACAGCAGCCGCAAGGCGGCGCGCTTTGTGCGGTTTTGCGACGCGTTCGAGATTCCGATCCTGACGCTGGTCGATGTGCCGGGCTTTTTGCCGGGCACCGGTCAGGAATACGGCGGCGTCATCAAACACGGCGCAAAACTTCTGTTCGCGTTTGGCGAGGCAACGGTGCCAAAGGTCACGGTAATCACCCGAAAAGCCTATGGCGGAGCCTATGACGTGATGAGCTCCAAGCATCTACGCGGCGATTTCAACTATGCTTGGCCTACTGCAGAAATCGCGGTGATGGGTGCCAAAGGCGCGGTCGAAATTCTCTACCGCAGCGAGTTGGCGGACCGCGAAAAGATAGCGCTTCGGACTGCCGACTATGAAGACCGCTTTGCCAACCCCTTTGTGGCAGCCGAAAAAGGCTTTATCGACGAGGTGATCCAGCCACGTTCAACCCGCAAGCGGGTGGCGCGCGCATTCGCCAGTCTGCGCACGAAAAAACAAACAAACCCATGGAAAAAACACGATAATATCCCACTTTAAGGGCGGAGTTCCGGCGATGCCACTAGTCCAAGATATAGCAGCCGCGGCATTGCATCCGCGCGTTCAAGCGCTGCGGCTTGCGGCGCTTGGCCAAGATGATCTGATCAACCTGATCTTGCAGCGATCAGAGGTGCTGTTCGATGTGCCTCAGAGCGGTAAAATAATCCGCGCTTGGAATGTGGGCGACACCGCGCCCATTCTCGATCAGGTGGATCGGCTTGGGCTTGATGTCGCGCGTCGGGCGGCGGGTGTGATCTTGCAGGAATATTTAGCGCTGCAGCCTTTGCTGTTAAACCTCGCGCCGCGCCGCGTGGCCGATATTGGCTGCGGCTATGCCTTCTTCGACCTCTTTCTATTACAAGACCAGCCAACCACGGCGCTACTGATTGACATTGAAAGCAACGAGCGGCGCCACTTTGGGTTCGCGCAAGAAGGGGCGGCCTATTCATCACTGGCCGTTGCGCAGGCGTTGCTTGCCGATAACGACCTTGCGCCAGAACGGGTTCAGGCGGTTAACCCAAAGAAAAATGATCCTGCGGACGCGGGCACGGTTGATCTTGCACTTAGTTTTCTATCCTGCGGCTTTCATTATCCGGTCGAAACCTACATGGACTATTTCGCGCGCGCAGTTGTGCCGGGTGGGCATTTGCTGCTGGATCTTCGCGAAACTGACGCCGCCGCGCAATTGCAGCGTCTTTCGACACTAGGGACAATTTCAGATCAACCTGCGCCGCCAAAAGCGCGACGAGTTTTGGTGCAAATGGGAACGACATGAACAGAACAAGCAAGACAATTGCCCAAAACCCGGGTCGCGCGTATGCTGCTATGGCCAGTCGCATAATGTACACGAGGGAATCATGCGTATTACACACGTTTTCACCGTTGGCGTTTCGCTTGCACTTTTGCTTGGTGCCTGCGCGAAACCTGTTGTCCGGCCGATCCTGCCAGAGCCGGTTTACAATAAATACGGCAACGTTTCCGTGGCTGCCTGCCGACCCGAACGTCAGCCCTTCTCGAACTACTATCCGGAACGGCTGCTCACCTGCGAGTCGCTCTGCCTGCCGGGCGAGGTTCCGAGCTACGCCAGCATCACCCATGTCACCACGGTTCCGATCTGCGTTCCGATTGATCAACAAGATCCGCGCGAGCCGGATGATCCGGGCAGACAGCCGACTGGTGCGCCTAGCCTCACGCACGTCGTACCATAAAAGTCCACTTGATCTTCGGGAGGCCGCGGTATGCTGAAGCACCGCGGCTTTCCGGGGCGGCTGCCCGGAACTGACTTTCAATTCGTGATCCGCCGCGCAGTGCATGGGCGCGGCGTTACGCGCATCATTGTGCGCGAGCGTTACCGCGATCGGGCAAACCCAGACAAGCGCGCCGATGCAGGCTTTCTGGCCGCGCTATGGGATCATTTCGGCGAAGAACCGTTCGAGCGTGGCAACCTTGATGCGGGGCGACTTTCGTGGCTGTTTGGCCGCGAGGTTGTGCCAGCAGAAGACCCGTTTGACCCCGAAAGCTATGAGGCACTGTTAAAGATCGATCTGCGCTGTGCGCGTGCGTCTTTTCCCGATGTGTTCGCAGCAGGGCGCGCACGTATCGAGGATGCGGGTGAGGACGATCAATGAGCGTGAATTCGCCGCTCAATCTGCAGTTCCGGCGGCATTTTGCCGAACGGGCGGCGCACACGAAATCGGGCTTTGCGCTCTGCGCTTTAGCGGGTCAAGCTGTAGTTACGGTTTGCGCCGCCAGCACGGTGCGGGCCGGACTGAAGCCGAAATCTAACCATCCCTCTACCCCAACCCTAACCCTCTGTTCCTGGCCTGGCCCCTCACGGGTCAGGCTCTTTTCTAGAAAAAGACACGCACACCCGGTTGGGTGTATCGGGAACCTTCAGGGTCAAGTAGTGTTGTCACACCGAGCCGTGGCGCCCCTGATGGTCGCTTGTGGCCAACAAGGAGCTGAACGAGCATGGGAATTCTCAAATTCGCGGTCGCGATTGCTGCCGCTGCAACGCTTGCAGGTTGCGACTATCTCGACAATGACACCGAACGCGGGCTTGCCGGCGCGGCAACCGGTGCGGTCGTCGCGGGCGCGCTTGGCGGCAGCGCGCTTACCGGTGCGGTCATCGGTGGCGCGGCAGGCGTGTTCTGTGACGATCTCAACGTTCAGGGCTGCATCAACCGCTAAGCCTACGCCGCAGCCATTGCGGCATTCCATTGTCATAGCGCCATCGGGGCCCCACGCCCCTGTGGCGCTTTTTTATTGCCAACACCAACACCGGGGCGGGCGTCAGCACCTCGTAAACCCGGGCAGAGGGGCCTGACATGTTCAAGAAGATTCTGGTCGCCAACCGTGGTGAAATCGCCTGCCGTGTCATCAAAACGGCGCGCAAAATGGGCATCGCGACGGTTGCGGTTTATTCCGATGCCGACCGTAATGCGCTGCATGTGCGTATGGCGGATGAAGCGGTGTTTATCGGCCCCGCGCCTGCCAACCAATCTTACATCGTGATCGACAAGATCATCGAGGCGGTTCGCCAGACCGGCGCTGAGGCCGTGCACCCCGGCTATGGTTTCCTTAGCGAAAACCGCAAGTTCGCAGCGGCGCTTGAGGCAGAGGGCGTGGTCTTTATCGGCCCACCTTCGGGCGCGATCGAGGCGATGGGCGACAAGATCACCTCCAAAAAGATTGCCCAAGAGGCCGGTGTTTCGACTGTGCCGGGCTACATGGGGCTGATTGAGGACGCCGATGAGGCCGTGAAGATTTCACAGCAGGTCGGCTATCCGGTAATGATCAAGGCTTCGGCAGGTGGTGGCGGCAAGGGTATGCGCATCGCTTGGAACGACGCCGAGGCACGCGAGGGATTTCAGTCATCGAAGAACGAGGCGGCGTCGTCATTTGGTGATGATCGCATCTTCATCGAAAAATTTGTCACCCAACCGCGCCACATCGAAATTCAGGTTTTGGCCGACAAGCACGGCAACACGCTTTATCTACACGAACGCGAATGTTCGATCCAGCGACGCAACCAGAAGGTTATCGAAGAAGCGCCTTCGCCCTTTCTTGATGCCGACACCCGCAAGGCGATGGGCGAGCAGGCTTGCGCCTTGGCTCGCGCGGTGGGCTATACCTCGGCGGGTACGGTTGAATTCATCGTCGATGGCGCACGCAATTTCTATTTCCTCGAAATGAACACCCGCCTGCAGGTCGAACACCCGGTCACCGAGCTGATTACAGGTGTCGATATTGTCGAGCAGATGATCCGCGTGGCGGCAGGCAAGGCGCTGCCGTTCAAGCAATCGGACCTGAAGATCAATGGCTGGGCGATGGAATGCCGCCTTTACGCCGAAGACCCCTATCGCGGGTTCCTGCCCTCGATCGGGCGATTGACGCGCTACCGGCCTCCGGTTGAGGGCAAAACGATTGGCGGCGGCATCGTACGCAACGACACCGGCGTTTACGAGGGCGGCGAAATCAGCATGTATTACGATCCGATGATCGCCAAACTTTGTACCTGGGCACCAACGCGCGGTGAGGCGATCGAGGAAATGCGTCTGGCGCTTGACACTTTCGAGGTGGAAGGGATCGGGCATAACCTGCCCTTTGTCGATGCGGTGATGGACCATCCGCGTTTCATTTCGGGCAATATCACGACCGCCTTTATTGCCGAAGAATACCCCGACGGTTTTATAGGGGCCACGCTTGCGCCCGAGTTGACCCGCCGTATCGCCGCGGCCTGCGCCGCGATGAACCGTGTTGCTGAAATTCGTCGCACGCGGATTTCGGGCACGCTTGGCAACCACGAACGCCGGGTGGGAGAAGACTGGGTGGTCTTGTTGCAGGGCGTCGAATACGCGGTCAGAATAAGCGCCGACCACGAAGGCTCGACTGTGCATTTCACCGATGGTGCGGTGCGCGTGACTTCGGACTGGGTGCCGGGCAGGCCGCTGGCGCGCTTGATGGTCGACGGAAAGCCATTGGTGCTGAAGGTTGGCAAAATCCCGTCCGGGCTTCGCATTCGCACCCGTGGCGCGGACTTCAAGGTGCAGGTGCGCACCCCGCGTCAGGCAGAACTGGCGCGCTTGATGTTCGAAAAACTGCCCCCCGACACTTCACGCTTTCTGCTTTGCCCAATGCCGGGCCTGATCGTGAAAATTAGCGTGGAAGAAGGGCAAGAGGTACATGAGGGCCAAGCACTGGCCACCGTCGAGGCGATGAAGATGGAAAACATTCTCAAGGCCGAGCGCAAGGGCGTGGTGAAGAAGATCACGGCCAAACCCGGCGCAAGCCTCAAGGTCGACGAAATCATCATGGAGTTCGAATGAGATGACGCCCGCGTCGCAACCCGCCGACGCCGACGCACTGCGCGTGCTTTTGGGCGATTATTCGAAAACCTTGCCTCAAGATGCACAACTGACACTGGAGGTAGTGCAGTGACTTGTTGTTACCGCCCCGCCGGTTGCTCGATCAAAACCTCTTGCCGGCGCAGTGGGAACTTGTCGATGGCGTGGGTGATTTCGCGCACATCCCAAGGCAGCGGCTTGCGCAATTCGGGCTCAAGATCCTTGTCGAGCAATACCAAGCTGAAGCCACGGGGCCGCAGTTTCAAGCGCCATTCGCTTTTTGCGGCGGGGTCAGTGTCGATGATCACCACCACATCGCGCTCGTCCAGCGCGGCGGGGTCTTCGGCAAGCATCCGCATCTGGGTGGTATATGATGGGTCATTGGGACTATCGGCAAAGACTACAATCGGGCGTTTGAGCCACATAAGCTCAGCCGTTGACACTTCGGTCGCGACCAGCGGCGCAAAAACCGGCACGGCAGGTGTTTCCTGCGCCGCGGCGTAGAGTGGCAGAAATGCCAAAAGAACAAGGGTATAGAGTGGTTTCATTGCGCCTCCTGCAGTTTGATATAGGGCAGTGCGGCACGAAACCAAAGGAAGAAACCCCGGCGCTGTCGGGTCTGTGACGAAAAGGGAAACTCGATGAGCGATAGCACCGACCTCTGGCGCAAGCTGGCCGCCAAAGAAATGAAGGGCAAAGACCCCGACAGCCTGATCTGGAATACGCTCGAGGGCATCGCGGTCAAGCCGCTTTATACCGCCGAAGATGTGGCGGGGCTGGCGCAAATGAAAGAAGTGCCGGGGGTCGCGCCCTTTACGCGTGGGCCGCGCGCCACGATGTATGCGGGCCGCCCGTGGACCATTCGCCAATACGCGGGTTTTTCCACAGCCGAGGCGTCGAACGCGTTTTACCGCAAAGCCCTCGCGGCTGGCCAGCAGGGCGTTTCGGTGGCCTTCGACCTTGCCACCCACCGTGGCTACGATAGCGACCATCCGCGCGTGGTGGGCGATGTCGGCAAGGCCGGGGTGGCGATTGACTCGGTTGAGGACATGAAAATCTTGTTCAACGGCATCCCGTTGGAAAAGGTCAGCGTTTCGATGACGATGAACGGCGCGGTCATCCCGATTCTGGCCAGTTTCATCGTTACCGGCGAAGAACAGGGCGTGCCCCGCGAGGCGCTTTCGGGAACCATTCAGAACGACATTCTGAAAGAATTCATGGTGCGCAACACCTATATCTATCCGCCCGAACCTTCGATGCGCATCATCGCCGACATCATCGAATACACCTCGGCCGAAATGCCCAAGTTCAACTCGATCTCGATTTCCGGCTACCATATGCAGGAAGCGGGCGCGAACCTCGTGCAGGAACTGGCCTATACGCTGGCTGACGGGCGCGAATATGTGCGCGCGGCGATTGCGCGCGGGATGAACGTTGACGAATTTGCCGGGCGCTTGAGCTTTTTCTTTGCTATTGGCATGAACTTTTTCATGGAGGCGGCCAAATTGCGTGCCGCGCGCCAGCTGTGGCACCGCATCATGACCGAGTTTGGCGCGCAAAAACCCGGCAGCCTGATGCTGCGCACGCACTGCCAAACTTCGGGTGTCAGCTTGCAGGAACAAGACCCCTACAACAACGTGGTGCGCACCGCTTATGAGGCGATGGCGGCGGCGCTGGGGGGGACGCAATCCTTGCACACCAACGCGCTTGACGAAGCCATTGCCCTGCCGACCGAGTTTTCGGCCCGCATCGCGCGCAATACGCAGCTGATCTTGCAGGAAGAAACCGGCATCACGCATGTCGTCGATCCGCTTGCAGGCAGCTACTATGTTGAAAGCCTGACGGCGGAACTGGCTGAAAAGGCCTGGGCGCTGATCGAAGAGGTCGAGGCGATGGGTGGCATGACCAAGGCGGTCGCCACCGGTATGCCGAAGTTGCGAATCGAGGAATCTGCCGCGCGCAGGCAGGCAATGATCGACCGCGGCGAAGAGGTGATAGTTGGCGTCAACAAGTATCGGTTGGCCAAGGAAGACGCGATCGACATTCGCGATATCGACAACGTCGTGGTGCGCGAGGGGCAGATTGCGCGGCTTGAAAATTTGCGTGCCGCGCGCGACGAGGCCGCCTGCGTGGCCTCACTTGCCGAAATGACCCGCCGCGCCAAAGAGGGCGGCAACCTTCTGGAGGCCGCTGTTGCGGCGGCGCGTGCGCGCGCAAGCGTGGGAGAAATCAGTATGGCGATGGAAAAAATATTTGGTCGCCACCGCGCCGAGATCAAAACTCTTGCCGGGGTTTACGGTGCAGCATACGACGGCGACGAAGGCTTTGCCGCCATTCAGAAAGATGTCGAGGCTTTCGCTGAAGAAGAGGGGCGCCGCCCGCGTATGTTGGTGGTGAAGATGGGGCAAGATGGCCACGACCGGGGGGCCAAGGTCATCGCCACGGCATTCGCCGATATCGGTTTTGATGTCGATGTGGGGCCGCTGTTCCAGACCCCCGAGGAAGCCGCTCAGGATGCGATCGACAACGATGTGCATGTGGTCGGCATTTCGAGCCAAGCGGCAGGGCACAAGACGTTGGCGCCAAAACTGATCGAGGCGCTGAAGGAAAAGGGTGCAGGTGACATTCTGGTAATCTGCGGCGGTGTCATTCCGCAGCAGGACTATGATTTCCTAACACATGCCGGGGTCAAGGCGATCTTCGGGCCGGGCACCAATATTCCGGCCGCCGCGCGTGATATTTTGAAGCTGATCCGCGCCACCCTCCGCTGAGGGGTATCATCGCCGCTTGCAGACAACCCGGTACCCGGGCAGTTTCGCGGCACTTCGACCTTGCTGATCCGGCTGCGCGCGCAATGGCTTGCGTAGCCGCGAGCTTGGCGCAAGATGGGCTTGGAGGTGCCAGATGGACGTATTACTGGATCACATCGCTATTGCCGCCGAACGGCTGGAGGATGGTGTGGCATGGGTAGAAGAGCAGCTAGGCGTGCGCATGGCGGGCGGGGGCGAACATGCCGCTATGGGCACGCATAACCGCCTGCTGAGCCTTGGCCCATCTGAATACCTTGAAGTTATCGCCATCAACCCCGAGGCGCCGCGCCCCAAACACGCGCGCTGGTTCGGGCTTGACCGGTTTCAGGGCTCGCCACGCGCGGTGGCCTGGGTGATGCGGGCAACCGATCTGGGCGCGCTGCGCCTGCCCGAGGCGGTTGGCCCACCGATGGCGCTCAGCCGGGGCGAGCTTGCTTGGCGGTTGACAGTGCCGGCAAGCGGCGAGGGGCCGTTTGACGGGCTTTATCCCTCGTTGATCGAATGGGCGGGGGTGCACCCGGCACCACGTCTGCCTGACCTTGGGCTGCGGCTGGCCGCGCTGGAAATTAGCCACCCCGAGATTACCGCGCTTGCCGCATCGCTTCCCGGGCGCGATGGGCGGCTGCAGTTTACGCATGGGGCCCCCGGCCTGCATCTGCGCCTGACCACGCCCGAGGGAGAGCGCCTGCTATGATCCGCCCAGCCGAGCCGCGCGATATTGCGCGGATCATGGCTTTTTGGAACCCGATGATCCGTGACACCACGGTGACCTTTTCCAGCGAGCAAAAGACCGAGGCTGGTTTGAGCGAAATGATCGCCACCCGCCGCGCCGCCGGGCATGAGTTTCTGGTGGCCGAAGTGGGCGGGCTGGTGATGGGGCTGGCCACCTACACCCAGTTTCGAGGCGGAAACGGCTATGCGCAGGCGATGGAGCATACGATCGTTCTGGCGCCCGAGGCGAACGGGCGCGGGCTTGGGCGCGCGCTGATGGCCGCACTTGAGGCGCACGCGAAGGCAGCGGGGTGCCACGTGCTGGTGGCGGGCATTTCGGCCGAAAACACGGCAGGACTGGCGTTTCACGCGAGCATCGGCTTTGTTGAAACGGGTAGAATGCCCGAAACCGGGCGCAAATTCGGTCGCTGGCTTGATCTTGTGCTGATGCAAAAGACACTGTGAAAGAGTAGAATTCCCGAATGGACACGCCCATCTCGCTCTGGACCCGAATAACCGAGGCCGTCGCGTCGCTGGCGCGGGGCGAAGGGCTTGCGGTGGCGTTCGAGCGGCTGCGCAGCCCGCCTGAACGCTCGGTTGCCTTCACTATCGCAATCATCGCGCTGGGTGCCAAGCTGGCCAAGGCCGACGGGCAGGTGACGCGCGACGAGGTTGCGGCCTTTCGGCAAGTATTCACCATTCCTCCCAATGAAGAGGGTAACGCGGCGCGGGTGTTCAACCTTGCGCGCTCGGACGTGGCCGGGTTCGATGCTTGGGCGCATCGGATCGCCAAGATGTTTGGCCCCGGCGCAGAGGTTCTGAAAGACCTGCTAGAAGGGCTGTTCGTGATCGCGTTGGCCGATGGAGACTATCACCCTTCGGAAGATGCGTTTCTAACCGAGGTGGCGCGCGTGTTTGGCCTTTCGGATGCGTGCTTTAGCTCGATCCGGGCGCGGTTGGTGCCAGGTGCCGAGCCTGATCCTTGGATGGTGCTGGGTGTAGCACCCGGCACGCCACTGCCTGATGTGCGGGCCGCATGGCGCGCCTTGGTGCGCGAAACCCACCCTGACCGTGCGCAGGCCCGCGGCTTGCCACCCGAGGCAGTCAAGCTGGCCGAACATCGGCTGGTTGCCATCAACCGCGCCTGGGAGGTAATTTCGGGCGCTCGGGGCGCCTGAATGCGCATTGCTACCTACAACGTCGAATGGTTTACCAACCTTTTCGACCGACGCGGCAAATTGCTGGAAGACGCTGAGCCATCATCGCGCTACGGCGTCACACGGGCCGAACAGTTGGGCGCGCTGGGCATCGTTTTTACCGCGATTGATGCCGATGCGATCATGATAATTGAAGCTCCAGACAATAACCGCCGCCGCCAGACGGTGCCAATGCTCGAGCGCTTTGCGCACCATTTCGGGTTGCGCACCCGATCCGCGCTGATCGGCTATCCGAATGAAACACAACAGGAAATTGCTCTACTTTATGATCCGGACGTACTACGCGCGCGCCATGACCCAAAGAACGACGCAGTGCCGCGTTTCGATGGCAGCTACCGGATCGACCTAAACACTGATGCCGAGGCCGAGACAGTCAGTTTTTCCAAACCGCCGCTAGAAGTCGCGGTAACGACAAAGTCGGGTAAACGTCTGCGTCTGATCGGTGTGCACATCAAATCGAAGGCGCCCCATGGCGCCAACAGCCCTGATGCCGAAAAGCGGCTGGCAATCGAAAACCGCCGCAAGCAACTGGCGCAATGTATCTGGCTACGCGAACGGGTCGAACAACACCTTGCCGCAGGCGACAATCTGATCGTGCTTGGTGATTTCAACGACGGCCCTGGTATTGACGAGTTTGAAAGCCTGTTTGGCCGTTCCGGAGTCGAGATCGTGCTGGGTGAGGCATCGCCGCTGCCTCTGCGCCTACGCGATCCGCATGCGCATGCGCTTTTGATGCACCCAACTGCAGCAGCACCCAGCTCTGCGCGATTCTATTTGCCCGAACAGGGGCAGTTCTTCACGGCGCTGCTTGATTACATCATGCTTTCGCCGGGGCTGTGCGCGACAACGCCAAAATGGCGCATTTGGCACCCGTTCGACGACCCTGTCTGCTACCGCACGCCAGAGTTGCGCGAGGCGCTGCTGCAAGCCTCGGATCATTTTCCGGTCAGCGTCGATCTGGCGCTCTGAAGGCTCTCAAATCCGCGTTCGATTCGTGTTATGGTGAGTGCATGAAATATATAGCCCTCGCCCTCGCGCTTTTGCTTGCCACCCCGCTTACTGCGCAAACCCCCGAGTCGCCACCAGAGGCGCCCGCCGATGAAGGATTCAGCCTGATTGAGCGCGGCGCGCAGATGCTGCTGCGCCAGTTTCTGGACGAGGTCGGCCCCAAGGTTGGCGATGTGCAAGAGGGGCTTGAGGATGCGTTGACGGCGCTGGAACCGGCGCTGCGCGAGTTGTTGGCGATGGTGGGGGATTTTCGCTATTACGAGGCGCCCGAGAGGCTTCCGAACGGCGATATATTGCTGCGCCGAAAGCTTGACGCGCCGCCCCTGAAAGGCCCGTTAGCACCCGGGCAGTCGCTTGATCTTTAAGGCGTTTTTGTAACTGCCTGCATTTGCATTGCACTCGCAAGCGACAAAAAGCGCGCCTCGGCGACCTCGCCGAACAGCGTGGTGCCGCGCTTTGTCAGGCTGAGTTGCACCCGATCAGGCTTGTGCAGCAACGCCAGTTCCCCTGCATCTTCAGGTGCATTGACCGAGAACATCGCGCCAAATCGCATCGCTTTTCCCAGCACCTCTGCCTCACGCTGCTGATCCTCGTCGAGCAGCTTGAAGATTGGCGCGAGGTTCGATCCGGACCGGGAGTTCTTGTATCGGTGCAATAGCGCCAACCCCAGAAACACCCTCTCTGGGTGCGAAAGCGCCGCCATGTTGGCCCTTGTGACATTGTCAAAACACGATTCGGCGCGGTAATCGGGATGCGCGCGCCATGTTGTGTCATGCAAAAGGCACGCGGCGCGGACCAGCCGCATCCGTTCGGGCGTTGCGTCTGCAAATAGCGGCAGGATGAAAGCAAAGAGTTTTTTGCCAAATCCCGGTGTGCGCGCCATGGTGCGTTCGGCGTGGCGACATGCCTCGATCAAGGGGTCGCGGCGACGCAGACGGTCGGGCATCTGCTCGTAAAGCATGCCCTCACGGATGCCGTAAGAGGATACGGCAAGTTCCTTAGGGGCGAGGCTTTCCACCAGTTGCCGCAGCACCATGCTGGCCAAGGGCACCAACTCCATCCGCGCAAGCGAGGTGCCGGTGCGCGAGCGTAGCGCGTCGATGTCGTTGGCCGCGATCCAGTCAATGGTTGCGACCGCATCTTCGGGGATCATGCGGTATTCGTGCAGCACCGTCATCGGATAGTGCCGCCGTTCCATATCGAGCCGCGCGATGGCGCGCCAACTGCCGCCGACCAAATAAATACGCGGATGGGTACGCCCCATCCGCTCGGCCATATCTTCTATCACATTGGCAATGTGGCGCTGCGCGCCTTCGACCCCGCCCTTTACCTGCTGCAACTGAAACGGGCCAATCGGAGCCGAAGTGCGCAGCCCAACTTTACCATCTGCAACAACCGCTAGTTCCATCGAGTTGCCGCCCATGTCGCAGACAAGGCCCTCTGCCTCGGGCCAGCCCAGCAGCACGCCCTGCGCGGAAAGCCGCGCCTCTTCCTGCCCATCAATGATCCAAAGCCGAAGCCCGGTTTCCTTTTCGACCTGCCGGGCAAAATCAACCCCATCGCGGGCATCGCGCACGGCTGCGGTCGCAACGCAGCTGAGCGGTGCTGCCCCCATGTCGCGCGCCAGTGTTGCGAATCTCTTCAGCGCCGCCAGCGCCCGTTCACGCCCGCGCGGGTTGAGCATGCCGGTCTCTGCCATGCCTTGGCCTAGACCCGCCATCACCTTTTCGTTGTAGAAATACGCCGGGCTGCGCGCTGCGCCGTCAAACACCACCATCCGAACCGAGTTCGAGCCGACATCTACCACGCCAACGCGGCTGAGCGCGCGCACCGAAGGGTCATCAAACAGGGGGCGACCAAAGGGTTCCCAATCGTCGCCATGCGCATCGGATTTTGCAATCATCGGTCCATCCAGAGCAGGTTCGCGCGATCACGCGCCAACACCTAGCCGCTAGTCCTGCTCATGTGCAAGCTGCGGAACGTCGCGGGCCCCAGCCGAGCCGCGGCCAGACAGCGAGGGGTTTTCCATGAAGAAACGGTGGCACGAGAAGAAATCAGATTTGCCATCAGGCAGATAGCGCGTGTAACGGCCATCCGCTTGCAGCACCCAGCTTTGCGCCTCGTCGGCAAGGTTTGCCGCCATGATCTGCTCGACAATCTGCGCGTGGACGGTGGGGTTGGTGATTTCGATCAGCGTTTCCACCCGCCGCGTCAAGTTGCGCACCATCCAGTCGGCTGAAGAAATGAACACCCGCGCGTGGCGCGATGGCAATTCATGGCCGTTGCCAAAGCAGACGATGCGGCTGTGTTCCAGAAAACGCCCGACGATTGATTTGACGCGGATGTTTTCGCTCAGCCCCTTGATGCCCGGACGCAGGCCACAAATGCCGCGCACCACTAGCGTGATCTTTACCCCGGCGCGGCTGGCGGCATAAAGCGCGTCGATCACCTCTGGCTCGATCAGGCTGTTCATCTTTGCCCAAATCTGCGCTGGCCGCCCGGCGCGCGCTTTTTCGGCCTCAGCAGCGATCATGGCCAGCAGCCGCGGCTTTAGCGAGATCGGAGAAATAGCAAGGTTTTCAAGGCCATCCGGCTGCACGTAGCCTGAAAGGTAGTTGAAAACCTTGGTCGCGTCGCGCCCCAGTGCGGCATCACAGGTAAAAAAGCTGAGGTCCGTATAAATGCGCGCAGTGATCGGGTGATAGTTGCCGGTGCCGTAATGGGTATAAGTGACAAGGCTGTCACCCTCGCGCCGCACCACGGTCGAGATCTTGGCGTGCGTCTTGTAGTTCACAAAGCCGTAAACGACATGCGCGCCCGAGCGTTCCAGCCGCCGTGATTGGCGGATGTTGGCAGCCTCATCGAACCGTGCCTTCAGTTCCACCAGTGCGGTCACAGATTTGCCGGCCTCCGCCGCTTCGCAAAGCGCGGTGACAATCGGGCTGTCGCGGCTGGTGCGGTAGAGCGTTTGTTTGATCGCCAGCACATCAGGGTCAGCAGCCGCCTGAGTCAGAAAGCGGATCACCATGTCGAAAGTTTCATAGGGGTGGTGCAGCAGCATGTCTTTTTGCCGGATCGCCGCAAACATGTCGCCACCGTGGTCCTGCACCCGTTCGGGCACGCGCGGGGTAAAGCTTGGCCAAAGCAGATCGGGGCGGGTGCTCAGCACCAGTTCCTTGAGGTCGGCGATGCCCAAGAGGCCCTTGACCTCTACCACCTCATCGGGTGAAACGCCCAACTCTTCCATCACCAGTGCGCGCAGCCCGGCGGGTGCGCCGGGCGTGATCTTCATGCGGATAACTTGTCCGCGACGGCGCCGTTTCAGCGCGGTTTCAAACTCGCGCACCAAGTCTTCGGCCTCGTCTTCGACCTCGATATCGCTGTCGCGCAGTACCCGAAACGCACAGTGCCCAACGTCGCGGTAGCCCGGAAACAGCGAGCCGAGGTGCAGCATCAGCAATTCTTCCAACGGCAAAAACCGTGCCTCGCCCGGCAGGCGGATAAAGCGTTCAATTTGCTGCGGAATCGGTAAAAGCGCCTGCAACCGGCGCGCGTCCGTCTCGCGCCGAAGTTCTAGCGCAAGGCAAAAGCCGGTGTTGGGAATGAATGGAAACGGGTGCGCCGGGTCGATGGCAAGCGGCGAAAGCACCGGGAACACCTTATTGAGAAAGTATTCGGCCAGATGCGCGCGATCACGTGCCGTAAGCTTGGCGCGGTTTACCAGCACGATCCCGGCTGCCTGCATGTCGCGGCGGATCGCATTCCAAACGGTCTGCTGATGTTGCATCAGGCGGCGCGCATCGGCGTTGATTAGCACCAGTTGCTGGGCCGGGCTGAGGCCATCGTCAGACGGCAGCGCATTACCTTCGCGCATCAACTCGCGCAAGCCTGCCACGCGCACCGTGTAGAACTCATCAAGGTTAGTTGCCGAGATCGACAGAAAGCGCAGCCGCTCCAACAGCGGCACACGCGGGTTTTCGGCCTCTTCGACCACCCGCCAGTTGAAGGCAAGCCAGCTCAGCTCTCGGTTGAAAAACCGTGAGGGGCCGGTCACCACGGCGGCGGGCATTGAAACCGGCGCCGGGAATGGGCTGCGAAGGAAGTCTGCTTGGGTCATGGTGCGCTTATGATGCGGTTTTGCGACGGTTTTGTGACACCAGTCTGAGGCCGTCAGGTGCCACTGTCCAGCACCCGCTGCGCAAGGCGGCGGTTGATCGGCACCCCCAGCGCCAATGCCGCTGCATCGAGCCTTTCCACAACTTGGCGCACTTCGGCCAACGAGCGGTCAATGTGGGCTACCAACCAAGTGATGAGCGCAGGTGACACCAATACCTGCCGGTCAGCGAAAAGCTTGACCAGCACCGCCGCCAGCAGTGCGTCGTCTGGTGCCTCGATTTGTGCCAGGGGCAATGCCGCCATGCGGCTTGCAAGATCGGGCAGCGTTAGCCCCCAGTCGCGCGGCGCGCGCGTGGCGGTCAGTAGCAAAAGCGCGCCTTCAGCCGCGGCGAGATTGTGCAGATGAAACAGCGCGGACTCGGCCTCCGGTTGCCCACCGATCGCGTCGCCATCCTCCACCAGCACTGCGCGGGCTGCCACCAGCCCCGGCACGTCGGCCCATTGCAACGCCTCCGCAGACACCGTGGGTGCGCCCTGCGCTTCGGCCCAAAGCCCGGCCAGATGCGATTTGCCAGCACCTTCCGGGCCGCGCAGCAGCAACCGCCCCTGCGGCCAAGCCTCGGGTGTGTCAATCGCCGCAAGCGCCTGCGCATTGGCCGGAGAGATAAAGAAATCCGCACGCCCGCGCGCCGCGCGCAGCGGCAGATCAAAGGCCATCTGCCCGGCCATTCAGTCTTCCTCACCGGCGCGCGCCTCGGGGTGCTCTTGGCCCTGATACAGTCGGCTTTGCTGATAACGTTCGATGCCAAAGCGCGCCAACACGCCGATCATCGCCGCAAAGGGCACCGCCACCAGCATCCCGACAAAGCCGAAAACCGACCCGAATGCCGTAAGCGCAAAGATCAGCCAGAGCGGGTGCAGCCCGACCGAACTTCCCACCAGCTTTGGCGAAATGATGTTGCCTTCCAAAAACTGCCCCAGCGCGAAAATACCGATCACAATGGCGATGCTGACCCAATGCCCCCAGAACTGAAACAACGCCAAGCCGATCGCCAGCGCCCCGCCGATCAACGCGCCGACATAGGGGATGAAGGTGATGGCCCCCGCGATGGCGCCCACCACCAGCCCGAACTGCAACCCGGCCAGCATCAATGAGACCGCATAATAGGTGCCAAGGATCAGGCAGACCGTAACTTGGCCGCGCACAAAGCCTGCCAGCACCTTGTCGATATCGCGCGCCAGCTTGCGCACCACCGGAGCGTGGTCGCGCGGCAGCCAGCCATCAACTTTCGCCACCATGCGGTCCCAGTCCAAAAGCATGTAGAAGGC
Source organism: Rhodobacteraceae bacterium UBA6213 (assembly GCA_002421605.1). Lineage (GTDB taxonomy): Bacteria > Pseudomonadota > Alphaproteobacteria > Rhodobacterales > Rhodobacteraceae > UBA6213. Next base: position 80,239 of record DISJ01000017.1, on the reverse strand, counting down.
CACCACCGGCACCACAACAATGAAGATTAGCGCGTTGATAACGCTGAGCGCCGACGTCAGCACACGTTGAACCAACTCGCCGCCGCGCGCCTTGATTGCCTCGCCGATCGCGGTCAGGGTGTCGCGAACAACCGAGCCTTCATCCATGATTCCGGGAAAGCGTTCGGTCAGGAACGCTTGTAGGCGGGCGGCGATGGCAGGCGCAGTTTCGACCAGTTGCACCGACTGCTGGATCAGTGAGGGCAGCACCAGCAAACCGATCACCACGAAGATGGTTGATAGTAGAAAAGCAATCAGCGTAGTCGCGGCGGCCCGGTTGAGCCCCGCGCGCTGCAACCGGTCGGCCACTGGGTCCATGAAATATGCAAGCGCCCCGCCCGTAAGAAACGGCAGGATCACCGAGCCCAAGCCCCAAAGCACTGCCAAAAGCACCACCAGAGCGATGCTCCAATAGATCAGTTGATTGCGAACGGGCAGGGCCATGCGGTTTCCTTTTCTCTCGCGCTAACATCGCTGAAACGCAGCATTGCCGCAAGGTGCGCGGCAAGGTCTGGTTGGTAACGGGCGTAAACTGTCGTCCTAGCCGCCGCCCTCGGCATTTGCACGCGGTGCAAGGCGCTACCTTGCCTCAACAGGCTTGATCGGATAGCCCATGCGGCAGCTAATCAGTCAAAGGTCCGCCATGCGCCTCACCCGATATTTTCTGCCCGTTCTGAAAGAAAACCCCGCCGAGGCGCAGATCGTCTCGCACCGTCTGATGTTGCGGGCAGGGATGATCAAGCAGCAGGCCGCCGGGATCTATTCCTGGTTGCCGATGGGCCTCAAGGTGCTTCGGCGCATCGAGCAGATCGTGAACGAAGAACAGCAGCGCGCCGGGCACATTCCGCTGCTTATGCCGACGCTGCAACCGGCGGACCTCTGGCGCGAAAGCGGGCGCTATGATGATTACGGCGATGAGATGCTGCGTATCAAAGACCGGCAGGGCCGCGAGATGCTATATGGCCCGACCAACGAAGAGATGATCACCGACATCTTCCGCAGCCATGTTTCAAGCTACAAAGACCTGCCGCTGACGCTGTATCACATCCAGTGGAAGTTCCGTGACGAGATGCGCCCCCGCTTTGGCGTGATGCGCGGGCGCGAGTTTCTGATGAAAGATGGCTATAACTTCGACGTCGATAAACCTGCGGCGCTGCATGCCTATAACCGCCACATGGTCAGCTACCTGCGCACCTACGAGCGCATGGGCCTGACTGCGATTCCGATGCGCGCCGATAGTGGCCCGATCGGCGGCGACGATACGCACGAGTTTCTGGTGCTGGCCTCAACGGGCGAATCCGAAGTGTTCTACGATTCTGCCGTGACCGAGCTAAAGCTGGGCGCGCGCGAGGTCGATTATGATGACCGCGAGGCGGTGGCGGCGATTTGCCAAGAGTTCACCACGCTTTATGCGCGCACCGACGAGACCCATAAGGCCGAGTTGTTCGAAGAAATCCCCGAAGAACGTCGCCGGGTCGGGCGCGGCATCGAGGTTGGTCAGATATTTTACTTCGGCACCAAATATTCTGCCGCGATGGGCGCTACGGTCGTGACCGCCGATGGCGAGCGCGTGCCGGTTGAAATGGGTAGCCACGGCATTGGCGTCAGCCGCTTGCTGGGTGCGATTATCGAGGCAAGCCACGATGACAAAGGCATCATCTGGCCCGAGGGCGTTACCCCGTTCCACGCCGGTATCGTCAACCTCAAGCAAGGCGACACCGGTACCGATGCCGCCTGCGACGCACTTTATGCGGCGCTGAAACGCGCAGGGCTCGACCCGCTTTATGACGACCGCGACGAACGCGCAGGCGCCAAATTTGCGACGATGGATCTGATCGGGCTACCTTGGCGGCTGACGGTGGGGCCGCGCGGTTTGGCCAAGGGCGTTGTGGAACTGACCAATCGACGCAGCGGCGCAAGCGAAGAGATGACCGCCGAGGCGGCTGTGGCGCGGCTTGTCGAGATATACCGGGGCGTATAATCCATCTAAAGCGGCCGCCGCACACTGTTGCTGTAGCGCAATAACATTTTGAATTGATGCGGAACTCGGCGATTTTTGCATATATATGCAAATGCGGCGTATATTTCGGTATAGATGCGGATTGAGCGCGTTCGGATCAATTTTGGGTGGTGCCATGGGGCATCTTCGCACGGGTTTGGCAAATGGGGTGGCGGCGGTTCTGACTGTGGGTAGCGCCTCGGCGCAAACCGCATATGACGGCACATACTGGGGCTTCGCACTGGGCGCAGGTTCTGCGACGTTCGAAGGCTCTGCAGCAAATCTTGTGGGTGCCACGTCGGGCGGTGCTCGCGCATCTGGGTTGGTCGGCTGGAACACGTCGCGCGGCGATATGGTCTATGGTGTCGAGGGCAGCCTGGGCCTGGCCGCGATGGATGGCAGCGTGCCCTGCTTCAATACGGATTGGATCTGCACCTCGAGCGTTGCCGCAGTGGTAATCGCGCGTGGCAGAATCGGTCAGGTGTTTGGAAGCAATCTTGTATATGTTACCGCAGGTTTTGCTGGCGCTAAGTTCGAACTTGCGACTGTTCTCAACACAACGGATTCGACCTTTCCCGACTCTGTCACCGATTTCGGCTATCTTGTCGGGGCTGGCATCGAGCGGATATCAGAGGGTGGCTGGAACCTGCGCGCCGAGATCACGCTAGTCGAGTTCGGCGCTTCCGATTATCAGCTTGATAGAACCTACGGGGACATGGACGCGACAATGACGGCGCTGGACTTTTCATTGATCCGCAGGTTCTGAGCCGGTCACCTGTTTCATGCAACGATTGCGCGGGCGGCTTTTTGCGAAGCCGCCCGTTGACGTTTGAACCTTTCGGCGCGCCAGTGTCAGCCGCAGCCGACCTTCAGTGCAACCCGCGCCGGGTCGTGCGCCTCTTTTGACATAGGACTGCGCGAAACGAGGCGGCGGCTCGCTGTTTACGGCTGAATTCCCCGTGACTCTTCGGCACATGACTTGACGCGCGATGCAAAGGGCTGAACAACCCTTTGCAGCATGAGCAGTCGAACCCGCCCCTTTGCCGCCTTTGAATGGATGATCGCCTGGCGCTATCTGCGCGCGCGGCGCGCCGAAGGTGGCGTCAGTGTGATGACGTGGATTTCGCTGATCGGCATCACGTTGGGGGTGATGGCGCTGATCGCCACGCTTGCGGTGCGCGCAGGCTTTCGCGACGAATTTGTCGATACCATTCTTGGCACTAATGCGCATGTGACGGTCTATTCCACGGGCGCAACAACCGACAGCGGTGCCTATACGCGCGCCATGCCTGACTATGCCGAACGCGCCACAGCCATCCGCGCCATCTCCGGAATCACCCGCGCGGCGCCGTTGGTGCGCGGGCAGGTGATGCTGACCGCCTCGGATCGTTCGAACGTGGCCGAGGTTTACGGCATCAGCGCCGAAGATCTTGCCACCATTCCGCGCGTTGCCAACCCGGAAACCTCGCTAGGAGACATTTCCCGCTTTGGCGAAGGTATCGCCATCGGTTCTGGCCTTGCGCGCGAGCTTGGGGTGGGGGTCGGAGACCGGGTGCGGATGCTTTCACCCAACGGCGCAAAAACCCCGTTTGGCGTCAGCCCGCGCGTTTCGACCTATGAGGTGGTCTATATCTTTACGGCCGGGCGCTGGGATATCGACCGTACCCGCGCCTACATGCCCTTTGCCGAAGCGCAGACCTTTTTTAACCGCGAAGGCGCAGCCGACGAGATCGAGGTCTTCGTCGATGACCCCGAGGCGGTGGATAACTGGGCCCCGGCGCTGATGGCCTCGCACAGCGGCACGATCCTTTGGACGTGGCGCGACGCTTCGGGCAGTTTTCTGCGCGCGCTGACGATGGAAGACAACGTGATGTTCGTGATCCTTTCGGTGCTGGTGCTGATCGCTGCGATGAACATCACTTCGGGGCTGATCATGCTGGTCAAGAACAAGGGGCGCGACATCGGCATTTTGCGCACGATGGGGCTGAGCCAAGGATCGGTGCTGCGGATATTCTTTCTCTGCGGCGCTTTTACCGGCACGCTTGGCACTGCGGCGGGGGTGACGCTTGGCTGCCTGTTCGCGCTGTATATCGACCAGATCATGTCACTCGTGAACTGGGTCGGCGGTGGCGGGGTTTGGGATCCGTCGATTCGAGGTATTTACGAGCTTCCTGCAGAACTGCGGCTTTCAGATGTGCTCAAAGCGGTGGGCCTGTCGCTGGGGCTTTCGCTGGTGGTCACCATTTTCCCGGCCCGCCGCGCGGCGCGGCTGAACCCGGTCGAGGCGCTGCGCTATGAATGAAGTGCTGGCGCTTCAGGGCATTGAAAAGGGCTACATGCTGGGCACGCCGGGTGCGGTGCAGGTGCTGCGCGGCGTATCGCTGACGGTGGCGCGCGGCGAGGTGGTTGCGCTGGTCGCACCCTCTGGTGCGGGCAAATCGACCTTGCTGCACATCGCGGGGCTACTTGATACGCCCGATGCGGGCATGGTGCATCTGCTTGGGCAGAATATGGCGGGGCTGGCAGATGCGCGGCGCACCGCGGCACGTCGCCAGACGCTTGGCTTTGTCTATCAGTTCCACCACCTTCTGCCCGAGTTCACCGCCGCCGAGAATATCGTGCTGCCGCAGCTGGCGAATGGGGTGTCGCGCACCACCGCCAAGGCCCACGCCGAGGCGCTGTTGGCCCGCGTCGGCCTTGCCGACCGCGTCAATCACCGCCCCGCCGAGCTTTCGGGGGGCGAGCAGCAGCGCGTTGCCTTTTGCCGCGCATTGGCCAATCGCCCGGCTCTGATGCTGGCGGACGAGCCGACCGGCAACCTAGACCCTGCCACTTCGGATCAAGTGTTCGGAGTGCTGATGGAGGTGGTGCGCGAAACCGGCTTGGCGGCGCTGATTGCCACTCATAATATGGCGCTGGCCGCACGGATGGACCGCGTGGTTCGCCTAGAACGCGGCCTTGTCGTCTGATCTGGCGCATGGCGCGCCACTTGGCCCAAGGCTAGCATGTTGCGCAAGGAGGCCCCGATGCTGAACCGCCTGATGTTCCCTCTCGCCATCCTTTCCGTGCTTGCTGCTTGCGGTAAGCCGCCCGAAGCGCCTGCAACGACCGGGGCTTCCGATTTTGCAACCTATTGCGCCGCGTGCCACGGTGCGGGCGGCAAGGGCGATGGCACCCGCAGCGCCAGCCTCGACCCCGCCCCAACTGATCTGACCACGATCGCCGCGCGCAACGGCGGCACCTTTCCGCGCGCCAAGGTAATGACCCAGATCTGGGGCTACGCCCGCGCCACCCCCACCCCCGAGATGCCCGGCTATGCGACGCTACTCGCCGGTGAAATGGTGCTTTACGACAGCGGCGACGGGATACTGACGCCGACACCGCTGCGGCTGGTCGAGTTGATGGAGTATGTTCAGAAGCTGTGAGGGCAGGCACCTATACCGTGCCGCATGAGGCTCAGGGACAACACCAAGCCTTGGCGCACGGCAGGTCGGGTGCTGCAGTAGGCGGCGCTACCGTGCTGCGAAGTGCGAGTGATAGCGAAACGGGCGTGCACGCTCACACATCCAACTCCTCCACGAACCTCGCATTTTCCTGAATGTACTGGAAACGCAGTTCCGGCCGTTTGCCCATCAGCCGCTCGACCAGTTCTGCCGTCTCGCCGCCCACCTCATCGTCAATCGTCACCCGGATCAGCTTGCGCGTTGCGGGGTTCATGGTGGTGTCTTTCAGGTCTTTGGCATCCATCTCGCCCAAGCCCTTGAAGCGTTGCACGTCGATTTTGCCCTTGCCGCCAAGGCCCTTTTCCAGCGCCGCGTCTTTCTCGGCGTCGTCGGAAACATAAAGTCGCCGCGCGCCTTGGGTCAGCCGATACAGCGGCGGGCAAGCGAGGTAGAGGTGCCCCTTGTCGATCAAGGGTCGCATCTGGGTGAAGAAAAAGGTCATCAGCAAGCTGGAAATATGCGCGCCGTCCACATCGGCGTCAGTCATGATGATGATCTTTTCATAGCGCAGATCATCAAGGCGAAACTTGCTGCCAAGCCCCACCCCCAGCGCCATGCTGAGGTTGGCGATTTCGGCGTTGTCGCCCATTTTGGCCGAGGCCGCACCAAGCACGTTCAGGATTTTGCCGCGCAAGGGCAGCAGCGCCTGATTCTTGCGCTCTCGCGCCATCTTGGCACTGCCCCCGGCGCTGTCGCCTTCGACGATGAAAAGCTCGGTGCCCTCGCGGTTGACCGAGGAACAATCGACCAGCTTGCCCGGGAGACGTAGCTTTTTGGTTGCGGTTTTGCGCGCGGTTTCCTTTTCGGCCCGCCGCTTCAGCCGCTCTTCCGCGCGCAGCACCAGAAAATCGAGGATAGCGCCAGCCGATTTGGTATCGGCTGCCAGCCAGTTGTCGAAATGGTCCCGCACCGCACCTTCGACCAGCCGAGCAGCCTCGGCGGTGGCGAGGCGGTCTTTGGTCTGGCCGACAAACTCGGGCTCGCGGATAAAGGTTGAGACCAGCGCGCAACCGCCAAGCGCCAGATCGTCGCGGGTGATATCGGCCGCTTTGCGGTTTTTGACCAGTTCGCCGTAAGCGCGCACACCTTTGAGGATCGCGGCCCAGAAGCCAGCCTCATGCGTGCCGCCCTCGGGCGTGGGTACGGTGTTGCAATAGCTTTGGATGAAACCGTCGCGCGAGGGCGTCCAGTTGATTGCCCATTCCACAGACCCGGGCACGCCGAACTTTTCGGCAAAACCCACTTTGCCCGCGAAAGGCCGCTCGGCATAGTTGGTGCAGCCCTGAAGCTGCTCGCCAAGATAATCGGCAAGGCCGCCGGGGAAGTGGAACACCGCCTCCATTGGCGTGTCGCCATCGGGAATTTCGCATTTCCAACGGATTTCGACACCGGAAAAGAGATAGGCCTTCGAGCGCACCAGTTTCAGCATTCGCGCCGGGCGAAAGCGGTTGTGCCCGAAAATCTGCTCGTCGGCGTGAAAGGCAACCGAGGTGCCACGACGGTTGGGCGCAGTGCCAATTTTCGCGATTGGCCCTTGGGGTATCCCACGCGAAAAGCTTTGCTCCCACAGTTCGCGGTTGAGTGCGACCTGCACCACCATGCTGTCGGAAAGCGCATTGACGACGCTGGCCCCCACACCGTGCAAGCCGCCCGAAGTTTCGTAGCTGTCGCCCGAAAACTTGCCGCCCGAATGCAGCGTGCACATGATCACTTCAAGCGCCGACTTGCCGGGAAACTTGGGGTGCGGATCCACGGGGATGCCGCGCCCGTTATCGCGCACCGTCACGGTGTAATCTGCGGCAAGTTCTACTTCGATGCGGTTTGCATGCCCTGCAACCGCCTCATCCATCGCATTGTCGAGCACCTCTGCCACCAGATGGTGCAACGCCCGTTCGTCGGTGCCCCCGATATACATGCCGGGACGCTTGCGCACCGGTTCAAGCCCCTCAAGCACCTCGATCGAGGATGCGTCATAGGTTTCCGATCGCGCGGAAAGAAGGTCGTCTGCCATAGTACCTGCTCGGGTTTGATTGCCGCATATTGTGGCCGAACCAGCGCGCCGGGGCAATCACTTGATTGCCCCGGTGTCGATCGAGAAGGCCAAAATGGTGGTCGCGCGCCTAAAGCCCCCAGACGGCTTGCGCTTTTTCATCCCAGCCGAGCGTCATCTTTTCGCCGTCGGCAAGCAGCGGGCGTTGCATCAGCGTGGGGTTTGCAAGCAACTGTGCATCAGCTTCGGATTCTTTCATCCAAGCATTCAGGCCGCGCCATGTGGTCGAGTTGCGATTGACAAGGCGGCTGCCAAATTCGGCAAGCAGGGGGGCCCATTCCGCCTCGCTCAGCGGCTCGGCGCGCAGATCGCGCAAGGTGACGGTACGGCCCGCCGCCACCAGCGCCTTTTGCGCTTTTTTGCAGGTATCGCAGGTGGGTATGCCGTAAAGAGTGATCGCGCCGCTCATGCCGGTTCCGTCGCCCGCTTTTCCCACATCGCCTTGAAGGCTGGGCGCGCCTGACAGGCGGCAAGCCAGCCCTTTAGGGCCGGAAACGCGTCCATCAGTGCCATGTGGGCCTGCGCATAGCGCACCATTTCGGCCATGTTGATGTCGGCCACGGTAAAGCGGTCGCCTACCATGTGCGGGGATTTTGCCAGATATGCTTCAAGCACCTTGAAGGGGCGTTGCAGTTTTTGCGCTGCTGCCGCGATCACCGCACGCCCGGCCTCGGCTGCATCTTCGCCGCGCGCATAGGCATAGGAAATCTCGAGCGCCGGGCCCTCGATGGCGCTGACGCCATAAAAGGCCCATTGCTGCATGCGCGCGTCTTCCTGCGCATCGCTTGGTGCCAGCGCGCCGCCGAACTTGCGCGCGAGGTAGAGGTTGATCGCCAGCGATTCGCTTAGCACGAAACCATCGTCATCAAGCACCGGCACCGCGCCCGCCGGGCTGATCGCCAGAAACGCGGGCGAGGTGGTGTTGAGCGGCGCGTCCTTGGCTGCCGGGTCGGCTAGCCGGTAGCCTTGAATTACCGGCACAAAGCGGTAGCTTGCCCCGAGTTCGGCCAGAAGCCAGATATTGCGCGTCGCGCGCGAGCGGTAGATGCCATAAAGCGTCAGCATGGTGCCCCCTTGTTGCTGTGCATATCCTGAGGCTTCGCACGGGCAATGAAAAGAGCCCGCGCGCAGGCATCGTGGCACCCATGTTTGGCAGAAACTGCGCGGGCGCCCCCGCCCTTGTGCGCGGGTGCACCAGCCGCCATACCTGGGCTTCAGCGCGGGGGCAGGTGAGGGGGCGAGCAATGAGCAGCGGTTGGGACCAGAGGTTTTCGGGCGAGGGCTACCACTACGGCACTGCGCCGGCCGATTTCGTGCGCCGACAGGCGGCGCGGTTGTCGCCGGGCGCGCGGGTGCTTTCGGTCGCGGACGGCGAGGGGCGCCACGGCGCATTTCTTGCCCGGCAGGGGTTTGAAGTTACCGCGTTTGATGGCTCTGACGTGGCACTGGCCAAGGCGCGGGCGCTGGCTGCGGGGCAGGTGCCTCAGCCAGAGTTTCACTTCTGCCGCGTTGAGGACTGGCACTGGCAGCCCGAGGCTTTTGACGCGGTTTTTGGGGTTTTCATCCAGTTCGCACCACCCTCGTTGCGCGCGGAAATCTTTGCGGGCATCGCCACAACATTGCGACCGGGCGGGTTGGTGCTGCTGCACGGTTTTGCCACCCGCCAGATCGAAAACCACAGCGGCGGCCCACGCGACCCTGAACACCTTTACACGCTCGATCTACTGCGCGCCGCGTTTGCGGGATGGCAAATCGTGGATGAGGCCGATTATGACGCGGTGCTCAGCGAAGGCGCGGGTCACGAGGGGCGTGCTGCTTTGATCGATTTTGTGGCGCGCAAACCCTGATACGCGCGCTTGCCCAACACAAGGACCGGCGCTAACAACGGCGGAATGAACAAACCCGCCCCCCTTAGTTATGCTACCCACGCGCGCGCACTTCTGGTGCTGGGCCTACCTCTGATTGCAAGCCACCTTGCGCAGATGTTGCTGCACGTCACCGACACGGTGATGCTGGGCTGGTATGGTGTTACCGCGCTTGCGGCGGTGGTGCTTGGATCATCGGCATTTTTCATTGTGTTCATTCTTGGTTCGGGCTTTGGCATCGCGGTTTTGGGCATGGTGGCCTCGGCGCTTGGCGCGGGCGACACCACGCAGGTGCGGCGCAATACGCGCATGGGGCTTTGGCTATCGGCGCTATACGGGTTTGCGGTGGCGCCGCTGATGTGGTGGTCCGGCCCGATCTTGCTGCTTGCAGGGCAAAAGCCTGAGGTGGCGGCGATGGCGCAGGAATACTTGCGTATCGCGGGCTTTGGCATGGTGCCCGCGCTTTTGATCATGGTGCTGAAAAGCTACCTTGCCGCGTTCGAGCGCACGCAGATCGTGCTTTGGGTGACGCTGATTAGCGTGCCGGTGAACGTGGCGTTGAACTGGGCGCTGATCTTTGGCAACTGGGGCGCGCCAGAGCTGGGTGTGCGGGGCGCCGCGATTGCCACGCTAAGCGTGCAAATCATTGGTGCGGTGCTGCTGGCGGCCTTTGCGGGCGGGCTTCGAGAGTTGCGTCAGTTCGAGCTTTTTCACCGTTTTTGGCGCCCCGACCTGCAGGCGATGGCGCAAGTGTTTCGCCTTGGCCTACCGATCGGTTTAACAGGGCTTGCCGAAGGTGGGCTGTTTCAGGCATCGGCCCTGATGATGGGCTGGCTTGGCGCTGAGGCGCTGGCAGCACATGGCATCGCACTCGAACTTGCGGCGCTGACCTTCATGGTGCATCTGGGCCTATCGAATGCGGCGACGGTGCGGGTGGGGCGCGCGGACGGCGCGCGCGATGCGCGCGCCCTGCGCGATGCGGCGGCTACCGCCACGGCGATGTCGCTGGCCTTTGCAGTGGCGGCGGTCGTGGTGTTTTTGGCGATTCCTGAAACGCTGGTGGCGCTGTTTCTGGATCGGGCCAACCCCGGTGCCGCCGGGATTATTGCCTTTGGCGCCCAGTTGCTGATGGTGGCGGCGCTGTTTCAGATGTTTGACGCGATGCAGGTGATGGCGCTGGGCCTGCTGCGCGGCGTGCAGGATACACGCGTGCCAATGTGGCTTGCCTCGGTCAGCTATTGGGTAATCGGGATTCCGGCCAGCTATCTGCTGGCCTTTCCGCTGGGTTTGGGTGGCGTCGGGCTTTGGTTCGGGCTTGTGGTGGGGCTGGCCGCCGCTGCGACGCTATTGATGGTGCGTTTCTGGCGTGAGCGGATCGGGCCAATCAGCGCGCGCTGACGGCAACCGTCACGCCTTTTCGGGGGTAGCGTTCTGCAGCCGCTCGGCCTTTTTGCGCACCAGAACCATGCGCAAATCGTGCATGGCAAGCAACAGCGCATCGGTTACCTGATCGAGCTGTTCCTCGCTCGCCTTGGTCTGCGCCCAATGCGTGGTCAGGTTCATGTTGTCCACGGCGCGCAGGATGTCGTCGATGTCACGCGCCGCCAGCAGCTCCAACCGGGCCGCCAGCCATTCGTGGATCGCCGCCATATCGGCATCGTCAAGCACGCGCTCGCCATGTGGCTTGATCTCGCCATTGCGGGTGTTGACCATCGCGATCTGCTCTAGCTCGATGCGACGCTGGCGGTTTTCGGTATCGACCCGAAACACCGCAGCGCCATTTTCGCGGATGCGAAAGTAATAGTCTGGCAAATCGCCCGGCATCCGTCCTCCTGCCCCCCGTGCGGGTCTTTTATCAGCGCAAGCCTTCGCAAAACCGCTTTATGCGCGCGCATGCCTCGATCAAGGCCGTGTCAGAAGTAGCGTAACTGATGCGAAAGTTTGGCGAAAGCCCGAAGGCTGCACCAAAAACCACTGCCACGCCTGTCTCTTCCAACAGGGCCGCAGCAAAGGCCTCATCATCGACGATGTGCGCGCCTTCCGCCGAGGTTTTGCCGATACAGCCCGCAACCGAGGGATAGACGTAGAACGCCCCCTCTGGCACCGGGCAGACGATACCGGGGCAGGTGTTCAGCGCAGTCACCACCAGATCGCGACGCCGCTCGAACGCTGCGCGGGAGGTGGCGATGTAATCTTGCGGCCCGTTCAACGCCTCGAGCGCCGCATATTGGCTGATCGAGCAGGGGTTCGAGGTGGATTGCGACTGCACTTTGGCGATTGCCTTGATTAGCGCCTCTGGCCCTGCCGCATAACCGATCCGCCAACCGGTCATCGCATAGGCTTTGGAAACCCCGTTACAGGTGAGCGTGCGCTCATAAAGCCCCGGCTCTACCTGCGCAGGTGTCGCAAACTTGAAATCGCCAAAAGCGAGGTGCTCATACATGTCGTCGGACATCACCCAAACATGGGGGTGGCGCATCAGCACATCGGTCAGCCGCTTCAACTCTGCCGCCGAATAGCCCGCACCGGTGGGGTTCGAAGGTGAGTTGAAGATCAGCCATTTGGTGCGTGGTGTGATCGCGGCCTCAAGCTGTTCGGCAGTGATCTTGTAGCCGGTCTGCATCGGGCCTTCGACAAAAACCGGGGTTCCGCCTGCCAGCAACACCATGTCGGGGTAACTGACCCAGTAGGGCGCGGGAATGATTACCTCGTCGCCGGGGTTCAGCGTCGCCACCAGCGCGTTGTAAAGCACTTGCTTGCCACCTGAGCCCACTGTCACCTGTGCGGGGGTATAGCTCAGCCCGTTCTCGCGCTTGAATTTCGCGACTATTGCTGCTTTAAGCTCGGGAATACCGTCAACGGCGGTGTATTTTGTGCGGCCCTCGTCGATTGCACGCTTAGCGGCTATCTTGATGTTCTCGGGTGTGTCGAAATCCGGCTCTCCAGCGCCAAGCCCGATGATATCGCGGCCCGCCGCCGCCAATTCGCGGGCCTTGTTGGTAACGGCAATCGTCGGCGAGGGTTTCACACGCGCCAGCGTGTCGGACAAGAAGGCCATTTCGGGGAGCTCCGGTTTCGTATCTGCCGGAGCCATGTCTTAGGCGCGGTGGCGATGCCGATCAAGCAGGAAAGGAAAACCGATGGATGCGGAAAGCCCGGAAGAATGGTTCAGCGCAGATGTTGCGACCATGGGAGACAGATTGGCTGCAGCGCGCGATACTGCGGGGCTTACGCAAAAAGCGCTCGCCTCGCGTCTGGGCGTCAAGCTCAGCACGGTGCAGGCTTGGGAGGATGACCGCTCCGAGCCACGCTCGAACCGCTTGCAGATGCTGGCCGGTATGCTGAACGTATCGCTGATGTGGCTGCTGACGGGGCAGGGCGACGGATTGACCGGGCCGCAATCGGGCAAGCCGAATAGTGCTGTGGCTGACAGCCCGCTGTTGCAGTCCCTACGCGAAATCCGCCATTGTGTCGCCGATCTCGACGCGCGGCTGAATCGGCTCGAGGCGGCACTGACCGGAACGGAAGGAAAAAGCGATGAGCGAAGCGCATGAGGCGCGCCTGAAGCGTATGACGATGCGCAGCTGGCGACGTGGCATCAAAGAGATGGACCTGATCTTCGGGCCTTGGGCTGAATCGCGCCTTGCGGCGCTCGATGCGGCCACGCTTGATCTGTTCGACGCGCTTCTGGCCGAGAATGACCAAGACATCTATCCTTGGATCACCACCGCCACCGCGACCCCGCCGCGCTACACCGCGATGATCGACGAAATCCGCGCATTTTCGCTGGCGCGTATAGAGGCGCGCTGAACCCGTCGCATTTTATCCGTTTTCGCGCGGCTTAACCGAACTTTTGGGGTTTTGCCGCACTTTCGCCCTTGGGCAGCGAAAGACGGAGTGATTGATGACAATGCAAACCGCAGTGATGGATGCCCAGCGTTCGGGATTTTTATCAGGCTATCTTGACAGTCTGGCGATGGTGGAAAGGCTCCACCGGTTGTTGCTGGATGTGATCAAGGACGAGTTCGAAAGGCTTGGCATACTCGATATCAATGCCGTGCAGGCGCTTTTGCTGTTCAACATCGGTGAAAACGAGGTGACGGCGGGCGAGTTGAAAACGCGCGGCTACTACCAAGGCTCGAACGTGAGCTACAACCTCAAGAAGTTGGTCGAGACCGGGCATATGCACCACCAACGCTGCGAAATCGACCGCCGCTCGGTGCGGGTGCGCTTGACGCAGAAAGGTAGCGCCATGCGCAACACGCTGGCGGCGCTGTTCACCCGCCATGCCGAAGGGCTAGAGGCGCGCGGCGTGCTTGGCGCCGACGCGCTGGACACCTTGAACATGTCGTTGCGGCGGATGGAACGGTATTGGACCGATCAGATACGCTATATTTACTAGGCGCAGGCAACCTGTTCACCAGTGCCCGGTATTGCCCATGCTCAGCCATGGCTCGGCGGGTTTCAGCGCTGGACCATTTTGCAAAAGCTCGATCGAGATATTGTCGGGGCTGCGCACAAAGGCCATGTGACCGTCGCGCGGTGGGCGGTTGATGATGACGCCATGCGCCTGAAGGTTCGCACAGGTGGCGTAGATATCATCGACACCATAGGCAAGGTGCCCGAAATGCCGGCTGTCAGAAGGCAAGCCGGGGTCGCCATCCCAGTTATAGGTCAACTCGATGGGGCATTCTTCCTGACCGGGGGGGGCTAGGAATATCAGCGAAAAGCGTCCTTCCTTGTTATCGATGCGCCGTTTTTCGCGCAGACCCAGAAGCGTGTAGAAGGCAATCGAAGCCTCCAGATCGCGAACGCGAACCATAGTGTGAAGATATCGTAATGCCATGAGGTTCCTCCTGTTGCTGCGCGAGGTTAGCGCAAATCGCCATTGGCCGGAATGGGTTAGAATTCGGACCGGAAACCGAAGCCGATCGATAGCTCGTGGCGCTCGAAGCTTGATACATTAGAGCGGGTTTCCAGCGCGCGCAGCTTCAGTTGCGGCGCAAAGCCCGCAAAGTTGGTCTGCGGCAGCCAGAGGTCGACTTCGGCATAGCCCAATTGCTCCTGGCGCCCGCCGGGCACCGCGAACAGACCCATCGTGTAATCAGGATAGTCAGAATGAGAGAGACCGACGCTTGCTTGCCATACAACAGAGCCAAGCGGTTTTGCTGGCACATAGCTCAATTGCACCGAGGCGGTTGCGCCGCGCGAATTGGCGCGCGGGGTATCGACGTTGCGCAGCCCGAGCCTAAGCGTGATGCGGTCGCCATTGGCGCGTACTGTCCGCCAACCTCCGGTTAGGCTGGTAATCGTTGCGTCGAGCTGCGAGGTCTCGGCAGCACGCGATTCCAGCGCGACAGCGTAAAAGGCGCCCGCGCCCTGTGGTGTGATACTGGCGCCAAGGCGCAGATAATCATAGGAAAAATCGCCGCCAGACCAGGCTCGCCCGACCGCCGCGTCAAGGCCGATGCTGCCGCGCTGTGCCGTTGCGGCCAGCGTTTGGCCAAGCCCAAGCTCGAATGCGGCGCTGCTGTAGGTCGCATTGCTGATCTCGGTTTCCACCCATCCTTCGGCCGCGCTCCAGGTGCTGGTTGTGGGGCTGCCCGTCAGGTTTACCGCGCGCAAAAAGAGCAAAGCCGAAACCTCGGTGCGGCTGGTTTCGCTGGCGCGCAGCCGATAGCTCAGCCGCGCGTCAAGTGTGCCGACCACCCCCGGCAGCGCCAGCGCATCGTCGCTTAGCACGCCAACAATCGGGATGCCGTCGATGACGTTCAGCCGCGAACTGGCGCCCGCGTTGACGTTGCTTGATGGTTGCAGCGAGAATCGTAGTTGCGTGCCCCAAGGCGTGGCCGCGCGCAGCGCAGCCAGCGCCTGCAGCGCCGCCCTTTTACGCGTGGTGTCTGGGGCGCTTGCGGCGGCTTGGCGCAACCAGTAGCGCGCACTTAACGACTCGTCCGCGGCGAAGGCCGCAGTGGCAACGAGGCGGGCGGATTCGTGCTTTTGTAACTTGCTGGCTGCCGCGTGATAGGCGCTTTTTCCGGCACGCGCTGCCGCGGCCAAATCGCCCTGCCACAGCATGACCGTGCCGATCACGTAATGGGCAAATGGGTCGTTCGGGCTGACGTCAAGTATCGCGCGCGCCAGCGCCAGCGCGTCAGCGTTGCGGCCTTCACTGGCCGCTTGCAGTGCGGCTTCTTGGGCGGTGCCAGAATTGAGAGTTGCTGCCCGCGCGGGTGCCAATGCCAACAGAACCGCCGCCAGAACCGTCGCGAAATATCTGCCAGTCACCCCGCACTCATGGGAACGGAGCGACAGCATCGCAAATCGGCAAGGTGTTGTTGGTCCCGCACTGAGTCAGCACAAACACACCGTGCTCTCGTTCATTCTCCCATGCGTCATTGAACTCGTTAAGGTTCACAAGACCAGCCACCGAGTTGGCGCTGACGCCGCCAAAGATACCGCCATAGACGCCGACCACAGTGTTGGCGGCATCATCATACTCGGCACCGCCAAGAAAGGTGCCGTCAGCGGCAATGTCTGCCCTTACCAGAACGATATTTGCCAATGACAGGCTCTGGTCGATCAGCACACGATTGTAGATCGCGCCATTGATAGACTCGTCGAGGAAGTTAACGTTGAAGAAGATGTCGCCCGAAACCCGGCTGGGTTGCCCCGGAACGAGCACGCCCGTTTCAGTAGTCGCAATTGCGACGTCGGTTGCGCCGCCCCGCGCAACGTTAACATTAGTGACTGCCGCGTAGCTCCCTGCGTAAGAGACCTGCCCGGCACCTGGGCCCGTTCCGATCGTCGGGCGCAGAAAATCCCCGGTGCGTTCGTAGACACCCCCGGCGAAATATCGGTTGAACTGCCCGCCGTCAGCCGCCGTCACCGCTCGCACCGCGCCGTCGTCGCTTTCCTTCGCCAACGCGATGAAAAGCCGGTCGAGCGCGTCCTCCTGAATCTTGAAGGCGATATAGCCGCCCGTATCGAGTGATGGCATGCGTTCATAGTTTACCAGTTGCGGCGTTGAATCCAGAGAATCAATGTTCACCTGCAACGTAGTACCGTTGAAGATGATCTCGTTGACGTTCACCTTCAACTCGGTAGGGGTCTCGGGGCTGGTGCCGGTTGCACCGCCGCCGCCGCCGGTGCCGCCATCGGTTTCGTCGGTACTGCACGCGGCAATTGCCAACGCCGCCATCAAAGGCAACCAGACTCTCGACATAGTGCACTCCCAACATGAAAAACACGGCGCAATGTGCCGAAATTATTGGAATCCGTCAATTCCCATGCACAGAATGCCGCGCCTGTGAGTCCTGCGTGCAACGCTCATCGCGGTTTCCGGGGCCGCAGAACCCCGCTAGAGTGTCCGCGAATCTTTTGCTTCGGAGTGTGCCATGCCGCTGACCCCTGAACAGGCTGCCGAGATTGCCGAGGCCCGCGCCACACCGCGCCCCACGCTGCGCGCGGTTTCGCCCGGTATGGAAGCGCAGCTTTATCTGGCGCATCCGATCCTCGACCACGGGCTTTTGCGGGTGATCGACTATATGGGCGATGATGCCGCGATCTGTCAGGCGGCGCGCGTTTCTTACGGGCGCGGCACCAAGGCGGTCAGCGATGACAAGGGGCTGATCCGCTATCTGATGCGGCACTGGCACTCGACCCCGTTCGAGATGTGCGAGGTCAAGTTTCATGTCAAACTGCCGGTGTTTGTGGCGCGCCAGTGGATCCGCCACCGCACCGCAAACGTCAACGAATACTCGGCCCGCTATTCCATTCTCGACCGCGAATTCTACATTCCCGCACCCGATGCGCTGGCCGCGCAATCAAGCGTCAATAATCAGGGCAGGGGCGAGTTGCTTGAAGGCGAAGAGGCGCAGCGCGTGCTCGACATTCTGCGCGACGACGCGATGCGCAACTTTGACCATTACGAAGATATGCTGAGCCAAGACGGGCAAAAGGGCCTAGCGCGAGAGCTTGCCCGCATGAACCTGCCGATGAACACCTATACTCAATGGTATTGGAAAACCGACCTGCACAACCTCTTTCACTTTCTGCGGCTGCGCGCCGACATGCACGCGCAGTACGAGATTCGCGTCTATGCCGAAAAGATGGGCGAGATTACCCGTGACTGGGTGCCGCTGGCCTATGGCGCGTTTGAAGATTATCGGCTGGGCGGCGTGCAGCTATCGGCGCGGGCGCGCACGGTCTTGCAACGGCGTTTGCGTGGCGAGGTCGTGACGCAGGCGGAAAGCGGCATGAGCAAAGGCGAGTGGCGCGAGTTTGTCGAAGACTGGGGTTGAAAGCGCCGAGCTGCAACGCGCCTAAGATAGTTTAATGCTAAACTATCTTAGGCTAACCTTCTAAGTTTCGCCTCAAGCCTGCAGCGGGCGCACCTGAATCTCGCCTTCGCTGCGCGATAGCATGGCCGCAACGGCGGCAATGCTCGCCGCGGCCGTAGTGAAATAGGGAATGCGATCGTAAAGCGCCACGGCGCGGATTTCGCGGCTGTCGGAAACCGCCTGAGTGCCGTCAGTGGTGTTCATCACCAGCTGAATATCGCCATTTTTCAGTCTGTCCACGATGTTCGGGCGGCCCTCATAAACCTTGTTCACCACTTCGGCAGCCACGCCACTGGTTTCCAGAAACGCTGCGGTGCCGCGCGTCGCGATAATAGAAAAACCCATGGAAATCAGTGTTCTTGCTGATTCCGCCAAATCTTCCGTCTTGTCCATTTCCTTGACCGAAAGGAAAACTCGCCCGCTATCTGGCAGGATCGTGCCCGCACCCATCTGCGCCTTCAAAAACGCACGTGCAAAGTTGCGATCCCAGCCCATAACCTCGCCGGTCGAGCGCATCTCAGGGCCAAGAAGCGTGTCAACACCGGGGAATCGCGCAAAAGGCAGAACCGCCTCTTTTACAGAATACCAAGGCGTATTGGGGTCGGCGAGCGTCATCAGATCGGCCAGCGGCAGGGTCGAATCCGGCCCGACGCCGGCAGGGTAGGCGGCACGGTGCGGAAAATTCTCCAACCGTTCTCCCGCCATAAGCCGCGCCGCGATCGAGGCAATGGCGCTGTCGGTTGCCTTGGCCACAAACGGCACAGTGCGGCTGGCACGCGGGTTGACCTCAAGCACATAGATCACGCCGTCTTTGATCGCGAATTGCACGTTCATCAGGCCGACGACATTCAGCCCCAGCGCCAACGCTTCGGTCTGACGTTTCAGATCTGCGACGGTTTCAGGCGAAAGCGTATGCGGCGGCAACGAACAGGCGCTGTCACCCGAATGCACACCCGCCTCTTCGATATGCTGCATGATGCCCGCGACATGCACCGAATGGCCATCACACAGCGCATCGACATCGACCTCGATCGCGTTTGAAAGGTAGCTGTCAAGCAGCACCGGGCTGTCGCCCGAAACCCGCACCGCCTCGCGGATGTAGCGTTCAAGCTGCGCGTCATCGCGCACGATCTCCATCGCGCGACCACCCAGCACATATGATGGCCGGATCACCAGCGGATACCCAATACGCCCTGCAATATCAAAAGCTTCATCGCGCGTGCTGGCAAGTCCGTTGACCGGCTGGAGTAGCCCGAGGTCGTTCAACAGCTTCTGGAACCGCCGCCGATCCTCGGCAAGGTCGATCGCGTCGGGCGAGGTACCAAGAATCGGAATACCCTCAGCTTCCAGCGCCCGGGCAAGTTTTAGCGGGGTCTGCCCACCAAACTGCACGATCACCCCGTGCAATGTGCCGTTTTCTTGCTCAACACGCAGCACTTCCAAAACATGTTCAAAGGTCAACGGTTCGAAATAGAGGCGATCCGAGGTGTCATAATCGGTCGAAACCGTCTCAGGGTTGCAGTTGATCATGATCGTCTCGTACCCTGTCTTGGTCAGCGCAAAACAGGCGTGGCAGCAGCAGTAGTCGAACTCGATACCTTGACCGATCCGGTTTGGTCCGCCGCCAAGGATCACGACCTTTTTTGCGCCCGACGGACGCGCTTCACATTCAACCTCGCCCATCGCGGGCGCTTCGTAGGTTGAATACATATAGGGTGTCTGTGCCTCGAACTCTGCGGCGCATGTGTCGATCCGTTTGAATACCGCTTGCACCCCAAGGTTGTGCCGCGCACGGCGCACTTGTGCCTCATCACGCCCCGTCAATGTGGCCAGTCGGGCATCGGTAAAGCCCATCATCTTGAGCTTGCGCAGCCCCTCGGCGGTAAGCGGCAGACCGGTGGCGCGAATATCCGCCTCTTGTTCGATAATTTCTCTTATTCGGGCCAAAAACCAGGGGTCATAGGCGGTAGATAGTTGGATTTCTGCATCTGTCAGTCCGTGCCGCATGGCCTGTGCGATGAGCCGCAGGCGGTCTGGCGTTTGCGCGGCAATCGCTCGGATGACCGCCGATTTCTCGGGCGCGCCTTCGATCTCGATTTCGTCAAAACCGGTCAGCCCGGTTTCCATTGAAGCCAGCGCCTTTTGCACAGACTCGTGGAAACTGCGCCCAATCGCCATCGCCTCGCCCACCGATTTCATCGCGGTAGTCAGCTCTGCCTTGGCGCCGGGAAATTTTTCAAAGGCAAACCTCGGGATCTTGGTCACGACATAATCGATAGTTGGCTCGAACGAGGCGGGCGTGACCTTGGTGATGTCGTTGTCGAGCTCGTCCAGCGTATAGCCGACGGCGAGTTTTGCCGCGATCTTCGCAATAGGAAAGCCTGTCGCCTTGGAGGCCAGCGCCGAAGAGCGCGATACCCGCGGGTTCATCTCGATCACGACCATCCGCCCGTCCACGGGGTTGATTGCCCATTGAACGTTCGATCCGCCGGTTTCGACACCGATCTCGCGCAGCACGGCAATCGAGCCATTGCGCATGATCTGGTATTCTTTGTCGGTCAAGGTCAGCGCAGGGGCAACGGTGATGCTGTCGCCAGTGTGCACGCCCATCGGATCGACGTTTTCGATCGCACAGATGATGATGGCGTTGTCGGCCTTATCACGCACCACCTCCATCTCGAACTCTTTCCAGCCCAGAAGCGACTCATCGATCAGAATCTGCGCGGCAGGCGAAGCATCAAGCCCCGAGCGGCAGATGCGTTCGTAATCGTCGCGGTTGTAGGCCACGCCACCGCCGGTGCCGCCAAGCGTAAAGGCTGGGCGGATGATCGCGGGCAAGCCGACAAAGTCGATTGCCGCAAGGGCCTCGGTGACACCGGCGTTGATATCGTATTTCCCGTTCGCCAGCTTTGGCGCGGCGATAATGGTGGCGCGCGGGTTTTCCAGGCCGATCCGCAGCATCGCTTCGCGAAACAGCTTGCGATCTTCTGCCATCTCAATAGCTTGCCGGTTTGCGCCGATCAATTCGACGCCAAACTTTTCAAGCACACCCATATCAGCCAGCGCCAGCGAGGTGTTCAGGCCAGTCTGCCCGCCCATCGTTGGCAAGAGCGCGTCGGGGCGTTCCTTTTCGATGATCCGGGCGACCACTTCGGGGGTAATCGGCTCGATGTAGGTGGCATCGGCCATTTCCGGGTCGGTCATGATCGTGGCGGGGTTCGAGTTTACCAGAATGACCCGGTATCCTTCTTCGCGCAGCGCCTTGCAGGCCTGTGCGCCGGAATAGTCAAACTCGCATGCCTGCCCGATGACGATAGGCCCGGCACCGATGATGAGAATGGACTTGATATCGGTTCTCTTCGGCATGGATATCCCCTTCGGCGGCGCAAATTGTCCGCGTTATAGACGTGTGTAGCATGGGTGCAAGGCCCGAAGGTCACGTCGCGCCGCTGCGCGAGTCGATTCAATCGCCCATAGCAGCGCCAATGCTTGACTTCGCCGCGCCGGCGCGGTGTATCGGCGCGTAACCAACGCCTCTGAAAGGGGACGCCCATGCACGCTTATCGCAGCCATACCTGTGGCGATCTCAATGCAACGCACGCCGGTCAAGATGTGCGCCTTGCGGGGTGGGTGCACCGGGTGCGCGATCACGGCGGTGTGCTGTTCATTGACCTGCGCGACCATTACGGCATCACGCAGCTAATCTGCGATGGCGACTCGGATGCGTTCAAAGCGCTTGAGGCCACACGCGCGGAATGGGTGATCCGTATCGACGGTGGTGTGAAGCTGCGCGATGCGTCGCTGGTGAACACCAAGATCCCGACCGGCGAAATTGAAGTTTATGTGCGCGAAATCGAGGTGCTGGGTGCCGCTGATGAGCTGCCGCTGCAGGTGTTTGGCGATCAGGAATACCCCGAGGAAACGCGGCTGACCTACCGCTTTCTCGATTTGCGGCGCGAGGGATTGCACAACCGCATGTTGTTGCGTTCGAACGTTGTGCGCTCTTTGCGTAACCGTATGTGGTCGCAGGGCTTTACCGAATACCAAACGCCAATCATCACGGCCTCGAGCCCCGAGGGCGCGCGCGATTTTCTGGTACCCTCGCGGCTGCACCCCGGCAAGTTCTACGCGTTGCCGCAGGCGCCGCAGCAGTTCAAGCAGTTGATCATGGTCGCAGGCTTTGACCGCTATTTCCAGATTGCGCCCTGTTTTCGCGATGAAGACCCGCGCGCTGACCGCAGCCCGACCGATTTTTACCAGCTTGACCTCGAAATGAGCTTTGTGACGCAAGATGACGTGTTTGCGGCCGTGCAGCCGGTCATTCAGGGCATTTTCGAAGAGTTCGGCGGTGGGCGAAAAGTGCACGCCGACTGGCCGCAAATCTCTTACAAAGACGCGGCTCTCTGGTATGGCACCGACAAGCCCGATCTGCGTAACCCGATCAAGATGCAGGATGTGAGCGCGCATTTCCGCGACTCGGGCTTTGGCATTTTTGCCAAGTTGTTGGAAAATGCTGGCACTGAAGTGCGCGCGATCCCGGCGCCGAAAGGTGGCAGCCGCAAGTTTTGCGACCGCATGAACGCGTTTGCCCAAGGCCAGGGCTTGCCGGGCATGGGCTATATTTTTTGGCGCAAGGCCGAGGATGGGTCTGGCACCGAAGCTGCAGGCCCCATTGCCAAGGCGCTTGGCCCCGAGCGGACCGAGGCGATCCGGACCCAGCTTGCCTTGGGCGAGGGCGACGCCGCCTTTTTCCTTGGCGGAAAGCCGTCGGTTTTCCAAACAGTTGCGGGCAAGGCGCGCACCGAGATAGGCCGCGAGCTGGGGCTGACGGACGAAAACAGCTTTCGCTTTGCTTGGATTGTCGATTTTCCACTTTATCAGCAAGACCCGGAAACCGGCAAATACGACTTTGAGCACAACCCGTTTTCCATGCCGCAAGGCGGGCTTGAGGCGTTGTCGGGCGACCCGCTGGATGTGCGTGGCTTTCAGTACGATTTGGCCTGCAACGGCTACGAACTGGTTTCCGGCGCGATCCGCAACCACAAGCCAGAGATCATGTTCAAGGCATTCGAGATTGCGGGCTACCCAGCCTCGGAGGTCGAAAAGCGATTTGGCGGCATGGTCAAGGCATTCCACTACGGCGCACCGCCGCACGGCGGTTGTGCTGCGGGTATCGACCGTATCGTGATGCTGCTTGCGGACGAGATGAACATCCGCGAGGTTATCATGTTCCCGATGAACCAACGTGCGGAAGATCTGATGATGGGTGCGCCGTCTGAACCGACCAATGAACAGCTACGCGAATTGCGACTGCGCAGCCTGCCAAAGGACTAAGCACCAGCCCCGGTGGGGCAGGGGCTTAGCCGCCGAAGGCTTTTACAGCGGTGGCGAGCACCGAAAACGTCAGCGTCAGCGCACCGAGGCTGAATACGGTCCAGTGCGTGGCGCGGGTCAGGCGCTCATTTTCGATGATGCGGCGAAGGTTCTTGGACATGTTAGGTTTCCTTCGTAGGGTTCCGACATCGCCAGAATTGGTTCCAATTGCGGCAGCATTGCGAAACCGGCGCGCCCATTGCAGGGCATTTGCGCGGGCACAACCGCTGCGCTAGGGTCGCGCAAAACGGGGGAAGTGCGATGGTGGCGCAAAAGCGTTTCGGGGATGCCCTGCCTAATTGGAAGGTACCAGTGCGGCCTGCGCGCGCGCCACTTTCGGGCCGCTACGCGCAGTTGGAACCGCTTGACCCAGCGGCCCACGCGCAGCAACTTTTCGCGGCCTATAGTGAAGATGACGCAGTATGGGATTATCTGCCTTACGGCCCCTTTGCCAATGAAGCCGATTTCACCAGGTGGCTGCACGGCATGGCTGCTGGCAGCGATCCTATATTTTTTGCGGTGCGCGATCTCGATACCGGGCTGATCGGCGGTATGCTTTCGTTTCTGCGCATCGCACCAGAGGCGGGCAGTATCGAATTGGGGCACATCAACTTTTCCCGGCGCCTGCAACGCCGCCGCGCGGCAAGTGAAGCGATGATGCTGCCAATCGGTTGGGCATTTGCGGCAGGCTATCGGCGGTTTGAATGGAAGTGCGACGCGCTGAACATGCCGTCGCGGCGCGCTGCGGCGCGGTTGGGGCTGAGTTTCGAGGGCGTTTTCAGGCAAGCCACGATCTACAAAGGGCGCAACCGCGACACCGCATGGTTTGCCGCGATTGATGGCGAGTGGCCTGCGCTGAGCGCTGCCTATGACAGCTGGCTCGCGCCCCAAAACTTCAGCGCCGAGGGCCAACAAAAGCAACAGCTTGGCGCGCTGACCAAGCCAATTCTTGCCAGTCACGACCCGTTGCTTGGCTAAGGCACTGACGTTCTGCATCGCTCAGATCGTGGCGCAAGCACTAAGGCGCGCGCGCAGCACCCCGGCCACATCGGCTAGGCGCGCCCCCGTCGGGCTGCCTGCCTGATCAGCCTGCGCCAGCGCCGCTGCTGCAACTTCAAGTGCGGGATCACGTGCGCTGCGCGCGACTCCACCCAGAAAATGCGTGATATAGGCGATCGCCTCGGCGTCGGGCGCATCTGCCAGCACGGCTGCGGCATGGGCAAGATCGTCGCGCAGCGCCAACGGGTCGGGCGACACGATCGCATCAGCGACTGCGTGCAGGCCCGCTGGTCGCAGGGCGGGTGGAAGCGCTGCCAAGATCAGGTCCTGAAATGCCGCAAGGCTTTCAACTGGCTTGGTCAGAAAACCATCCGCGCCTGCTGCGCGCGCCTCCGCCTCTCTTGCCGCATCGCCCGAGATGCCGAGCACCACGGTCCGGCGCGCAGGCTCGGCCGCCAGATCGGCAATCAACCTTGCCCCAGACCCGTCTGGAAGGCCAAGATCGACGATGACGACAACGGGGCGATAGGTTTGCAGATGGCGATGCGCCGAACGCAGGCAATCAGCCCGTCGGATTCGCGCGCCCGAGCGCAAACACAAAAGCCGCATCGCTTCGCTGGCAAAGCGGCTGTCCTCGACCACCAGCACGGTCAGCCCCGATAGCGGGCGCTCTGCGCAGGCTCTGCGGCCAGAAAGAAAAACGGAAATCTCGTCAACCATCTTGGGCCTCCGGAATCGCTGTTGTCGATCAAAGCGCATGAATGGCTAACCAACGGTAAACGTTGCCCACCCGTCCGACGCGGGCTAAAAGAAACCAGTGCAAAGGGAGAGCGGGATGATCGGCAGGCTGAACCATGTGGCAATCGCGGTGCCAGACCTCGCTGCGGCCGTTGCGCAATACCGCGATACGCTCGGTGCCCATGTTGGCGCACCACAGGACGAACCAGCCCATGGCGTGACGGTTGTGTTTATCGAGCTTCCCAACACCAAGATCGAACTGCTTTACCCCTTGGGCGACGCCTCACCGATTGCCGGGTTTCTGGAAAAAAACCCAGCTGGCGGCATCCACCATATCTGCTACGAAGTCGATGATATCCTTGCTGCGCGCGACCGGCTAAAGGCTGCGGGCGCGCGCGTTCTTGGCTCTGGCGAGCCCAAGATCGGCGCTCATGGGAAACCAGTTTTGTTCTTGCACCCCAAAGACTTCAACGGCTGTCTCGTGGAATTGGAGCAAGTCTGATGAACGCCACCGCTGCTGTTGTGCTTTATGCCATGATCTGGTTTCTGGTGCTTTTTGTGGTGTTGCCACTTCGCATCAAGACGCAGGGCGAGTCGGGTGACGTGGTGCCCGGCACCCCTGAATCGGCACCTTCTACAAGCAGTGTCGGGCGCAAGGCCAAGCTGACTACACTAATCGCCACGTTGCTTTGGGTCGCAATTGCCGGGGTGATTCTGTCCGGTTGGGTAACACTGGATGACATCGATTGGTTCGGCCGTCTTGATCCCTAACCCAGCGGCCCCGGGCGCCGCTCTTCTGACAAAAGCACATTGGCCTCGATCTGCCCGATTCCTGGCAGCGTCATGATCCGCCGCCGCAGCACTCGTTCAAAATCGACGATGTCGCGGGCGATTATGCGCAAGCGATAATCAAACATTCCCAGCACATGCTGCACCGTTTGCACTTCGGGAATAGCGGTCGCTGCACGCTCGAAATCTTCCAATGAAGCGCGCCCCTTAGCGGCAAGTTTAATGCCGAGAAACACGGTTACGCCAAAGCCGAGCGCGGCTGTGTCAAGCACCAGACGACGCCCGCGCAAGACGCCCGCTTCCTCCAACCGCCTGATTCGCCGCCAGGCTGCGGGCTGGCTTAGCCCCAGCCCGCGCCCGATTGCGCCCGCACCCTGCGCCGCGTCTTGTGCCAGGGCGCGCAGAATCGCACGGTCGGTATCGTCAAGGTCGATCACAGCGGCACCCCGGAATGGTCCTTGATTGTCGAAATCAGCATCAAGGCCTCGGTGTCGGCGATATGCGGCAAGGTCAGGATGCGGCTGCGGTAAATATCGTGATAGTGCAACATATCGCGCGCAATAATATTCAGCCGCACATCAGTTTGGCCCAGAAATGTTTGAATTTCCAAAACTTCTGGCACTTCACGTGCGGCAGCCAAGAACTCGTCAAATGCTCTAGGGTTGGTTTTATCCAAGGTAAAGCGCAGGCTGACCTCGACTTCCCAACCCAGTTTGCGCCAATCGATCACCGCCTGCTCGCCCTTCAGCACGCCGCCGGCACGCAGCTTTTCCAGCCGCCGCCAGCAGGTTGCCGCAGTTACCCCCGCGCGTGCGGCAAGTTCTGCTGTGGGCGCCTCTGGGTCGGCCAGAAGCTGGCGCAGGATCCGGCGGTCTGTGTCATTGATCTGCATGAAAAATCCAGCAATGTCATATTCGACGAATGATAGTTGCCCGAACTTGCTAGAAAAGTCAAAAAATGCGCTGATACTTTGCTGTGGCAGCGTATGGTTTGTGCCTCAACTATGCCCAAGGAGGCTTTCATGCGCGTGTATTATGACCGTGACTGCGACATCAATCTGATCAAAGACAAAAAGGTGGCCATCCTCGGCTACGGTAGCCAAGGCCACGCGCATGCGTTGAACCTGCGCGATTCGGGTGCGAAAAATGTCGTTGTAGCGCTGCGCGAAGGGTCGGCTTCGGCCAAAAAGGCGCAGGGCGAAGGCCTGAAGGTCATGGGTATCGCCGAAGCCGCCGCATGGTGCGATCTAATCATGTTCACCATGCCTGACGAGTTGCAGGCAGCAACATACAAGAAATACGTGCACGACAATCTGCGCGAAGGTGCCGCGATTGCCTTTGCCCATGGTCTGAACGTGCATTTCGGCCTGATCGAACCCAAGCACGGCGTCGATGTCATCATGATGGCGCCCAAAGGCCCAGGCCATACCGTGCGCGGCGAGTTTGTGAAGGGTGGCGGCGTGCCCTGCCTTGTCGCCGTGCATCAGGACGCGACTGGCAAGGCGATGGAGCTTGGCCTTTCGTATTGTTCGGGTATTGGTGGCGGCCGTTCTGGCATCATCGAGACCAATTTCCGCCAAGAATGCGAAACCGACCTTTTTGGCGAGCAAGCGGTCCTTTGTGGCGGCCTGGTCGAGCTGATACGCATGGGCTTCGAGACGCTGGTCGAGGCGGGCTACGAGCCTGAAATGGCCTATTTTGAATGCCTCCATGAAGTCAAGTTGATCGTCGATCTGATCTACGAAGGCGGCATCGCCANNATCGCCAACATGAACTACTCGATCTCGAACACCGCCGAATACGGCGAATACGTCTCGGGTCCGCGCATCCTGCCTTACGCCGAAACCAAGGCGCGTATGAAGGCGGTGCTAACCGATATCCAGACCGGCAAGTTCGTCAGCGAATTCATGCAAGAAAACACGGTCGGTCAGCCCTTCTTCAAGGCGACGCGGCGGCGCAACGACGAACATCAGATCGAAAAGGTCGGTGAGAAACTGCGCGCCATGATGCCTTGGATCGCCAAGGGCAAAATGGTCGATCGCGACCGCAACTAATAAACATCAAATCGAAAAATAGGGGCGCCTTAGCGGGCGCCCCTTCTTTGTTGGAAAAAGCGCCCGCTTCGGGGCATGGGGCTACTGTTCGCTTAGCGCGCCCCAAGCCCCGCACGCATTACCCCGCGGCGCAGCGGCGTTAGCGCATGCATCGCTGCCAAAGCACCTGCTCTGAGGTCACGCAACGGCCACCCGCCCAGCATCGAGGCGCGGTTGAGCGCGTCAATTGCCGTCACCCGTGCCGCCACTTCGGGCCAGCGGCGGCGCTGATAGGCGGCCAGCATCGCGCTATTGCCCAGCCCCGCCGGGTCGTGCCGTGCAAGCTCGACAAGGCAGGCGATGTCGGCAAGGCTCATGTTCAGCCCCTGCGCGCCGATAGGCGGCACCACATGCGCCGCTTCCGCGATCAGCGCCACCCGCTCGGCCACGAACCGGCGCGCGATTTGCGCGCCCATCGGCCAAACTGCGCGCTTTGAGGTCAACGTCAGCGGCCCGAGTATGGCGCAAGAGCGCTCCGCCAGCGCCGCCTCGAAATCCGCCACCGGCAGCGCCGCAAGCCGCTCGGCCTCGGGCCCGCGTTCCATCCAGACGATGGCAGAGGCGGGCACCCCGTCGCGGTCGGGCAGCGGCACCAAGGTGAATGGGCCGCCAGAACGGTGGATTTCGGTCGAGACATTTTCATGCGGCACAGGATGTGTAACCGTGAATGCCAGCGCCTTCTGGCCATAGCGAAACTGGCGAAGGCCGATGCCCAGTGCCTGTCGCACGGGGCTGGCGCGCCCATCGGCAGCCAGTAGCAGGCGCGCCGATACGCGCGCGCCGTCTGAAAGCGTCACTTCGGCCGCGCCATCACGGGTGAAAACCCCTTGAGTCGCAAGACCGGGGCGAAAGCTGACCGCGCCCATCCCCGCCAGATGCGCCACCAGCTCGCGCCTGATCAGCCAGTTCGGCAAGTTCCAGCCAAATGGCGCTGACGAAATGTCCGCGGCGTTGAAATCGCGCGTAAGGCGCACCTCCCCGCCCTCTGCCTCGATGATCCGCATGATCTGCAAGGGCGCGGCATAGGGCTCTAACCGTTTCCAAAGGCCGATCTCGCGCAAAAGTGCCACCGAGGGCTGCATCAGCGCGGTCGAGCGCGTGTCAGCGCCCGCGGCCGCTTCGGCGGTGATCGGTGGCGCGGGGTCAATGCAGGCAACCGAAAAACCTGCTGCGCCAAAGGCCGCTGACGCTACCATTCCAGCAATGCCGCCGCCCGAAATCACGATGTCGAACTGTTCTGTCATAGTTTTCCCCTCGCGCGAACATAGGCGCCGCGCGCGACGCGGCCAAGCCTCAGTGGGCGAGGGAAGCCAGAAACCCGGCAAGGTCGGCGGTGTGGTGATGGATATGGGGGGCTGCCACCGGCGCTTCGGCCACATGCACACAACGCATGCCCAAATCATGCGGCACCAAAAGGTTGCGCGGATCATCCTCGAACATCGCGGCCTGTGCAGGCACCAGTGCGGCTAGGGCAAACACCTCGCGGTAGGCGGCAGCATCGGGTTTTGGGTGAAAGTCTGCGTGTTCAACGCCGTAAACGCCATCGAAAAGCCCGTTCAACCCCCGCGCTTCCAGCACCCTTTCGGCATAGGGCGACGAGCCGTTTGTAAACACGAACCGTCTGCCAGGAAGTGCTTGAATGCCCGCGCGTAGCGCAGGGTCAGGGGTTAGCGTGGCAAACGAAATCTCGTGCACTTCAATTAGATAGGGGCCGGGGTCCACCCCATGCTCGCGCATCAACCCAGCAAGCGTGGTGCCATAGGTGCGCCAATAATGCTTGCGCAAACGATCTGCTTCAGGCCGTTCGACCCCGAGCGACGCCATCACAAAATCGGTCATACGCACTTCGATCTGCTCGAACAGGCGCGCCGAGGGCGGGTAAAGCGTGTTGTCGAGGTCAAAGACCCAATTGGTGACGTGTGCGAAATCAGCTGCTGACATGGCACGAACCCTAGCGGGGCCAACAGGCGCCCGCAAGCGCCGCATTCGGCTTGTCAGCGGGGTGTGGCCCGCATAGGCTCCGGTGCCTACCAGACGGGATGCGAACAATGCAGAAAGACGCCTACACATTGATCCTCGAGGCAATTGACGCCGGGGTTTATCGACCGGGCGACCGGCTGGTTGAAAGCGAACTGGCAGAACGGCTTGGGGTATCACGCACGCCGGTGCGCGAGGCGTTGCAGCGGTTGGAAACGCAGTCGATGCTGGCGCGTGATGGGCGCAGCCTGATCGTCGCATCGCTCGATCATAACCAGTTGGCAGAGCTATATGTGGTGCGGGCCGAACTTGAGGGGCTAGCGGCGCGCCTTGCCGCACGCCATGCCTCGCCCGAAGAGGTGCGGGTACTGCACGACATGGTGGCCGAAGACCGCGCGTATCTGGGCGACCCTTTGGCGCTGGCGCGCGCCAACAAGCGATTTCACCGCCAGATCCACCTTGCCTCGCACAACCGCTATTTGGTGGCGCAACTTGATCTGGTGCACCGCTCTATGGCGCTGTTGGCTACAACGTCGCTTGCGGCTGAAGGGCGCGGCGAAACCGCATTGGCCGAACATCAGGCGATCATTGATGCGATAGGCGCGGGCGATAGTGATGGCGCACAGGCCGCCTTGCGCGCGCATATCTCGAAAGCTTTCGAAACACGCCTAAAGCTCGACGCCGCAGGCGTCGCGCGGCTGCGTGGCTAGCTGCAGCGCCTTTTTGTGCCCTTAACCTTGCATTGCGCGCCGCTTATCCAGCGCCGGTTGGGGTTGATCGAATAGCCCGTGCGTGGTCTTGTCCCAATAAAAGGGGCGTGTCACCACCTCGTAAATCGCTTTCCACGCCGCCAGTGCGCCCAGCGGAAAATAGAGGTTCAGCAGCGGCAGCCATGGCCAGAGGTGGCGGTGTTCGCGCCCCCGCACCGCCCATGCAGCAACGCCGAGCGTGATCGCCTCTGCGATCAGGAACAGCGCGGTCATCGCGCCAATACCGCCATCGCCCACTAACCCGTGCAACGGATGGCCAAAACCCAGCGACACCAGCGCCAAAACCCAGAGCACCGGCGCAAACAAAAACTGCGACAACGTGCCAAGAAACAGCACCTGAAAGCCAAAGAACCGCCAGGCACCAAGCTGACGCCAGAGCAGCACCGGGTTGCGCATATGCACGCCCCAAGTCATCGCATATCCCTTGAGCCAGCGAGAGCGTTGCCGCACCCAAGGCAAGGTGCGGCAGTTCGCTTCTTCATGTGTGACGGTGGCGATCAGTTCTGTGCGATAGCCGTGGCGGGCAAGGCGGATGCCAAGGTCGGCGTCTTCGGTAACGTTATGCGCATCCCACCCGCCGAGCGCCTCGATCGCGGCGCGGCGGAAAAACAGCGTCGTGCCACCCAGCGGCACCACCAGCCCCATCCGCGCGAGGCCCGGCAACATGGCGCGAAACCACGCCGCATATTCGGCGGTAAAGCAGCGCGCCAACCAGTTCGTACGCGGGTTGTAATAATCAAGCACGCCTTGCAAACAGGCCACTTCGGGGCCGCGCTCGTGAAAGCGGCGCACCACGGCGTGAATCTGGTCTTGGTCGGGCGCGTCTTCGGCGTCATAGACCCCGACAATGCTACCCCGGCAAAAGTTGAGCGCGAAGTTAAGTGCCCGGGGTTTGGTGCGGATCGGCCCATTCGGCACCACAATCACGCGCGCCCAGTGCGGCAACTGGGTGGCTGCAAGCGCTGCGCGGGTTTCGGTGTCCACCTCTTCGACCACCAGCAGCACATCCAGCAATTCGCGCGGATAACTTAGCCGTGCTAACCGCCGCAGCAACCGACCTGAAATATCGGTTTCATGAAACAACGGCACCATCAGCGATACCAGCGGCAATCGCGCAACTACAGGGGGGGGCAGGGCGGCACGGCGCCGCTCGCGCGCGCCGCCGACCAGTTCGGTGCCAAACGCCGCAAGCTTCAATGTCGAACCAAGTGCTAGGGTCAACACCGCCCAGAAGGTCAGTACCGCAAAACTCGCCACTGGTGCCAGCCACAGCGCCACAACCGCTACCACCAGCACGGCCCAGGCGACGCGCTGGATGCGCAGCCCGTTTATCGTGCGACAACTTTCGGAGGGTGCCACCCGCGCCTCGGCCCGCCGGATCATCGCAGTTTGGCGACGCGCCAATAGCGCCGCATGCATGGATGTTTCCGAGGCAATGACCATCGCATAAGGCGCCAGCGCTTCGGGCAGGCTGTCGCGCAGCCGTGCGAAATCTTCGGGGCGCGAGGTTGCAATGACCGTGCATCCCGCCACGCGCCTCCACGGCAGCATACCCGCCCCGAGGCAGGCTTCGGCGCCGACTCGGTCGATCAGGCGCGGATCGGGCAGATCGCGGCACGGATCGACTACAGCGGCGTTCCATTGCACTGCAAGCGCGGCCATCAGATCTGCCTCGCGCACCCAGCCGTGTGCCAGCAATATATCGCCCAGCCGCACCTCTTGCCGCTGCCGCAAGGCCAGCGCCTTGAGCAGATTGCCGGGTGTAACAGCCCGCATTTCTAACAAAAGCTGGCCTATGGGGCGCCGCATTGCCACATTGGCTTGTGCCGCGCTAACCTCGGGTGCGGCGCGGCGTGCGGGCGCAATCTGGCCCGGCGCAGCAGCGAAGCGTGATATCGGGGCCGGGGCAAGGGCGAGCATTGGACAGCCGGAATTGCAAGCAACCCTGCCACTCAATCGACACTTAGTTAATGATCAGTTAAGCGCGACGGCCGAGGGTGCATCGCGACCTTTGCTCACACCGCGCGGCGCAGACGCATTGCTTCGGCAAACCGTTCGAACAGATAAACGCTGTCCTGCGGACCGGGGCTGGCTTCGGGGTGGTATTGCACTGAAAACACCGGGCGGTCGGCCATGCGGATACCGCAGTTTGAGCCGTCGAACAGGCTCACATGTGTCTCAAGCACGCCTTTTGGCAAGGTTTCGCTATCCACCGCAAACCCGTGGTTCATCGAGGTGATCTCGACCTTGCCGGTCTCCATATCCTTCACCGGGTGGTTGGCGCCGTGGTGGCCGTGGTTCATCTTGACGGTCTTGGCACCCAGCGCCAGCGCCAGCATCTGATGGCCAAGGCAGATACCGAACAGCGGAAGATCGGCCGCCAGAATGCCTTGAATCATCGGCACGGCGTAAGCCCCTGTCGCCGCCGGGTCACCCGGGCCGTTTGAAAGGAACACACCCTCGGGGTTCAGCGCCAAGACATCTTCGGCAGTGGCGCTGGCGGGCAACACGGTCACTTCACAACCGCTCGACGCAAGGCAACGCAGGATGTTGCGCTTGGCGCCGTAATCGATGGCAACCACCCGCAACCCCGGCCCCTCGCGGCGAGTATAGCCTTCGGGCCAGGCCCAACGCATTTCATCCCAGCGGTAGCTTTGTGCGCAGGTTACTTCCTTGGCGAGGTCAAGGCCTACAAGCCCGCTCCATTTGCGGGCCTTGGCAACCAGCGCTGCCACGTCAAACTGCCCGTCAGGGTCATGTGCCAGTGCCGCGTGTGGTGCGCCCTGCTGGCGAATCGCGCGCGTAAGGCGCCGGGTGTCGATACCGCCCACGCCGACCCGGCCTTGCCGCTGCATCCAGTCGATCAGGTCACTTGCCGCGCGCCAGTTGGAAGGCTCGCTTGGGTCCCATTTGACCACCATGCCCGCCGCCACCGGCTGCGCCGCCTCATCGTCTTCGACCGTCACGCCAACATTACCGATGTGCGGAAAGGTGAAGGTGATGATCTGCCCAGCATACGACGGATCGGTCATGATTTCCTGATAGCCAGTCATCGCGGTGTTGAACACCAGCTCTGCGACCGTGGTTCCGGTGGCGCCAAAGCCGCGCCCAAAGAACACCGATCCATCAGCAAGCGCGATGCAGGCGGTGGGTTTTTCGGAAGGAACAGGGCGTGCGGGCATGGGCGACTCTCCGCGGCAGGATTCGGGTGAACCTAAAGGCGGGCCGGGCCGCGGTCAAGGGTCAGGCGACGAAAGCCTTTTGTAAATAATTCAATAGGTTAGACTGGTTGTGCCCGCCCGCGCATTCCGCTATGCTGGGGGCTGTGCGGCGGTGGGGATACACATTGACATGCGTGATGGGATCTCGGAAGCATTGAAGGCAGCAATGCGTGCAAAGTCAGCAGAGCGGCTTTCGACGCTGCGCCTCATCAACGCCGCCATCAAGGACCGCGAGATTGCGGCGCGGGGCGAACCCGACGGTGGTACCGTGGGCGACGACGAGATCCTTGGCATCATGGCGCGGATGATCAAGCAGCGGCACGAAAGCATGCGCGCCTATGAAGAGGGCGGGCGGCTGGAACTGGCCGAAAAGGAAGCTGCAGAAATCAAGGTGATCGAAGAGTTCCTGCCGCGCCAGATGACCGCCGAGGAAACCGAAGCTGCTATAGAGGCGGCAGTGGTGGCAACCGGTGCCACTGGCATCCGCGATATTGGCCGCGTGATGGCAGAGTTGAAGACCCGCTACATTGGCCAGATGGATTTTGGCAGCGTTGGACCCTTGGTCAAGGCGCGGCTGGGTTAGGTCGCGCCGTTCAGCGCCGAGCAAAGCTCGCCATAAAGCTGTTCGCGTTCTTGCGGCGTCAGAAACGCACCCAACTCCACCTCGCGCCCGCTGCCTTGCAGGGTCAGATAGAATGGCACTGGCCCGCCTTCCGGGTAAAGTCTGGGGCTAACCCAATGCGGGTTGGCCTGCCAGTAAAGCGGCTCGGCGCCTTTGCGCCGCCGCTCCAGCGTCAGGCTTTCGGCACCAAGCACCAGATCTTCGCGCACCATGCCGCGCCGCAGCGCAAGCCGAAGTGCCACGATGAGCCCGGCTAGTGCTGTGCCTGCGAATGCCATCAATATCCAAAGCGCGGGCGAGCCGAGCAGCGCCAGCACTGGCACCGTCAACAAAGCCGCCGTCAATCCCACGAATCCCGCCAGCCCACCCGCACCCGCCGATCGCTGCGGCCAGAGCGTCAGCCGCCATCGGTGTGGCAAAACGGCCCCGGAACGATCCGGGGCCGCGCTTTTTTCATGCTCCCATACATAGGGCATTACAGAGCCTCAATGCGCGTGGGAGTGGTCCCAGTCTTCACGCTTAGGCAGTTGCTCGAACGTGTGCTCGGGCGGCGGGCAGGACAGCGTCCATTCCAGCGAATCTGCGTATTCGTTCCAGTAGTTGTTTTCGGTCACGCGTTTGCCGTAGCGCAGCGTGTAGAACACGATCCCGATGAAGAACACGAACGACGCAAAGCTGATGTAGGCGCCGATCGAAGAGACATAGTTCCAGTAGGCAAAGGCGTCGGGGTAGTCGATGATCCGGCGCGGCATACCCTGACGACCAAGGAAGTGCTGGGGAAAGAAAATCAGGTTCGAGCCGATGAACATCGCCCAGAAATGCACCTTGCCCGCCCATTCCGGATACTGGCGCCCAGACATCTTGCCGATCCAGTAATAGATTCCGGCAAAGATCGCGAAGGCCGCGCCGAGGCTCATCACATAGTGGAAGTGCGCCACGACATAGTAGGTGTCATGATAAACCCGGTCTAGCGGGGCCTGCGCCAGCACCACACCGGTCACCCCCCCCACGGTGAACAGGAACAAAAAGCCGAAAGACCAGAGCATTGGCGTTTTGAACTCGATCGAACCGCCCCACATCGTGGCGATCCAGCTAAACACCTTCACACCTGTAGGTACCGCAATCACCATCGTCGCCAGCATGAAATAACTCTGCTGGGTCAGGCTCATGCCCACTGTGTACATGTGGTGCGCCCAGACCAAAAAGCCCAGCACGCCTATCGAGACCATCGCATAAACCATTGGCAGATAGCCAAAGATCGGTTTGCGCGCGAAGGTCGCGATGACGTGGCTGATGATGCCAAAACCCGGAATGATGATGATGTAGACCTCGGGGTGCCCGAAGAACCACAAGATGTGCTGATACAGGATCGGGTCGCCGCCGCCTTCGGGATTAAAGAAGGTGGTGCCGAAATTGCGGTCCATCAGCAACATGGTGATCGCACCCGCCAGCACCGGCAGGCTAAGCAAGATCATCCACGCAGTAACAAAGATCGACCACGGGAACAGCGGCACCTTGTGCAGCGTCATGCCCGGCGCGCGCATGTTGAGGAACGTGGTGATCATGTTGATCGCGCCGAGAATCGAGCTGGCGCCCGACAGGTGCACGGCAAAGATCGCAAGGTCCATCGAGATCGTGTCGGAGTTCTGCGTCGACAGCGGCGGGTAAAGCACCCAACCTACACCCGAACCGAGTTGCCCGTCGGCCGAGCCGGGGGTGAGCAGCGAGGCGACGCCAAGGCTTACGCCAGCGACATAAAGCCAGAAGCTAAGGTTGTTCAGCCGCGGGAATGCCATGTCCGGGGCGCCGATGTGCAGCGGCATGAAATAGTTTCCAAAACCGCCAAACAGCGCCGGGATCACCACAAAGAACATCATCAAGACGCCGTGGTAGGTGATCATTACGTTCCACAGGTGCCCGTTGGGCGAGCATTCGACGCTTGCGTCGGCAATAAAACGCGCACCCTCGGCGCACATGTATTGCACGCCCGGTTCCATCA
This sequence comes from Rhodobacteraceae bacterium UBA6213, assembly GCA_002421605.1. Taxonomy (GTDB): domain Bacteria; phylum Pseudomonadota; class Alphaproteobacteria; order Rhodobacterales; family Rhodobacteraceae; genus UBA6213. Next base: position 43,861 of record DISJ01000017.1, on the reverse strand, counting down.
ACTCCATCCGCATGTAAACGGTGAACATCACCGACAGCAGGCCAACGGCCCCGGCGGTGAAAAGATAGAGAATTCCAATATCCTTGTGGTTTGTGGACATGAGCCAGCGGCTGAAAAAGCCGCGCTGCTCATGCGCACCGTCGCCGTGAACGGCCGCGTCTGCCATGCTGATCTCCCATTGGCTCATGGCGCGCGGCGTCTCCCGAACCGCGCACTTATATAAGTGTTCTAAATGGCAATTTGGCACTCGGCAATGCACGAGCTACGGATTTTCGCGTTTTTTGCGTTCGCAGGCGTCTCGTGCCGCGGGCGGCAGGGCCAAGGTGGCTCCTGCCGCGTTGCGTCGCGGTTCAGCTACCCAGCGAAAGCAGGTAGGCGATGATGTCTTCCTGGTTTTTGGCGGTCTTGCCGGTCATCTTCGACTTGGCGTCGGGGTTGCCAGTCTTGTCCTTAATCCAGATGTTGGGATCGGTCATGTAGACCTCCAATTCGTCGTCGGTCCAGACCAAGCCGGTGGCGCCTACCGCCAGAATCCCCTCGCCGTAAAGCTTGTAGTCCTCGACGGTAGCGACCTGGCGGCCGATGATGCCAAAGAGATTAGGCCCCACCTTGCCGCCTTTCACCACAACTTCGCCATCCGGCTTGATGACTGAATGGCATGCCTTGCAAAGCGTGAATGCCTTTTTGCCAGCTTCGGCGTCGCCATCTGCTTGCGCGGCACCAACCATCGCTAGCAGTAAGGTCGAGGCGGTAAGAAAGGTTTTCATAACAGTTTCCTCTACAAGTTGCGATCAACGAGCCTATGCGTTCTAAACGGCCCGCCCGCTCTTGGCGTACCGCTACGTCTAGTAACAAATCTTGCGATGTTTGTTCAAGATTTGGTTTGATTTTCACTGATTTCACTGCGTTGTGAAGTTGCGCGCGTCAGGGTTTCGGCCCCACCGCCTCCAGATAGGTGATCAGCGGTACGTGGCCTTTGGTCAGCGAATACACCATGGTGCCCTCGGCCCGCACATCGCCGGTTACCTCGCGCAAGAATTTTTTCGGGTTATAGGAATAGCGCAGGATGTTTTCGACGGTCCAGACCACGCCCGCGGCGGCCACTTGTAGCATCGAGTCAGAATAGGCAAAGCCTTCTTGCATCGCCGCCGGTTTGCCGATGATGCCATAAAGGTCGGGTCCGAGGCCCGAGCCAATTTCTGTTACGGTGCCGTCAGGTTGGGTGACCGAATGGCATGGGCGACATTGCAGATAATATTCGCGCCTGTTGGCAGTAGTGACCTCGGCAGGCCCCGCCGCAGCAAGCGTGGCAAGTGCGGCAGCGATTCGTTCTTCTGACGTGGTCGCTGAGATGTTGGGCGTTCCGGCGGTAACTGTGTTTTCAGATGTGACAGCGGCGCTGGGTGCTTCCATCGTCTTATCGCCCAAAACGAGATAGGCGACACCGCCGGCGACGACCAAAAGCGCCAAACCTCCAAATATCATCTGATCTGTGCGCATCCGTGTCTCCAAGCTATCGTCCGAATGAATCTTATTACCGTAGGCGGGAATGCCCAGACGCAGTGGTGTCGCATCTGCCTGATCTCACGCAGAATTGCTTTATTCCGCGCCGGGCAGGCTTTTTTCGAACGTGGCCATGAGTGCTGCGTCAAGCTCGGCCATCGTAACTGGCAGCCCCAAATCGACCAGACTGGTTACCCCGTGCCCGCTGATACCACAGGGCACAATGCCGCCGAAATGGCTGAGGTCGGGCTCGACGTTGATGGCAATGCCGTGAAAGCTGACCCAGCGGCGCAGTTTGACCCCGATAGCGGCGATCTTGTCTTCGCGCGGGCTACCATCGGGCAGGGGCGGCTTTTCTGGGCGCGCCACCCAGACCCCGACGCGCCCCTCGCGCCGCTCGCCGCGCACCCCGAACTCGGCCAGCGTGGCGATCACCCAGTTCTCCAGCCCGCAAACGAAGCGGCGCACATCCCGACCCCGGCGGTTGAGGTCGAGCATCACATAGGCCACGCGTTGCCCCGGCCCGTGATAGGTGTATTGCCCGCCGCGTCCGGTTTCATGGACCGGAAATCGATCCTGCCAGAGCAGGTCGGTGGCACGCGCCGAAGTACCTGCGGTGTAAAGCGGCGGATGTTCAAGCAGCCAAACCGCTTCACCGGCCGTGCCTTGCGATATTGCTGCGACCCGAGCCTCCATGAAGGCGAGTGCCTCGGCGTAAGGAACCAGCGTTGGCGAAGTGATCCATTCCGGCATAAAACGTGCTCCATGCGCGCCAATTCGCTGCTGTTTTTTCGCGAAACGCCTTGATCTGGGATCGATTCGGGCGAACAATTGCAGGGCAAGTAGTCCCTTTCGGGGGCGAGTATTGCCCGCGCGCTCGGTTCACCCGAACCGCCAGAGGTGGCCCGTAGTCAGGAGGAGAGTTGAGATGATCTCGAAACGAATTGCAATGGTGCCCGTCATCGTGACGCTTGGCATGACCCCGGCTGGAATGGCGCTGGCTGACAACGGCCTTGTAGGTGGTCTGATCGGCGGCCTGATCGGCGGCGCGATCATGAACGAAGCGGCGCGTAACAATAACACACGCACGACTTCGACGGTCAGTTCGGCGCAGCGAGAGGCAAACCGCGAGGTGCAGATTGCGCTCAACCATTTCGGCTTCAACACCGGCACGCCTGACGGTGTGCTTGGCCAGCAATCGCGCCGCGCCATCTCGGATTACCAGATGGTGCTGGGCTATTCGCCGACCGGCGCATTGACCGAGTTCGAGCGCTCGCACCTGATCGCCTCGTATCACCGCGCTATTGCAGGTGGGGCGCTGACCATGCAGCAGGCGGCCACCAACCCGATGGGGATGCGCGGCCTGCTGGTGCTTTGGCGCGACGAGGCTATGGGAATACCCACGCAAGGCATCATTTCCAAAACGCCGACCGAGCCTGAATTCAACAAGGCGGCGACACCCGAACCCGCACCGGCCCCGGCGCCCAGCCCGGCACCGATCCCGGTTATTACCGCAGAACCCGTGCCTGTGCCTGCACCTACATCGCCGGGCCTGCCGAACTTCCTTGGCGGCACGGTCGTGCAGGCGTCCTTGGCCTCGCATTGCAACCGCATCAGCCTGATTACATCAAGCAACGGTGGCTTTGTTACTGCCGCCTCGATGACCGATCCGCAGCAGGCGCTGGGCGAGCAGTTCTGTCTGGCCCGCACCTATGCGATTACCCAAGGCGAAGAGGCGATTTCGCGGATCGTCGGCGTCTCTGCCGCTGACATCGCGACGCAATGTGCAGGCTTTGGCCCAGCGATGGCCGAACATGTGGCGGCACTGTCGCTGCAACCGCGCGCTGAAGTGCTGGCAGGCGTGTCGAACTTTGCGTTGAACAGCGGCATGGCGCCTGTGCAGCTTGCCGCGACCGCCAAGATCTGCCTCTCCGTCGGGTATCGTACCGACAATATGGACGTGGCGATTGGTTCGGCGTTGTTGCTGACCGCACTGGGCGACCGCGTCTATAGTGAGTTGCTCGGCCACCATCTTGCGATGGGCTTTGGCACCACCGCGCGGCCTGACCTTGCGCTTGACTGGTATCAGAACGGGCTTGATGCGTTGGCGGCGGGCAGTGCTGCGGTGTTCGCACCCGGCCAACCAGAGCGCAATGACCTGATCCGCAAGGCCGCCTACACTCTTGGCGGCCGCAGCGATCTGCTCGCGCCGGTTGCGCCTGCCGCCCCGGCCCCGGCCCCGACCGGCCTGCCGACCTTTGCGGTGGCTCCGGCCCCCGCGCCGGTTCCTGCACCCGCCCCGGTGCCAGCCCCGCTGATGGCGGTGGCACCTGCGCCAGTCCCGGCACCCGCGTCGACGCCGTTGATGGCCGTGGCGCCTGTGCCGGTTGAGATACCTGCGGAAGTGATGCCGGTTATGGCCGAAACGCCCGCCGTTGCGCAACCTGTCGGCGTGGCCACCGGACTTGTCACGATTCTGACCCTGCCGGCGCTGTTCTTCCGCTGAGCAAGAGGCGCGCGAAACCGGGCCGGGGGGCGATTGCCCCCCGGCCTTTTGCTTGGTTGCGCCAAATCGGCAAGACTTCGAAAAATCCGCTTTCCTTCGTCTCGGCGCTCGGCTAAATACCGCGCCACCAAGCCTTGGCGTGCGGTCGTGGCGGAATTGGTAGACGCGCAGCGTTGAGGTCGCTGTGGGGTAACACCCGTGAAAGTTCGAGTCTTTTCGACCGCACCAACTCCCCCCTCTTCGCAATCCTGTCTCGGCCGCCCCTCGGGCCGTGGCTCAGGCTATGTGGATTTGTGCTGCCAGCCTTGGCACATGCGCAAACGCCACGGCGCAGAAATTTGGCTGTAACGGTTGAAGTGACATTCGCGTGCTGGCCACGCGTATCTACGTGGTTCGCGCCCAACCGCGCTGACGCTGCGCTTGGTGAGGCGGTCTAGCCCGCAGGTGCCGCCGCCCTCAAACGCCCCAAACATTTGCGCCCCAGCGCCTCAGGGCAGGATGGCAAGCCAGCCCCAGACCGTGAAGATCGAGGCAGCAGTGGCGATCAGAACGCTTGAGGCGGCAACCCGCCGCGCTGCGCCATACATGTTGGCGAAAAGATAAGCGTTAACCCCCGGTGCCATCGCCGCGGTCACGACGGCAGAACGCAGTGCTGCAGTTTCCAACCCGAAGCCCCAGCGCCCCAGCCCGTAAGCCACCGCGGGGTGCACGATCAGCGATAGCACGGTGACCATGCCGATCGCTTTCATGTCGCCTTCAGGGCGATAGCGAAACAGCACTCCGCCAAGGCCGAACAGTGCAGTGGGCAGCGCCGCGCTTGCCATCATATCCACCGCAGCCCAGATCGAACCGTGCAACGTCAAGCCCGTCAGGTTCACCATAAAACCCAGCAGGATGCCAATGACCATCGGCGTTCTCAGAATTCCTGACAGCGCGTTTACCGCCACCCGGCCCAGTGTTGTGCCTGAACCGTGGCTGCGCACGCCTTCCATCAAGGTGATGCCAAAGGTGTACAGAAGCGGCGAGTGGATCGAGATGATAGCAAAGTTGCCCGCCAGCGCCGAGGCGCCATAGGCGCGTTCGGTGATCGGGATGCCGAGCAGCAGGGAGTTGGAAAACAGACAGCAAAAGCCGATTGCCACCGCATCCGGCCCTGACCGCCCGAAAAGCAGCCGCGCCCCCGCAAGCCCCAGCCCGAATGCCGCAAATGCACCTGCGTAGAAAGAAATCATCAGCCCCGGGTCATACGAACTGCCCAGATCGAGCTTTGCGATCGAGCGAAACAGCAGCACCGGCACCGCGAAGCTTTGGGCAAAGCGCATCACGCCATCGACCGCGCTTTCCGAAAAAAGTCCGCGCCACGCCACGGCATAGCCAAAGCCGATTACCAAAAAAACCGGCAGGATGACGTCGATTAACGCCGTCATCAGATGTCGAACTCCAGCACCATGCCGTCATAGGCTGGCACAACATGTGCGGGGGTTTCGCTTGCCACCCGGTCATGGTCCAAATCGATGTGCATGTTGGTCAGTACCGCGCGCCTGGGGGCCGCTCGCGCAATCCATTCGAGCGCGCGTGCCAGATGCACATGCGTCGGGTGTGGCTTGCGCCGCAGCGCATCGAGCACCCAGCACTCCAACCCCTCCAGCAGCGGCCAGGACGCTGCGGGGATTTCCGAGACATCGGGAATGTAAGCGAGCGATCCGATCCGAAACCCCAGCGCGTCGATATCACCGTGCCGCACTGCAATCGGGGTAAAACCGATAGGCCCGCCCGCCCCATGAATCTCGAACGGCGCGCGAATGGTGTGCAGATCACAGATCGGCGGGTAAGAGCTGTCGGCCGGTTGCACGAAAGCATAGCCAAACCGCGACGTCAGCGATTCCTGCGTTTCGCCGTCGGCCCAAACCGGCATTCGTGCGCCCGTGTTGAAAGTGATCTGGCGAATATCGTCTAGCCCGTTCACATGGTCGGCGTGGGCATGGGTGAACACCACCGCATCCAGCACCGATACGCCCGCGTCGATCAGTTGTGCGCGCATGTCAGGGCTGGTGTCGATCAGCGCCCGCGTCACCCCGTGCGACCCAAGCCGCTCAACCAGAACCGAACAGCGCCTGCGCACATTGCGCGGGTTTGCCGGATCGCACTCGCCCCAGTGCCCGCCGATCCGCGGAACTCCACCGGACGAGCCGCACCCCAAAATGGTAAACCGCAGCCGGTTCATGCCCCAGCCCTCGCGCGGGTGAACAAGCGATCGAAATTGGCCGACGTAACAGCGGCAAACTCGGCAAGGCTCAATCCGTAAAGCGTGGCACCAACGGCAGCGGTATGGGCGACAAATGCCGGTTCATTGCGCCGCCCGCGGTGCGGCGGTGGCGCCAGATAGGGCGCGTCAGTTTCCACTAGAATCCGATCAAGCGGTGCGGCGGCAAAGATGTCGCGGATTTCCTGACTTTTGGGAAAGGCGGCAATGCCCGACATCGAAAGATAAAAGCCAAGGTCAAGCGCCGCACGCGCGAGTTCGGCCGAAGATGAAAAGCAGTGCATGACACAGCCAAAGGTGCCTTTGCGGTGCTCTTCGCTCAATATCTGCGCCATATCGTCATCGGCAGCGCGCGAATGGATAATCAGCGGCAACCCGGTTTGGCGCGCAGCCTCGATATGAATGCGCAGGCTTTGTTGCTGCACCACGGCACTGTCTGCGGTGTAGTAGTAATCAAGTCCGGTTTCGCCGATGCCGACGAATTTGGGGTGCGCGGCAAGCGCCATCAGATCCGCGACACTGACCGGGGCATCCTCGCCCGCGCGCATCGGGTGTGTGCCCGCGGCCCAGTACAGCCCCTCATGCGCCTCGGCCAGCGCGCGCACGCGCTCTACGTTGTCCATTCGCGTGCAGATCGTGACCATTCGTGTAACGCCAGCGGCGCGTGCGTTGGCGATCAGCTGCGCCTGATCGTCGCCGAAATCGGGAAAGTCGAGGTGGCAGTGGCTATCGACGAGGGCGGGCGGGGTAGGCATTGGCCGTTCCTTGGCTCAGGCAGCGGCTGCGGCCGCCGAAATATGCAGCACCATATCCATGACCAGCGCGCCGGGGTCAAGGTTCACCGCCCGCGCGCGCCGAGCCCGCGCGCCAAGTTCTTGTTGCAATTCGGCCCAGCGGCGGGCATCGGCCAACCCCTTTGCCAGCCGCGCGCAGGCCGCGGCTTCGCCCGGCGCGGCCTCGGGGCCAAGATTGCCGGTCACGCCTGCGCGCGCCAGCCGCGTGAGGAACAGATCGAAAAGATCGAGCATAAGGTCAAAACGCGCATCCTGCCCCTTGCCTGCGGCAAGGTCGGAAAAGGCGAGCGCCGCGACGCGGTCGAACCGCGGCTGATCGGCCATAAGCGCCACAAGGCGAGCGTAGAGGTTGAGCCCGTCGAGCTCGGCAATCCGCAGCGCGGCCCCTACCGAGCCGCCCGAAAGTGCGGCCATCGCTTCGGGCGCGCTGGTTTCTACCCCGGCTTGCGCCAATGCCTGCGCCATGTCGCCAGGTTCCAAAGGCAGCGCGCGCAGTTCGCGGCAGCGCGAGCGAATGGTTGGCAAAAGCCGCGCGGGCTGATGCGCAATCATCAGGAACGTCACATTGGCGGGCGGTTCTTCGAGCATCTTCAGCAGCGCGTTGGCCGCCGAATTGTTCAACTCGTCAGCGGCATCAACAATAATCACCCGCCGCCCGCCATCGACAACCGAAAGCTGCAAGAACCCCTTGAGCTTGCGCGCCTCTTTGACAAGGATTTCGCTGGCGATGGCAGTTTCCTTGTCGTTCAGCCCGCGGCGCAGCAAAAACAGCCGCGGTTCGGACAACGCGTGCATGCGCCGCACCACCGGGTGGTCGGGTGCAATATCAAGGCTCGTAGGCTGCGGCGGTGCAAACATTCCGCCCGGTTCGGGCGTGGCCAGCAAAAACCGCGCGATACGCCAGGCGAGCGTTGCCTTGCCCACCCCGCGCGGCCCGGCGATCATCCAGGCGTGGTGCAACCGCTGCGCGCTAAAAGCGGCCAAGAACTCGGCTTCGGCCCGGTCTTGGCCAAAAAGCCGCTCCGTTTCGCGCGGATGCGCGGCACCCGGCGCTCGGTCGGGTTCTGGAAATTCGGCGTCAGCCGCGCTCATGTGCTGGCCGGAGCGCCAAGCGCAATTCGCGCTACCGCCGCCACATCGCGCGCCACGGCCTCGGGTGCGCGGGCACCATCAATCACGCGAAAGCGGGCCGCAAACTCTTCTGCCAGCGCCAGAAAGCCCGCCCGCATCCGCTGCTGCATACCCAGCCCGAAATCCTCGAACCGTTCTTCGTGCCCTTTGCGTGCCAGCGCGCGACCCAACCCTTCGGTGGGGTCGATGTCGATAAGGAAAGTCAGGTCCGGCTCGATGCCGATCATCATGGCGTGCAGCGTATCAACGGTGCCGCGCAGATCACCGCGTGTCAGGCCCTGATACATCCGCGTGCTATCGGCAAAGCGGTCGCAGATGACGACCCGCCCTGCGGCCAGCGCGGGGCCAATGGTGCGTTCCAGATGGTCGCGGCGGGCCGCGGTAAACAGCAAGATCTCGGTTTCGGCAGACCAGCGGTCGGGCGGCCCTTCTAGCACCAGACGGCGAATTTCCTCGGCACCCGGGCTGCCGCCGGGTTCGCGCGTCAGCAGCACGTCGCGGCCTTCGGCCTGCAGCGTTTCGGCCAACAGGCGCGCCTGGGTCGATTTGCCCGAACCGTCGATGCCCTCGAAGCTGATGAACATTCCCGCCTCAGCCGCCGACGGCTTCGGCAAACTTGGCCGCTAGCCGCGCGAAAGCGGAGCGCAGGCGCACCGAGACCCCGCCCGCGGCAACGTCGGTGGCGGCCACCAGCGGCACGCGCTTGGCACCCTCAATCCCTGGCACCTCGATCACCAACTCGCCCAGTACCTGCCCAGCGGCGATCGGTGCCGTTATCGGCGCGTTGAAGATCGCCTCGGCGGTCATCCCCTCGGCCGCGGGGACAGCCGGAACCAGCGTGCGCAATTCCTGAGCGGCCACCAACGACACTTCACTTTCCGCCCCAAGCCAGACCTGCGCCGTAGCAACCGGCGCGCCTTTGGCAAAAAGCGTTTTCAGTAAGAACTGTCGAAATGCCCACGCGGCGATCTGTTCGGCCTCGCGCGCCCGCTCCGCCTCGCTATTCAGCCCCGAGATCACGAAAAGCACGCGCCGTTCGCCCTGCACCACCGAACCAATAAGCCCATAGCCCGCCTCTTGGGTGTGCCCGGTTTTCATGCCATCGGCACCGATGCCCATGCCCAAAAGCGGGTTGCGGTTGTTTTTGTTCGCCTCGGAGCGGTCTTTGTAATTGTATTCTGTCAGCGAAAAGACCTGATAATACTCGGGAAACTCTACGATGATGCGGCGTGCAAGCTCGCCCAGATCGCGCATACTCATAAGCTGCATCGGGTCGGGCCAGCCGGACGCATTGGCAAAAGTCGAGTTCACCATGCCAAGGCTGCGGGCACGTTCGGTCATCTGTGCGGCGAAACTTTCTTCGCTGCCAGAAAGCCCTTCGGCGACCACGACGCACGCATCATTTCCCGAATTGATGATGATACCGTGGATCAGCTCTTCCACTGTTGGGCGGTCAGATTCGTTCAGAAACATGGTCGAGCCGCCCATCGACTTGGCGCGCGTTGATACCGCAAGGCGCGTGTCGAGCGAAACGCGACCGTCGCGCAGGGCTTCGAACAGCATGTAGAGCGTCATCAGTTTTGACATCGACGCAGGCGGCATTGGCGCATCGGCGTTCTGTTCCAACAACACCGTGTCGGAGGCAAAGTCGTATACCCATGCCGCGCGGGCGGCGGTTTCAAAGGCGCGCACGGGCGTCGCCGCGATCAGTGCGGCGACGAACGCGGTTAGCAAAGTGCGGAAAATGGGCTGAAACATCGGGCTCTTTCGCTGGCTCAGTTGGAAACGGCGTAGGCGTCGGCATAACCAAGCGACTTGACCTTGGCCAAAAGCGGCGCCCGCTCGGCGGCGCTTGCGGCCGGGCCCGCAATTACGCGCCAGAAGGTTTTGCCATGGCTGGTTTCGGCCTTGATCAGGGCACCTAGTCCGGCACTGCGCATCTGTTCTGCGGCGCGGTTGGCATTGGCCTCAATACTGAAAATGCCGATCTGCACATAAGCTTGGGTCAAGGTGGTGGTGGCAGGCGTGGCTGCGGTGGTGGGCGCCGCTGCGGTCGGTGCTGCGGCCGGCGCCGCGGCCTCAGCGGCTGCAATAGCAGCGGCAGCGGTGCCGGTGACGCTTTCAAGCGGCGTGGCGCTAATTGCGTCGGGTGCCGCAGCAACTGGGGCAGGGGTGGGGTCTGTGGCAATTTCTTCACGCCGCAGCGCCGTTATCGAAAGCTCGGCCGGTTGCCCGGCCAGCACGCCGAGTGCCGCCGCAGCTTCGGACGAAACCTGAATGCGCGGGCCCGGTGATGCCCGCTCGCGCCGGAATAGCGCGCCGATCACGAATTTGCCGTTCGCGGCGTTGCGAATGATGACGCGTTCGGGGCTGGTCACGCTCGCGTCAGCCACCCAGACACCACCCAGCGAAGGTCGCCCATCCCAAAGGCCCTGATCGGTCAGCGAAAAGACCTCGGGTGCCTCAACGTCGCGCTCGACTAGACGGGTGGTCACCTCGGCCTCCGGCATGCCTTCGGTGTTGTTGCCCGCTGCGCCAAACGGTTGCGCCCCGTCGCCGCAGCTTGCCAGCCCCAGCCCCGATGCCAGAAACGCCAACGTCAAGCCGATCCGCGCCTTGGTCATTCATGCCCCCTTCGCGCGGCTGATCGCCGCGTCTGTCTGATCCTGCCCTGCAGGCCCGTTGGCCCGTCGCCGCGCGAACTCTACCTGCTTCGCTGCATCAAGAAAAGTGCGCATGCGGTGGCTGGCGGTTTTGTGCTCCGCGCCGCACAGCGGCTCGTGCAGCTGTGCAAAAGCGCCTCTGTGCGGGCCGTCCACGTGGCCAGAGCATGCGAAAAGGTGTATGCTGAACATAGCCCGGCGTGGCGCGACAGTAACGATCATTGGTTTCAGCCCCCGCATGGGGCGCAGAAGGCTTGGGGAGGGCTCATCGTGATAACATTTCGTACACTTAAGCGTGTCGCGGCCGCACTTACGGCGCTGCTGGCCTCGGCGGCTGTGGCTGCAGCTGTTGAAGCGGTTTCAACCACTTGGCTTAACGTGCGCTCCGGACCCGGCCCGGGTTTTGCGGTGCTGACCACGCTGGCGCCCGACGCGGTTGTAGAGGTGACGGAGTGCCAAGACAACGGCTGGTGCTATGTGGAGCACGGCGGGCCAAGCGGATGGGTCTCGTCAACCTACCTCGCGGCACCGCCCGCAGCGGGTGGTGGCAACTCCGATTGCCGCCTCAACCTCTCGCTCACACCAAGTGGTCCGAAGCTTGAATTGCTCTGCGGTGCAGGCAGCGTGACGCTGCCACTTCCGGGCGCCACGCCCGAGCCACCGCCGCCGCCAGTTGGTGACCAAGCCTGCTTCTACCTTGATGTCAATTACGGCGGGCAAGAGTTCTGCTACGGCGTCGGCACGATGAATTCGCTCAACGCCACCTTCAATAACCGCATTTCATCTGTGCGCCTGATGGGTGTTGCCAAGGCGCGGCTGTGTGATGCAACCAATCTCGGCGGGCCTTGCTTTACCATTACCGCCGATACGCCCGCGCTTGCGGTGGCCAGCAACGACAAGGCATCCTCGCTGGCGGTCTATACTGGCACATGGCTGCAAGTCGTACCGGTGCCGCTGATACCGCTACTACCGCTTGCACCGGTAACCCACTCGACCGGCGCGATTGATTTGCACCAGACCTTTACCGCCAACCTCGACGATGGTTCGGTCGGCGGTGCCGGTGTTGACATATGGTATCGCGCCGCTACCGCCACCGAGAAATACATCGCACCGCGCAACGGCGCGCAACTGGCGCTCGGTAATGGCTCGAACCGCGGGTTGGCGGGTTGCAACATCGCCTCCTACAGCGGCGCCGAGATTCCACTATCGGCGATTCCGGTGGGAACCTATGTCTGCGTCAAGACCAGCGAAGGGCGCACCGCGCAGTTTCGCCTGAATGGCTACGCTGGAACCACCATGAAACTCGGCTACACCACTTGGGGTAACTGAGTGCTTTTTGGGGCGGCCAAGGTGCCGCCCCAAACATCTGACACCGCCACCCTTTCGTCGGGCTTTCAGAATCGTTTGGAACAGGCTAAGGCCCTGCTCCGTCGAGGCCGGTCGGCACCCAATGCACGCGCGGGCTGCACCGGCATCACCTTGGAAGGGTGGCAGAGTGGTCGATTGCAGCGGTCTTGAAAACCGCCGATGTGCAAGCATCCGTGGGTTCGAATCCCACCCCTTCCGCCAGTAATGTTATCAAGTATCTGTAATAACTTATAAAATTATGAAACTTCCATTTTGGCCCTAACACCAACCCTAACCGCCTAAATGGGTGCTGGGTTTGTCGATTTGCTTTCGCTGACCGCTCTTCGCAAGATAGCCGGCGCGAGATGCGCCGATGCCTGCACCCCGGCGCCATAGAAATTTGCGCTCATCTTCAAGAATACCGCCTTGGCCAAAAGCACCGAATTGGCCTTGCGCCGATCTCGCGATGGGTCGTCGCGCGGATCCGGACCTGCCCATGCCGTGGAAATAGGCCCGACGGGCCGATAAAAGCAGCATGGCGCTCCGGCAGGCTGTCTCAACCAAAGCCGATTGCCACGCCGAAAGCCTGGGCCTATTCTCACCGACATCCATGTGTAGGGACCTCAGACGCTCCGGTCGATCGCCCAAGAACTAAACGTGCGCAGCATGCTCGCCCGACGCGACGGGCTCTGGCATGTTTCAAGCGTTCGAAACCTGATGTTGCGCTTGGGCAAAGTGGCGTGAAGGGACTTGCCTGTCATTTCAAACTGAACCGTGCCGTCGCCCTCTCCAAGTGGCGCGGCCTCTCGTTGGCCTACGAGATTGATTGTTTTGAAGTATTGAGGCGAGTTCACATTCCTCTGGCACGACCTTTTTCAATTCTCTAACGGAACACCTGCTGGTATTGAAGCCGATGCTCTGAACTTCCTGCGAGGCCGGCATGGGTTCGGCCTTCAAAACACCCGGTGTGTTGGCTAGGAAGTCTCTACTATTTCGCGCAGAGTCCGCTCCTGATTGCAAAGGAAGGGCCGCAGTAGCTGGCTAATGACTTTCACAACGAGGAGGCCAGGCCGTCTTACGTGGCAAGGCCGCCCAACGCCGCCGCAGTACACAGCGCTGAATAGCCAACTGTTGACAGATGACATTTGGCACGCTTAGCTTGTCTCCGAGAAAAACGGGCGGAAGGTCCAGATGAATACGTTCTTGAGGAAGATGATCGACGGTGCGGCCGTATCGGTTACAGTTCTCGGAGGATCACCCCGCCCTTCGGACATAGCATGTTCATCGTCTGCTAGACCTCGGGCGTCCGGCAACGCGCATTCGTTCGGGCGGTGCTGGCCTATTACCTGGCACTGCTGGTCAGCCTAGGCTTCCTGGCTTTCGTGCGCGCCTTGTCAAACGCCTTGCCGAACCTGATTTTCGGGGCACGCTTAGGCCATCCGACGTCGAGAGGAGACTAAATGGGTTACACCGTGAACTGGGACGACCTACCCGAGGTCGAGATCCTGCCCAACAACTTCCGAAAATCGGTGGCTGGGTTGAAGACCGGCGTGAACCATATCCGCATCGTCCATCCCATGCAGACCCCGCGACACCATCACGACGATGCCGAGCAGACCGTGTTGATGTTGCGCGGCCACATGTTCGTCCACATCGAGGACACCCGCCACGAAGTTGGCCCAGGCGAAATCTGTATCATCCCCGTCGGCACGCCGCATTCCTTCGAATCGATCGAGGGCGAAGTCGAACTTATCGAGATATTCGCGCCGATGCGGGTGCAGAATCTCGTGGGCTTCGTCGGGAAGGTGTTCTGATGGCTATGCAAGAAATCGCGCCCGGCGTTTTCGTCGAGACCGAGCATCTCGGCTCAAATAACTCCATTGTCTCGACCCGCGACGGGTTGGTGCTGATCGATGCGCCGCACCGCCCCACCGACGCGATGCGCTGGCGCCGAACGGCGGCCGCAATGGGCGAGACGGCGTTTCTCATCAACACCGATCACCATATAGACCACACCATGGGCAACTACTTCCTGCCAGGTACCGTGGTTTCGCATGAGATCACGCGCACGCAACTCGTCGAAAACGCGCCGTCGCAGGCCTACGTTCGCGACCTGATCGGGGTAATAGACCCGGAGGGTTTACCGCTGATCCGCGACTATCATGCGCGTCCACCGACCGTGACCTTCGTCGATCGGATGGCGCTGGATGTCGGCGGGCTGCGCTTCGACCTAACGCACCGGCCAGGTCACACGCCAAACAGCGTCTATATTGAACTCAAGGCGCTAGGCGTGGTCTTCTCGGGCGATCTTTTCTGCGAGTTGGGCCTACCCGCCTTTGTCGAGGCGCATGTCTTCGAGTGGGTCGAGGCCGCGCGTTTCCTCGAGACCATCGACGCCGAGCGGATCGTGCCCGGCCACGGCGCAGTCTCGCGACCGCAGGACGTGACGCCGTTTCGCCAAAAGATGGAGGAATTGATCGGCGAAGTGGCGGACGGGCTACAAAAGGGCGACCCGCGCGAGGTTTTGGCCCAGCGGATTCGCTTCGAAGACCGCATCCATATCTCGATCGGCGGCAGTCCCTCGTATCCCGACCATCTAATCGAGTTGTTTCAGCGCAAGAGTATCGAGGCAATCTGCGACCAGATCCTCGCGCGAAATAGTGCGCGCTAAATTTATACGTTATGGAAGACCGCCGACACTTGCGGCCCTTTCGGAGTTGGGTGAAATGAGCAATCTCGAGCCAATTATTGTTTCCTCGATAGCAGCCGAGGCGTTCCACAAGTTGACGCAGGCCATCATCTCTGGCGAATTCGCTCCGGGCGAGCGGCTGTCCGAAGCAGAACTGTCGCGCCGCTTCGGCATAAGCCGTGGCCCGATCCGCGAGGCGTTAGGAAGGCTTGAGGGCAAGTTAGTCGCGCGGATGCCACGCGTCGGCGTGAGCGTGATAGATCTAAAGCAGGAACAACTGGTGGAGTTGTTTGCCGTGCGCGAGGCGCTCGAAGGGATGGCCGCACGGCTGGCCGCCGCGCGCATCACTGATGCCGAGATTGCCGAACTTGGCGCCCTACTGGAGCAGCACGGCAGCCAGCCTGAGCTTATTTCTGGCGGCGCCTACTATCAGGCAGGACAGGACGACGATTTCCACTACCGCATCGTGCATGCGGCGCGAAACGAGCAACTCGAACATCTGCTACTGGAGGAATTGTTCTACAAACTCAAGCTCTACCGCTACCGCATCAGCAGTAAGCCAGGGCGCGCGCAGAAAGCGCTGGAAGAACACCGCGAAATTGTTCGCGCCATCGCCAGTCGCAACCCCGACGCCGCCGAAGCGGCCATGCGCCGCCACATCCGCAACGCTATCGCCGGTACAGTCAACGCGTTGCGGGACCGCTCCACCGAAGCTAACGGGAGACCAAAATGAAAATCTGGGACGGGATTATTTCCGAAGAAGAACAGCGTGCTTACAGCGCGGCGGGCTTCGGCCGACCTACCGGCATGGGGCGTCGCCCCGCGTTGTTGATCATCGACGTGCAGTATCGCACCGTCGGCACCAAACCGATGCCGTTCTGGGAGGCGATCAAGGAATTCCCAACCTCGTGTGGCCAGCCGGGTTGGGATGCCGTGGCCAATATCGCGCGCTTGTTAAAGGTTTTTCGGGCTAATGACTGGCCGGTGTTATATCCGCATGTGTCGCCGAAGGAGAGCTTTGATTCTGGCCGCTTGGCCGACAAGGTACCTGCGCTAATGGGCGTGGCCCGCAGCGGCTACAATTTTGTGGCCGAGGTGGCGCCTGAGGGCAAAGATATCCTGTTGCCCAAGAAGCACCCCAGCGCCTTCTTCGGCACGCCGCTGGCCAGCTATCTTATTGACCTCGGGGTCGATACGCTGGTGGTCACCGGCTGTACCACCTCGGGCTGTGTGCGCGGTAGTGTGGTCGACGGTTTCGCCTACAACTGGCGCATCACCGTACCGCAAGATGCGGTCTATGACCGCAGCCAAACATCGCATGCGGTGAACCTGTTCGACATGGCGTCCAAATACGCCGATGTGATGCCCACGGACGATGTACTCGCGGCGTTGTCTGGCTTGAAGGCGAGCTGATGATCAGATTTCGGCGCGGCGCAACCGCGCCTCGCCGATGTCGTTCCAGACTTGTTGCTCTACGATGCGGCCACCCTTCACGCGGAAGCTGTCGATGAAGCGGATGCCGATGAAGGCGTCGCCATTCATCCATTCGCCGCGTAAAGTGCCGGTCAGGATCACCGTTTCAACACCCTCAGCGTCTGCGGCCAAATAGTGCGTGCGAGCGTAGGACTTTCGTACGCCGCGATACCAACGCGCGCCTGAGGCGATCAGTTCCTCCAGCGTGCGAAACTGCCGGTCACCAGGATAGATCGACAGGAAGTTCTCGGCGAGTAGTGTCTGCGCGCGCGCCAGATCGCGCGCCTCGAGCGCCTCGAGAAAGGCACGCACCAAAGCCACGGCCTCGGGACCGCCGCTCACAGCAGATCCGGCAGGAAAGTCACGATCTGCGGGAAAACCGTGAAGATAAACAGCCCCAACAGCATCAGCAGCAGGAACGGGAAAGCGGCACCTGCCAGATACGGCAACTGTCGGCCCGATATCCGTTGCAGAACAAACAAGTTGAACCCGATCGGCGGTGTTATTAGCCCAATCTCGATCAGCACCACCATGAATACGCCGAACCACAAAAGGTCTATCCCCGCACTCTTGGCGACAGGCAGCAGCACCGAACCGGTCAGCACAATCACCGACAGCCCGTCCATGAAGCAGCCAAGCACAATCAGGATTGTCGCGATCGTCGCCAACAGGCCGTAATAGCCAAGCTCGACCCCTTGGATCCACGCCACCACGGTGCGCGGAATCCCGGTATAGGCCATCGCCACCTGCAACGCAGCCGAGGCGCCCAGGATGAGCCCGATCGCGGCGCAGAACAGCACGGTCGCCACGAGCGACTCAATCACCACCGCCCAACGCAATCGCCCGTCTAGCAGCGCCAGCACCAGCGCACCCGCTACGCCGATCACCGCAGCTTCGGTTGGCGTCGCATAGCCACCGTAGATTGCGCCGAAGACCAACACGATTAGGACCACAATCGGTACCAGCGCCAGAAGCGCACGCGCCTTGCTGCCGCCCACCTCGGCCATCCCTGCCTCGCGTCCCAGCTTGCGGTGTCGGATCGCGACATAGATGCAGAACAGGCCTGCGATTAGCAGGCCTGGCAGAATGCCCGCCAGAAACAGATCGCCGATTGAGACGTTGAAAGCGAAGCCATAGAGGATCAGCGCGACCGAAGGCGGGATCAAGATGCCCAGCGTCCCCGCCCCGGCAATCGAACCCAGTATCAACTTTTCTGGATAGTTGCGTGCGATCAGTTGCGGAAGGCTGAGTTGGCCTATGGTGGCGACAGTCGCGGTGGAAGAGCCGCTCAACGTTGAGAACAGCGCGCTAGCGAAGATGTTCACCTGAATTAGCCCGCCCGGCATCCGTCCTACCAGAACCGCAAAGGAACCGAACAGTTTCTGCGCAATGCCCGCCCGCGACAGAATTTCGCCCATGAGAACAAATAGCGGCAGCGCCGTCAGGCCCCAGTTGGTCATTTGGCCGAAAAAGGCCGTGGCCATGGCCAAGGCCGGATCGACATTTGCCACCAGAAATATGCCGATAGTAGTAAGCAGCAGGATCGTCGCGCCGATAGGGATGCCGAGGAAAAGCAGTACAAACAACGATACGACAAAGCCGATGGCGATCAGGTCACGGTCCATATCAGGTATTCACCTCGGCCGAGCTAAGCGGCGCATCGCCGAACCCAGACCCGAATGCCCGTTCAAGAAAGCGAAGTACAAGTGCCAATTCTAGCATCGCGATGCCGGCAAGTACGATGCCCATCGGTAACGCTCGCGGAATAGGCAGAGTGCCCAGCATGGTAAAACCCGTGATGTAAGCAGAGTGCCACATCCGCACAAATCCGAACAGCAGGTAGCCGACGATTCCAATGCTGACCGCGTAGGCCATCACTCGTAGGGCGCTTGCGCCGGGTCCGCCAAGTCGGTTGACGAGGTAGTCGAGTGCGATGTGCTGGTCTTTCGGCACGATAGATGCAAAGCCCAGCGCCAGCGTACCGCCCAGCAAGATTCCCGCGATGTCGTCGGCCGAGGGGATCGAGTGCCCGATCAGCCTCAGCCCGATCACCGCCAGGAACAGCACCACAAGCGCCGCCAGCGACAAGCAGGCCAGCGCCAATGATAGCCGCGCGAGCCCGCCTAGCATCTTGCCCAACAGCTCCGAGAGTGAGGTGTTCCGTGCGACCATGACGCGGGTCCATCCTGTTCTGGTTGATGCGCCACCTGCGAATCGGAGTCCGCAGGCGGCAGGTCACATGGGGCAGGCCGGGCCTGCGCCGGTCACATGCTGGTCTTGTCGTGGAACTCGGCCACCACGGCCTCGCCGCTGGCACCAGCCTTCATCAGCCAGTCCTGCACCATCGTGTCGCCGATTGCGGACAGCTCGGCGGCCAGCTGCTCGCTGGGCGGGGCGACTTTCATGCCGTTGTCCGCCAGCGTCTTCTCGGCCGAGATCACCTTCGACTCGCTCTGCTCCCAGCCCCAGGCCTCGGCTTCGGCTGCCACGTCCAGCATCATTTGCTTCAGATCATCGGGCAGATTCTGATAGGCGTCCTCGCGCACGAACACCATCAGCTTGGGCAACCAAGCATCTGTCTTGTAGTAGTTGTCGGTGTATTCCCAGGCCTTGTAGACTACGCCTGACGTCGGCGCGGTGTTAAAGCTGGAGATCAGGCCGGTGGCAAAAGCCTGCTGCATCTCGGTGATTTGTACCGTGGTTGGCACTGCACCCATCAGTTCCGCCAACCGGGTAGTCGAAGGGTTGTAGGCACGCATCGACAACCCGTTTACATCGGCCAGCGAATTGATTTCGCGGTCGAAGAAGAACCCCTGCGAAGGCCACGGCACGGCATAGAGCAGCCTGATGCCGCTTTTGGCCAGTTCCGCCGTCAGCGGCTCACGGGTAACGTCCCACAGCACCTTGGCGTCGTCATAGGAGGTGACGAAGAATGGAATCCCGTCCAGCTCCCACAGCGGGTTTTCGCGACCGAGGTTGGTCATCAGCTCGGCGCCCATCTCGACCAGCCCATTGCGGGTCGATTCAAGCACCACCGGATTGGCGAACAGCGAGCCACCGTGGTGCGTGGTGATATCAACTTTGCCGCCCGAGACCTCGCGCATCCGGTCTGCGAACATCTGCATCGCCTCGCTCTGGAATTCGCTTGCCGGATAGGCGTTGGCGAGGTTCCATTTGAAATCCTGCGCGTTCGCGGCATTGACTCCCACGGTAGCAAGGAATCCCGCAAGAAGCGGCCCCAGAAGTGTTTTCATGTGTTTTCCCCCCTTTAATGTTGAACTTTATCGGTCGAACGTGGCGCAAGCCTGCGCGGCAGATAGCGGCCGCGGCCTATGGCATCGTCGCAAAGCTGCGCGTCGCGCAGCGCAAAATGGCCGCGCGACAGGACGTGCACTACCCGCCCTTTCAGCGTCCATCCGTCATAGATTGAATAGCCAGCATCGGTCGCACGCGTCTCAGGGCCGACGACATAGCTTGCCTCAAGGTCCATGATAGCAAGGTCGGCATCCAGCCCGACGGCGATGCCGCCCTTCGCGGACATCCCCATGATCTGCGCCGGATTAGCCGAAGTTAGCGCGGCGATGCGATCCAATGGGACACTGCGCTTATGGTGACCTTCACTGACCAACACCGGGAGCAGCGTGTCAAGCCCTGGACAGCCGGGTGAGGCTGACCAGATGTCACCGGACTTGGATGTCAAAGTACGATGGACGTGATCAGTACCGATGGTGTCGATGCTGCCGTCTGCGATGCCGCGCCACAGCGCCTCGCGGTCGGCGGGCTCGCGCAGCGGCGGGTTGATCTTACCTGTCAGGCCGATCTCGGAGGTCACATCATGGGTCAGGTAATGCGGGCAGGTCTCGATCAACACCGGGCAGCCCTCGTGCCGCATTGTCTGCGCCGCCGCAAGCGCCTCGGCCGAAGATGTGTGTACGCAGTAAACCGGAGCGCCGGTGACGCGGCCCAGATAGGCTGCGCGCCGGATCGCTTCGGCCTCGATGAAAGAAGGACGCGCGGCATTCCAACTCGCAAGCCCACCGTTTCCCTGGGGGTCGGCGGCACGCACCCGGGCGGTCAACGCCCAGCCGATTTCGATGTTCTCAGGGTGGGGGCACATCATGCCGCCCTCAGCCGCCAGCATCTCAAGCAGACGAAACATAAAGCCGTCGTCAATGCCGGGCAGGCCCAACCGCTTACCCTCGTCACCGCGGATGTTCATGAACAGCTTTACCGTGGGCACGCCGTACTCGCTAACATAGCGAGGCACCGAAGCAAGCTGTGCCTCGCTAGCAATGATGAAATGGTAACCGAAGTCGATGCGCGCACCCGCCTCGGTCACCGCTTTCATCTCGTCGAAGAAAGTCTCGTAGAGTTCACCGCTCATCACGTAAGGAATGAAACTGGTCACGCCGCCCATCAGTGCCGCCGCCGTTTCGCTAGCTGCGTCGGACGGCGTGCGAGGGCGCGAAATGTCGGCGCCATGGCCCAGATGCAGGTGCGCGTCCACCGCGCCGGGAAACACCGTCAGCCCGGTTATGTCGATGCGCTCGTCGGAATCTACATCCGCGTCACGGCCGACCAGACCCGCGATCCGGCCGCCGTCAATCAGGATGTCAACCGCGGCCACGCCTTGGCCTGGTATAACTACATCGCCGCCCGTCAGATGTGTTGCAACTCTGAAGCCCACTCCAGCCTTCCCACATTCTGCCAACGTTAGTCGTCGACCCTTACATCTCTGCACATCACATGGAAACTGTCAACAGTTGACGCTTCACGGAGGCGCGCCTATTGTCCAAGGGGTACCCGAGCAGAAGAGGTCGATTGGCATGAGCATCCTGGCAGGCAAGCAACTGCGTGACATGGTTGAAGCGCGCCGCGCGCTTCTGGTGCCGGGGGTTATGAACGCGCTCGCCGCGCGGATCGCGGCGGATCTGGGGTTTGAGGCACTCTATATCACCGGCGCAGGCGTCACCAATGCCGCGCTCGGCCTGCCAGATGTGGGCCTGATCAGCCCGACGCAGATGACCGAGACGATCGGCCTGATCCGCAACATCACAGAACTTCCGCTGATCGTCGACGGCGACACCGGCTTTGGCAATGCGATCAATACATGGCACACCGTCCGCAGCTTTGAGCGCGCGGGGGCCAATGCAATTCAACTCGAAGATCAGGTGTTTCCTAAACGCTGCGGCCATTTCGAGGGCAAGGCAGTGATCCCGGCCGCCGAGATGGCCGAAAAGATCCGCGCGGCTGCTGAGGCGCGGGTCTCGCCCGATTTCCTGATCATTGCACGCACCGATTCCTATGCCACCCACGGTCTTGACGAGGCAATTACCCGCGCGCAGATGTTCATTGACGCCGGTGCCGATGTGACCTTTGTCGAGGCGCCACGCGAGATTTCGGATTTTCGCCGGGTGATCGATTCACTGGCTGTGCCGCAACTGGTAAACATGGTCATCGGCGGCCAGACCCCTAGCGTCGGGCTGTCCGATTTTCGCGCGCTTGGCGTAGGCTTGGTGCTTTATGCCAACGCCTCGCTCCAAGGCGCGATCTTGGGCATGCAGCATGCGCTTGCCCATCTACGCGACCACGGAACGCTAACTGAGCAGGACGGGCTTGTCGCCTCGTTCGCAGAACGGCAGCGGCTGGTGGGCATGGAAGAATTTAAGCGGATGGAACATCGCTACGCGGTGCCAGAATGACGGGGGGCGTACCGGTGAGCACACCCATCGACGGCCCGCGTCTGTTCGCTCCCACCGATCTGCGAGATCTCAAACTTGCCAACCGCATCGTCGTCTCGCCGATGGGCCAACACTCGGCAGAAGATGGATATCTTAACGACTGGCATCTGGCGCATCTGGGGCAATTGTCGGTCTCGGGTGCCGGCCTACTCATAACCGAGGCAGTCGCAGTAGAGCCGCGCGGGCGCATCAGCCCCGGTTGTCTGGGGCTGTGGTCAGATACCCAGATCAACGGCTACCAACGACTTATCGAATTCAGTCGCAGGTACGGGGCCACTCGGATGGGTATCCAGTTGGGGCATTCCGGGCGCAAGGGTTCGGTTTCACAATCCTGGTTTGGGCAGAAATCACTGACCGAAGACGCGGGTGGATGGGAAATTCTCAGCGCCTCTCGCATTGCCTACCCAGGTCGCAAAGAGCCCACTCCAATCAACCACGAGGGTATGGCCGCGGTAACTGCGGACTTCTGTGCCGCCGCTCGCCGTGCCCATGAGGCCGGTTTCGACCTGATCGAGATCCACGCCGCGCACGGCTACCTGATTCATAGCTTTCTGAGCCCCCTTCTTAACCAACGTGATGATGCCTATGGCGGTACGCTCGAGAACCGCATGCGCTTTCCGCTCCAGATCTTTCGCGCGGTGCGCGAGGCGTGGCCGGCCGGCAAGCCAATCGGCGTGCGCGTTTCGGCTACGGATTGGATCGAAGGCGGCTGGGCGCTGGAAGACACCATCGTCTTCGCCCGAGCCCTGAAGGCGATGGGTTGCGACTACATCTGTGCCTCGACCGGCGGTGTTGGGCCCGAACAGGACATCCCTGTCGGGCCGCTCTATCAAGCGCCGTTCGCCGCAGCAATTCGGCGCGAAGTCGATATCGCAACGATGGCGGTTGGCCTTATCACCGAGCCGGAGCAGGCCGAGCAGGTACTGACAGAAGGAATGGCCGATTTCGTCGCACTTGGTCGCGCCATGCTCTACAATCCGCGCTGGCCATGGCATGCGGCGGAGCAACTGGGCGGGCAGACCTTCTATCCTGTGCAATACGACCGGGCCCATCCGTCAATGCGGCGCAACAATGCCTTCGTTGTCTATCGGGACCGCTGACGCGGCATGACGATAATCGCAACCAAGCCGACGATACCGCTCGCAATCGCGCGTCTAGGGTCCGGACCCATTGATCTTGCGAAAGCGGCCTGATTCAAGCTCCGCAAGGAGACTGGATCATGAGCAACCTTTTCTGGCTGACCGACGCGCAGGTGGCCCGTTCGCAGCCCTTCTTTCCCAAGAGCCACGGTAAGCCGCGTGTCGATGACAGGCGAGTGCTGAGCGGCATAATCTTTATCAATCGCAATGAGTTGCAGTGGTGCGATGCGCCGAAGGAATACGGCCCGCCAAAGACCCTCTACAATCGATGGAAGCGGTGGAGCGACAAGGGTGTCTTCGCCCGGATGATGGATGGGTTGGCTTCTGAGGCCGCCGTTCCGAAGACGGTGATGATTGACGCGACCTACCTCAAGGCGCATCGCACGGCGACCAGCCTGCGGTCGAAAAAGAGGGGCCAGGCGACCAAAGAGGCTGTCTGATCATCCGAACCAAGGGCGGCATGAACACCAAGTTGCACGCCGTCACCGACGCCGAGGGCCGCCCGCTCCGGTTCTTCATGACCGCAGGCCAGGTGAGCGATTACACAGGCACGGCGGCCCTGCTGGGCAGCCTGCCAAAGGCGGAGTGGTTGCTGGCCGACCGCGGCTATGACGCTGATTGGTTCAGGGAAGCGTTAAAAGACAAAGGGATAAAGCCTTGCATCCCAGGCCGCAAATCTCGCGGCAAACCCATCAAGCACGACAAGCGCCGCTACAAACGCCGCAACCGGATCGAGATCGTGTTTGGGCAGCTGAAAGACTGGCGCAGGGTCGCCACCCGCTACGTCAGGTGCCCAAAGGTCTTCCTTTCACCCGTTACCCTCGCCGCAACCGTCATGTTCTGGCTATGACGCGAGAACGAGATGCCGTAACGGGGGCGGCGTCGCGACCCGCTCGTTTCCGTTGCAGAATCGAGGGCAAGCTGGCGCCATTCCCGTATCGGATCCACAGGGAGGACTGCGGGATGACGCTGTTTGTCGGACTGGATGTGTCGCTCGAGAAGACCGCGGTCTGCATGATTAGCGAGCATGGGAAGATCGTGAAGGAGGCGCAGGTGGCGAGCGAGCCCGAGGCGCTGTTGCGCTGGATCAACGATCAGGACGGCGCAATCGCTGCCGTCGGGCTCGAGGCCGATCCCTTGTCGCAGTGGTTGCATCGCGGGTTATCAGATGCAGGACAACCTGTCGTGCTGATGGAAACGCGGCAAGTGAAAGGCGCCCTGAAGGCCATGCCGATCAAGACGGACCGGCGTGATGCCGAAGGTATCGCGCGTCTGCTGCACCTCGGCTGGTTCCGGCCAGTTCACTGCAAATCGGTGTCTGCACAGGAGGTTCGCGCTGTGCTCAGCGCCCGCAAGGCTGTGCAACAAGGGTTCATCACACTGGAGATGTCACTGCGCGGGCTACTTCGGAACTTCTGCCTCAAGGTCGGCACCATATCACGTGGCCGGTTCGAACAGCGTATCCGCGAACTGGCGGCAGGTAATCCGATGCTGGAAGCGGCAGCCGAACCCATGCTCAGCGCGCGGTCGGCGCTGCGGCGAGAGTTGGCGGGCCCTGAACGCCATGTCCGGCAACTCGCGCAGGAAGATCCGGTCTGCCGCCGGTTGATGTCGATGCCCGGGATCGGCGCTGTTGTAGCACTGACCTATCGATCTGCGGTCGACGATCCAGACCGATTCACTTCCTCGAAGAAGGTCGGGCCGTGGGTCGGCCTTACTCCCTCTCGAAACCAGTCGGGCGAGCGAGACATCTCGGGCGGGCTCACCAAGGCGGGCGACGTCAACCTTCGACGTGCGCTGTGGCAGGCTGCCACGGTCATGATGCACCGTGGACGGGCGAGTTGGTTGCGAACTTGGGCCGCAAAACTTGCGCGTCGTCGTGGTGCCAAGCGTGCGATGGTTGCGCTGGCGCGCCGGATCGCCGTAATCCTGCACCGCATGTGGAAGGATGACATCGACTTCCGCTTCGATACTCCGGTGATTCATGCCGACTGAAGACGCAAGCTCCAGACTGCTGCCCGCCTGATAGCGGGCCTTCGAGGTCCCTACGGGACGCGGTTCCGATGATGCCGTGCTCAGGACTGATGCCAATCACAGCGAGCACGCCAATGAGATGGGCAAATCGGAATTGCATTGAACCAGCATCATGTTGGCGGCCATCGCGCCGACCACGGACCGAAGCATGCACACGGGTCGACCTCAGCGGAAGGCTGCCTAACAGGAAAGCAGATCACTTCCTAAACGGACAAGACCGCAGTTCGGCGGCGCATCCTGCATGTGCGAAACCGCTTGACTGGGACGACCCCGTTACCGAAGTCCTGACCCTAACCCTTTTCGAGGCGCTGATGGGCTGGCCCACCGGGTGGACCGGCTTCGCCTCTGTGGCAACGGCGTTGTCCCCCTGGTTGCGGCGCATGCGCTGCGAACTCTCGCGGCTGAACTGCTGGCCGATGGATGAGGCAGCGGCATGAAGCAATCCCGCCTCATGTCGCTGGTCGAGTCCGTCGCCAACGTGGTCGTCGGCTACGGCGTCGCCGTCGTCACGCAGATCCTGATCTTCCCCAACTTCGGGCTGCACACGACGTTGGCGCAGAACCTGAAGATGGGCGCTCTGCATAAACGGTCGTGAGCATCGCGCGGTCCTTCGCCCTGCGGCGGCTGTTTCAGGCGATCCGGTAGCAACCGCGCCTTTGGTGAATTGCGGAACGTACCGAAAAAAAGATTGGCAGCTTGTTTCAACCCACAAGTTTCTTTTGCACGGCGAACGGGCTCAGCCCAAGCCATGTCTGAATAGTCGAAGAGATTTCGCGCGGACCGGTAAATTCGAACTTGTCACTGGCAGCGTCCACGTCCGTTACGCCCATCCAGATCGCCGTCATGGTCCTGAGGTCGGTCGAAACGTAGAGATCGACATCGAAGCCCGGATCAGCCCAGCATAGATCGACCTCTCCTTCGGGCTCGATCACCAACCACCAATCCCGCTTGGTGGATGGTAGATCGTGGTACACGAACTGAACTACCGTACGACGTTTTGGAAGAGGCTCCGGGTTCAGGTTGCGCCGCATGTCCCACATCAAAAGGGAGGGATCGAGATTTTTGAGCGAGAGTGACGACTCGACCCACTTCTGTCCCCACATCCCCATGGCGATGACGACCTCGCCGACATCGCGCCCTGCCTCGGTGAGGTGGTACTCGAATACGCCCCGCTCCGAAGGCATTGGCCTTCGATCTACGATCCCTGCCGCCTCCAGGTCCTTGAGCCGACGCGATAAGAGAGTCGGCGACATCTTCGGCACGCCCCGCCGCAAATCGTTGAACCGTGTCGACCCGGCTATGAACTCTCGCATGAGCACCATCGTCCACCGTGTGCACAGCACCTCGGCGGCCATAGCCAATGGGCAGAATTGTTTGTATCCGGCCTGTGCCATCAGATCTCGCTCCCATCCCTTTCGCTCAGCATAGAGGTGAAGATGCTGGCAGCTAGTCCATAAACTGTATCACGCACTACAGTCCCGTGACTGGAGCCTTTTCGGTCAACTCGTGCAGTCTGTGAGTCATGGCGAGGCCACTCTGGATCGCCTCAAAAAGGAGCACGAAAATGAGTGTCTATCTGATCGCAGACATCAAGGTCACTGACGACGGCTGGGTCCCCGAGTATGCGGCTAACGTCCACAAGCTCGTGGAAAAACATGGCGGCCGGTACCTTTCTCGCAGCGGGAACATCGAGACCGTCGAGGGCGAAACAAAGGACAGCACATTGATCGCTATCCTCGAATTTCCCACCCGGGAGGCGCTCGACAGATTTGCCTCCGACCCCGAATACGCGCCGTACGGTCGGGCACGGCAATCTGGCAGCGTATCGAACTTCCATGTCATCGATGACACGGATATTGCAGGCGCAATTCCTTATCTCAAGGCAGGATAAGCCTGACAAACGCGTCGGGCTGGTTGAGAGCCCGACGCGGCGGAACCTCTGGACCGTTCTGGGCGCGGTGTCAGCCCTGAGGCAGACTATAGACCCGCCCCCGGTTCTCGACCTTCTCCGAGGTCACCTCGAGCCCGAGTTTCTTCTTCAGTGCCCCGGCCATCGCGCCGCGCACCGTGTGCGACTGCCAGCCCGTCGCGGCCATGATCTCCTCGATTGTCGCGCCGTCCGGCGCACGCAGCATGGCGATCAGGGTGGCCTCCATCGCGCAACCCGCCGCGGCGCCGGACGGTGCGGTAGAGGTATATGGGGTGATCGGGGTCCGCCGCCGGGCGTCAGGCGTTCTGCATTGCGCGAATTCGCGCGAAAGCATCGAGCGCCTGCTTGCGCTTTGCGGCGATCTCGCGCACCGAAGCGGCAATCTCGGCCTCGCCGAACTCGGTGGCGTTGAACGGCCCGCCATACCAGCGCGCCATCGCCTTGTGTTGCGGGTGGCGGGATTTGGCCATCGCCTCGACGAACTCCATGAAGCCGGGAGGGCCGCCGACATCCTCGGGCGGGGCACGCCGCGCGCCATCGATGAACCGCGGGTGCTCGGTGTCGGGTTCCGCCTCGCCGACATGCTCGACGATCACCCGGTGCTGCCAGTCGTCGCCAAAATCGTAGGTGTAGAGAAACTCGCTGACACCGCGATCGATCAGCGTGCCAAGCCGCATCGATTTGGCCTGATAGGTCTTGCGCGCCCTGCCCGCGTCATCGGGGCCGGGTTCACCGTAATCGCGCTCGCCGATGGTGAACTGGTAGAGGTGATACCCCTCCCAGAGCATCACCGCCTGGATCAGCTCGTGGCGCGCGCGCAGGTTGGTGGTGGTGCCGATCGACCTACCTGTTGAAGGCGCGGCCAGTCTGAAGGCCGCCATCGTCAACGTCGTGCTGCACTACACCACGAGTGATCCGCTCGGATGATGGACCGCGCCGATCAGCCTTTCGACCTGCGGACCTTGCCCGAAACCTCGGCACCGCTTTCAATACTAAGCTCGCTGTAGATGATCTCGCCTTCAAACCGGGCGCCCGATTGCAGGGTGACCGCACCGCCGTTGAGCTTGCCCTTCATCTGGCCGCGAATGGTGATGCTGGTGGCGGTCAAGCTTCCTTCAACCTCAGCGCGCTCCGCCAGTGTAACAGAGCCAGCCGAGACGTTGCCGATGATCTTGCCCGAGATTTCGATTGCACCGGGAAACTCGAGATCGCCGGTGATTGACGATCCCAGGCCAAGATATGACCGCTCGCCGGTGGCGGTCTGGCCGGAATAGGGTTGCGCTACAGCCATCGATTTGCTCCCGCCGAAATTGAATTCGCGGCAGTTTGACCGCAATCCCCCACCCATGACAAGGAGAACCGACATGGCACGTGCGCAAGGCGCGCGGGCGCAGATGGCGCTGGCGTTCGGGACGGTTTACGGCACCCAGCCAGTTGGCGGCTATACGCGGATGCCCTTTGCCAGCACCACGCTTGGCGCCGAGCAACCGCTCCTTGGCAATGATCTCTTGGGCTTTGGCCGCGATCCGCTGGCACCGATCAAGGACGCAGTGACAGTCGATGGCGATGTGGTGATGCCAATCGACGTGGAGAGCCTTGGCATCTGGCTGAAGGCGGCGTTCGGGGATCCGATCACCACCGGCATTGGGCCCTACACGCATGAGTTCCGCTCGGGCGGCTGGAGCTTGCCCAGCCTATCGATCGAGACGGCCATGCCCGAAGTGCCGCGCTATGCGATGTATTCTGGCTGCTTGCTGGATCAGCTCTCGTGGCAGGTGCAACGCTCGGGGCTCTTGACCGCAACCGCCAAGCTCGTCGCACAGGGCGAGACGGTGGGCATGGCCACGAGCGCGGGCACGCCTGCCGAGTTGGGGCTGCAGCGGTTCGGGCATTTCAACGGCGCGGTCAGCCGCAATGGCGCGGCACTGGGCAACCTCGTTTCGGCCGAAGTAACCTATGCCAACAATCTCGACCGGATCGAGACGATCCGCGCCGATGGCAAGATCGAAGGGGCGGACCCCTCCATCGCCGCCCTCACCGGTCGCATCGAAGTGCGCTTTGCCGATAGCAGCCGCACTCTCAAAGGCAGTGGTGCAGCAGGCGTCGCGACCGTCGGTGCCGCCGGGGTCGACGTGGCGCGCGAGGTTCGCCGATGTACGCGCGGTTACTGAGCATCCGGTAGATGTATTTCTTGTCGATTTGATTGCCGCGCGGCGTCCGGATGCCCCGCGCGCCGACCTAGCGGGCCAGCACCGTGCAGGACCCGATCTCGAGGAAGCGGGCGAAGATCCAGCGCACATGCGCGACGGCGTCCTCGTCGACCATCAGCTTCCGGTTCGCGACCCGATAGCCGTAGAGCGGCACCGCTATCGCCGAGATGCTGGCCGACTACAGCGACATGCGGGATCAGGCGCGCGCGTGCAGGGAGCGATGAAACCGCCGTGCGCCAGTCAGTGGCCTTTTCTTCCAGAGGCAGCTAAAATGAATGCTGTTCAGCGACAATTGCTGTCTGAGGGGAAGAAATGGACCGTCTCGAATGCGATCGCATGTTCCTCGCCGTCATGGAAGCCGGCAGCTTCACCGGGGCAGCGGAAAAGCTCGGCACCAGTTCCGGCCAGGCATCCAAGCTGTTGTCGCGGCTGGAAAGTGAACTTGGCGTGCGGCTGCTCAATCGGACGACGCGTTCCGTTTCGCCGACGGAGGCCGGTAGGGCATACTACGATCGGCTGAAGCCGCTCGTGGATGAACTCGAAACGCTGGATCTCGATATCCGCAACATCTCGCAGTCGCCGCGGGGGCGGCTGCGCCTGACGGCGCCGCTGACCTTCGGCACGCTGGAAATGGCGCCCGCGCTCAATGAATTCGCTGCGCGCTATCCCGACATCGAACTTGATGTGACCTTCACCGACCGGGTCGTCAACGTCGTCGACGAGGGTTTCGACCTCGCCATCCGTGTCGGGCGCCCCGGCGATTCCAGCCTGATCATCCGCAAGCTCTGCGCCGTCCGCATCGTCGTGGTGGCCGCGCCGGCCTACCTCGAGATGCACGGCGCCCCCGAGGCGCCTTCGGACCTGGAACACCATGCCTGCATAATCGACACCAACTTCCGCGAGCCGAACCGTTGGCCGTTCAGGACGCAGCAGGGCGACGCGGAGATGGTGAACGTCTCAGGCCGCATCCGCTACTCCAATGCCGAAGCCTGTCTTCAGGCCGCGACCCTGGCACTGGGGCTTGCCTGCGTCCCTGCTTTCGTGGCGGGGGACGCGCTGCGGTCCGGTGGGGTGACGCGACTTTTGTCGTCCTACGAGACGGAGCCTTACGACGTTCACGTGCTCTACCCACATAACCGGCACCTTGCCGCGAAAGTGCGCCT
The DNA here is from genome assembly GCA_002421605.1 of Rhodobacteraceae bacterium UBA6213. GTDB lineage: Bacteria > Pseudomonadota > Alphaproteobacteria > Rhodobacterales > Rhodobacteraceae > UBA6213. The sequence goes on along the minus strand of DISJ01000017.1, from coordinate 13,275 downwards.
GCTCGTCGACTTCCTGGTCGAACGCTACAGACAGACACCGCACTGGGAGCAAGGATGGTGACAATTCCAACCGATTGAGAAGCAATTATCTTCCCGGCGGCCGGATTATCGACTTCCAGGGTAGGGTTTATGTTCTCCGCATGACGAACGAACTGGCGCTCAGCCGAACGCCGGATGTCAGAAGGAGAACGAACATGAGCATCTCGATCATCGGCGCCGGCAACATGGCGAAGGGTCTCGCGGCCCGCTTCGCGAGCGCCGGCCATCCCGTCACTCTCGCCAGCCGCGACGAAACCAAGGCCGACGCTGCCGCTCGGGAGGTGGGCAACGGCGTATCCTCAGCACCCATCGCCGCGGCCGCGCAATCGGCGGACATCGTCGTCCTGGCGGTGCCCTTTGATGCTGCGGGCGACATAATCGAGGCGGCCGGCGGCTTCGCAGGCAAGATCGTCGTCGACATCACCAACCCGATGAAGGCGGACTTCTCTGGCCTCAGCATCGGTCACACGACGAGCGCAGCCGAAGAAATCCAGAAGCGCGCGCCGCAGGCGAAGGTCGTCAAGGCCTTCAACACGATCTTCGCGCAGGTCCTCCTGAACGGCGGTCAGGCCGCCGGACGCACCGCAACGGTCTTTGTTGCCGGAGACGACGGGGCCGCGCGCGCCGCGGTCGCCGAACTGGCGCGGAGCGCCGGGTTCGAGACGCTGGAGACCGGCCCCCTGGCCACCGCCCGATACCTCGAGCCCGTGGCCGCGCTGAACATCACGCTCGGCTACGGCCTCGGCCACGGCACCGACATCGCGCCAACCTGGCAGCGCGCTGCCTGACGCGTCGAACTGTCACTCCCCCCCATGAGAAAGTCTGAAACCATGACCAACATCCTTCGCGTCGAATCCTCGATCAAGGGCGACGCCGCCGTCTCCCGGCGGCTGACGGACCGCATCGTCGCCCGCCTTGTCGCGGCCAACCCGGACGCCGTCACAGTCACGCGCGACCTCGCGGCTGGCATCCGTCCCGTCGATGGCCAATGGCTCGGAGCGGTCTATACACCAACCGAGGCGCGGACCGAGGGCCAGCAGGCGACGGCGACCTATGCCGACGCGCTACTCGACGAGGTGAAGGCGGCGGACGTCCTTGTCATCGCGCTGCCGGTGTACAACTTCGGGCTGCCCGCGCAACTCAAGGCCTGGATCGACCAGCTCGCCCGCAAGGGAGAGACCTTCCGCTACACCGAGGCCGGACCCGAAGGCCTCTTGCCCGGCAAGCGGGCGATTGTCGCCTACACGTCCGACGGCACGAAGCTCGGCTCCGAGATCGACTTCGCCTCGGGCTATCTGCGCCACATACTCGGGTTCTTCGGCATCGCCGACGTCGAGTTCGTGGCCGCAGATGCAATCGCCTTCGGCGCTGAGGAAGCCATCCGGCGGGGCGAAGCCCAGGTGGACGCGCTGGCAGCCTGAGCCGAGATCCACGTTGCGGAGGCTCCGGCAACGGTCGGGGCCTCTCGTCGCAAAAGCTATCTTCGGAAGCGCCAAGCCTTTAATGTCGGAGTTGCGGAAGTCTGCGCCGCATGCTCCATCGACCGCTTCATTGACGAAGAGGCGAACATGACTGCTTTTTGGCCCGATATACCCTACCGGCCTTGGCGCGAGACCTGCTCCGCGCTGCACCTCTGCACCCAGATCGTCGCAAGTACCGGCTCGCCCGTTCGCCCTGGGTGAACCATTCCTGGCATGCGACGCTCTACGTCAATGCACGCGGCTTCACGACCTCGCTCGTGCCAGACCGCCCCGGCGGCGTGGAAATCGTGCTGGACCTCCTCGATCATGCGGTGATCGGCTCCTGCACGGACGGGAGGACGGCGCGCTTCGATCTTGGCCCGATGTCGGTCGCCGCCTTTCGCGAGCGTTTCGTCGACCTCCTGCGCAAGATTGGCGCCACGGCCGATTTCCACGGTATTCCGAACGAAGTTCCCGATTCGATCCCGTTTGTCGAGGACCAGGCCGAGCGGCCCTACGATGCGGAAGCCGTGACCCGCTTCTTCCGGGCCTGCGTTTGTGTCGATCGTGTTCTGAACCGCTTTCGCACCTCCTTCCTTGGCAAGGTCAGCCCCGTCCATCTGTTCTGGGGCAGCTTCGATATGGCCGTGACCCGCTTCTCCGGGCGATCGGCACCGCTGCATCCGGGTGGGGTGCCGGGACTGCCGGATGACGTCACCTGCGAGGCCTATAGCCACGAAGTATCCTCGGCCGGGTTTTGGCCGGGCGGCGGCGGCGTCGATTTCCCTGCGTTCTATTCTTACGCCTATCCGGCGCCACCGGGTTTCGCGGATGCGACCGTCGAGCCTAAGGCGGCCTGTTTCGATACGACGCTCGGCGAGTTCTTGTTGCCCTACGACGCGGTGCGCCGCTCGTCCGATCCCGATGCCGCCTTGATGGCCTTCGTCGAGAGCACCTATCGGGCCGCCGCCGATCTCGGCGGCTGGGACTGTCAGCGCCTTGAGTGTGCCATTGGCGTTCCCCGTCGGCCGCGGCCGATGTGAATGCGCCCGATCCTCTCCATGGAGACCGTCATGACGACACCGAACCCCGAGGGCCTGCAGATCGAGCGCGAGGAAGGCGAGAGCAAGGGCCGATATCTCGTCCATCTCGCCGGCGCCATCGCCGAGATGACCTATTCGCGGGCTGGTGAGATGATGATCATCATCGATCACACCGAGGTTCCCGATGCGATGCGCGGCCGCTCGGTGGGGCAGGCGCTCGTCCGCCGCGCCGTCGAGGATGCCCGGACCGAGGGTCGCGCCATCGTGCCGCTCTGCCCGTTCGCGAAGGCGCAGTTTTCGCGCCACCCCGAATGGCAGGACGTTCTGAAACGCTGAACAGGAGACAAATGATGAGCTGGAGCCCTTGCCCCGATCCCACCCTTGGCGCGCCGACAACCGTCGATTCCATCGAGATGCTGATCATCCCCCGCGCGGTCGATCTCGGCGAGATGGAGGTGCGCCGCGCGCTGCCGTCGACCAAGCGGCAGATGGTGGGTCCCTTCATCTTCTTCGACCAGATGGGGCCTGCGGAGTTCCTGACCGACCAGGGGATCGACGTGCGTCCGCATCCGCACATCAACCTCGCGACCGTCACCTATCTCTTCGAAGGCCAGATCCGGCACCGCGACAGCCTTGGCACGGACCTCGCCATCGAACCTGGGGCGGTGAACTGGATGAAGGCAGGACGCGGCATCGTCCATTCGGAACGAACGAACGACGAGCGCCGGCGGACCGGCCAGCGCCTCTTCGGCATCCAGACCTGGGTAGCGCTGCCAGAGGCGCAGGAGGAAAGCGACCCGGGATTCGTCCACCACGGCGCAGAGGCCCTGCCGGTGATCGAAGAGGCAGGCATGACGGCGCGGCTCATCGCGGGGACGGCCTTCGGGGCGCGCTCGCCGCTCGCCACCGCCTCGGAGACACTCTATGCCGATGTCCAGCTCGCGCCGGGTGCAAGCTTCACGGTCGAGCCATCCGTTACCGAGCGCGCGCTTTACACCATCTCGGGCGAGATCGAGGTGGCGGGGCAAAGCTTCGCGCCCGCCCAACTTCTGGTGCTGCGGCCGGGAGACCAGATCATCGTCCGCGCCGTGACGGCCGCCCGAGTCATGCTGTTCGGCGGCGAGCCGATGGAGGGGCCGCGCTGGTCTGGTGGAACTTCGTCTCGTCACGCAAGGAACGGATCGAGCAGGCGCAGGAGGAATGGCGTCGCGGGCGGTTCGACACCGTGCCGGGCGATGAGGCCGACTTCATCCCGCTGCCCGAGACGAATACCAAGCCCCGCCGGGCGCTCGGCGGCGTGTTCTACCCCTAGGGCCAGTTGCCAGGCCATTTCGGCGTCCCGAGACGTTCCTTCCATTTCGGCAGCAATCATCTTCCCTTTGGCCGGATTATCATTCGGCTCAAACAAGGTCATCTTCTCCCCACAGACAACGCGCCAAGGCGCCCCCTTCGAGGAGAATCGAAATGACCTACGCCACCGCTTCAACAACCGCCCGACCGTCTCTGGTCGACGGCGTCACCAATGCCGATCTCGCCGCGACGATCCTGCGCGTCTCGATGGGCGTGCTGTTCTTGGCCCACGCTGGCCTGAAACTCTTCGTCTTCACCCCGGCCGGCACGGTCGGTTATTTCGCAAGCCTCGGGCTGCCCGGGCCGCTCGCTTATCTCGTCATCGCGGCCGAGCTGTTCGGCGGCATCGCCCTGATCCTCGGCGTCTACAGCCGCTGGGTCTCCCTAGCGCTTGTGCCGATCCTGCTGGGCTCGATCTATGTGCCGCATGGCGCTGCCGGCTTCTTCTTCTCGAACGAAGGCGGCGGCTGGGAGTTCCCGGCATTCTGGGCGGTGACGCTGGTTGTCCAGGCCCTGCTCGGCGACGGCGCCTTCGCGCTGAAGCGCAGCCGCGCCTGACCTCCCTTGCTGGTCGCGGGGACCCACCCGCGGCCGCACCCTGTCTCAAGGAGACCCGCCATGACCAGAGACACCGAATACTTCGACATGAAAGCCGCGCCGATCCGGATCGGGGCCGTCCGGCTAAAGGTGCGCGATCTGGATGCGGTCTCCAGCTTCTACCAGACGGTGCTCGGGCTCAGCCCGATCGAGACCAGCGACGGGCGGGTAACGCTCGGCACCGGGGAAACACCGCTGCTTCAACTTTTGGGTGATCCTGCGCTGGCTCCGCACGATCCGCGCCAGGCCGGGCTGTTCCACACCGCCTTTCTGATGCCGACCCGCGCCGACCTCGCGTGCTGGGTCGCTCACGTGGCCGAGGCACGCGTGCCGCTTCAGGGAGCCTCCGACCACATCGTCAGCGAGGCGCTCTACCTCGCCGATCCTGAGGGCAATGGCATCGAGGTCTACGCCGACCGCCCGGTTTCAGACTGGCACGGAGAGAGCGGCGAGATCCGGATGAGCACCGATCCGCTCGATGTGCCGGACCTGCTGAAGAGCGCCAAGGGAACTGCATGGTCGGGCTTTCCCGAGGGAGGCAGCATTGGACATGTCCACCTGCAAGTGGGTGATACTGCGGAAGCCGACCGCTTCTACCGCGACGTCCTCGGCCTCGACATCGCCGCGCGCTATCCGGGCGCGAGCTTCTACGGCAGCGGCGGTTACCACCACCAGTTCGCCGGCAACGTCTGGAACAGCCGCCGCGCCGGAAAACGCATCGAGGGAATGGCGGGTCTGGATGCCGTCGAGATCATGGTCCGGGACGTCGCTGACCTTGCCGCCATCGGAGCGCGCGCCGACAGCGCCGGCATCGAAATCATCAAGGACACCGGCGGCCTGACCCTGCACGACCCTTGGGGCACCGGCATCATTTTGAAGAACTGAGGGGACGACCATGCTGACGAACGGAAAATGGGTAGCCGCCTGGCAGCCCGTCCAAGCCAAGGACGAAAAGGGCGGCTTCGTCCGCCAGACCTCGAGCTTCCGCAACTGGGTGACGCCGGACGGCAGCGCCGGGCCCACCGGCGAAGGCGGCTTCAAGGCCGAGCCCGGTCGCTACCATCTTTATGTCGCGCTGATCTGCCCTTGGGCGTCGCGCACGCTGATCGGGCGCAAGCTGAAGGGGCTCGAGGACGCGATCTCGGTTTCCATCGTCGAGCCTGAACTCTCCGATCAGGGCTGGCGCTTCGGAGATGCGGCCGGAGCCGACCTCGACACGGTGAATGGCGCGAGCTTCCTGCACGAGATCTACACCCGCGCCGATCCCGCCATCTCGGGGCGGGCGACGGTGCCGGTCCTGTGGGACAAGACCCGCGGAACCATCGTCAACAACGAGTCGGCTGACATCCTGCGGATGCTGAATTCCGGCTTTGGCGATCTGGCGGACAACACATTCGACTTGTATCCGGCCGACCTTCGCGAGGAGATCGACGCGCTCAACACCCGCATCTACCCGGCGCTCAACAACGGCGTCTACCGCGCGGGCTTCGCCACCACGCAAGGAGCCTACGAGGAAGCGTTTCACGATGTCTTCGCCATGCTCGACGACCTCGAGGGGCGCCTCGGCGACGGCCGCGACTTCCTGTTGGGGGACCGGTTCACCGAGGCCGACGTTCGGCTGTTCGTGACGCTGGTGCGCTTTGACGTGGCTTACTTTGGCCTCTTCAAGTGCAATCTGCGCCGGATCGCCGACTACCCCGCGCTCAGCGCCTACCAGTCACGGATCCTCGCACTCCCTAGCGTGCGCGAGACCGTCAGTATCGATCACATCAAGCGCGGCTACTTCTCGATCAAGGCGCTGAACCCGACCGGCATCGTTCCGGTAGGACCCGTACTGCCGCTCGCGCTTGCGGCCTGACCTTCGCGGATCGTGAGACCGCCGCGGCGCGCGAATTGCGCTGCGGTCAGCTCGAACGGGGATAGACGGTCAGGACGCGCCAGATGAAGTCGCGGAACTCCTGCATGTAGGTGCGCAGGAACTCCTCCGTTCCTTCGATATTCACTTCACCCTCGTCCGAAATAAGGTCTGGCTTGAACTGGATATAGGCTTCCACCGCGTTCATCAACGCGCAGGGATCGAGCGGTTGTATTCCGGCGTGACGAAACGGACGGCGTCCACTTCGCCGATGGCGGCCTTGAAGTTCTTCGCGACCTGCGGGAAATCTGCATCGTGGTCGTAACTATAGAGCGGCAGGTCGCCGAAGCCGATTTCCTGCATATGCAGTTCCGGAGGCGCCAGGCGAGCAAGCGCCTTTGCCAGTTCCGATTAGTGGACTGAGTTGCGAGACTGCCGACGAAGTATCCGACCATAAAGTCCGACATGTGAGCTTTTGCACCCGCCTCCAAGCTTTCGGCCAGCGCGGATGTCAGGAAATCCAGCACTGCAGAGATGCGGGAGCCTTTGCGCAGGTCCTCGTGGGTCAGCAACCAAAGATCGGTGGCTCCCATTTGTCTGCCGACGACATTGGCGATCACGCCGATGTTATCGCACATGCATGTCGCTTAAGCGGCATTTAAGGGAGGGGGAGCAGACGGGGTCAAGGCCGTCCATCGAGACGCCGAAACGATCCTCAAAGGAGACCCAGAATGAGTACTATCAAACACATCGCGCCCGCCCTGTTCGGGATTGCATTTGCCCTTTCCGCCGGGGCCGGTATCGCCGAGAGCACTTCGCACCAGGGGCATGCGGCAAGCGAGCTTTCCCTGACGCTGAATGGCGGCGCGAAATGGCAGGGCGATGACAACATGTTCAAGGGTATGGACGCCCTTCGGACGGCCATGGCCACGAAACTAGAGGTGATCCACGAAGATCAACTTCCAGCCGAGGACTACAACTCGCTGGCGGCGACGGTGTTGGCACAGACCGACTTCATGATCGAACACTGCGATCTGGAACCGGAAGTCGATGAGCAGTTTCATCGCGTTCTCGGTCAGGTCATCGAAGGCGCATTCGAGATGGAGGAAGGCAGCGAGCCCCGCGCCGGGGCGGTGATGATCATTCAAGCCCTCAACGCCTATGGGGAGCATTTCGAACACCCCGGTTGGAAGCCGCTTGACTGATCGAAGCAATCAACGTCGAAGCTCGTGCGGACCGCAAAAGATTGCGGTTCGTACTTGTTGCGCCACCGGATTCGACGTTCAGTGTTCGAATCGTGGAAAATCGAGATAACACGAGGCCATTCGGGACGATGCGCATTCTGCTGGTCGAAGACGATACCCTTCTGGGCAAGGGCGTGTCCGCAGGGCTTGCCCAGGCCGGCTGGGCGGTCGACTGGGTTGTCGACGGCCTAGATGCCGAAACGGCATTGCACGCCGGTTCCTATGACGCAATAGTCCTTGACCTCGGCCTGCCGGGCATTGACGGTATGACCCTGCTCGGACGGTTGCGCGCCGCGAAGGATCGCACTCCGGTCCTTGTCCTGACTGCGCGCGATACTCTTGCCGACCGCGTTGCCGGACTTGATGCGGGAGGCGACGACTACTTGGTCAAGCCGTTTGAACTGGCCGAACTGCAGGCGCGGCTGCGCGCGCTTTTGCGGCGCTCAAAGGGGGCTGCAAGCCCACGCTTGCAGCACGGAAGGGTTGCACTCGACCTGCCTAGCCACACGGTATTTCTGGATGGTGAACCGGTAGAGCTTTCCGCGCGGGAATTCGCCACGTTGCAGGAATTGATGATGAACGCAGGAAGGGTGCGCACCCGCAGCCAGTTGGAAGACAGCCTGTATGGCTGGGGCGAGGAGATCGGCAGCAACACGATCGAAGTCTACATCCACAATCTGCGCCGAAAGCTATACGCCGAATTTATCCGCACGGTCCGCGGTGTTGGCTACATCATTGCAGTGGGTGACGGATGATCCGTTCGCTGCGCCAAAGACTGCTGTTCATTCTCGGCGGCAGCATTACCGTGGCCTGGCTGGCCACGGCATTCTTCTCTTATCTCGATACTAGGCAATTGATTGACGAAATGCTGGACACCCATCTCGAGCAATCGGCCGACCTTTTGGTTGTTCTGCTCGACCGCCTGCCGCAGGGGGATTTGGCGGAAACGATGTTGCATGATCCGGACCCCGATGCGGATCAGATGATTGCCTTTCGTGTCCGTACAGGCGCAGGCGGCTCTTCAGGAAACAGTGTCGGTTCGCCGACCTTTCCGACCGAAAACTGGCAGCCCGGGTTTCACGATGCGACTTCGGTTGGTCAGATCTGGCGTGTGTTTGGCACTTCCGACAGTACGGGCCGCTTGGTCGAGGTCGCGTTGCGCCACGATGTGAAGCGAAAGTTCGCCGACCTCGTGGCGGTACACATTCTGCATCCGCTTTGGGTAGCGATTCCGCTGCTTGCCGGTCTGATCTGGCTGTCCGTACTATGGGGACTGCGCCCGTTGCGCGACATCACCTCGGCTGTTGAACGGCGCAGCCCCGATGATATGCAGCCGCTTGGAGTCGGCAGCGCTCCCAATGAGATCCGCCCGCTGCTTGAGGCGCTTGACCGGCTGTTCGCACGGATTGCCCTGCTGCTTGACGGCGAACGCCGCTTTGCGGCCGATGCCGCACATGAGTTGCGCACGCCGCTTGCCGCCATCAAGACCCATGCCCAGGTGGCTCGGCAGGAACGCGATTCCGAAAAACGCGCTGCTGCGCTGGACGGGGTGATCGAAGGCGCGGGCCGCAGCACCCGGCTGGTAGCGCAACTGCTGGTGTTGTCGCGGGTTGATCAGGATGCGGCGGCCGGGGCCACGGGGCCGGTGAACCTTGCGGATCTGGTGGTCGAATGTGTCGCGGAAGCGGCACCCGTGGCGGCGGCCAAGGGTATTGATCTGGGGATCGCCGATACGTCGTGCGATCCGGCGGAGGTGACCGGGAACGCGGATCTGCTGCGCATCTTGTTGCGCAATCTGCTGGACAATGCAGTCCGCTATACCCCGGCGGAGGGTGAGGTGTCAGTGTCGGTCGAAATCCTCGACCACACGGTCCTTCTGCGGGTTCGCGACAGTGGCCCCGGCATTCCCGCAGGCCTGCGCGAGCGGGTGTTCGACAGATTCTACCGCGTGGCGGGCAGCGGGCAGCAGGGATGTGGCCTCGGCCTTTCGATCGTGGCGCGCATTGCCGGGCTGCATGGTGGATCTGTCGCATTCGAGGACGGGGCCGGCAACAGCGGAGCCACTGTTGTCGTCACGCTACCGGTCGCCGGCCAAGGTGGAAAGCCAGCGTGGTGATGTGGCCTTTGGCCCGGTGTCGTGTTTGTCCGTTCACGATACGGGCCTGGTGCCCCCCCCTTTCAGCCTTTCGGCTAGCGCTGGTGTCAGGAAATCCAGCACCGCGCGGATGCGCGCGGTGTGGCGCAGGTCTTCGTGGGTCAGCAACCACAGATCAAGGTTGAAGGCGTCGGGCACCTCGGCAAAGCGGGTCAGGTCGGGTTTCTGATTGGCAATGGCACTGGGCAGCACGGCAAGGCCAAGGCCCGCTTTTGCCATTTGCACCGCGCAAGCCACCGAGTTTGAGCGCACGGTCGGATGCGCGCCCGGCAAGAACTCCTCAAAACGGCGGGTCAGCGGCGCATGGGCGCTGTCGAGGCCGATCCAGTTGTGTTGTGCCAGATCGTTGCCGGGGTTGGCGCTGAGGTAATCGGGCGCCCCGTAGACTGCAAACTCCAGCCGCCCAACCCGCCGCCCCACCAGTGTCTCGGGCGGGGTGTTGCCAATCCGCAAGGCGATATCGGTTTCGCGCCGCGACAGGTTGAGCGCTTCGTTGCCCACCACCACTTCCACCTCGATCCCCGGGTAGGCGGTACGGAACCGCGCAAGGAGATCCGGCAACAGCCAGAACGCGAGTATGTCGGTCGCCGTGATCCGCACTGTCCCGCTCAGCCGCAGATCCTGCCCGGTCACGGTGCGGTCAAGCGTGGCGACATCGGCCTCGATACTCTCGACAATGCGCAGAGTTTCTTCGCCTGCCGGGGTCAGCGCATAGCCGGTCGGCAGGCGGTCGAACAGCCGCACCCCCAGCGTCTCCTCGAACCCGGCAATCCGGCGGAACACCGTGGAATGATTAACGCCAAGACTGCGTGCCGCGCCCGAAAGACTGCCAGCCCGCGCCACGGCAAGAAACACCCGCAGATCGTCCCAATTCGCAAGCTGTGCATTCATGCAAGGCAACCTTTCACTATTTGCCAATCCCTGTGCGCTGATTGTGCATCTATATCTTGTTCAGACGCAACAATGATCACATGAAAGGATCAAGCCATGACCAAGACAGCAACCCGGACGACCCTGCGTAGCGACGAGCTTTCCTGCCCCTCCTGCATCCCGAAAATCGAAAAGGCGCTGCTGGCGCTACCCGGCGTGGAAAAGGCCGAGGTGAAGTTCGCAAGCGGGCGGATTGAAGTCGAGCATGACCCGGCACTCAGCGACGTGGACGCTCTGGTGAATTCCATCGCCAAGACCGGCTATACCGCCAAGCCTTCGGCATTCTGAGATCTGCAAACGCCCCGCTGCCTTCGGGCGGCGGGGCTTCGACATGAAAGGAGCGACCAATGTTTTCCATGATCACAAGCATCTATAGGCACCCCGCCAGTCGGCGCAAATGGCTGACCATCTTCAGTGGTGCGTTCATCACCTTTGCGCTGGTCGCCTGGTATGGGTTCGGGCTGGCCGGCCCTTGGGCGCCACTGATGACGGCGGCTGCCATTCTGGCCGGATATGACATCGCGTTGCGGGCCTGGGCCGCGCTGCGCTTGCGCCATCTAAGCATCGAATTGCTGGTTATCGTGGCGGCCACGGGTGCGGTGTTCATCGACAACTACTGGGAGTCCGCCGCCGTCACATTCCTGTTCATGTTGGGGGCCTGGCTGGAAAGCCGTACCATGAGCCGGACCCGTGGCGCGCTCAAGGCGCTGATAGACGCCGCCCCCGTCACAGCAACTGTGCTGCGAGGTGGCGAACCTGTTGAGGTGGCTGCACATGTTGTGCAACTTGGTGAAACCGTTTTGGTGAAGGCTGGTCAACGCCTGCCGGTCGATGGCGAAGTTATCGAAGGCGCGGCGGCCGTCAACGAGGCGGCCATCACCGGCGAGCCGATCCCGGCGGAAAAGACACCCGGTTCGCGAGTGTTCGCCGGAACACTGGCCGAAAACGGGCTGTTGTACCTGCGCGCCACCGGCGTTGGGGCCGACACCGCGCTGGCCCGCATCATCAGCCGTGTCGAAGAGGCGCAAGAGGCCAAGGCCCCGGCGCAGCGGATGATCGAGAGCTTCGGGCGCTGGTATACACCGGCGGTGTTCCTGCTGGCGATCGGCAGTTACCTTGTCACCCGCGATATTGAGCTGGCATTGACGCTGCTGGTTGTCGGGTGTCCGGGCGCGCTGGTGATCTCGACCCCGGTGTCGGTGATTGCCGGGATCGGACGGGCGGCCCGTGCGGGTATCCTGATCAAGGGCGGCGAGCATCTTGAGAATGCCGGGCGAATCACCGCGCTTGCCCTCGACAAGACCGGCACGCTGACCGAAGGTCGGCCGCGTCTGGCCGAGGTCGTGGCGCTTGCGGGTCAGAGCAGGGAAGACGTGCTCCTATGGGCGGGGATTGCCGAAACCGGCTCGACCCACCCGCTGGGCCGCCCGATCGTAGAGGCAGCACGCGCCCGTGGCGCCTTGCCCACCGCCGAGGCGCTGGAAGAGATCTCGGGCATGGGCCTGATTGCTCGCCATAACGACCATCAGATTGCCGTCGGCAGTCACCGCCTGTTCGATCATCTCGGCATCGCGTTCAACGCGGGCACGACGGACGCTATCGCCCGGTTGCACGGGCTGGGCCACACGGTGGTGATCGTGGCGCGCGATGGCGAAGTCGTGGGCCTTCTGGGGCTGGCCGACATGCCGCGCGCCAGTGCAAAGCCGATGATCGACCGGCTGCACGCTCTTGGGGTACGCCGCGTGGTAATGTTGACCGGCGATCAACGCCCGGCAGCCGAGGCGATCGCGCGCGCGGTCGGCGTGGACGAGGTGCATGCCGGGATGATGCCTGACGACAAGCTGGACCAGATCCGGGCCATGCAGGCCGAGGGTCTGCGCGTGGCGATGGTCGGCGACGGCATCAACGACGCGCCGGCGCTGGCGGCGGCCGACATCAGCATCGCCATGGGCGCCGGCGGCAGCGATATCGCCATCGAGACGGCGGACATCGCGCTGATGACCGATGATCTGGGCAAGATCGCCGAGGCGATGGAGATCTCGCGCGCCACGCTGACCAACATGCGCCAGAACCTCGTCATCGCGGTACTGACCGTCGTCGGCCTGTTGGTCGGGGTCTATACCGGCTCGATCCACATGGCGGGCGGGATGCTGATCCACCAGCTTTCGGTGCTGATCGTGATCGCCAACGGCATGCGGCTGTTGCGGGTTCCAAAAGCCGCCAAAATCGGAACTGCCCGTCAGACTGCCGAGCACGTCGTTGCGTAGGAGCTTCGGCAGAAACGATTGCGGACCCGCGCCAGACCGGCGCGGGTTGGTCGAAAAATATGGGTTGGACCTCAGTCGCGTTTGTATCACGTGGGATTCGAAGCTGCAGGTTGATGTAATAAAATCGTAAGCGCCACGCCGATCCCCTCCTGCCGCGCTGACGCTGGCTGTGCGAGTCCTTTTGTCGAGGTGAGACAGGATAGGAAGGCAGAATGGACGGCTCTTTAGACGGCTCAACGGATGGCTACGCGGGCAGGATCGAGGTTCTGGAAGGGCAGTCGGGCCTGCGCATGCGTAGCGAGGCGGAACGGGTGCGGATCGCGCTGACGAGTGGG
>DISJ01000008.1 GCA_002421605.1 Rhodobacteraceae bacterium UBA6213 | reverse complement strand
CCACCGACATCAACCTGATCGAGACCGTGCGCAACGTGCTGGCCGGGCTGACGCCGCGCGAGGCCAAGGTCCTGCGCATGCGCTTCGGCATCGACGTGAACACCGACCACACGCTGGAAGAAGTTGGCCAACAGTTCTCGGTCACCCGCGAACGCATCCGCCAGATCGAAGCCAAGGCGCTCCGGAAGCTGAAGCACCCGAGCCGGTCGCGCAAATTGCGCAGTTTCCTGGATCAATAAACAAGGGCGCGCGGATATCGCTTTTGTCCGCGCGCGCCTTGCTCCCCCCCTACCTCAATAAAACCGCGCTTCGGTAATAGTGGCGTTGAAAAACGGCAGATAGGCGTCGGTGCCGAACATGTTGCCGACCTGCACACGGCTTGGAATAGTGTAGCCTGCGAATGTGGCCTCCGCTTCCATCGTGCCGCCAAATGGCTGAATCTGGAAAACTTTTTCCGGGTTAGCATCGCTCCAGCGTGGCGCCACAACCTCGATGACACGGCCATCCTTGGCCAGCGTCATGGTCATTTCAATGGCCGCCGCACCTTCGCCAAAGCTGATCTTTGCACGGTCTCCGCCAACCTGCTCCCATCGCGCGCCATTGGCGGGCAGCAGGCCTGCGGGCATCCAGATGGCTTCCAGCAGCGGGCGCACGGCGGCCGAGCGGTCTAGCCCCTCAGACGATGCCACGCGCACCAGGGGAAGCGCCTTGAACATGAAAAAATTCATGGACCCATGCGTATCTAGCAGCGCATCCGACCCGCTCATCCGCATCAGCCCCGAGCGCATATTGGCAATCCAGACAAACCCCGTGGGCGGTTGCAGGATTTGGCGCGCGGTCATTGCAAAGCTCGTCTGCTGTGCGCCGCTGCCCAAGACGAAACTTCCCGTCATCGCCAATTCCACCGTTGTGCCCAAGGCAGTGCCCGGCGCGATAGCGTGGTTGAAATAGCGCTGCGCGACTTCGGGAAGGCCCGCAATCATGGCCGAATCAAATGTCGTCTGCGTTGGCTTGGCCGCGGCGGCGATAGTGGCCCATGCGCGCTCTGCATCAGCCATACTTCGCCGATAGCCGCCGTATGCAATGGCCCACGCCACGGCAACTACACACAGCAGCGCCAGCACCACGATTCCGGCCCAAAACGCAAGTTTGCCCATTCGTGCCGCCTTGCAAGATTAGACTAGCGATATCATAAGGTTAAGAAAGTCTCGGTGCCATGATCTGAATCAAAGCACGCATGGCGTGCTGCGCCACGCATCCCGCCCTCGCGGCGGCAGAAGAAGTTAATATTTCCCTACAAAAACCCATGAAACTAAGCAAAAACAAGGCGTAACGCATCGTAACACGCGCGATACCCCGCCGCGTCCGCCCGGCATTTTCAATGCATTTGACCTGCATCAATCCCGCCCCCTTTTCCCCATGCTAGGGCGAGCCATGCAAGAGAGCACCGATATTCATCCCGCCCCCCGTCCCGGCTTGACGCGGTTCCTGCCGCCGATGCCGCTGTTTTTGCTGCAGCCGATCCTGAAGCGGGTCGTGACCCGCGTGGCGCGCGAAAACCCCTCGCTTTTCAACCGCCTCGGCCCGCACAAAACGGCGCGTTTTGTGGTTGATCCACAAGGCCTGCCGTTTGGTCTGCTGCTGATTCCCAACCCCGAGGCGCTGACTTTCCGCGCTTTTCACCGCAACGCCGAACCCCCTTCGGATGCGCGGATCGCGGGAAAGTTTCTGGATCTGCTCGGCCTGATGGACGGCGGCGCCGATGGCGACGCGCTGTTTTTCTCGCGTGATCTGGATGTGTCGGGCAATACCGAGGCCGTGGTGTGCCTCAGAAACGCGCTCGATGACGTCGAAGGTTCGATTGCGGAAACGGTCGCCGGCATGTTCGGCGCGCCGGGCCGCGCTGCGCTGACCGGGCTGCGCCGGATGGCCGCGAAAAAGGGAGACCATGCATGAAACGCCCCGAACTCGTCTGCCCTGCAGGCACCCCTGCCGCGCTGCGCACCGCTGTGGAAGCGGGTGCCGACGCGGTCTATTGCGGCTTTCAGAACGCCACCAACGCGCGCAACTTTCCCGGCTTGAACTTCACGCCCGAGGAAATGGAAGCCTCGGTCGCCTTCGCGCACAAGCTCGGCACCAAGGTTTTGCTGGCTATCAACACCTTCCCCACCGCAGGCAGGTTCGACCTGTGGCGCGACGCGGTTGATATGGGCGCGCGCTACGGCGTCGACGCCTTCATCGTGGCCGACATCGGCGTGGCCGACTACGTAAAACGCACCTACCCCGAGATACGCCTGCATCTTTCGGTGCAAGCCGCCGCCTCCAGCCCCGAGGCGATCCGCTATTACGCCCGCGAATTCGGGGTCAAGCGGGTGGTACTGCCGCGCATCCTTACCGTGCCGGAAATCAAACAACTTGCGCGCGAAATTCCTTGCGAGATCGAAACCTTCATCTTCGGCAACCACGGGCTGATGGTCGAAGGGCGCTGCTCGCTGACCAACTACGTAACCGGGCTTTCGACGAATATGGACGGCGTCTGCTCGCCCGCCGCTGACGTGCATTACGACAAGCAACCCGACGGCTCTGTCACCACGCGGCTCGCCGATTTTACCATCGATAGCTTTGCCCCGAACGAGCAGGCGGGATACCCCACGATCTGCAAAGGTCGCTACAATGCGCCGAACCGCCCCGATGCCTATTATGCGTTTGAAGAGCCGATCAGCCTCAATCTTTCCGGCCTGCTACCCGCGCTGATTGAGGCGGGGGTGGATGCGTTCAAGATCGAGGGGCGGCAACGCTCGCGCGCTTATGTGAAAAGCGCTGTCTCGGCGTTCCGCACGGCCGTCGACTCGATTCTCGCCGGGCAAGAGCCCCAACTGGCCGATCTGCTTGCCCTGACTGAGGGGCAAAAGCAGACCGAAGGTGCCTTCAAGACCAAGAAATGGCGGTGAACGCGATGCAAAGCCTTACCCTCGGCCCGATCATCTACCACTGGAAGCCCGAAGAGCGCATCGACTTCTACGCGCGCATCGCGGATGAGGCACCGGTCGAAACGGTGTATCTGGGCGAAGTGATCTGCTCGAAACGCACGCCGTATTTTGAGAAGGATTACCCCGATATTATCGAGCGGCTGGAGCGCGGCGGCAAGAAAGTGGTGCTGTCATCGCTTACCGAAGTGGTGCTGAAGCGCGAGCGCGACATGCTGGCGGCGATCTGTGAAACCGAAGACCACGAGATCGAGATCAACAACACAGCAGGGCTTCTGGATGTAGCGGCACGCCCGCATCGGGTTGGTCCGCTGATGAATATCTACAACGAAGAAACCATGCGCTATCTGGCCAACAAGGGCGCCACGCACTTCAGCTTGCCGGTCGAGTTGCCTGCCACCGTCGTAGGTGAAATGGCAAAGGCAGCCAAAGACTTCGGCGTTGGGATCGAGGTGCAGGTATTTGGACGCGCCTCGCTTGCGGTTTCGGCGCGCTGCTATCATGCGCGCGCGCATCAGCGGACCAAGGACAATTGCCAGTTCGTCTGCGAGGAAGACCCAGATGGTATGCCGCTGAAAACCGTGACGGGTCAGTCTTTCCTGACCATCAACGGCATCCAGACGCTTTCGCACAGCTACATCAATCTGATCGAAGAAGTCGTTGATATGCCTTCAATGGGTGTGACGCATTTCCGTCTGATGCCGCAGCAGGTCGATATGGTAGAGGTGGCAAAGATTTTTGCCGACCGCCTCTCGGCGCGCATCGACGGTGCTGAAGCCAAGGCGCGGCTTGACGAGCTTTCGATGTCGGCACCGTTTTCGAACGGATTTTGGCATGGCAAGCAGGGGCAGCGGCAGTTTGGGCCCAAGGTTGCATGAACACTAGATATTGCGGCAATTTTGCCCCCTACCCAAGCTCTCGCGGCTGTCCTATAGTGCCTGTGGATAACACCCTATTGGCACCAAGGAAGACGCAATGCGCTGCCCTTTTTGCGGAAACGTAGATTCTCAGGTCAAAGATAGCCGACCGGCGGAAGACCATGTGGCGATCCGCCGCCGGCGGTTCTGCCCGGCGTGCGGTGGCCGTTTCACCACCTATGAACGTGTGCAGTTGCGCGATCTGGTGGTGATCAAGAATTCTGGCAAGCGCGAAGATTTTGACCGCACGAAGCTGGAACGCTCCATCCGCATCGCCATGCAAAAGCGTCCGCTTGATCCCGAGCGCATTGATCAGATGATTTCGGGCATCGTGCGGCGGCTGGAAAGCATGGGCGAAACCGATATCCCGTCGAAGGTGATCGGCGAGATCGTGATGGAAACCCTGGCGCGGATCGACACCGTTTCCTATGTCCGATTTGCCAGTGTTTACAAAAACTTCCAGGCCGCAGACGACTTTGACAAGTTTGTCTCGGAACTGCGCCCGCAAGGTGGCGCCGACGAGTGAGCGCCGAATCCGACCGCCGCTTTATGGCGCTGGCGTTGGCGCTTGCGGCGCGCGGGCTAGGGAATGTCGCACCCAATCCGGCGGTCGGCTGCGTAATAGTTCAAGGCTCAACTATAGTTGGGCGCGGCTGGACCCAGCTGGGTGGGCGCCCCCATGCCGAGGCCGTTGCGCTGGCACAGGCGGGTGCTGCGGCGCAGGGCGCGACCGCCTACGTAACGCTGGAGCCTTGCGCACATCATGGCCAAACCCCACCTTGCGCTGCGGCGCTTGTGACGGCCGGGGTGGCGCGGGTCGTCTCTGCTGCCACTGATCCTGATCCGCGCGTTTCGGGCCGCGGCCTTGCGATGCTGCGTGCCGCAGGGGTTGTGGTGCAGGAGGGCGTGCTTGGCGCCGAAGCGCGCGAGCTGAACGCGGGCTTCCTTTTGCGGATAGAGGCAGGGCGACCTTGGGTGACGCTGAAACTTGCGATGGCGCTTGACGGGCGTATCGCGACTGCCAGCGGGGCGAGCCGCTGGATCACGGGCGGGCCTGCGCGCCGGGCAGTGCATCTGATGCGTGCGCGGCACGACGCGGTGATGGTGGGCATCGGCACGGCGCTGGCGGATGACCCGGAGTTGACCGTTCGCGAGCTTGGGGTTTTGCGCCAACCTATTAGAATCGTGATGGATAGTCAGTTGCGGCTGGCGCCCGGCAGCAAGCTGGCACGCAGCGCAGATGTGGCGCCGGTTTGGCTTTGCCACACTGCGGCGGCACGGCCGATGCCGGGGCTGCGGCTGATTTCTTGTGCTGCCGACGCCTGCGGCAGGGTCGATTTGGCTGACGCAATGCGCCACATCGCCGAAGCGGGCGTCACGCGGCTGTTTTGCGAGGGGGGGGGCACGCTTGCGGCTGGCTTATTGGCAGCAGGGCTGGTTGACGAGTTGGTGTGCATCAGCGCGGGGCGCGTTTTCGGCGACAACGGGACGCCCGCTGTCGGCGCGATGCAGGATTTCGGGCTTCCAGACACCGCCGATTTTGCGATTGTTGAACACCGCCGATTGGGCGAGGATCTTCTGCATCGCTGGCAGCGAAAAAAGGTTTAGAGGTTGAACCGATGTTCAGCGCCAAAAAGGAGTGCTGGCGAATGCACCCTGTAGCTTGGCCAATATGCGATTCGCGCGCCCGGGGTGCGGTATCTGGCCACTTCTTAGTCGATCAACGGCAACCTCGGGCGGGCATGGGCGGCGGCTGACGGGGTCGAAATACCGCGGATAGGCGATCAGCGCGGCATGTGCCATTTGGCCAAGATCTGGGCGCGCGCTGCGGCGTACTGGCGTGGGCACCAGATCGCGGGTCAATCCCCAGCCCGCGTAGAATGGCACACCTAGGCAGGTCACCGGTTTGCCGCGCAAAAGCGCCTCAAACCCAAGCAGCGAGGTCATGGTCCAGACCTCGTCGCAGGCTTCGATGAGCGCAATTGGGTCAGCGAACGTGGCAATCACGTCGGCGTGGCGCATCGCAGCATTGGCGGAAAGTGCGCCGGGGCGCAATCCGGCCTCTACATCAGGGTGGGGTTTGAAAATAAGAATTGCATCGGGGAATTCTTGCCGAACACGCGCAAGTAATGCGAGGTTTGTGCTAGTTTCTGTACTTCCCAAACGGATGGAGGCGTCGTCTTCGACCTGCCCTGGAACCAGAATTCGGTGCCCTGTGGGTAAATCCGGCAAGCTGCTTGCGGCGAGATTGTATTTTGAAAGCCGCGCCTCCTGCAAAGAGGCGACCAGTGCTCTTGCGCGCACCGCACCTGCTGGTGCAGGCGTGGCGATCAGCGCCTCAAGGTCTGATTCGTGCGTCGGGTCATAATAGATGCCGCGCGCATCACGCACCAACGAGAGCGGTGGCACAAGATCGGCGCCAAGCCCGCGCGAGCGCAAAAAACCATCCTCGACCCGGAAAAATGGAACATCGCTGGCCTGCAACTCTGGCGTTACACTCCCCGCCCAGACCAGCAGATTGCGCTGCTCGCGCCCCGCCTTTGCGATCGCGCGCGGCACGCTATCGGCAAATGCCAACCGCCGCTCTGCGCCAAATACCCTTTGCATCGCGCCGCGCTTCCAAAGCCGCATGCCGAGCGCGACATAGCCGCGAGCATCTTCACGAAAGGTACGTCTTTCGGCCTCGATTTGGTCAAGGGCTTCTTCAAAGCTGCAGCGGCGATCGCGGCAGGGGTCATACCAGACCGGCGCCAGAAGATGTGTAACCGCGAAAAGCTGCTCGGGCGAACGCTTTTGCTCGCGGCGAGGCGCGGGGTACTCGTCATCGCTCAGGCCCCAACCGGCGTAGAAAGGCTGACCAAATACCCGCGGGCGGTGCCCGGCCAGAATCGCCTCGTAGCCCAGTTGCGAGCTAACGGTATAGACCGCTGCGGCGCGTTGCAGCAGCTTCCAAGGTGAGAGGGGCGCGCTGCAAATATCGATATGCGGGCCAAGTACGGCGGCACCGAAATGGCCTTTGCGCAGGCCCATCGCCGTTTCGGGGTGGGTTTTGATGACTATGCGTGAGCGTGGATGCTCTGCCTTGGCAGCAGCCAGCATATGCGCAAAACTAGCCGCCGAGGCGCCACCAAACGCGATCGAGGCATCGCCCGCCGTTTGATCGACGATCAATACAAAGCCCGCCTCCGGTAGAGGGGCAGATTCATCATGAATGTTGTATTTCGACAAGTCAGAGGCGATAAGGCGCGCTATCCCATCGGCAGAACGTTGTAAAACATCTGCTGCGTCGGGTGGATTTTCCGCCAGCATACGCTCGATCAATGAGGGGGCGGAGCTATCGAAATGCACGCCGAATGGGTCGACTAGCAGGCCTATTGGCGCACCGCCCGCCCGACCTGGCTGGATTGAGCGCAGGAACGCGTCTTCTATCCGCACCAATGGCACTTTGCGCCGCGCTGCCACTGCCTCGCCCCGCCAGGCGGTTGGACTGCGGCCCCAGACGGCTACGGCATCGCGCGGGCCGGGCAGGCCTATCCGCAACTCGTATCCTGCCGCCGCAAGAATACGCCGCAGGCGCGGTGCGAGAAAGCCGCCATTATATGCGAAAAGCCGCCGGGGGGTTGCCCCGGCGGCATCAATGCGCCCGTCCTCGCGCATCAGTTCCCTGCGAGAGTGTTCAGCGTATTGGCGGTGCTCAGCGGACCCGTCAGCGCTGACAGCACTTTTTGCCACTGCACATAAGGCGCCTCGGTCACGTAAACGGTGTCGCCGTCGCGAATCACGAAGTCGCGCGCCACGAACATGCCGTTCGGCTTTGTCAGGTTCAGCACATAGACCATGCGCTGTGCGCCGATCAGATCGTCGCGACCCAGCACGATATTGGCGATTTCCGCAGGCTCGTTGCGGAAGATGAAAACGCCTTTCGGATCAGCGATTTGCGAGCTCAAACCGCCCACTGTGGCAATTGCTTCAAGTGCCGAGAGGTTCTTGGAGTCGAAGGGCACACGTGCTTGTGCGCCAGTCGCACCCAACGCGGTAAAGGCGCGGGTATCCTGTTCCACGAGGATCACGTCACCCGAACGCAAGGCGATATCCATGCGCGGGTTATCATAAAGATCGCGCAGCCAGACCGAGCCGGTTTGGCTACCGCGTTTGACCGTGATGCGGGCAACTTCCGCCTTGATTGACACGCCACCTGCGCGCGCGATCATCGTTGAAAGCGTGCGCGTTGGCCGTTCGATGGCGTAAACGCCCTGACCGCTGATGGCGCCCATCAGCGAAACGGTCGAACCATCGCCGGCAATGCGGCGAACCAGGACTTGCGGGTCTGGTGTCTGGGTGTCGAGCTTGGCGGTAATGATCTGGCGCAGCGCCTCGGGCGAATTGCCCGCTGCCTTGATCCGGCCAGCGTAAGGCACGAAAATGTAGCCCGCACCGTCAACCTGCACTTCGGTCAGGCTCGTGGCATTCATCCCTTGGCTGGCAAGCAGACCGTCATCTACGTTTTCCCAGATCGTCAGACCGAGCGTGTCGCCAGCATTGATCGTGTCAGACCCGACTACTCCGGCATTCTGGAACGCTTCGGAAAAGCCAAGCGCGGGCACAACGGCAGTGGCGCGGGTGACATAATCATTCACCTCGACAACGAAGGCGTCGCCCTCGCGCTGCACGGAACCGGAGTATATTTCGCTTCTGTTGGGCCCAGAACGGGGCAGAGCGCAGGCTGCCGCCATCCCAACAAGAATAATAAGGGCGGCTGCGCGCGCGCCCCTCTTGGCCGTTACTTTCACTGCTCGGGCTCCTCTTGCCGGGAAACTGCCTCAAGTTTTGCCTGTAACACTAGCGAATCCCGCAACAAAATGCCAGCGGTGTTATTTCATCAGCGGCAACTGTTGCCGAGGTGCCGCTTTACCTGCGCTCAAGGCGTCGTAAGGGTCTTCTTCGGCCAGCATCAAATCGACGATCTGGCGCATCAATTGCCGCCGCCCGCGAGAGGAATAATAGCCTCCGGGGATTTGGCTGGTTTCCAGCAAAAACTGGCGATAATCGCGGTAGGCGCGACTGTCGGGGCGCTCGGGCGCCGTGAAAAACTCGCCCAGCGGTTGGGTCGAGACAAACTCGGGTTTGTCATAGACTGCATGTCCGAAAGCGCGCAGCGGCAGGCCACGCCAAAGCACCTGCTGCGCCGCGGTGGAGTTGACCGTGACCGCGCTGCGCGCCTCGGCCAGCAACCCGGCAAGTTTACCGCCGCGCAGGAAATGCACCCGGCCAATGACGCCGAACCGGTCCGCGGCCCTCTGAATGGCGGCGCGCAGCCCGGCGCGCCCATCTTCCAAGGGATGCGCCTTGAATACCAGATGATGGTGGCGCGGCGCGCCCTGCGCAAAACCCTGAACGCACAGGTCGATAAATTCGGTCATCGAGGAAAACGGGCTGTGCATCCGAAAACTCGCATCATGTTCAAGCTGTAGCAGCACGAGATGAAACGGAAATCCGCCCTGCCGTATGCGCCGCCCCTCAAGCCAGCGTTCGCCCGTATGGAACGGCATCAGCAGCAATCGGCGCAGGTAAAGGCGAAACTCGGCTAAAACCGATAGGTCTCGATGCGGGCGAAAATGACTGTAGCGCCGGTTCATCGTCATCACGAAGAAATGGTAGAGCGCACCGTAAAAGACGTGCTCGCGCATGTCGCCCCAATGCGCCGGTGCGGGGTTTGGGTCGGATTGCGTGCGCGCAAGTGCCGCGCGCATTTCCGCGACGTCAAGGTGCATCAGCCGCGAATGGCCGTTGGCCCCGCCACGTTCGTAGCTGATCCAGTAGGGGCGCAAGTAGCCTTCCTCGAAAACATGCACCCTCAGCCCCGCCGCGGCGGCAATGGCCACGGCTTGCGCATGGATCGGGCGCGTGTCGCCATAAAGCACGAGGTCGGTGATCGCATGGCGCGCAATGACCTCGCGGAAGGTCGAGGGCCATGTTTCGATTGGCGCGTCGAACCGGATGTAGCTTTTCTTGTCGTGCCAGAAAACCTCGTCGCCACGGTTGAAGCCGATACGCCAGACCGCGCAACCAGCGGCACGCAACATCGCGCCGAGCTGGCTGAAAAAGGGCCCATGTGGGCCCTGTAGCAATAGAAAACGCCGCGCAGATTCAGGCATTCTGGCATCCCAAAGGGCTTTGCCGGGTTTGGCGGCATTTATCACGACTGTCACGGAAATTCTGAACCTGCGACCTGTTGCGCAGGCGTTGTGCGCTGGCGTGGCCGGGGCCGGGCCTTGCGATGGCGCCCTGCTCGGGCTAGGCAGGGGCGAGCAAAAGGGGGCAGTTGATGTTCACTGGCATTGTCACCGATATCGGCACGGTTTTGGCCGTCGAAGGGCAGGGCGGGTTGCACGCACGCATCGGCACGCTCTATGGGGCGGCGAACATCGATATTGGTGCCTCAATCGCCTGTGACGGTGTCTGTCTGACGGTGGTGGCGCGGGGCGACTCGGCAGAGCAGACTTGGTTCGAAGTTGATGTTTCGGCCGAAACGCTTTCCAAAACCAACCTCGGGCTCTGGGCCCCCGGTCGGCGCGTCAATCTGGAACGCGCGCTCAAGGTTGGTGACGAGTTGGGCGGGCATATCGTTTCGGGCCATGTCGATGGATTGGCCGAGATTATCGCAATGCACGACGATGGCGCGAGCACCCGATTCAGTTTTCGTGCGCCTGCCGCGCTTGCAGGCTACATCGCGTCCAAAGGTTCGGTCGCGCTAAACGGCACATCGTTGACGGTGAACGAGGTCAACGGCACCGATTTCGGCGTCAACATCATCCCGCACACCAAATCCGCTACCACATGGGGCGCGGCGACGGTGGGCGACCGGGTGAATCTAGAGATAGACACGCTCGCGCGGTATGTCGCGCGGCTGGCGGAGTGGAATACATGACCTTCAAGACCCCCGGCCCGGTTGAAGTAAACTGGGGCGATGCAATTTCCTCGGTCGAGGAAATTATCGAAGACGCGCGCAACGGTCAGATGTTCATTCTGGTCGACCACGAAGACCGCGAAAATGAAGGCGATCTGGTGATACCCGCGCAGATGGCAACGCCGAAAGCGATCAACTTCATGGCCACGCATGGGCGCGGGCTGATCTGCCTTGCACTGCCGGGCACGCGGATTGACGCGCTCGGTTTGCCGCTGATGAGCCCGAAAAACTCCAGCCGCCACGAAACTGCGTTTACCATGTCGATCGAAGCGCGCGAGGGCGTGACCACCGGCATCTCGGCGCATGATCGCGCGCATACGGTTGCTGTTGCGATCGACCCGTCCAAGGGTGCCGCCGATATTGCGACGCCCGGCCACGTGTTCCCGCTGCGCGCGCGTGATGGCGGCGTGCTGGTGCGCGCGGGCCACACCGAGGCCGCAGTCGATGTGGCGCGGCTGGCCGGGTTGAACCCTGCGGGCGTGATTTGCGAGATTATGAACGAAGACGGCACCATGGCGCGGTTGCCCGACCTTGTGACCTTTGCACAACGGCACGGGCTGAAGATTGGCACCATTTCCGATCTGATCGCCTACCGGCGCCGCTACGACCACCTTGTGAACGAAACCGCGCAGCGCGCGGTCAGTTCCGTTTACGGCGGGCATTGGGCGATGCGGGTGTTTTCGGATGAAACACAGGGCGCAGAGCATATCGTGTTGACCAAGGGCGATATTTCGACGCCCGAACCGGTGCTGGTGCGGATGCACGCGCTTGACCCGTTGGAAGATGTGCTGGGGCTCAACGCTGATGCTGCAGGCATCCTGCCCGCTGCGATGCGCGCGATTGCTGCAGAAGGTCGTGGTGTGGTGGTGCTGCTACGCGACACTGCGATGAAACTGACCAGCCCCGGCGATGCCAGCCCCCAGACGCTGCGCCAATACGGGCTTGGCGCGCAGATTCTGTCTGCCCTTGGCCTTCGCCGCCTGATCCTGCTCAGCAATTCGGCGCGCCCCAAGGTGATCGGGCTTGATGCCTATGACCTGACGATCGAGTCGATCCGGCCAATAGCGAAGGATTAAGCCATGGCGACGAACGAAAGCCACTACACCCTGCCGCTGCCGAAATTTGAAAAACCGGTGCGACTGCTGATCGTGGTGGCGCCCTATTACAAAGATATTGCCGACAACCTAGTGGCGGGCGCACGCGCGGTTGCCACAGCGGCCGGTGCTGCGGTTGACGTGGTCGAGGTGCCCGGCGCGCTTGAAGTGCCTGCGGCCATCGCGACCGCCTCGCGCATGAGCAACTTCGATGGTTTTGTCGCACTCGGCTGCGTGATCCGGGGCGAAACCACGCATTACGACACCGTCTGCAACGATTCGTCGCGCGGGCTGATGCTTTTGGGGTTGGACGGTGTGGCTGTCGGGAATGGCATCCTTACAGTCGAGAACCGGGCGCAGGCCGAAGTGCGCGCCGATCCTGCGGGGCAAAACAAAGGTGGTGGTGCTGCCGCTGCGGCCTTGCATCTAGTGGCGCTTTCCCGCAAATGGGCGGGCCAAAGCAAAGGTGTCGGCTTTCTGCCCTTGGGCGAGACGATCCGCATTGCACAGGACGACAAAGGACCGACCCGCGCATGAGCGAGCCCACGCCCCGTAAACCGACTGCCGCCGAAAAGCGCCAGATGAAATCCGCAGCACGGCTTTATGCAGTGCAGGCGTTGTTCCAGATGGAAGCCTCGGGGCAGCCGTTCGACCGGGTGCGCGCAGAGTTTGAAACCCATCGCTTCGGCGCCGTTTATGAAGGCGACGAAATGGCCGAGGGCGATGCGGCACTATTCGGGCGGATTCTGGAAGACGCGGTGATCTGGCAGGCCAAGATTGACCAGGCAACCGACGCGGCGCTTTTGGCCACTTGGCCGATTGACCGGATCGATCCGACCGTGCGCGCGGTTTTTCGCGCTGCTGGGGCAGAGCTGCAAAACCCCAAGACGCCGCCGAAAGTGGTAATCAACGAGTTTGTTGATGTCGCGCGGGCGTTTTTTCCCGAGGGAAAAGAGCCAAAATTCGTCAACGCGGTGCTCGATCACATGGCGCGCGCCTTCCGGCCCGAAGCGTTCTAAGCGATTCCTTCTGGAAATTACGCTCCACCACGCTAGGTTTATGACCTGAACCGCGGAGATGCCAATGCCCAGACTCGTGCGACTTTACCTTATCAACATCGCGCTCGGGCTTGGCCTGTCGTTGCTGTTCGTGGGGTTGTTGTTGTGGTTCAACGTCGCAAACCTCTGGCACCTCGTTTCGACCTCACCGATCGGCTGGGTCGCGGCAGCCATGCTGATCGTGTTTAACGCGCTGGTATTTTCGGGAGTGCAGTTTGCAATTGCCGTGATGCGCATGGCCGATCCTGCCAAGCCGCCACTGGGTGGCAGCCGGGCTCCGGTTGCGACCGAGCGCCCGGTCAAGGTAAAAGCCGCTGTGCGAAAGTAAGTGGCGGAAACCGCAGCGACCGTGCCAGCGTGGTTTTCCCGAGAGCCTGTTGATACAGGTGGGCGCCAGATAACAAGGCCAAGGCCCTGACAGAGCCAGCTCCCTCGGAGTGCTTATCGGCCACTGGAAAAGTTGCCGGACACGTGAAGAGCAGTAACCGCCACGACCACATCTAGGTGCGCCTTGATGCCTGCGCAAGGCTTGCGCGGATGTTCCTGATGTGTTCATATTTTCCCATGTCACAAGCGTCCCAACCCCTGATGCCCGGCCAGTTGCTCGCGCGCGGTGTGGCGCGCGCGATGCTTGGCTTCGATTTTGTTTCGTTACCCGAGTTTATGCCGGTTTTCGGGCTGCGGGTTGATCTGATGTGCCTTGGCCCAAAGGGCGAGGTTTGGGTGATCGAGTGCAAGTCAGGCCGTGCCGATTTCATGGCCGATGCCAAGTGGCGCGGGTATCTGGAATGGTGCGACCGCTTCTTCTGGGCGGTGGATGCCGATTTTCCAACCGAAATTCTGCCCGATAACACCGGGCTTATTCTTGCCGATGGCTACGGGGCGGAAATTCTGCGGATGGGGCCTGAAACGCCGCTGCCAGGTGCACGGCGCAAGGTGTTGCTGCGCGCCTTCGCACGCGGTGCCGGGCTAAGGCTTCAGGCGATGCGCGACCCCGGCGTTATTTCGCTGGTTTCTTCGGCTTTGCCTTAGGGGTGTGTTGCGCGCGCGCGGCCTCGGCGGCGGCGCGCAGTTCTTCGGCAATTTCTTCGGCCTCGTCGGGCTCGAAATCGAGCGGCAGCTCGACGCCATCGGCTACGACATAAATACGTACCATGCCAAGCGAGGTGGGGCCGATCTGCAGATCTGCGGCTAGATCGCTTTGCTTGTCGATGCTCATGGCAGCCTCCGTCAGTTCATCGTCTGGCTAGCGCGAAGCGGGCGGCGCTGGCAAGGTGAAATGATTGACGCTGGGGTGGCGCGCCGCATTGATGCGCCAAACGGAGGACCTCATGGATGAAATTGAGTTGCGCGATTTTACCCCTGCTGACGGCGATTGGGTGATCGCGCGGCACGGTGCGCTTTATGCCGCAGAGGCGGGGTTTGATGAATCGTTCGAGGCGTTGGTCGCCGAAATCGTCGCAGATTTTCTGCTCGACCATGACCCCGCACGAGAACGCGGCTGGATCGCGTGGTCGGGTGGACAACGGCTCGGGTGCATCTTTTGCGTGCGCATCAGTGATGAGGCGGCAAAACTGCGCCTGTTTTTGCTGGAGCCTGAGGCGCGCGGGTGCGGGTTGGGGCGGAAATTGCTGAAAGCCTGCCGCGATTTTGCACGCGCGCAAGGTTATCGCCAACTGCGGCTCTGGACGCATGAAAGCCATCGTGCGGCCTGTGCGCTTTATGCCGCTTCGGGGTTTACCGTTGTCTCTTCAAAGCCTGTGCACAGCTTCGGACAGGATCTGATTGAGATGGAATGGCAGATCGCGCTCTAGCCCTGCGGTCAATCGGGCCCTTGCATTCGTGTGATGAGGCAGCTAAATCGCCCCAAGTGCCGCCTTAGCTCAGTTGGTTAGAGCACCAGATTGTGGATCTGGGGGTCCCCCGTTCAAGCCGGGGAGGCGGTACCACTTTCGCCCGACGCGCCTTGAGGAGCCGGTATGCGCAAGCCCGACATTCTCTGCATCGGTGCCCAGAAGGCCGGAACCACTTGGTTTCATGTCAATTTCGGTGCGCGCGCCGATATCTGGGTGCCGCCGTTCAAAGAGCTGCATTATTTCGACTATCACTTTGCGCCCGACAGTGTGAAATGGGCGCCCCAGCATGTGCGCAAGGGCGTGAAAGACGCAATCCGCAAGCATGTGGCGGCAAACGCTGACATCGACCTTGATTACATCACCTACCTGATCCGCATTCAGGGGCCACAGATGTTTACCCGCAAATGGTATGGCGAGATTTTTGAACGTGTGGGGGACGGGCAGAAGGCACTTGACGTGACCCCGGAATATAGCTGCATTTCCGATGAAGGTGTTGAGTTCGTGCGAAAATTTCTGCCAGAAACGCAGTTCTTATGGTTCATCCGCGATCCCGTAGAACGCGCGATTTCGCAGATTCGGATGAACCTCAAGCGCAAAGCCAAACTACCCGAGACGCGCGCCGAATGGCTGCGCGCGGCCAAGCAACCGGCGATCGAGGTGCGTGGCGATTACGCAAACTATGTGCCGCTTTGGCGCGACGTGTTTGACGAGGATCGCCTGCTATTCATGCCCTTCGCCATGATTTCTGCTGCGCCAGAGGCCTTTATGGCGCGGGTTGAGAATTTTCTGGACTTGCCCCCTGCGGCCTACCCCAACGCTGCGAAAAAAGTGCATTGGGCCGCCGAGATTGCGATTCCCGATTATGTGCGCGATTATCTGACCGAGGCGACAAGGTCGCAACGCGCCTTCCTTGAAACCGAGTTTGGCCGTGAGTTCTGCGCACAAATCTAGGTTTGGTGCACCGTGTATGGCGCGGGCAGGATGGATTCTTCAAGGTTGGGGGCCGCGCCGATGCGGTCGATTACGGCGAATAGGCCGGGTGCGGCAAGTGGCACCAGCACGCCATGCCATGTGCCGCGCAGCAAGTTGACTGCCTGACCCGGTACCGAAAGGAAAGCGCGCGGTGTGCCGGGCACGCCGCCATTGTCGGGCGCGACCAGAACCAGAAACGGCGCCAGCATCATGGGGATAAAGGCTTGGCTGCCAAGCGGGTGACGCTCCATCATCGTCAGCCGGTAGGGCAGGCTGCGCGGCTGGGCATTGAAGATTGAAAGCCCCGCGCGCCCGTTCGGCCCAAAATCGAATCTGGCGCGGTCGTGATAGCGTTCGCAAAGCCCCGCGTTGATCAGCATATCTGGCGCACCCGCCGCCTCGATTACATCGCCAAAGGGGGCGAAGGTGGCGGCATCCAGCGGTTCGGTGGCAATTGTCTGCATGAGGTTCCGGGGCTTGGCTGCGCGAATGTCAGGGCGCGCCAAAAGCGCCGGGGCCGCGCAGGCGGGCGTGGCGGTTCACATCTTTGTACAGCAGATAGCGGAAGGAGCCGGGGCCGCCCGCGTAGCAAGCCTGCGGGCAAAACGCGCGTAGCCAAAGGTAATCGCCTGCCTCCACCTCGACCCAATCCTGATTGAGCCGATACACGGCCTTGCCTTCAAGCACATAGATGCCGTGTTCCATCACATGCGTTTCTTCAAACGGAATCGTGCCACCCGGTTGGAAGGAGACGATATTCACATGCATGTCGTGCGCGATATCTTCGGGTTCTACAAAGCGCGTTGTCGCCCAGCGGCCATTTGTGCCCGGCATCGGCGTGCGCGCAATATCGGCCTCGTCGGTAACAAATGCGGCGGGCGGGGCAAGCCCCGGCGCAGGTTCATACAGCTTGCGCAACCAATGAAACTTTGTCGGTAGAGCCGAGCCGTTGTGCACCTGCCAAGAGCATTCGGGGGGCAGATAGGCATAGCCGCCCGGTGCCAATTCATGTTCCTGCCCGTCGATCGACAGCCAGATCTGGCCTTCGGTGACAAAGATCACCGCTTCTGCGCCGGGGTCAGGTTCGGGTTCGTCCGAGCCGCCGCCAGGCGCTACCTCCATCACATAATGGCTGAAGGTTTCTGAAAACCCGCTCATCGGGCGGGCAATCAGCCAAAGCCGGGTCTCGCGCCAATCCGGCAAAAGGCTGGTCACGATATCAGAAAACACGCCGCGCGGGATCACCGCATAGCTTTGCGTGAACCGCGCGCGTCCGGTCATCAGCGAGGTTTGCGGCGGCAGGCCGCCTTCTGGGCTGTAATAGGATGTCATGGCAACATGTCCCTGAGGCGCAGTAGCGCGATCCGTTCGACTTCGGCGCAGGCGGTTTCAAACTCTGCCTCGCTTGATGCGGCAAGGCGGCGTTCAAAGGCGGCAAGGATGCCCGCCTTCGAATGTGCGCGCACCGCGATGATGAAGGGGAAACCGTGGCGCTGGCTGTAGGCGGTGTTGAGCGTGCCAAAACGCGCGCGTTCGCCGTCGCTAAGCGCATCAAGCCCGGCCGCTTCCTGTTCGCCTTGCGACGCATCGCTCAGCCGGCGCGCGGCGGCCAGCTTGCCTGCAAGGTCGGGGTGCGCCTGCAGAACGCCCAGTCGCTCGGCAGGGCTTGCGGCGCGAAAGGCACGGGTCAGCGCCGAATGCAGACCAAGCGCGCTATCGTGGGCTGCGCCAAGCTCTTGGGCATGGGCGCGTTCGGCCACCCAGGGGGAATGTTCGAATACGTCGCCAAAGCGCGCCACGAATGCGGAGCGATCCAGCGCAGATGGGCGCTGGGGGGCCTGATAGGGGTGATGTGCCGCCCAGTGCGCGGCAATCTGCCCGCGGGTGGCGAACCAGACACCCTCATGGCGCTGCGCGTGATCGAGAAACCGCGCCAGCCCCTGCACCCGCCCCGGTCGCCCAACCAAGCGGCAGTGCAGGCCCACCGACATCATCTTGGCATGCCCCTGCACCCCCTCGGCATAAAGCGCATCGAACGAGTCGCAGAGATAGGTGGCAAAATCATCGCCGGTGTTGAACCCTTGCGGTGTGGCAAAACGCATGTCGTTGGCGTCTAGCGTGTAGGGAAGGATCAGCTGCGGGCGCGGCCCCAGATCGCCGCGCCAATAGGGCAGATCATCGTCGTAGGTATCGGAAACCCAGTCAAACTCGCCGGTTTCGGCAGCAAGGCGCAGCGAGTTGATCGAACAGCGCCCGGTGTACCAGCCGCGCGGGCGCGCGCCGGTCAGTTCGCCGTGTAGTTGCTGCGCTGCAGCTATCGCGGCGCGTTCTTCGGCCTCGGGCATGTCTTTGTGCTCGACCCATTTCAGCCCGTGGCTGGCGATTTCCCAATCGGCAGCCTGCATCGCGGCAGTTTGCTCGGGGCTGCGGGCAAGAGCGCTGGCCACACCGAACACCGTGATCGGCAGGTGGCGCGCGCTAAACAGCCGGTGCAGCCGCCAGAACCCTGCGCGCGCGCCGTAATCATACAGGCTTTCCATGTTCCAATGGCGCTGGCCGGGCCAAGGCTGTGCGCCAACGATTTCGGAAAGAAACGCTTCGGAGGCCGCATCGCCATGCAGTAGGCAATTCTCGCCGCCCTCTTCATAGTTCAGCACCAGCGAAACGGCGATCCGCGCGCCATTTGGCCAAGCCGCATCAGGTGGCGCTGCGCCGTAGCCGCGCATGTCTCGGGGGTATCGCTGCATTGCGTCCTCGCATCACGTGGCGGCAGTATCATGGGAATGCGGCACGTGTTGCAAGAGGCACGCGGCGGTTGCGATGCGGGGATGTTGCGCACATAGTCAGCGGGCGGAACATGCGAAAGTGGGGCAGGATGAGCGGATATCTGACAACGCATGTGCTTGATACATCGCGCGGATGCGCAGCGGCAGGGGTGCGGGTGGTGCTTTACCGTATTGAGCCGGGGCCGCGCCTAAAGCTGGGCGAGACCATTACCAACGCCGATGGGCGCAGCGATGCGCCACTGCTGGCGGGTGCGGATTTCGCGCCCGGGGTCTATGAATTGGAATTTCACGCAGGTTCCTATCTCGGCCAAGTGGCAGAAACCCCGCGCTTTCTTGACATGATCCCGATCCGCTTTGGCATTGCCGACACGGGGGCGCATTACCATGTGCCGCTGTTGCTTTCGCCCTACGGCTACTCGACCTATCGCGGCAGCTGAAAGCGCCGGGGGTTGACAAGCAATCTCGTTCACGTCGCCATATTGGGGGACTGACAAAAGAGGCGGCGATGCTGGATTGGACTATCTTGCTGGAATGGACGGGCTTTGCGCTTCGCTGGTTCCACGTCGTTACCGGCATCGCGTGGATCGGTTCTTCCTTCTATTTCATTGCGCTTGATCTTGGTCTTCGCCCCGAAGCAGCAGCCCCCGAGTGGGTGAAAGGCGCGGCATGGCAGGTGCACGGCGGCGGGTTTTACCACATCCGCAAGTATCAGGTGGCGCCGCCCGGACTACCCGGTGAACTGACCTGGTTCAAATGGGAAAGCTATGCGACCTGGTTGAGCGGCTTTACCATGCTGGTGCTGGTCTATTATCTCGGTGCCGAGTTTTACCTGATCGACCCGGCGATAGCGGATTTGACGGTTTGGCAGGCGGTGGCGATCTCGTCGGGGTCACTGTTGGTGGGCTGGCTTCTCTATGACGCGATCTGCCGCTCAGGCTTTGGCCGCGATCCTACCAGATTGATGCTGGGGCTTTATGTGATTCTGGTTGCGATGTCATGGGGTTACACGCAGGTATTCACCGGTCGCGCGGCGCTGTTGCATCTGGGTGCTTTCACGGCCACGATCATGTCAGCCAACGTATTTCTCGTAATTATTCCGAACCAGAAAATAGTGGTGGCAGACCTGATCGCCGGGCGGGTGCCCGACCCGCGCTATGGGGTGATTGCCAAGCAACGCAGCACGCATAACAACTATCTTACGTTGCCGGTCGTTTTCTTGATGTTGTCGAACCACTACCCCTTGGCGTTTGCGAGCCATTGGAATTGGCTGATCGCCAGCCTCGTTTTTCTGATGGGGGTAAGTTTGCGCCACTGGTTCAATCGGCGCCACGCGCGTCAGGAATCGCCTTGGGGCGCGCTATTGGTCAGTGCGCTACTGGCAGCCGCAATTGTCTGGCTATCGCTGGCCGAAAGTGCTGCGAATGCGCGCACAGAAGAGGCGGCGCTGTCGCCCGCGGCGGCGCGGTTTGCTGCGGCCGAAGGGTTTGACGAGGTGGCGGGCATCGTATTGGGTCGGTGTTCGATGTGCCACGCGGCCGAACCCGGCTATCCCGGCATTGCGCGCGCGCCAAAGGCGGTTATGCTCGAGACGCCCGCGCAGGTGGCGCGCGCGGCGCAGCACATCTATTTGCAAGCTGGTGCCAGCACGGCAATGCCGCCGGCGAATGCAAGTTTCATGGAGCCTTCCGAGCGCGCTGCAATCGTTGCCTGGTATCGCCGTGCATTGAACCCCGCTACATCCGGCTGAACGGCGCGTCATGCGGCTGCGCAGATCGCCCGGTCAGGCGGACCGAGCCGCGCAAGGTTGGCGTCGCGGGTGGCTAACACGCTTAAATACTTGGGCTTGGCGGTAGGGCAGGTTTCAGCGATGGCAAGCTGCCCCGGCAGTTCGGCGTAGGGATGCTACAGAAATCCCAGTGGCATAGTCTTTGCAGGTAGCCAGGCAGCGGTGGCATTCTACGGCAAGCCCCTCGGCTTGGCCGCAGCGGTTTGCCCTGTCTGGGAGGTGCCACGGCATGCTCGTTGGTTCGTGTGCCACGGCGAATTTGGCTGCGAGGGAGCGACCGCAATCTTTGCCGAGAGTGTGCCTCGGCGCAGCAGTCTGCTTGGGCGCTGTGGCAGCAAAAACTGCGTGCGGGCGCCACGCTCGCCACACGGGCCGCCGGTGCGCAGAGGTGTAGTTTTTCCGGTGCAGAGGGCTGTATCTGCTCAGAAATCCTCCCAATCGACTTCGCTGTGGGGTGCAGTGTGTGCGGCTGATGCCGTAGCGGCCAACGGCGCCGGTGCCCGGTATCGGATCGTCGATGCAGAGTGTGGCCCCTCTGTTTGTGCGCGCCGTAACACCGAGGGCTGGGTAGGGCGTGACGGGGGCTGCGCGCGTGCTGAGGGCGCAGCTTGGCGCGCAGGTTCGGTGCGACGCGACGAAAGAAACGCCACCGCTGCCCCGCCGCCCGCATCAATGCGAAATTGCGTGGTTGTCGCCGCGAGTATTTCGGCCTCGCGGGTCAGCGCGTGGCTAGCGGCGGTGGTTTGCTCGAACATCGCAGCATTCTGCTGGGTCACCTGATCGAGTTGGTTCAGGCTAGTGTTGATTTCCGCCAATCCGGTGGATTGTTCGCGCGCCGAAGCTGCGATTTCGGAGACGGCACCATAGATTTCGTGCACCGAGGTTTCGATGCCGCCTAGTGCCTCGCCTGCCTGACCTACGAGTCCGACGCCGCGTTTGACTTGCGCAGAGGAAGAGGCGATCAACTCTGCAATCTCGCGCGCGGCCTCGGACGAGCGTTGCGCAAGTGCGCGCACTTCGGATGCCACCACCGCAAACCCTCGGCCCGCTTCGCCTGCCCGCGCCGCCTCGACGCCTGCGTTCAAGGCCAAAAGGTTGGTCTGAAAGGCGATCTCGTCGATCACTGAGGTTATCTTTGAAATTTTGCCCGAACTGTCGGCGATTTCGCCCATTGCCTGAATTGCCTCGCGCACGACGGCACCCGAGATTTCGGCGCTGGACTTGGCGCTGGCCACCATCTGATTGGCACGCCCGGCGCCCTCTGCGGCCGACTTTACCGATGCCGTCAACTGGTTGAGCGCGGCGGCGGTTTGTTCAAGTGCTGCCGCCTGCTGCTCGGTGCGCCGCGAGAGGTCGTCCGCAGCGGCCGATATTTCGCCAGCTTCGCCGCGAATGGCTGCGGCGTTGTCCACAACGCCGCGCATGGCCTCGCGCAAATTCTGCACGGTCGCGTTGAAATCGACGCGCAGCTGTTCATGGTCCGGCCCGAAGGCGATGGCGATGTCGGCGCAAAGATCGCCTTCAGAAAGCTGCGAAAGTGCACCGCGTAATGCCTCGACCACGGCCAGATGCGCCGCGTCTGCTGCTGCGCGTGCCTTCTCGGTCGCCGCTAGCGCGGCTTCGGCTTCGGTTACATCAGTGCCAAGCAAGATATAAAGCTGCGGCGTTCCTTTTGCGTCCAGAACCGGGCTGATCGCGCCGCGCAGCACAATGGGCGCATCGGCGCGCAAGGTCAGTTCGAATGCGCCGCTTATCGGCTTTCCTTGTGCGAGATCGTCAAAAAGTTTGGGCCCAACCGGCCCGCCACGCAATGTCAGCGCGCCGCGCAACTCGCGCCCGATCGCCGACTCGCCGCCGATCCCGTCCAGGCGTAGAAAACGCGAATTTGCACCGAGTAAGCGGCCTTCAATGTCGATCTCTGCGCGCACCTGCGACAGGTCGATAGCTGAAACCACGGCGGTGGCGCGCTTTTCTTCGGTGATGTCACGCCATTCAACGACATAGCCGACGCAAGTTCCCTCCGAATCGGCGACCTGGCTGGTCGAGATTGCGATTGTGCCGGTTGCGAAGCGGTGTTCGTGCGCCGGTTCTTGCATCCCTTTTAATCGGGCGGCGAAATTCTTGTCACCACCGATCAGCGATTCGGCGAAAATGCCCTCGACCGCGTCGGGGTTGAAGCTGGCGCAGGTCTGACGGATCGCGGCCGAATGCTTGCGCAGCAAATCCTTCATCGCGTCGTTGGTATAGATCACGCGGCGCGCGGTATCGGTGAGCATCAGTGCCGCGCGACTAGCCTCTAGCGCGGCGCTGCGCATCAACGTATTGCGCTTGGCGGTCTCTGACGCGGCAAGCGCCGAGCGCAAGGAGTCGAGCGAGGTGGCAATGGCACCGATTTCATCGTGCCGGGTGCGGCAGGGCACAGCTTCCTGGTAATCGGACGCGGCCACCCGCTGTATTGCTGCACGAACCTGCGCGATCGGTCGCGCCACTAGGCGGTAAAACGCCAAGGCAGCCACAGCCAGAACCGCAAGAAAAATCACGCTGGTCTTCGCGGCGGCGCGCAACACGCCCGCACGGTGCGCTGCAATTGCAGGCTCTGGTGTCCAAGTTGCAGCAAAGGCGCCATAAATTGTGCCATCGTCGCCAGACGCGATAGGCATTGCATAGGTGAAACGGTCACTCGCGCGCGCCGCGTTGTTTGCAAAATACGCAATTCGCGCCGTTTCCTGCAGTAGCGCGACGTTGCCCCCGGCGAGGCTTTGCGCCACCACTTTCCCGTTGATATCGATCACAAGCGCGCCGAGCGCGTCGCCGTGACTGTTGGAGATCACCTCATCGACGATCCGTTGCGCTTGTTCAGCTTCGCCAAATTGCAGCGTGCCCACTAGCTGGCGCGCGATCATCGGGCTGACCGCTTCGGCGTGGATCTGCGCCTCGTGCTCTGCGTTGGCATATGAACCGGCGTAACTGAGCCAAGTCATCACCGCAGTGACCACGGCAACCGCAAGGGCGAGGATCATGGTCGCCTTGAAAAATACCGAGCGAAAAAATTGCAGCCCGGCGCTCCGCAGCAGGTGTGGCAAAGTCATTTGAGTGTCCCTTTCTGTGCGGATCGATTGAGCGGGGTAGCGGTGTGCGCCACGGTCATGACGCCGCCCGCGCGCTGCACATTGCAACACTCCGCGCGGCAACACGCGGCTGTCTGAAGCCGCGCCAGAGTGATGCGGTGCCGGCTGGGTGGGTGCTGGCGACGACGCCGAAGAAGAACAGGATTAGGGCAAAATTGTTCATGTAGGACCGCCGCGTTTGCGGCCAGGGCGCCGCGTTCAGCGCTGACGTTACTGCGCAACCCTTGCCGCGGGATTAACCGCGATGCGAGGCGATGGCCGCCAAACCACCCGCTCGCCCTTGCAGCCCCCGGCCCGCGACACTAAGACTCGGTCAAGGATCGAGAGCTATGGATTACGGATCAGGCAAAAGGCAGGCAGTGTGATGAGAGACCCGATCGACACTTACATGAACACGCTCGTGCCGATGGTGGTAGAGCAGACCTCGCGCGGTGAGCGCGCCTACGACATTTACTCGCGGCTGTTGAAAGAGCGGATCATCTTTCTTGCAGGGCCTGTGCACGACGCGATGTCGACACTGATCTGCGCGCAGCTTCTGTTCCTTGAGGCGGAGAACCCCTCGAAGGAAATCTCGATGTATATCAACAGCCCCGGTGGCGTTGTGACCTCGGGCCTGTCGATTTACGACACTATGCAATACATCAAGCCCAAGGTCTCGACGCTGGTCATTGGCCAAGCGGCCAGCATGGGTAGCCTGCTTCTGACCGCAGGCGAAACGGGCATGCGCTTCTCGCTGCCCAACAGCCGCGTGATGGTGCACCAGCCCTCGGGCGGCTATCAGGGCCAGGCCACCGACATCATGATTCACGCACAAGAAACGCAGAAGCTGAAAGACCGGCTGAACGCGATTTATGTGAAGCACACCGGCCAACCGATCGAAAAAGTCGTGGCGGCGCTGGAGCGGGACAACTTCATGACTGCCGAGGATGCCAAGGCCTGGGGGCTGATTGACGAGATCCTTGAAAGCCGTGGAAAAGCGGAATCGCCCGAGAAATGACCGCTGCCGCCTCTTGGCGGTTTGACGTAATAATGATGATTTTGGCGTTGTGATGATCCGGGGGCTAGCCTAGTCTTGCTCTTGATGGCAGCCCATGAATGGCCCCGGGTGCGCGAACCCCGGGCAAGCCGCAGAGGGAAATGATGGCGAACACAACAAGCACGGACAGCAAGAACACTCTTTATTGCTCGTTCTGTGGCAAAAGCCAGCACGAGGTGCGCAAGCTGATTGCGGGCCCGACTGTGTTCATCTGCGATGAGTGCGTCGAATTGTGCATGGACATCATCCGCGAAGAAACCAAGACTTCGGGGCTGAAAACCACCGGCGGCGTGCCTTCGCCGCGCGACATCTGCAAGGTGCTCGACGATTATGTGATCGGCCAAGACCACGCCAAGCGCGTGCTTTCGGTGGCCGTGCACAACCACTACAAACGGCTCAACCACGGCAGCAAATCCGAGGTTGAACTGGCAAAGTCGAACATTCTGCTGATCGGCCCCACGGGCTGCGGCAAGACATTGCTGGCGCAAACGCTTGCGCGGATTCTCGATGTGCCTTTCACTATGGCTGA
The DNA here is from genome assembly GCA_002421605.1 of Rhodobacteraceae bacterium UBA6213. Lineage (GTDB taxonomy): Bacteria > Pseudomonadota > Alphaproteobacteria > Rhodobacterales > Rhodobacteraceae > UBA6213. The sequence goes on along the minus strand of DISJ01000008.1, from coordinate 414,349 downwards.
TGCGACCACGCTGACCGAAGCGGGCTATGTGGGCGAGGATGTCGAGAACATCATCCTCAAGCTGCTGCAGGCCTCGGAATACAACGTCGAGCGTGCGCAGCGCGGAATCGTCTATATCGACGAAGTCGACAAGATCACCCGCAAGTCCGACAACCCCTCGATCACTCGTGACGTCTCGGGCGAGGGCGTGCAGCAGGCGCTGTTGAAGATCATGGAGGGCACAGTTGCCTCGGTGCCGCCGCAGGGCGGGCGCAAGCATCCGCAGCAAGAGTTTCTGCAGGTTGATACTACCAACATCCTGTTTATCTGCGGCGGCGCCTTTTCGGGGCTGGAGCGGATCATTGCGCAACGCAACAAGGGCAGCGCGATGGGCTTTGGTGCCGACGTCAAAGAACCCGACGCGCGCGGTGTGGGCGAACTTTTCGGCGAGCTGGAGCCAGAGGATCTGCTTAAATACGGCCTGATCCCGGAATTTGTCGGCCGTTTGCCGGTCATTGCGACGCTTACAGACCTTGACGAGTCGGCATTGGTGACCATCCTCACCGAGCCGAAGAACGCGTTGGTCAAGCAGTATCAGCGCCTGTTCGACATGGAGGATGTGAAGCTTTCCTTCACCGACGACGCGCTGAAGGCCATCGCGCACCGCGCCATCAAGCGCAAGACCGGCGCGCGCGGCCTACGCTCGATCCTCGAGGATCTGCTGCTCGACACTATGTTCGAACTGCCGGGGCTGAGCACTGTCACCGAAGTGGTGATCAACGATGAGGCCGTGACCAACCCTGCGGTCAAGCCGCTGCTGATCCACGCGGAAACCAAGAAGGGCGCCGCCGCACGCTGAAGCGGGCGCGGCGTTCTTGCCTCTGGACCTTCGCAATGGCATGGTTCATATCGGGCGCACTGACGGCATACGCGGAGGAACGAGCCATGAAATTCCTGCTCCGGCTTCTGACCTGGTGGAACAGCCAGACCATCGGCACCCAGTTCTACACTTGGCGCAAGGGCCAGGTTGTGGGCAAGGACGATCAGGGCAACATCTATTACCGTACGCGCGACGACAAACGCCGCTGGGTGATCTACAACGGTGTTTGCGAGCCGTCGCGTATTCCTGCCGATTGGAACGGCTGGCTTCACCACACCTACAAAGAAGCCCCATCCGAGGCAGAAATGCCGCGCAAAGCGTGGGAATTGCCGCACCAATCCAACCTTTCGGGCACCGCCGGGGCCTATTTGCCCGCAGGCTCGCTGCGCCGCGCCGCACCCGTTGAGCGGCGCGACTACGAGGCATGGCAACCGGAATAAGCATGGCCGAGAACCGCGCAGAAGTTCTGGCGGGTGCTGCGGTCCTTGCGATCGCGGTCGGCTTTTTTGTCTGGGCCGCGCAGGGATCAAGCCTCGCGTTCAAAAGTGGCGGCTATGAGGTAGAAGCTTCGTTCCGCTCCGTCGAAGGGATCACCGTGGGCAGCGACGTGCGCCTTGCCGGGGTCAAGGTCGGCTCTGTCACATCTCTTTCGCTGAACCCGGTAAGCTTTTTTGCCGATGCCAAGATCACGCTGAACGAGGGCGTGGTTTTGCCCGCTGACAGCGCCATGCTGATCGCCGCAGAAGGGCTTTTGGGCGGTGCCTTTGTTGAGGTGATGCCGGGCGGCAGCCTTGATGACCTTGCCGCAGGCGCGGTGATTGAAGATACGCAGGGCGCGGTCAGCCTGATCAATCTGTTGCTCAAGTTCGTCTCAGGCGGCGGCGCGGAAGCGACAACCCCATGATTCGCGCGGCGCTTGCCCTTGCCCTTCTGCTTCCCGGTGCCGCGTTGGCGCAAGAGGTTACAGCGGCACCCGGTGCGGTGTTGCGCGCATTGGACCGGATTTCGGGCCTAACCACCGATATCGAATTGGCTGCGGGTGAAACCGCCGTCTATCGGCGGCTTTCGATCACATTGGCCGAATGCCGCTATCCGCCCGAAGACCCTACATCAAAGGCTTATGCGCGGCTGGTCATCATCGACACCACCTCGGCGGTCGAAAAGTTCAACGGCTGGATGATCTCTGATAGCCCCGCATTGTCGGCGATGGATGACTCGCGCTACGACGTCTGGCTTTTGCGCTGCAAGATCAACTGAGGCGTTACGGGCGGCGGTGCGGTGAAGTCGGCGGGTGTTAGAAGCGCCTTTTGCAATTGTTCAATGTAGCGCGCGCGGGGAATTTCGACCCCGCCGAGGCTGGCCAGATGCGAGGTCAGGTACTGTGTGTCAAAAAGTGTGAAACCGGCGCGGCGCAAGCGATCCACCAGCCAGACCATCGCCAGTTTTGACCCATCACGGCGGCGCGAAAACATGCTTTCGCCAAAGAAGGCGCCGCCCAGTGCTATGCCAAATATGCCCCCCGCAAGCGCGCCATCCTGCCAGATTTCCATCGAATGCGCGTGACCTGCGTCATGCAGGCTTTGATAGATTTCGACCAATTCGTCGTTGATCCAGGTTTCCGGACGCTCGGCGCAGGCGCGCACCACTTCGCCAAAGGCTGAATTGATCCGCACAAGGTAATCCCAACGGCGAATACGTTTGCGCAAAGAATGGGAAATATGCAGCCCGTCGAGGGGCATGACCCCGCGCCGCGGCGGATCGAACCAATGCAGTTCATGCGCATCACGGCTCATCGCCATCGGAAATATGCCGCTTGCGTAACCGCCAAGCAGCATCTCAGGGGTCAGGGCGTGCGTGGTCTTGCTCATCTGGCGGATTGCTTGTCGGGGCGTCGGCGTACGGTGAATTTGCGCCATAGTGGCGCAGATTTCTGGCGGGAGCAAACCATGGGTTTCGATTGCCTTGGTGCGATCGAGACCTGTGCCAAAAAGCCCGGCGCCGCCGCGCCGCGCCTTCAGTTCATCGTTCTGGCGAGGAATTTTTCCAACCAGTGAATCGAGTAGTCCCCGGCCTGAATGTCGGGTTCTGCCAGAAGCGCATGAAAAAGCGGCACCGTGGTATCGACACCATCCACGATCAATTCGCCCAGTGCCCGGCTTAGTCGCGCCAGCGCCTCTGGCCGGTCACGCCCATGCACGATCAGCTTGCCGATCAGGCTGTCGTAATAGGGCGGAATCACATAGCCGTCGTAAAGGGCGCTGTCGATGCGCACACCCAGTCCGCCCGGCGCGTGGTATTGCGTGATCTTGCCGGGGCAGGGGGTAAAGTTCGGCAGTTTTTCAGCGTTCAGCCGCACTTCGATGGCGTGGCCATTCAGTTGCAGATCGTCTTGGGTGAACGACATCGGCAGCCCTTCGGCCACGCGAATCTGTTCGCGCACAAGATCGACGCCAAAGATTGCTTCGGTCACTGGATGTTCGACCTGCAGGCGCGTGTTCATTTCGATGAAGTAGAACTCGCCGTCCTCATACAGAAACTCGATCGTGCCGGCGCCGATGTAGTTGATCCGCGCTACCGCGTCAGCGCAAACCTTGCCAATGCGGGCGCGTTGCTCGGCGGTGATGACCGGGCCGGGGGCCTCTTCCATCACCTTCTGGTGGCGGCGCTGCAATGAGCAGTCGCGCTCGCCCAGATGCACGGCTGTGCCTTTGCCATCCCCAAACACCTGCACTTCGATATGGCGCGGGCGCTGGAGGTACTTTTCCATATAGACTTCGTCATTGCCAAAAGCAGCCTTCGCCTCGCTGCGCGCGGTGCGAAAGGCGACCTCAAGTTGTTCTTCGTTGTTGGCCACCTTCATGCCGCGCCCGCCGCCGCCTGCGGTGGCCTTGATGATGATCGGATAGCCCATCGCCGCCGCTTCGCTTTTGGCCGATTCCACATCTGGCACCGCACCTTCAGAGCCGGGCACGCAAGGCACGCCCAGCTTTTTCATCGTGTCCTTGGCGGTGATCTTGTCGCCCATGATGCGGATATGTTCGGCCGTGGGGCCGATAAAGGCGATACCGTGGTCTTCGAGCACCTGCACGAAGGCCGCGTTTTCGCTCAAAAACCCATAACCCGGGTGAATCGCTTGCGCTCCGGTGATTTCACAGGCCGAGACGATGGCGGGAATCGACAGATACGACAGCGTCGAGGGATTCGGCCCGATGCACACGCTTTCGTCAGCCATGCGCACATGCATCGCGTCGGCATCGGCGGTGGAATGCACGGCCACGCTGGCAATGCCCATTTCGCGGCAGGCGCGGATTACCCGCAGCGCGATTTCGCCGCGGTTGGCGATCAGGATCTTGTCGAACATGGGTGCCTCACTCGACAATCATCAGGGGCGTGCCGTATTCGGCCGGAGTGCCGTTTTCTACCAGAATTCGTTTCACTGTGCCTGCACGCGGCGCGGCGATGTGGTTCATGGTCTTCATCGCCTCGATGATCAGCAGGGTCTGGCCCTCTTTCACCTGGCTGCCTACCGTTACGAAGGGGTCAGCGCCCGGTTCGGCAGAAAGATAAACCGTACCCACCATCGGTGAAGGCACCGCACCCGGATGGCCTGCGGGGTCTTCACTGGCAACAATTGCTGCGGGTGCTGGGCCCGAAGCCGCGGGTGCAGCGGCGTAGCTGACGGGTTGCGGTGCTGCGGAAATTACTTGCACCTGTTTGACCACGCGCACTTCGAGGCTGTCATCCTCGCCGTATTCGCGCATCACCGAAAGCTCGGTCAGCTCGTTCTTGTTCAGCAATTCGGCCAGCGCCTGGATGAAAGCCACATCGTCGTCATGGGTGTGTTTGCTCATGGGGTCCTCAGAGGTCCGGTTGCGGGGCGCCTACGCCCCCGCGGCGCGCCGCCGCCACTATCGGCTGGTTTATACGCTAGCGATCCAGACAGGGAAAGCAGTCAGTTTTCCGTTAGGGAAAGCGCAAGTTGACGCATTTTGCAGCAGCCTACCTTGAGAACGCTGCGCCAGCAGGCAGGCATGCGCGTGCCGCACTGCAGCGTATTTTACCATTTGATAAAATAAAATTGCTGTGTCAGCCTACACAAAACAAGGCCATTCAGGGAGGCCACCTTGACCAACACTCCGCTTACACCCGGCGTCGTCGCCGGGCGGCTCGACACGGGCCAGCTTGCCGCCAATTTTGCCGACATGGCGCCACCGCTTGGCGTACACGAGGCGCGGGTGGCAGCAGATCGCTGTTATTTCTGCTATGATGCGCCTTGCGTGACGGCCTGTCCGACCGCCATCGACATTCCGTTGTTCATCCGCCAGATCTCCACGGGTACCACCGAGGCGGCGGCGCGCACGATTTTCGCGCAAAACATCCTTGGCGGCACCTGCGCGCGCGTGTGCCCGACCGAAAACCTGTGCGAAGGGTCTTGCGTGCGCGAGACGGCCGAAGGCAAGCCGGTCGAAATCGGCGCGCTGCAGCGTTTTGCCACAGACACGCTGATGGCCGCCAACACTCACCCCTTCACGCGCGCCCCAGCCTCCGGGCGCAAGGTTGCTGTGGTTGGCGCTGGCCCTGCGGGTCTGGCCGCGGCGCACAGGCTTGCGATGTTTGGTCACACGGTCGCGCTTTATGACGCCAAGCCCAAGGCGGGCGGGCTGAACGAATACGGGCTGGCCGCCTACAAGGTGCCGGACGGGTTTGCGCAAAGCGAGGTTGCTTGGCTGATGCAGATCGGCGGCATCAGCGTGGTGCACGGCTGGGCGCTGGGGCGCGATGGCAACCTTGACGATTTGCGCGCCGCGCATGATGCGGTGTTTCTGGGCATGGGCCTTGCTGGGGTCAATGCGCTTGGCATTGCGGGCGAGCAACTGGATCAAGTGTTGCCCGCCACCGATTTCATCCGCGAGGTGCGCCAGGCCAGCGACCTTGCGCGCCTGCCTGTCGGGCGCGATGTGGTGGTGATCGGCGGCGGTATGACCGCAGTTGATGCGGCGGTGCAGGCCAAGCTGCTTGGCGCAGAAACCGCCACCATCGTCTATCGCCGCGATCTCGCGCAAATGCCCGCAAGTCGGCATGAGCAAGACCACGCCACCGCGTCGGGTGTGAAGATCATCACCAACGCCACCCCGGTTGCCATTCACGGCGCGGGCGCGGTGCGCGAGGTAGAGTTTGCCTACACCACGCCAGGCGCCAAGGGTCTAGAAGTGACCAGCCAGACTTTCCGATTGAAAACCGACCAACTGTTCACGGCGATCGGTCAGGCGCTTGGCGAAACGCCCTCGGGGCTTACGCTCGACGGGCGCAAGATCGCGGTGACGGGGCCGGGCCGCACCAGCTTGCCCAATGTCTGGGCAGGGGGTGACTGTGCCGCCGGTGGCGACGATCTGACCGTGACCGCGGTGGCCGAAGGGCGCGACGCGGCAATGGATATTCACGCTAGCCTGATGGGGGCATGAAATGGCCGATCTGAGCACCTCTTTCGTGGGCATCAAATCGCCCAATCCGTTCTGGCTCGCCTCGGCGCCGCCGACCGACAAGGCCTACAACGTCGTGCGCGCCTACAAGGCGGGTTGGGGCGGTGTGGTGTGGAAAACGCTTGGCGAAGATGGGCCGCCGGTCGTCAACGTCAACGGCCCGCGCTACGGTGCCGTTTGGGGCGCTGACCGCCGCCTTCTGGGGCTGAACAACATTGAGTTGATCACTGATCGCCCGCTCGAGGTGAACTTGCGCGAAATCAAGCAGGTCAAACGCGACTGGAAAGACCGCGCGCTGGTGGTCAGCCTGATGGTGCCCTGCACCGAAGACGCGTGGAAAGCGATTCTGAAGCGGGTCGAAGAAACCGAGGCTGACGGGATCGAGCTCAACTTTGGCTGCCCACATGGCATGGCCGAACGCGGCATGGGTTCGGCGGTGGGGCAGGTGCCTGAATACATCGAAATGGTCACCCGCTGGTGCAAGGAAAACACCCGCATGCCGGTGATCGTGAAGTTGACCCCCAATATCGCCGACATCCGCAAACCAGCCGAGGCGGCGCTACGGGGAGGTGCCGACGCGGTCAGCCTGATCAATACGATCAACTCGATCACCTCGGTCGATCTGGACCTGTTCGCGCCCGAGCCAACGCTTGACGGCAAGGGCACGCACGGCGGCTATTGTGGCCCCGCGGTCAAGCCGATCTCGCTGAACATGGTGGCCGAGATCGCGCGAAACCCCGAAACCCGCAACCTGCCGATTTCGGGCATCGGTGGTGTTACCACCTGGCGCGACGCGGCAGAGTTCATGGCGCTTGGCGCGGGCAATGTTCAGGTCTGCACGGCGGTGATGACCTACGGTTTCAAGATCGTCGAAGAGATGATTTCGGGGCTGTCGCAATACCTTGATGGAAAGAACATGGCGCTTCCTGATCTGGTCAGGCGCGCGGTGCCGAATGTGACGGACTGGCAATACCTGAACCTGAACTACGTCACCAAGGCCGTGATCAACCAGGACGATTGCATCAAGTGCGGGCGCTGCTATGCGGCTTGTGAAGACACCAGCCACCAAGCAATTGATATGAGTGCAGAGCGGGTGTTCACCATCAAGGAAGAGGAATGCGTGGCCTGCAATCTCTGCGTCGATGTTTGCCCCGTCGAAAACTGCATCACCATGCGCGAACTTGCGCCGGGCGAGGTGGACAAGCGCACCGGCAAGCCCGTGGCACCCTATGCCAACTGGACGACGCACCCCAACAACCCCAGCGTCAGCGCTGCCGAATGACGAGTCGCGGGGGCGCGGCCCCCGCACCTTACGGGGCTATTTTGGTATGGAGAAAATGCTCAAGGGCCAAGGCGCGCGCCTACGCCCGGTTGCGCATTAGCTAAAGGCGGTGGCGAGGCGGGTTTCGAGGCTTGCGACATCTGGCACCAACTCTGCAAGCTCAAGAAGGCTGGGTTCCGCAAAACCTTCGCCGACAAGATGGCGCAAAAGTGCTGCAAGCGGCTGCCAGTAACCGTCGATATCGAGCAGCAAAATTGGTTTGGTGTGCAGACCAAGCTGGCGCCAGGTCAACACCTCGAACATCTCGTCAAGCGAGCCCGCGCCGCCCGGAAGCACCACGATTGCATCCGAGTTCATGTACATGACCTTCTTGCGCTCATGCATATCTTCTGTGACGACGAAGGTGCTTAGATCGCGCTTACCAACTTCGCGCAGAACCAGATGCTGCGGGATCACCCCAAAGGTAGCGCCGCCCGCGCTGATGGCGGCGCGCGCAACCTCGCCCATCAGCCCCACGTCGCCAGCGCCATAGACCAGCCGCCAGCCGCGCGCCGCAAACATCGCTCCCGTGGCCTGCGCCGCGGCGGCGTAGGCGGGACGAAGCCCCGATCGCGCGCCACAATAAATACAGACCGAGGGGTGGGGCAGGGGCATCTGGCTTCCTTTGCGTTGCCACAATATCGCGCGCACTGGCTGTCAGGGCCTGCGGCATCGGCATTTCTTGAGCCTTCGTAACGAGCTTGCTACAGAGGCTCAAGCAATTGCGGCGGTGTGTCGTAAACGAAAGCGGGGGCTGGCATGAGCGAGGGCAATACGGGTGACGGCGAAACGCCGGTTGCGGCGGCAGGCGCGTCAACCACCGCCCCCAGTAGTCGAGGCGTGTTGCTTGGCGCCGCGGCGGCAATTGTGGTGGTCGTGCTCGGGTTCGGCGGTTGGGTGCTAAGCCGCCCCGAACCCGCGCCCGCACCTTCAGTCGGGGTAGATACGCCTGCCGCGCAGGCTAGCGATACGATCGCGCCAACCGTGCCACCCGCAGCGCCACAGACACCGGCTGCCACGGGCGGCGCGCCAGAGGCTGATGGCAATACCGCCGCAAACACGCAAGCTCCGGCGGCGGGCGAGCCGATGGCGGTGGCCACGGCCGAAACGACAACTGCCGGCGAAACCCCAATGGCGACCGACACTCCATCGCCTGCTGCCGCCGACGCGACCCCAACCGCAGACGCAACCCCGGCTGCCGAGATGACCGCGCCTGTTGACGCTGCCCCACCCGCCGACGCGACCGCGCCTGTTGACTTGACCGCGCCTGTTGACGCTGCCCCACCCGCTGACACGACCCCATCCGCCGACGCGCCCCCACCCGCTGACACGACCCCATCCGCCGACGCGCCCCCACCTGCTGACGTGCCAATGGCCCCCGCGGTGCCTGGCGCAGTTGCGACGTCTCCAGGGCCGGTTGCGCCCTCGGGCGAGGCCAGCACAAGCGTCGCCGTGGCGCCGCCGGAGGTGGTTGTTGCACCGAGCTTTGATACTGTGCGCGCTGCACCCGACGGTTCGGTTGTCGTGGCCGGGCAAGCTATGGCCGGGCTTGGCGTATCGGTTCTAGTTGATGGGATCGCAGCAGCGCAGGCGCTTACCACATCGCGCGGGCAATTCGTGGCGATCTTCACGCTGCCACCCTCCGAGGCGCCGCGCACACTGACGCTATCGATGTCGATGGCGGATGGCCGGGTAATCGGGTCGGAGCAGGCGGTAATTTTGACGCCGAGCTTGGTGCTGCCTGTAGAGCCGCCGAGGGTGGTCGCAACAGCCGATGCAACAGCCGATGCAACAGCCGATGCAACAGCCGATGCAACGGCTGTCATCGGCGCATCTGACGCCGCCCCAATGCCGCCCCAGACCCAAGCGGATGGCACCTTGAGCGCTGTGACAAGCGGCGAGCAGGTCGCCACCAACGATGCCACGGCTATGCCCCCTGCGCCCGCCACGAGCAGCGCCGCTTCCGCCGAATCTGCTGACGCGCCGGCCGCGCCAATGGCGAACGCCGCCCCAACCGGGGCACCTGACGTCGCCACGCCCGAGCCTGCGCCGCCACGCGCGCTTTTGGCGGATGCCGGCGGTATCCGCGTATTGGAGCCCGCCCCCGCGACGCCCGGGCTGCCGGAAGCCTTCATCATCGACTCTATCAGCTACAACGCCGAAGGCGCGGTTGTTGTGGCGGGCCGCGGCGCTGGCGAAGGCTTTGTGCGCGCCTATCTCGACAATGCCGAACGCGCGACTGCGCCGGTGGGTGATCTTGGGCAATGGCGGCTGGTGCTCGACGATGTGGCGCCGGGCATCTACACGCTGCGCGTTGATGTGATCGACGCGGCGGGCAAGGTGACCGCGCGCGCCGAATCGCCGCTCAAACGCGAGGCGCCAGAAGTTCTCGCCGCGGCGCTAGCGGCCGAGGCTGCTTCAAGTGCCGACCCGGCGCAACCCGGGGTGCAGGTGGTCACCGTGCAAAAAGGCAATACGCTTTGGGGCATATCGACGCGGTTCTACGGCGAGGGCATACTTTATGTGAAACTGTTCGAGGCTAACCGCAACCAGATCCGTGACCCGGATCTGATTTATCCGGGGCAGGTATTCACTATTCCAAACTGATCGGAATAATCGATTGAGGGGCACAGAAGGAACTCTGCGCCCCTCATATTTACCCGACAGGGCAGCACTAGATCCGTTCGGGGCACCGCATAAATGCGCGCGGTGTCGCAAAGTTGGTGCGCGATGAATTTCGCAAATCTGGGCATGGCCGCATCGCGTTGTGTTTGTGCGGTTTGCTGGGGTGCAAGGCATTGAAAAAGCCCGCCAAGGGGCGGCGCACTCCGCGATAAGGTGCCAAGTTTGCCGCTTCGGGCATGGTCAAAACCTTGGCTGAGATGTCACAAAAAGTTGTATTTGATTTGCGTCATGGTCTGGCGCATGGGTGCCGCCGCAACGTATGTGCACCAAAGGCGACGCGGTTCTGGATGCGCCACTTTATACTGACTAGATTTTTCGGGTTCCAAATTGGCGCATTTGACTCTAACAAGAACCAGCAATATCGGCATCAGCGCGCCCACGCGGTGCCAAGGCGAGGATGACAGCATGGATTATTCCCAAGCACTCGAGACGGCGATCAAGCGGCTGCACGACGAAGGCCGCTATCGCACTTTCATCGATATCGAGCGTGAGAAGGGCGCCTTTCCGCATGCTGTCTGGACCCGCCCTGATGGTAGCAAGAAAGACATCACTGTCTGGTGTGGCAACGACTATCTGGGTATGGGGCAAAACCCGGTGGTGCTTCGTGCGATGCACGAAGCGGTTGATGCTACTGGCGCCGGTTCTGGCGGCACCCGCAACATTTCGGGCACCACGGTCTATCACAAGCAGCTCGAGGCGGAACTTGCCGATCTTCATGGCAAGGAAGCGGCGCTGGTCTTTTCTTCGGCCTATATTGCCAATGACGCGACGCTAAGCACGCTGCCGGTGCTGTTTCCCGGTCTCATCATCTATTCCGACAGCCTTAACCACGCCTCGATGATCGAAGGTATTCGTCGCAATGGCGGCGCCAAGCGCATTTTCCGCCACAACGACGTAGCGCATCTGCGCGAGTTGATGGCCGCTGATGACCCGGCCGCGCCAAAGCTGGTTGCCTTTGAATCGATCTATTCGATGGATGGCGATTTTGGCCCGATCCTGCAACTGGTTGAGGCTGCCGAAGAATTTGGCGCGCTAAGCTACCTCGATGAGGTTCATGCGGTGGGCATGTATGGCCCGCGAGGTGGCGGCGTTTCTGAAAAGCTCGGGCTTCAGGGCCGGATCGACATCATCAACGGCACGTTGGGCAAGGCGTTCGGCGTGTTCGGCGGCTATATCGCGGCCAGCGCGCAAATGGTTGATGCCGTGCGCTCCTACGCGCCGGGGTTCATCTTCACCACCTCGTTGCCGCCGGCCATCGCTGCAGGGGCTGCCGCGTCGATCGCATTTTTGAAAACCGCCGAGGGGCAAAAGCTGCGTGATGCGCAGCAGCTGCACGCGCGCATCCTGAAAACGCGGCTGAAATCGCTAGGTATGCCGATTATCGACCACGGCACGCATATCGTGCCGGTGCATGTGGGCAACCCGGTTCACTGCAAGCTGCTGTCGGACATGTTGCTGGAAGATTACGGCGTCTATGCGCAGCCGATCAACTTTCCCACCGTGCCGCGCGGCACCGAAAGACTTCGCTTTACGCCCTCACCAGTGCACGATTCCGCGCAGATTGACGCGCTTGTGCGCGCGATGGATTCGCTCTGGGCGCTTTGTGCGCTAAATCGCGCCGAGGCAAGCGCCTGAGGCGATTCCGCGAGTGCACTTCTCACTTGCCCGTGATAATAAAATCGCAACAAATCGCCGCGCGTAAACGCGATTCGATAGCACCTGACTCGGGGACAGTGGCGGGATGATCGGGCGGAAGGCCAAACCTTCAGCACAGGAGCCGGACAAACCCAAGGGGTTTGACGATTTCGAACTGCGCCTTGGCGATTTGATGCGCGGCGAGCGCGCAACGCTCGCCAAATCGCTGCTGGATGTGCAGCGCGAGTTGCGCATCAAGGCCAGCTACATCGCCGCTATAGAAAACGCCGATATCACCGCTTTTGAAACACCCGGCTTTGTTGCCGGGTATGTGCGTTCCTACGCGCGTTATCTAGGCATGAACCAAGACGACGCCTTCGAGAAGTTCTGCAAAGAATCCGGCTTTGCCCCCACGCACGGCATGGCCGCCGGTGCCTCGGTGCGCCGCCCGGTGAAACTGCCGTCGGCAGAGCCGCTGGCGAACCCGAACGCCAGTTTTGTGCCGCGCGCTGAGGCGTTCTGGCGCAAGATAGAGCTGCGTGCGGTCGGTTCGGTTTCTGTACTGCTGACGCTGATCGGCGGGCTTGGCTATGGCGGTTTTTCGATTTTGCAAGAAGTGCAGCGGGTGCAGCTGGCTCCGGTTGAACAGACGCCAAACGTGGCTGCGCTGATTGACCCGCTTGCGGCCTCTGGCGTGACGATGGCTAGTGCTGATACTACCCCGGTGCTGCCCGCGGCCGAGGCGCTTGAGCGCCTGTACCGCCCGCGCCCGCTGGAGGCCCCGATCCTCGTTGCCCGCGACAGCCCGATTGCCGCTATCAACCCACTCGAATCCGGCGCGCTCGCCGTGGCCGTTCCGACGCAGGTTGCCGATGCAACCCTGCCTCTTGATACCGAGACCGAACAGGTGGTGGCCCACGCTGTGGCCCCTGATGCGCCGGCGGTAGAACTGCTTGCGGTGCGTCCGTCTTGGGTGCGCGTGCAATCTGCCGATGGCACGGTGCTGCTTGAGAAAATTCTCGACGCGGGCGAGCGCTTCACACTGCCGAAACTGGAAGAGCCGCCGCTGCTGCGCGCGGGCGAATCCGGGGCGGTCTATTTTGCGGTGAACGGCACTACCTACGGCCCCGCCGGGGCACCGGGAGCGGTGACCAAGAACATCGTACTTTCGCCCGAAGCGCTGACCAACACCTACGCGCTGGCCGACCTTACGCGCGATGGCGACCTTGCCAAGATGATCGCCTTGGCTGAAGCAACGCAATAAGCGCGGTTGCCGCGGGGCGTCCGCTCGCCTATCTCTCAGGCGTAAACGTAGCCCGAGGCTTTCATGACACTCAACCCGATCCGCCCATGGCGCAACGTGATGCGCCGCAAGTCGCGCCAGATCATGGTGGGGCGCGTGCCGGTTGGCGGCGATGCTCCGATTTCGGTGCAGACCATGACCAACACCGATAGTTCTGACGTCAAGGCGACGCTGGCGCAGGTGATTGCGGCGGCAGATGCGGGCGCCGACATCGTGCGTATCTCGACCCCCGACCAGGCCGCAACGCGGGCGCTGCGCGAGATTGTGCGCGAAAGCCCGGTGCCGATTGTCGCCGACATTCATTTTCACCACCGCCGCGCCATCGAAGCGGCCGAGGCTGGGGCCGCATGTTTGCGCATCAACCCCGGCAATATCGGTGACGCAGCGCGCGTGCGCGAAGTGGTGCAGGCTGCGCGCGACCACGGGTGTTCGATACGGATCGGCGTGAATGCTGGTTCGTTGGAGCGGCATCTGCTTGAAAAATACGGCGAGCCTTGCCCCGAAGCGATGGTTGAAAGCGGCCTCGACCATATCAAGCTTTTGCAAGACAACGACTTTCACGAATTCAAGATCTCGGTAAAAGCCTCCGACGTTTTTCTTGCCGCGGCGGCCTATCAACAATTGGCCGAGGTGACCGATGCGCCAATCCATCTGGGCATTACCGAGGCGGGGGGGCTGCGCACCGGCACCGTGAAATCGGCGGTCGGGCTTGGCAACCTGCTTTGGGCGGGAATCGGCGATACCATTCGCGTCTCGCTGTCCGCTGACCCTGTGGAAGAAGTGAAGGTGGGCTACGAGATCCTGAAAGCACTCGGGCTTCGCACCCGCGGTGTGCAGATCATCTCGTGCCCGTCCTGCGCGCGTCAGGGGTTTGACGTTATCAAGACCGTAGAGGCGCTCGAAAAGCGGCTTGAACATATCCGCACTCCAATCAGCCTTTCGATCATCGGCTGCGTGGTGAACGGCCCCGGCGAGGCGCTGCTAACCGATGTCGGCTTTACTGGCGGTGGCGCAGGCTCTGGCATGGTTTATCTGGCGGGCAAGCAGGCGCACAAGCTGGGCAACGGCGAGATGATCGATGAGATCGTAAAGCTGGTCGAGGCGCGCGCCGCTGTGATCGAGGCTGAAAAGCCCTGAGCCAAGCTAATTCCAAAGGCGAAAACCTTTTGAGCGCCCGCTTTCGCCTGTGCAGGTGCCGGGCAATGCCCCGGACCCTGCAGTATTTCAACATTGACGAAGAGTCAGGTCAGCCGCGCTGGCCCGCTACCACCTGGCGCATTCCGGCCAGCGGCAGATAGCCCCGTAGCATCTCATCGCCGACTACAAAGGTCGGTGTGCCCGAGATTTGCATGATCCGTGCCAGCGCGTGATTAGAGTCTATGACCGCGCTCACCTCATCGGTGTTCATGCGCGCCAGCACCGCAACCGGGTCTTGGCCAAGATCAAGCGCAAGCTGGGACAGCGATTCTTCATTGGCGGTACCGCGCAAGGTAATCAGGCGGTCGTGGGCTTGTTTGTAAAGATCGTCGCCGGCGATCAACTTGATTGCGATGGCAAAGCGCGAAGAGAGGTCGGATTCAGGGCCAAGGATCGGAAACTCCTTGACGATGAAGCGGATATTGCCATCTGAGGCGATCAATTCTGCGACCTCTGCGTGGGCTTGGCGGCAATAGCCGCAGCGGTAATCCGTGAACTCGACCAGGGTTATGTCCCCATCGGGGTTGCCGCCGACCCAAGAATACCCGTCGTCAAAAAGCGCCGCAGCATTGGCGGCGACCAAGTCCTTGTCACTGGCGGCGGCTGCTTGCGCTTGGCGCGCATCAAGCACGTTGATCGCTTCAACCAGCACTTCCGGGTTGGCGAGCAGGTATTCGCGGACTGCGGCGCCGAAATCGGCGCGCTCTGCAGCCGACATGCTGGCGGGGTCAAAGGCGGCGGCGGGGCCAGCGGCTAGGGCAGTGGCAACGGCGAGCGGAAAAAAGTAGCGGCGCAGCATGGGTGTATATCCTGTGGTAGAGGCCGCGCACGGCCGGGTTGAGCCAAAGCATTGCGGCAAAGACGGGCCTTGGCAAGGGCTGGGCAAGCACGAAAGCTTGAGCGGGGCGGGGCCGTGCATGAAAGGTTTCGCGCATTCGCGCGCCGCGCTATAGTCTGGCGGCGAACCGGGGCAAACGACCCCGGAGCGGGGCAAGATGACGGGCGCATTGCAACGAATGTTTTGGGTTTTCGCGCTGGCGGTGCTTGCACTTGGCGCGCCTTTTGCGGCGGCTGACGAATTGCGCGCGCTTTCCAGACTTGATCTGGCGCGCAGCAGCATGGTTGAGACACCGGATGGCAAGGTCAACCTGACGCTTGGGTTAAGCCAACCAATTCCTTACCGCGCCTATCTGCTCGATGCGCCACCGCGTCTGGTGATGGAGTTTTCGGAGCTTGATTTCGGGGGCCGCGATCCGGGCTTGCTTGGCCGTGTCGAGCCCATTCGGGCGCTGAGCTGGGGTGAGGGCGAGCCCGGTTGGACCCGGCTGGTCGCCGAGCTTGCCGGGCCAATGTCAATAGAGCAAACCGGCGAAAGAACCGGTGCGGCGCCCGCGATTACGTTGCGTCTGGTGCGCGTCGCAGCAGCCGACTTTGCGGCGCAAGTTACTGCTGCGCCGGGCGGCGCGCGCGCCGGGTTGCCAGATGCAGCCATCGTGGCGGCGCCGCGTCGCAGGCAGACGGGCGGCACACCGCTTGTGGTCGCTCTTGATCCCGGCCACGGCGGCGTTGACCCCGGCGCCGAGGCCGAGGGGCTGACCGAAGCACAATTGATGCTTGGATTTGCACGCGAATTGAAAGAGGCGCTGGGGCGTGCGGGTGTACGTGCTGTGCTGACGCGCGACGAAGATGTTTTCGTGTCGCTAGAGGCGCGCATGTCGGCGGCGCGCGCGGCGCGCGCCGATGTGCTGCTGTCGCTGCACGCCGATGCGCTGGCTGAAGGCGAGGCTGTGGGGGCCACGGTTTACTTGTTGGCGAGCGAGGCATCAGACGCCGCATCTGCGCGGCTAGCGGAACGGCACGACCGCGCCGACCTTTTGGCCGGGGTTGATCTGGCTGGGCATGACGATGTGGTGGCCGAAGTGCTGATGGATCTTGCCCGCGCTGAAACCCAACCTCGCGCCGATGGGCTTGCGGTGGCGCTGCAGGCAGCAATTCTGGGTGCGGGGCTCAAGATGCATAAGAAGCCGGTGCAGGCGGCGGCGTTTTCGGTGCTGAAATCGCCCGACATTCCGTCGCTATTGCTTGAACTTGGTTTCATGTCTTCGCCCGCAGACCGCGCCCGCCTGAGCGACCCTGTTTGGCGCGCCACCATGGCGGGAGCGATCGTGGCGGCATTGCAGGCTTGGGCGGTGGTCGATGCCGCCGAGGTGCGCTATCTGCGCCAGTGACGCTTCGGCAGGGCTTCGCCCGCGCGCGGCGAGTTGTTTTGACGCCCCTTCCCAGTCGCGCTATAGCGGGGCCACCGGCCGTAGCCGGGTGTGATGGAGCCGCGCTTGATCCGTTTTATCCTTGCGTTTTTCGGGGCGATCTTTTCTTGGACCGTCACCGCCGCCTTTTTTGGCGCGCTGACGCTGGGCGCGGTGTTTTGGATTTATTCGTCCAACCTGCCAAGCCACGAGCAATTGGCCCAATACACCCCCAAGACCATCTCCCGCATCTATTCGGGCGAAGGTCGCCTGATTGACGAATTTGCCGAAGAGCGTCGGCTGTTTCAGCCAATCGAGGAAATCCCCGATTTGGTCAAACATGCCTTTGTCGCCGCCGAAGATCAAAACTTCTACTCCCACCGCGGCTATGACATTAGCGGCATGCTGGGTGCTGCGCGTGATGCGCTGACGGGCGGGCGACTGCGCGGTGCCTCGACCATTACGCAGCAGGTGATGAAAAACTTTCTGCTTTCGTCAGACCGTTCGATCGAGCGCAAGATCAAAGAGTTGATTCTGGCCTCGCGGCTTGAGGAAACGCTGAGCAAGGACAAGATCCTCGAACTTTACCTGAACGAGATTTTTCTTGGGCAGAACAGTTTTGGCGTGGCGGCTGCGGCGCAGACCTACTTCAACAAAACCTTGAGCGAGCTGGCCCCGCACGAGGCCGCGATGCTGGCCGCCATGCCGCAAGCGCCAAGCGAATACCACCCGGTGCGGGCGATGGCGCGAGTGACCGAGCGGCGCAACTATGTGCTCGGGCGGATGCTGGAAGATGGGTATATCGACAAGCCGACATATGATGTCGAGGTGAACGAGCCGCTGCGCTCGGTCCAGAATGGAGATTTTCCGCCCTTCCGCGCCAGTCTGCCGCCGCGTGACTATTTCACCGACGAGATCCGGCGCCAGCTTTCGCTCAGCTTCGGGCAGGAAGAGTTTTTTGCAGGCGGCCTGACGATTCGTGCCACGGTTGACCCGGACATGCAGACACAAGCGGCAGCGGCGCTACGCGAGGCGCTCGAGTCGTTTGACCGCGATCAGGGGGTGTGGCGTGGCACCGGGCAGGTGCTTGCACCAGAGGCGCTGGCCGACTGGCGCACGGCGCTGGCAGCAGTGGTCGATGTGCAGCGCGACATTGCGGGTTGGCACCCGGCAGTCGTGCTTGAGGTCGGTGCCAATGATGCGCGGATCGGTATTGAAGGGGTCGAGGATGATGCCGATGGCCACTGGATACCCGCAGCTGATGTGACTTGGGCGCGCAAGCTTGACGGCGAGGGCAAGGTCGCGGCGAACAAGGCGAAGGTCGCGGGCGATCTGCTGGCGGTGGGCGATGTGGTGCTGGTGCGCGCCATGACCAAGGATAGCGACGGTAGTTTCATCCGCTGGACGTTGCGGCAGGTGCCCGAGATTCAGGGTGGCTTTATGGCGATGGACGTCAACACCGGCCGCGTGATCGCGATGCAGGGCGGCTTTAGCTATCAATCCTCGGTGTTCAACCGTGCCACGCAGGCGCAGCGCCAGCCCGGTTCGGCATTCAAACCCTTTGTCTATGCCGCAGCGCTGGATTCAGGGTTTACGCCGGCCACGATCATCGTTGATGCGCCGATCGAGGTGGATACTGCGCAAGGTATCTGGCGCCCGCGCAACTCATCAAACAAGTTCTACGGCCCGACCCCGATGCGCACCGGCATCGAGCAAAGCCGGAACCTGATGACGGTGCGGATTGCGCAGGAAATCAGCATGGATACGGTGGCCGACTACGCCGAACGCTTTGGCGTTTACGAACCGATGATGCCGTTTCTGGCCAACTCGCTTGGCGCGCAGGAAACCACGCTGTTCAAGATGGTTGCGGCCTATGCGATGTTTGCCAACGGCGGCGAGCGGGTGGAGCCGACGCTTGTTGACCGTGTGCAAGACCGCTGGGGCCGCACCGTTTATCGCCACGATACGCGCACCTGCGTGAACTGCGGCCCTGACATCATTCCCGAAGGGCGCGCGCCGCGTATCACCTCAAACCGCGAACGGGTGATGGACGCGATCACCGCGTATCAGCTGACTTCGATGATGCAGGGCGTGGTGCAGCGCGGCACCGCCAGCGGAGTGGTCAACCTGCCGGTGCCCGTGGCAGGCAAGACCGGCACAACCAATGACGCCAAAGACGTGTGGTTCATCGGCTTCACCTCGAACATCGTGGCAGGCTGTTACATCGGGTATGACCAGCCCCGCGCGCTTGGCAGCGGCGCGTATGGTGCGAGCATGTGCGGCCCGGTGTTCCAACAGTTCATGACCGAAGCGATCAAGAAACACGGCGGCAGCGCCTTTAAGGTGCCGCCGGGCGGCTATTTTGTGAACATCAATCGCTATACCGGCGACCGCGTTGATGATTTCGCGTCGGGCGAAGATGTGGTTGCCGAATATTTCCGCGAAGGCACCGATGTGCTGTTCGGCTTCGCCTCGATGATCGACGGCGGCTTTGGGATGGGCCAGAACCTGCCGCTGTTCGAACAGGGTGAAACCGACTTCGGCGGCACCACGGTAATCAACTCCTCTGGGCAGATGACCGTGATCCCGCCCAAAGCAGATTTCGGCACCGTTTCGTCAGGCGGGCTTTACTAGGCCAAATGACCGTTACGCGCCGGATCAAGTGGCCCAGTCGCGCCCTACCGCTTGCCCGCGCCGCGCCAAGCCGTTATCACCGCCACCAATCTGACCGACAGGATCCGCTTCATGCGCGCCGAGACTCAAAGCACCATCGACGCTATCCGCGATTCACTTAAACTTCTGGGCCAGCGGCTTGACGCGGAAACCGCGCCGCACCGGCTGGAAGAAATGAACGCAATAATCGAGCATGGTGATCTGTGGTCAGACCCGGCGCGCGCGCAAAAACTCATGCGCGAACGCCAAGAACTGATCGACGCGCTCACGTCGTATCGCGCCATCGAGCGCGATCTGGCCGACAATGCCGAGCTGATCGAACTCGGTGAAGCCGAAGGCGACGCCGAGATCGTCACCGAGGCCGAGGCCGCGCTGCGCGCGCTTGCCGAACGCGCTGCCGCCAAGCGGCTTGAAGCGCTGTTGGATGGCGAGGCTGATGGCAACGACACCTTCCTTGAAGTCAATGCAGGTGCTGGCGGCACCGAAAGCTGTGACTGGGCCAGCATGTTGGCCCGCATGTATGTGCGCTGGGCAGAGAAAAAGGGCTACAAGGTTGAGATGCAGGCCGAAACGCCCGGCGAAGAGGCTGGTATCCGGTCGGTTTCTTACAAGATCATGGGCCACAACGCCTATGGCTGGCTAAAGTCGGAATCCGGCGTGCATCGCTTGGTGCGGATTTCGCCTTATGATTCTGCAGCGCGACGGCACACTTCATTTTGCTCGATCTGGGTCTATCCGGTGGTCGATGACGCAATCGATATCGAGGTGCTCGACAAGGACATCCGCATCGACACCTATCGCTCCTCTGGGGCGGGTGGCCAGCACGTCAACAAGACCGACTCGGCGGTGCGCATCACCCACCTCGCGACCGGTATTGTGGTGACATCAAGCCTGAAGTCGCAGCACCAGAACCGCGATATCGCCATGCAGGCGCTGAAATCGCGGCTTTACCAGCAAGAGCTTGACCGGCGCAACGCCGCGATCAACGCCGCACACGAGGCAAAGGGCGAGGCGGGCTGGGGCAACCAGATCCGATCGTATGTGCTGCAACCCTACCAGATGGTAAAAGACCTGCGCACCGGGTACGAAACCTCGGATACGCAAGGCGTGCTTGATGGCGACCTTGACGGATTCATGGCCGCGACGCTGGCGATGGATGTGGCTGGCAAGTCGCGCGCCGAGGCGCAAGGCGAGGGCTGAACACTCGAAATCAGTTGCTTGCGCGCCTTTGGCGCGCTTATCTCTCTAAAGCCCAGGGAGAGAGCGTAATGCCGCAGGAAATACCAGACCACCCATCGCCATTGCCCACGATTGCACAGCTGAAACTGTCTGACCTTGGCGCAGCACTGAGCGCGGGGCTGCGCGATTTTCTGCGCGCCCCTGCCTTTGGTCTGCTTTTTTCCGCGTTCTACGTTGCGGGCGGCATCGTGCTTTATCTGGTGGCGGCATCAACGGGTCAGGAGTGGTGGCTCATTCCTTTTGTTGTGGGCTTTCCGCTGCTTGCGCCGTTCGCGGCCGTCGGGCTTTACGAGGTGAGCCGACGTATAGAGGCCGGTGAATCGCTGATATGGCGGCAGGTGCTTGGCGTGGTCTTTGCGCAAAAGGATCGTCAGATCCCGTCGATGGCGATGGTCATTTTGCTGATCTTCATGTTCTGGGTGTTCGTGGCGCACACTATCTTTGCGCTGTTCATGGGGCTGTCGGCGCTCACCAACATCACCTCATCGCCCGCAGTTTTGCTACATGGAAGCGGCCCGCTGATGCTGCTGATTGGCAGCGCCATTGGGGCCGTGTTCGCATTGGCTGTGTTTTCGTTCACGCTCTGCGGTTTGCCGCTGCTGCTGGAACGCGAGATCGATTTTATTACCGCGATTATCTATTCGGTGCAGGCTGTTTTGGCCAATAAATCCGTGCTGGCGGTTTGGGCCATATGCATAGCATCGTTGTTGACGCTGGGCATGGCGCCGCTGTTTCTGGGGCTGTTCATCGTGCTGCCAGTGCTTGGGCATGCAAGTTGGCATCTCTACCGCCGCATCACCGCCGAATGAGCTACAAAAATGGGCGGTGCCATTGGCACCGCCCTTGATTGTACCGCGCTTGCGGTTGCTTAGTCTTCGGTTTTGGAAATGGCGGCGGCGGGCGGCGCCAGCTTTGGCGTCACGCCTGACGCCAGCGGGTCATCCTGACGCTGTACCGAGCCTTCGAAATGCGCACCCGATTCGATGGCGATGGTTTTGTGCACGATGTCGCCCTCGACCCGCGCGGTCGAGGTCAGCCGCACCTTGAGGCCGCGCACGCGGCCCACGACGCGGCCATTGACCACGATATCGTCCGCAACGATCTCGCCCTTGATGGTGGCGCTTTCGCCAACCGTCAGAAGATGCGCGCGAATGTCACCCTCGACCACGCCTTCAACCTGCACATCACCCGTGGTGCGCAGATTGCCCACAACGGTCAGATCGGAAGACAGCACCGAGACCGGCGCTTTGGGGCGCGGTGCGCCGGGCGGACTGTCACCCGTGGGGCGCGGCATCGGCGTATCGGGGGCCTTGGGCTTGTCGCCGTCGGGCGTGGTTTTGGGACCGGGTTCGTTGATTCTGCTTTTAGAAAACATTGCTTGCCGCCATTATGAAGGTCATCGGATTGACCGGATTGCCATTCACGCGCACCTCGTAGTGTAGGTGCGGACCAGTGGATCTGCCAGTGCTGCCCATATCACCGATCCGGTCCCCGCGCGAGACCTTTTGGCCTACGCTTACCCGGATCTTGCTCAGGTGGCCGTAACGGGTGACGGTGCCAAACGCGTGCTGGATCTCGATCATGTTGCCATAGCCAGATTGCCAACCCGCGTGGGTCACAACACCATCGCCTGTGCCATAGATCGGGGTGCCGGTCGGGCCTGCCATATCGACGCCCTCGTGCATCGTGCCCCAGCGTCGCCCAAACGGCGACGTTAAGCGGTAGGACGCCTTGACTGGAATATCCAGCGGCAGGGATGATGCGGCGATGCGGTAAAGGTTCAGCCGGTCGAGCGTGTCCAAAATCCCCGTAGCGCGGGCAAGATCGGCGCTATATTCAGGCTCGCCACTGGCCGACATCGCGGTCGGCAAAAGCGGCCCGCCGGTGCCGGAATATCCCAGTCGCACAGTTTCGAGGATCGACTCGGTGTTCATTCCGACCGCGCGGAACATCTTGTCGAGCGGCTCAACCGAAACCGAAACCGCGTTTTCGAGTGTGGCGAAAATCTCGTCATTGCGCTGATCCAGCAGGCGCTGTTCAAGCTGCATCGAGGCCAGTTCGGCCTCGGCCTCATCGGCGGACGCTTGCAAACGGTCGCGTTCTGCCGCTGCGCTTGAAAGCGCGGCGGCAACGATATCAAGCGTTGAGGCCACATCTTCGGGCGCCACTTCGGTGGGGCCCGCGCCATCGGGCCCACCGGCCAGTTCGAGCTCGCGCTCTGTTACCTGAGCGGCCGCCGCGTCGCGTTCCTGCATGGTGCGCCGCAGGGTCGCCTGTATGACCTCGATCCCGGTTTCAAGTTCGCGCCGTTGCTCTTCCGAGGCCAGAAGGGCCGACTGCATCTGCGATACTTGCTCTAGCGCCAGTGCAAATCGAGACTGTGCCGCAGTTGCTTCACTGGCGCGTGCATCACGTTCACGCGACAGCTCATCCAGCCGCAGCTCGAACGCCGCCTGCGCGCGGGCAACCTGTTCTTGCGAACTTCCTGCGCTAATCACGTCGCTAAACAGGATCGAGCTGGCCACGATTGTCCAGCCAAACACCAGCACCGTGCCGCCCAGCATCACCGCCTGCGTTAGCGGACGTAGCCGCACAAAGCGCGTGGCGGTGTCCGACTTGAGGAACATGCGTTGTTCGGGCAGCCAGCGCCCGACGAAAGAATTGAGATATTGCGCGACGCGTCGGTGCACCTGAAATGATCCATCCTGTCATTGCGCTACGTGGTGCGCCCCCTTGGGCGAAACCGCATTCAGGGCTTAGCAAGAGGATGCATCGCGATGCAACCATTTTTGCCCCCGATACGGGGCGGGGGGGCGGCGCGGGGGCGGAGCTGGCGGATTATGGCCGAATTTCCATGCCTTTGAGTGCCGCCAGCACGGCCTCGTCGTGGCCCTCGACCTTGACGCCTTGCCAGATCGCCGCAATGCGCCCGCCGCTGTCGATCAGGTATGTGTTGCGCAATATGCCCTGATAGGCGCGACCAAAAAGCTTTTTGGGCCCCCAGGCGCCGTATTGCTCGCAAATGTCGCTCGCGGCGTCACTGGCAAGTATCAGGGCGAGGTGCTTGCGCGCCAGAAACTTTCGATGCGCGTCAAGGCTGTCTTTGGAAATGCCGATGACCTGTGCGCCCAGAGCTGCAAACTCGGCGGCACGCGTGCTGAATGCGACCGCTTCGAGCGTGCAGGTCGGGGTGGCGTCGCGCGGATAGAAAAACAGCACCACAGGCTGACCGCGCAAAGCGGCAAGCGAAAGAGACATGTCTTTTCCCGCACCCGTGATGGCGGGAAGGGTGAAATCAGGCGCGAAATCGCCGATGTCGAACATAGCGGGTTCCTTTGGACGGAGACGAGGGTTTGTGTTTTAACCCGCGCTCAGCAAAGATCATTTGCGCGGGCAGCGCAACCGCACGGCAGGGCGGAACATGGACCAACAACAGGCCAAAGATGGAAGCGACGGCAAAGCGGGGCCGCTGGTGCGCCCGCGCCGTCGCCATGCAACGCGCTTTGTGCTTTGGCTGCTGGTTTCATTTCCGACGTTCGTGCTGCTGCTGCTGCTGGCCGCGCTTTATGTAACGCACCGCCCGCTACCTGCCCCGCGCTGGGCGATCGAGCGTATCGAAGCAGAGGTCAATGAGGCGCTGGCGGGAAACCTCAAAGTGCATCTGAGCGGCGCGGAATTGGTCGTGACCGACGGGGTGGCGCCGCGCATGCGCTTTCTGGATGTTGAAATCGTCGGGCCGCGCGGCCAAGTAACCGCGCTTCTGCCCGAAGCGCGCCTGACACTGTCGCGCGCGGCGTTGGCGCAATGGCGGATCGAGGTCGAGGCGGTGCGCATCAATGGTGCGAGCCTAGCGCTGCGCCGCCTAGAGGACGGCTCGCTTGATGTGGCCTTCGGTGGCGAGGGCGCGGCGCTTAGCGCTGCGACCCCGGAAAGTCTGGCGCAGGCGCTGACGGCGTTCAAGCAGGTGTTCGATGCGCCCGCGCTGGCGGGGTTGCAACGAATCGAAGCCGATGGATTGCAGATTCGTCTCGACGACGCGCGCAATGGCATGGTCTGGCAAGTTTCGGCGGGGCGACTGACGCTGACACAAGATGCCACGCGGCTGGCGGTGACGCTCGGCTTCGATATTGGCGAGGCAAAGCGTATGACCTCGTCGGTGGCGCTGTCGCTCAATACTCGCAAACAAGGCAACGAGGCTTCGTTCGGTGCCGTGATTACTGCGGTGCCCGCACGCGACCTGGCGCTGCAATCGCCCGCGCTGGCGTGGCTCGGGGTGCTTGACGTGCCGATTTCGGGCTCGTTGCGCAGCGGAATCGACGCAAGCGGCGCCATCGGTCAGCTTGATGCGCGCCTCGAAATCGGCGCGGGCGCACTGAACCCGGTGGCGGGCGTGCCGCCCGTGTCGATCCGCGGCGGCAGTTTGCACCTGACCTATGACCCTGCCCACGAGCGGATCTCGTTTGCCGACCTTTCCATAGACAGCCGCGCGCTTAGGTTGCGCGGCGCTGGCTCGGCGCAACTTCGGGGGTTTTCGGGCGGTTTGCCGCAAGAGGTGCTCGCGCAGCTTTCGGTGGTCGATTTGCGCGTTGATCCCGAGGGGCTGTTTGAAACGCCGGTTCAATTTGTCGAAGGTGCGCTTGATCTGCGCTTGCGCCTAGATCCCTTCACCATGGAGATCGGTCAGTTGCAGCTAAGCAACGGGCCAGACCGGATCAGCGCCTCTGGGCGCATTGCGGCGGCAACCGACGGCTGGCATGTGGAACTCGATTTCGGCGCGGGGCATATCACGCAGCAACGGATGCTGGCGCTTTGGCCGTTGGCGGTGGTGGCAAAAACCCGCAGCTGGTTGGCAGAAAACGTAGCCACCGGCGAATTGCGCGATGTGCGCGCGGCGCTGCGGCTGGAACCAGGGACCGAGCCGCAACTTGCGCTGGGATACGGCTTTGAGGGTGCAGAGGTACGTATTCTCGGCACCCTGCCGCCGCTGCTTGATGTTTCTGGCTACGCCACGATCGAGGGCAACCGTCACGCGCTGACGGTTGAACGCGGCCATCTTGTGGCACCGACCGGCGGGCGTATCGACGTGGCCGATACCGTGCTTGTAGTGCCCGATATTCGTATGCGCCCAGCACCCGCCGAAATCCGGCTGCACACGCAAAGCACCATTCCGGCTGCCATGTCGCTACTTGACCAAGAACCATTCGGCTTCATGACCAAGGCGGGTCTTGCAACCGATTTTGCCGAGGGCGAGGCGCGCGCCGAAACGGTGCTGCAAATGGCGTTGAAGAATGAACTGAAGGCGGAAGATGTGCGCTTTCGCGTCACGGCAGATCTGAGCGATGTGCGATCAGATGTTCTGGTACCGGGGCGCCCGCTTCGGGCGGACCATCTACGCCTTTCGGCAGATGCCACGGGTATCGAAATCGCCGGGCGTGGCACGCTTTCAGGGGTAGGCTTTGATGCAACCTGGGCGCAGCGGTTCGGTACCGAGCACGCGGCTGCCTCGCAGCTTAGAGGCGATATCGAGCTTTCCGAGGCCGGGCTTGCCACGCTGGGCGTCACCTTGCCGCGCGGCACCATTGGCGGTAGCGGCACTGGGCAATTGGTGCTGGGTATTCAGCGCGAAGCGCCGATCCGCTTTGAGCTGACAAGTGATCTACAGGGCCTGACGCTGGCGATTCCCTCGGTGGGATGGCGCAAGACCGCGACTGAGGTGGGCAGTTTTGCGATTTCGGGCACATTGGGCAAACCGGCGACGGTTGAGCGGATATCGCTGGCGGCGGCGGGGCTAGAGGGGAGCGGCGCGTTAACGCTTTCGCCCGACGGCAAACTTGACAATGCCAGCTTCGCCCCGGTGGTGCTGAATGACTGGTTCGAGGGCGCGGTAATGCTGCGCGCGCAGGGCGCAAATAACCCAATGGCGATCGAGTTGAGCGGCGCGCGGGCCGATTTGCGCCGTGCCACTATCGGCGGTAGCGGCGGCGATGCCGGTGGGCCGATCAGCATTCGGATGGACCGGGTGCAGATTTCCGACAGTATCGCGCTGACCAGCTTTCGCGGCGATTTTTCGCAAACGACAGGCTTTGCGGGCGGGTTTTCGGCCAATGTCAATGGCGGCGCGCAGATCCAGGGAACGGTCACACCGGGGCAGGGTGGACGCAGCGCCTTTCGTATTGTTTCGGCCGATGCCGGGGCGGTGCTGAACTCGTCCGGGGTATTTTCCAAGGCGCGCGGAGGCTCGCTTGATCTGATCTTGCAGCCCGGCAGCGGCGGCGCGGGGTATTTTGCGGGCACCGCTGAAATGCTTGATCTGCGCGTGGTCGATGCACCGATTCTGGCCGCTCTGCTTTCGGCGGCATCTGGGATCGGCCTGCTTGAGCAGTTGAACGGCGAAGGGTTGCTGTTTACCAAAGTTGACGGCGCATTTGTCATCAGCCCCGACACCATCACCCTGACCGAAGGTGCTGCGGTGGGGGCCTCGCTTGGTGTTTCGGGTGACGGCACCTATATGCCGGCGACGGGAGCACTTGATTTTCAGGGTGTGCTTACGCCGCTATATCTGATTAACGCTATCGGCCAGATCATCTCGCGCAAGGGCGAGGGGCTGTTTGGCATCACCTACAGGCTGGGCGGCACGGCGAGCAATCCGCAGATTACAGTCAATCCGCTATCGTTGCTGGCGCCGGGGTTTTTGCGCGACATTTTCCGAAAACCGCTCACGGAGGCAGGGCAGTGAAGTTGAGCGATTTTGATTTTGATCTGCCCGAGCGGTTGATCGCCACGCGCCCGGCGCGGCCGCGCAGTGCGGCGCGCCTGCTTTTGGCCGAAGGTGGCGGCATTGCTGACCGGGTAGTGCACGATCTGCCCACGATTCTGCGGCCCGGTGATCGGCTGGTTCTCAACAACACCAAGGTCATTCCGGCGCGGCTGATCGGCGAGCGCACCCGGCAAAGCACGCAAGGCGAGGTCAGCGCGCGTATTGAGGTTACGCTGCTTGAACCCGCACCGGAGGGCGAATGGCTGGCGCTGGCCAAGCCGCTGCGCAAGGTGCGTATTGGCGAAACCATCCGTTTTTCCAACACCCTCGCCGCCGAGGTTCGCGCCATTGCCGAGGGGCAAATGCGGCTGACGTTCTCGCTTGTCGGGGCCGATTTCGATGTGGCGCTGGCCGAGACTGGGGCGATGCCGCTGCCACCTTATATCGCGGCTCTGCGCGTGCCTGATGAGGCTGACAAGACAGACTATCAAACCGTGTTTGCCCGTCACGCAGGCGCGGTGGCCGCGCCAACTGCCAGCTTGCATTTCGATGCGCCTCTGCTGGCTGCGCTGGCCGCGCGCGGGGTGCAGTTTTCCGAAGTCACATTGCATGTCGGCGCGGGCACGTTTTTGCCGGTAAAGGTGGATGATGTGGCTACGCACCGGATGCACGCCGAGTGGGGTGAGGTCAGCGCCAAGGCCGCCGCCGAGATCAACGCCACGCGCGACGCAGGAGGGCGGGTAATCCCTGTCGGCACCACCGCGTTGCGCCTGATCGAGAGCGCGGCCGTATCGGGCCGGGTCGAGCCGTTTTGTGGCACCACTGACATCTTCATCTACCCCGGCTACCGTTTCCGTGTGACCGATGCGCTGATGACCAATTTTCACCTGCCGCGTTCGACACTATTGATGCTGGTTTCAGCTTTGATGGGGCAGGAACGTATCCGTGAAATCTATGCGCATGCGGTTGCGCATGACTATCGTTTCTTCTCCTATGGCGATGCGTCGCTTTTGATCCCTTAGCGTCGTATTCACGCGCCATCCGCAAGGTTGGCGAAGTTAAAGCCGTAGTTTCCTGAATCCGAGGGCTGATATGCTGACCGTTCTGCGCACTACTTGGCCGCTTTTGCTTGGTGTCATGCTGCTGATGGTGGGCAACGGCATGCAGGGCACGCTGCTGGGTATTCGCGGCGCGATTGAGGGCATCAGCACCTATCAGATGTCCGTGGTGATGTCGGCCTACTTCTTTGGCTTTCTGCTCGGCAGCCGAATGACCCCGCTATTGATCCGCCGGGTCGGCCATGTACGGGTGTTCGCCGCACTCGGCAGCCTGATTTCGGCGGTGTTGGTGCTTTACGCGGCGGCGCCGCATTGGGTTGCCTGGGCGCTTATGCGGGTGCTGATCGGCTTTTCGTTCTCGGGGGTCTATATCACCGCCGAAAGCTGGCTGAACGCGGCATCGACGAATGAGACGCGCGGGCAGTCGCTTTCTGCCTATATGATCGTGCAGGCGATCGGCATCATTGTGGCACAATTACTGATGAACGCGGGTGATCCTTCGGGGTTTATGCTGTTCATCATTCCCTCGGTGCTGGTGTCACTGTCGTTCACGCCGATCTTGTTGTCGGTCGCGCCAGCACCGGTGTTTTCGACCACGGCGAGGATGAGCTTTCGCCGCCTGTTTCAGGTTTCGCCGCTGGGCTGCGTGGGCATTTTTCTGATGGGGGGCGTGTTTTCGGCGCTGTTCGGGATGTCCTCGGTCTGGGGCGGGCGCGCGGGGCTGAGCGTAGCGCAGATTTCGGCTTTCGTGGCGGCAGTCTATGTTGGCGGGCTGGTGTTCCAGTATCCGATCGGGTGGTTTTCTGACCGCATGGACCGGCGCATGCTGGTGCTGGAACTGGCGGCATTGGGGGGCGTGCTGTCGCTTGGCGTGTTCCTGTTCAATCCGGGCTTCGTCGTGCTGTTGGTGATGGCGGTGGCGATCGGCGGCATAGCCAACCCGATTTATTCGCTGCTGCTGGCGCATACCAACGACTTTCTGGATCAATCCGACATGGCTTCTGCCTCGGCGGGGCTATTGTTCATCAACGGCGTTGGCGCGATTACCGGGCCGCTGGTGACCGGCTGGCTGATGGAAGTTGCGGGTGACGGTGGCTTCTTCCTCTACATCGGCGTGCTGCTGGCTGGCATTGCTGGCTATGCTGCCTGGCGGACGACTCGTCGCGCCGGTATTTCCAGCGACCTCACGGGTGCCTTTGCGGTGCTTTCGCCCTCGGCATCACCTTTGGCGGTAGAGGCGGCGCTTGGCGCGGCGCAAGATCATGCCGATGCCGTTTCGCACCCTGACGATCCGTCGGCATTGCACTAGGCGGCAAGCTCTGCCAGCCTCTGCGTAGGGGGAACGCCAATGACACCTGAGAAAATCGTCGATTTCTGGCTGACCGAGGTTGGCCCAAAGGGGTGGTACGCTGCCACGCCCGAACTTGATGCATCGATCCGGGCGCAGTTCGCAACTGCCTGGGCGGCTGTGCAGGAAGGTGCTTTTGCTGATTGGGGCAGAACGGCCACGGGTGCGTTAGCGCTGGTGATCCTGACAGACCAGTTCCCGCGCAACATGTTCCGCGACGATGCGCGCAGCTTTGCCACCGACGCGCTGGCAGTGCGCCTGAGCGAGGCGGCAATTGCGAAGGGGCATGATCTGGCCATTGCCCCGCCCGCGCGGCAGTTTTTTTATCTGCCCTTCATGCACGCCGAGGACAACGCGCTTCAGGCTCGGGGAATCGCGCTTATCGGCGAGCGGATGCCAGGCGACAATCTGCGCCATGCCCACGCCCATGCCGAAGTAATTGCACGATTCGGCCGCTTTCCTTGGCGCAACGCAGCGCTGGGGCGGGAATCGAGCGCGGCGGAAAAGGCGCTACTGGCGGCGGGCGGATATGGCGCGATCTTGCGCGAAATGCCCGAGATTGCTGTTCCGCAGAAAAAGGTTTAATGGCAAACTAATTTTCCAACGGAGGGAACGATGGCTGCCAAAGGCTTTGATATGATCGTGATCGGTGCCGGGCCGGGGGGCTATGTCGCCGCCATCCGCGGTGCGCAACTTGGCCTTTCGGTTGCCATTGTCGAGCGCGAGCACCTTGGTGGGATCTGCCTGAACTGGGGCTGTATTCCGACCAAGGCGCTGTTGCGTAGTGCCGAGGTGTTTCACCTGATGCACCGCGCCAAGGAGTTCGGGTTGAAGGTCGAGGGCATCGGCTTTGACCTTGCCGCCGTGGTGGCGCGCTCGCGCGGTGTGGCCAAGCAGCTTTCGGGCGGCATCGGGCACCTGATGAAGAAGAACAAGGTTACCGTGCTGATGGGGGTCGCCACGCTGACCGGCCCGGGGCGCGTTACGGTGAAAACCGATAAAGGCAGCGAAGAGCTGACGGCAAAGTCGGTTGTGGTGGCCACAGGCGCGCGCGCGCGCGAATTGCCGGGGCTTGAGGCGGATGGCGATCTGGTCTGGACCTATAAGGACGCGTTGCAGGCCAAGCGGATGCCCAAGAAGCTTTTGGTGATTGGTTCGGGCGCAATCGGCATCGAGTTTGCCAGCTTTTTCAATACACTGGGCGCCGAGACGACGGTGGTTGAGGTGCTGGACCGAGTGCTGCCGGTAGAAGACGCCGAGATATCGGCCTTTGCGCGCAAAGCCTTCGTCAAGCAAGGCATGAAGATTTTAGAAAAGACCACGGTAAAAAAGCTCGACCGCGGCCCCGGCAAGGTTGTGGCGCATCTTGAAAACGCGGCAGGCACCAGCACGGCCGAATTCGACACGGTGATTTCCGCAGTGGGGATCGTGGGCAATGTCGAAAACCTTGGGCTCGAAGCTCTTGGCGTCAAGATCGACCGCACCCATGTCGTGACGGACGAGTTCTGCCGCACCGGTGTGCCGGGGCTTTATGCCATCGGCGATATCGCAGGTGGCCCTTGGCTGGCGCACAAGGCAAGCCATGAAGGGGTGATGGTGGCCGAACTGATCGCGGGGGGGCATCCGCACCCGATCAAGCCCGGTTCGATCGCCGGTTGCACCTATTGCCAGCCGCAGGTCGCCAGCGTCGGGCTGACCGAGGCGCGCGCCAAGGAACAGGGATACGAGGTGAAGGTCGGGCACTTCCCGTTTATCGGCAATGGTAAGGCGATTGCCTTGGGCGAGGCCGAGGGGCTGATCAAGACCGTGTTTGACGCGAAAACCGGCGAACTGCTGGGTGCGCATATGGTGGGCGCCGAGGTTACCGAGCTTATTCAAGGTTACGTCATAGGGCGTGCGTTGGAGACAACCGAAGAAGACCTGATGAACACGGTTTTCCCGCACCCGACGCTAAGCGAGATGATGCACGAATCGGTTCTCGATGCATACGGGCGCGCGTTGCATATCTGATGGAGGCAGCTGAACGAACCCGTTGGGGGGCTGTCTTTGCGGTATGGCTTGCTGGCCTTACTGCGGCAGGGCAGTTTTCCAAGGTTGCGGTGGTCTTTGAAGAACTGGCACCGCTCTGGCCCGAGGCGGGCGCGCGGCTAGGGCTGGTTGTTTCGGTGACGGGGCTGGTGGGGATCGTGTTTGGCACCACCGCCGGGTTGCTGGTGGCGCGGTTGGGCGCGCGGCGGATGATACTGGGCGCCTTGCTGGCGGGCGCGCTGCTTTCAGCGCTGCAGGCACTGGTGCTGCCGCTGGGATGGATGATCGCCAGCCGCGTGGCCGAGGGCTTTGCGCATCTGGCGATTGTGGTGGCGGGGCCGGTGCTGATTTCAGGCGTGACGGCACCAAAGGATCAGGCGGCGGCGATGACGCTGTGGTCTACGTTTTTCGGCATCGCCTTTGCGCTGACCGCGACCTTCGGTCTGCCCTTTGCGCAGATGCAGGGGCCCGCGGCGTTGTTTGCGCTGCACGGTGGCTTGATGGCGGCGGTGGCGGTGCTGCTGGCAAAGGTTTTGCCGCGGGAAAGTACCGGCTTTACCCCTGTGCTGCAGCTGCGTGGCATTCTGGCAGACCACTGGCGCATCTATGCTTCGCCCCGGATATCCGCCCCGGCGATGGGATTTGTCTTTTATACGCTGATGTTTGTCGCGCTACTGACGATCGCGCCGGTGCAGGTGCCAGCACAGTATCGCGTGGTCACAGCAACACTGATGCCGCTTGTATCGATTGTCGCATCGCTCGGCGTGGGTGTGCCGGCGGTGCGTTGGCTTGGCGCGGTTGCGGTGGTGCAACTGGGCTTTGCGCTGGCGGCGGTGGCCGCCCTGTGGTGGGTATTTGCGGCGGGGTTGGGGGCGGTGTTTGCGGCGCTGGCAATGTCTGCAGCTCTTGGGCTGGTGCAAGGGGCAAGCTTTGCGGCGATTCCGGCGCTGAACGCAAATCGCGCCGACCGCGCGATGGCGGCTGGCGCGATTGCGCAATTGGGCAATGTCGGCACGACACTGGGCACGCCGCTATTGCTGGCAATGACTACGGCGTGGGGACCTGCTGCGTTGGCGTGGTTCGCGCTGCCCCCGGCACTTGCCGGGGTTGCGGTGCACCAGTGGCTTGCGCTGCGCAGGCGTTAGCGAACGATCTTGCCGCCCGATGATTGCCATTCGTAAAAGCCGCCGAGGTTGTATACCTCGGTATGCCCAAGTTGCAGCAACATATGCCCCGCGCCAGAGCTGCGCGCACCCGAGGCGCAATAGATACCAATCGGCTTGCCCTGCTTGAACTCTTTCATGCACTCAGGGCTCGACGGGTCGCAACGCATGCGCAAAGCCGCCATCGGCACGTGCACGGCACCTTGCGCGCGCCCGGTGGAGCGCAGCTCCATCGCTTCGCGCACGTCTATCAAGACCATCTCGCCCGCCGAAACCTTCGGAATGGCGTCACGCGCCGACATCCGCTCGACTCGCGCACCGCTCGACCCACCCGGACGTAAAAATCCAAACATTGCTATTCCTCAGCTGTTGACCTGTTGGGCGATGATCTGGCGTTTTGCGCAACATAGATCAACCCCTTCGCACAAATATATTCACATACGGGAATGTAATACAATGCCGCAGTGCAGCACTTTTCACGAAAGGCCACATGTTCCGTGTTCGTTCGCATATTTCGGTTGGAGACTCTGTATCGATACCCTATCTAGAGCGAACCAATGGGGGCTGGCATGACGGAACAGAAGTTCATCGAGGTGCGCGGTGCGCGTGAGCACAACCTCAAAGGCGTCGATCTGGATATTCCGCGCGACAGCTTTGTGGTGATGACCGGGCTTTCGGGTTCGGGCAAATCGAGCTTGGCGTTTGATACCATCTACGCCGAAGGGCAGCGGCGTTATGTCGAAAGTCTTTCGGCCTACGCGCGCCAGTTTCTCGACCAGATGGGCAAGCCTGATGTTGACCATATCTCAGGCCTCTCTCCTGCGATTTCGATTGAGCAGAAAACCACTTCGAAAAACCCACGCTCGACGGTCGGCACGGTTACTGAAATCTACGACTATATGCGACTTCTGTTCGCCCGCGCAGGCACCCCCTACAGCCCCGCCACCGGTCTGCCGATCGAGGCGCAGCAGGTGCAGGATATGGTTGATCGCGTGATGGCGATGCAAGAGGGCAGCCGTGCCTATCTGCTGGCTCCGATCATCCGCGACCGCAAAGGCGAATACCGCAAAGAGTTTGCCGACCTGCGCAAGCAGGGGTTTCAGCGGGTCAAGGTCAACGGCAGTTTTCACGAACTGGAAACCCCGCCCGTGCTTGACAAGAAACTGCGCCACAATATCGACGTGGTAGTGGACCGGATCGTCGTGCGCCCGGGGCTCGAGACGCGGCTGGCCGATAGCTTTCGCACAGCCCTTGATCTTGCCGACGGCATCGCGGTGCTGGAAAGCGCGGTCGAAGAAGGTGTTACGCCCGAGCGCATCACCTTTTCGGAAAACTTTGCCTGCCCGGTATCGGGCTTTACCATTCCCGAAATCGAGCCGCGTTTGTTTTCGTTCAACGCGCCCTTCGGTGCCTGCCCGGTTTGTGACGGGCTGGGGATGGAGCTTTTCTTTGACGAACGTCTGGTGGTGCCAGATGTCACGCTGAAGCTGACCGATGGCGCGCTGGCACCTTGGGCAAAATCGAAAAGCCCCTATTTCACGCAGACTATCGACGCGCTTGCGCGCCATTACGGTTTTGACAAGCGTCTTGCATGGAAGGCGCTGCCCGAGGCGGTGCAAAAGCTGTTTCTCTACGGTTCGGGCGAAGACGAGATCAAGTTCCGCTTTGATGAGGGTGGTCGTGTCTATGAGGTTAGCCGCACCTTTGAAGGCATCATCCCCAACATGGAACGGCGCTACCGCGAAACCGAAAGTGCGTGGTCGCGCGAAGAAATGGAGCGGTATCAGAATAATCGCGCCTGTGGGGCCTGCGGCGGTTTTCGGCTAAAGCCAGAGGCGCTGGCGGTGAAGATCGGCGGATTGCATGTGGGCCAAGTGGTGCAAATGTCGATCCGCGAAGCGCTGGACTGGGTAGAAGGCGCGCCAAGCACGCTGAGCGTACAAAAAGAAGAAATCGCGCGCGCGATTTTGAAAGAGATCCGCGAAAGGCTGGGGTTTCTTGTCAACGTCGGGCTTGATTATCTGACCCTTGCGCGCGCCGCAGGCACGCTGTCGGGAGGCGAAAGCCAGCGTATTCGGTTGGCCAGCCAAATCGGTTCGGGCCTGACGGGCGTGCTCTATGTGCTGGATGAGCCATCAATCGGCCTGCACCAACGCGATAACGCACGGCTTTTGACCACGCTCAAGAACCTGCGCGATCAGGGCAATTCGGTGCTAGTGGTCGAGCATGACGAAGAGGCGATCCGCGAGGCTGACTATGTTTTTGATATGGGCCCGGGTGCGGGGGTGCATGGCGGGCAGATCGTCGCGCGCGGCACACCTGCCGAAATCGCCGCCGACCCTGCCAGCCTGACCGGGCAATACCTTAGCGGTGTGCGCTCGGTCGCCGTGCCGCGGGTGCGGCGTGTCGGCACTGGCAAGATATTGCGCGTCGTGGGGGCGACAGGCAACAACCTCAAGAACGTCACCGCAGAGTTTCCGCTGGGCAAGTTCATCTGCGTCACAGGGGTTTCGGGGGGCGGCAAATCGACCCTGACCATCGAGACGCTGTTCAAGACCGCCTCGATGCGCCTCAACGGCGCGCGCCAGACGCCCTCGCCGTGCGAAACCGTGCAGGGGCTGGAGTTTCTCGACAAGGTCATCGACATCGACCAGCGCGCGATCGGGCGCACACCGCGTTCGAACCCGGCAACCTATACCGGCGCTTTCGGCCCGATCCGCGAATGGTTCGCCGGCCTGCCCGAGGCTGCGGCGCGCGGCTACAAACCGGGGCGGTTCAGCTTTAACGTCAAGGGAGGGCGCTGCGAGGCGTGTCAGGGTGACGGGGTCATCAAGATCGAGATGCACTTTTTGCCCGACATTTACGTTACTTGCGAAACCTGCAAGGGGCATCGCTACAACCGCGAGACGCTGGAGGTGAAGTTCAAGGGCAAAAGCATTGCCGATGTGCTCGACATGACGGTGGAAGATGCGCAAGACTTCTTCAAAGCGGTGCCGTCCATCCGAGAAAAGATGGATGCCTTGGTTGAGGTGGGGCTGGGCTATATCAAGGTCGGCCAACAAGCGACCACCCTGTCAGGCGGTGAGGCGCAACGCGTGAAGCTGTCCAAAGAGCTTAGCCGCCGCGCGACAGGTCAGACGCTGTATATTCTCGACGAGCCAACGACCGGGCTGCACTTTGAAGATGTGAAAAAACTGCTCGAAGTGCTGCATTCGCTGGTCGATCATGGCAATACAGTTGTGGTTATCGAACATAACCTCGATGTGGTGAAAACTGCAGACTGGGTTATCGACATTGGCCCAGAAGGGGGCGACGGTGGCGGCCAGATTGTGGCAACCGGCACCCCGGAAGACGTGGCAAAGGTGGCGGGCAGCCACACCGGACGCTATCTCGCACCGCTTTTGGCGCGGCAGAAAAAGGCGGGCTAACCGCCGGGCGGGCCATCTGGCCCCTCCGGCGGCATCAAGTATTGCGCGACGCAGTTATTTCTTCATCGGGCAGGTGGACATGCCGAGAATCGAGTAGAGCGGGCAGGTCTTCATCAACCCGGTGACCAACGGGATCAGGCCCAGCCAGTACAGCCAGCTATAGGCGCCAGTCGGGTTCAGGAAATAGCCAACGATCAGGGCCGCGCCAATTACAATGCGCAGCACGCGGTCAATGGTTCCGACATTTTCTTTCAGCATCATCATCCCCTTCAACGCAGGGCGAAAGCGCCCTGTGCGCGCCTACAATAGCTCAATTCCAAGTCGCTGTAACGCGCCAGATCGCGATTTTGCTGCAACTGCAAAGCGCGGGGCTTGTTTTATCCCCGCGTGCGTTTTTCGAACCGCGGCAGCATTGCTGAAAAGTCCATGCCGCGCCCGTCTTCCTGCTCGACAAAACTGGCATAGAGTGTTGCGGCAAGCTGGCCCATTGGCGTATCGGCATTGGCCGCCTCTGCCGCCTGCTGGCTAAGCCGCAGGTCCTTCAGCATCAACTCGGCGGCAAAACCCGGCTTGTAGGCGTTGTCGGCGGGCGATTTTGGCCCCACGCCCGGCGCCGGGCAATAGGCGTTCATCGTCCAGCTATAGCCTGACGAGGTGGAAACCACGTCGAACATCTTCTGGCGGTCCAGCCCCAATTTGTCGGCCAGCGCGAAGGCTTCGCAGGTGACGATCATGGTGGCACCAAGGATCATGTTGTTGCAAATCTTTGCGGCCTGTCCGGCTCCCGCCGCGCCGCAATGCACGGCCTTTTGCCCCATCACGTCGAAAAGCGGTTTCACCGTGGCAAAGGCATCATCGCTACCCCCTGCCATGAACGTTAGCGTACCTGCCGTGGCCCCGCCGACGCCGCCCGAAACCGGCGCATCCAGCGCGCCAAGCCCTGCTGCGCTCGCCTCTGCCGCCACCGCGCGCGCGCTTTCAACATCGACCGTAGAGCAGTCACACAGCACGGCGCCGGGGTGCATCGCGGGAATCACTTCGGCGGCGACCGAGCGCAAGATCGCGCCATTTGGCAGCATCGTGATGACCACATCAGCCCCTGTTGCCGCCGCTGCGGCACTGGCCGCGCGGTTGACGCCCTCGGGGCAGGGGGCGACTAGGTCGAAGCCCACCACCTGATGCCCCGCGCGCACAAGGTTGGCGGCCATCGGTGCGCCCATGTTGCCTAGGCCGATCACTGCGACTTTCATGGTTGGTCCTCCCAGATTGCGGCCTCGGGGCCGAGCGGTTCAAGCATGGCGGCAACTTCGCCGTCGGGTTGTGTGGCGACCGTGTGCCGCCAGCGGGGGTTGCGATCCTTATCGATCAGCTGCGCGCGCACACCCTCCAGAAACTCGCCCTCTTCGGGCGCACGCCACGTAAAGCGGTATTCTTGCGCGAGCGCCGCGCGAAGATGGCCCGATACGCGCGCACGGCGCACAAGTTCCAGCGTTGCTGCCATCGAAAGGGGCGAATTGCGGGTAATGGTTTTCAACGCCTCGCGCGAGAAGTCACTTTTTGACGCTGCAAGGTGGGCGACGATGCCCGCAAGGTTGGGGCGGGAAAACGCCGCGTCAATTTCGCTCAGAACCGGCGCCAGCCGCGCGGCGGGTGCGGCCTGCTCGTGCAGCGCGTTGACTTCGCCCGTGGTAATGAGCTTTGATTTGAACGCGCCCCACTCCGCTTCAGGCAAAAAGTGGTCGGCAAAGCCCGCCAAGATCGCGTCGCCCGGCCCCATGCGCGCGCCAGTCAAGCCAAGGTATTCGCCCAAATGCCCCGGCGCACGCGCAAGAAGGTGCGTACCTCCCACATCGGGAATAAGCCCGATGCCGGATTCCGGCATCGCAACTTGGGTGCTTTCACCAACAATGCGGTGACGCGCGTGCCCGCCCACGCCCACGCCGCCGCCCATCACGAAACCCTGCATGAAGGCCACGACGGGTTTGGAATATTCGGCAATTTTCGCGTTCATGCGGTATTCGTCGCGCCAGAAATCGCGCGCAGCACCAAAAGCGCCCGCCTTGCAGGCGTGATACATGGCGGCAATATCGCCGCCCGCGCAAAAGGCGCGCTCTCCTTCGGCGTCGATCAGTACCAGCGCCACCCTAGGATCGTGCCGCCAGGCATCAAGCGCCGCTTCGATCGCCAGCGCCATCGGGTGGCTTAGCGCGTTCAGCGCAGCGGGTCGGGAAAAGGTGATCCGCCCGGCGCGGCCTTCGATGCGGGTGCGGATGTCGTTCATCCGCGCTCTGCCAATATGGCGCGGCTGATGATCAGGCGCATGATTTCGTTGGTGCCTTCCAGAATCTGATGCACACGTAGATCGCGCACCAGCTTTTCGATGCCGTAATCTGCAAGATAGCCATAGCCGCCATGCAGCTGCAGGCACGCGTTTGCCACATCAAAGGCAGCATCGGTCACATACATCTTGGCCATGGCGCAGAACTTGGTGGCATCGGGTGCCTTTTGGTCGAGCTTCCAGGCCGCCTGCCGTAGAAAAATGCGCGACGATTGCAGCCGCACCTCTTGCTCGGCGAGCCGAAACTGTAACGCCTGAAACTGGTCGATCGTTTTGCCAAAGGCCTTGCGCTCGCCCATATAGGCGAGGGTGAGGTTCAGCGCCTGCTGCGCGCCGCCAAGCGCGCTGGCCGCGATGTTCAGCCGCCCGCCATCCAGCCCCGCCATCGCGTAGCTAAAGCCCTTGCCCTCCGCGCCGATCAGGTTGTCGAGCGGCACAAGGCAGTCATCAAACTGCACCTGCGCGGTGGGTTGTGCGCGCCAACCCATCTTGTCTTCCAGCGCGCCAAAACTCAGCCCCGCTGCGCCGTCTTCGACGATTACCGTAGAAATACCCTTCGGCCCGTCTTCGCCGGTGCGCACCATCACCACATAGGCATCCGAATAGCCGCCGCCCGAGATGAAGGCCTTGGTGCCGTTCAGCCGGTAACCCGCGTTGGTTTTTTCAGCACGAGTCCGCAGCGCCGCGGCGTCCGAGCCAGAGCCGGGCTCGGTCAGGCAATAGGAAAACACCTTTTCCATGCTGCAAAGCGCGGGCAGATAGCGCGCCTTTACCTCGGCGCTGGCAAAGCGGTCGATCATGCCGCCGCACATGTTATGAATCGTCAAAAAGCTGCCCACTGCCGGGCAAGCCATCGCCAGTGCCTCAAACACCAGCGTCGCATCTAGCCGGCTCAGCCCCGAGCCACCGTATTCTTCGCTGACATAAATACCGCCAAGGCCAAGCTCGGCGACCTTCGCCCAAAGCGCTTTCGGAATCGAACCATCCGCCTCCCACTGGCGGGCAAAGGGGGCGATGTGCTCCTGCCCAAAGGCATAGGCCATGTCAAAAATGGCCTGTTGTTCTTCGCTCAAGGCAAAATCCATGGTCCCCTCCTCGAAACGCTGGAAATGAACGTCTGTTTAATTTTTAATCGTTGCAAGAGTTTTGCAACGTTTCCGGTGCAGGCAAGCCCGCGGCCCGCCAGCCCAGTGCGCGCGCTGTCCCTTGGTAATGGAAATTTAAGAAATGAAGAAGGGATGCCCCTTCCTCATTTCCTTTAATGCCGCATCACAGCAGGCGCGCTTTGGCCCATGTCAGTCCATCGCCTTGAAATTGAAGGCAGAGCCTTCCTTGATTCCGCGCGGCCAGCGCGAGGTGATGGTTTTGGTGCGGGTGTAGAAGCGGAAGGCATCAGGCCCGTGCTGGTTAAGATCGCCAAAGGACGATTTTTTCCAACCGCCAAAGGTGTGATAGGCCAGCGGCACCGGAATCGGCACGTTGATGCCGATCATGCCGACGTTCACGCGATTTGCAAAATCGCGTGCGGTATCGCCATCGCGGGTAAAGATCGCGGTGCCGTTGCCGTATTCATGGTCCATCGCCAGTTTCAGCGCCTCTTCATAGGATTGGGCGCGCACGGTCGAAAGCACCGGCCCGAAGATCTCTTTCTGGTAGATCTCCATATCGGGGGTGACATTGTCGAACAGATGCGGGCCAACGAAGAAGCCGTCTTCGTAGCCTTGCAGTTTGAAGTCGCGTCCGTCGACCACCAGCTTTGCGCCAGCCGCCACGCCCGATTCGACCAGCCGCAGGATGTTGGCCTTGGCGGCTGCGGTTACGACCGGGCCGTAGTCCACATCGTCACCCGCTGTCCACGGGCCGACCTTCAGCTTTTCGATCCGCGGGATCAGCCGCTCGATCAGCGCGTCTGCCGTGGCATCGCCCACCGGCACCGCCACCGAGATCGCCATGCAGCGCTNNTGATGATCATGTGGTTCTTGGCACCACCGAAGCATTGCACCCGCTTGCCCGCCGCACAGCCGCGCGAATAGATGTAATGCGCGATCGGGGTAGAGCCGACAAAGCCGATGGCTTGTACGGTTTCGTTGTCGAGAATCGCATCAACCGCGTCCTTGTCGCCGTTGATCACTTGCAGCACGCCGTCGGGTAGCCCCGCCTCTTGGAATAGCGCTGCCAGCATCATCGGCACCGAGGGATCACGCTCCGACGGTTTGAGGATGAAGGCGTTGCCCGCGCTGAGTGCCGGGCCCAACTTCCACAGGGGAATCATTGCGGGAAAGTTGAAGGGCGTGATGCCCGCAGCCACGCCCAAAGGTTGGCGCATCGAATACATATCGATGCCGGGGCCGGC
Source organism: Rhodobacteraceae bacterium UBA6213 (assembly GCA_002421605.1). Lineage (GTDB taxonomy): Bacteria > Pseudomonadota > Alphaproteobacteria > Rhodobacterales > Rhodobacteraceae > UBA6213. The sequence continues at coordinate 373,238 of DISJ01000008.1, read as the reverse complement.
GCTATCGGTGAACTCGCCCTTCAGCATCTGCGCGGCACCGATGCAGTATTCGATCACCTCAAGCCCGCGCTGCACATCACCCTTGGCATCGGGAAAGGTCTTTCCATGCTCTGCCGAAAGCGCTGCGGCCAACTTGTCCATATCGCGGTTGATAAGGCGCACCATCTCCATCATTACGCGCCCACGGCGCTGCGGGTTGGTGGCGCCCCAGGCGACTTGCGCCTTGGCGGCATCGGCCACCGCCGCGTCAAGCTCGGCTTTTGAGGCCAGCGCCACGCGCGCCTGCACTTCGCCGGTGGCGGGGTTGAATACATCGGCAAAGCGCCCGGAAGACCCCTTAACCAGCTTGCCGTTGATCCAGTGACCGATCTCTTTCATAGAATCCTCCCAAGATGATTTCCGCGACAGCATAGCCTTGCAGAAATGCCTCGAAAAGACGCAGGATGGCAAAAGCGTTTTGCAAATATGCAAAAGGGGGTGGCATGGCCGACTGGGATGATCTGCGCGTGTTTCTAGCCGTGGCTCGTAGCGAAAGCCTTTCGGGCGCGGGTAGGGCACTGAAACTTGACGCCGCCACCGTGGGGCGCCGCATCGCCCGGCTGGAATTGGCGCTGGGTGTGCCGTTGTTTGTGAAAAGCCCGCAAGGCTATGCGCTAACTGATGCTGGCGGTCGGCTTTTGCCGCGTGCTGAGCAGGCCGAACAGGCAGTTTCCGGCGCTGCCGAGGAATTGGGGGCCGCCGCCGGGCAATTTTCGGGCCAATTGCGGATTGGTGCGCCCGACGGGTGCGCGAACTACCTTTTGCCGCAAGTCTGCGCCGCGCTTTGCGATGCGCACCCCGGCTTGGAAATCCAGATCGTTGCGCTACCGCGCCTGTTCAACCTCTCCAAACGCGAGGCAGATATGGCCATTGCCGTATCGCCCCCCGCTGCGGGGCGGCTGCTGGTACAACGGCTCACCGATTATCGGCTGCACATTGTCGCTTCGCAGGATTACCTAGCCCGGCGTGCGCCGATTTCACGCACAGCCGACCTTAGCGGGCATCGGATGATCGGCTACATTCCCGACATGATTTTTGACAAGGAACTAGACTATTTGGGTATCACCGGCGTTGATGCTGTTGGCCTTTCTTCAAACTCGGTGCCGGTGCAACTGATGGCGCTGCGCGCGGGTGCCGGGGTTGGAATTGTGCATGACTTCGCACTCCCCTTTGCGCCGGAATTGGTGCGCATTTTGACCAAAGAGGTTTCGCTGACCCGCGCCTTCTGGCTGATTCGCCACGCCGATGACCAACGATCAGATCGCCTGCGGCGGCTGGCAGAGGCGCTAGGGCAGGGGATTCGCCGCGAGGTGGCGCGGCTGGAGGCGCTGGTTGAAGACCACGCTTGACAGAACGCCGTACCGGCATGACGCTGAAGACAAGCGAAATAACAGGGGAGAATACGATGCAGGTTCTGCAGATTCTGAAAGACAAGCCCGCCGGTGTAGTAACGGTGGCCCCCACTGCGTCGGTTGCAGATGCAGCGGCGCTGCTGTCCAAGCGCCGGATCGGCGCGCTGGTCGTGTCAAGCGACGGCAAGCGCGCCGACGGCATCCTGTCAGAACGCGACATCGTGCGCGAGCTTGGGCATCGCGGCGGCGGCTGCCTGACCGATAAGGTTAGCGCAATCATGACCGCGAACCCGGTTGGCTGCGTACGCTCGGATACCGCGGATCAGGTGATGGAAACGATGACCGAGGGTCGTTTTCGCCACATGCCTGTGATCGAGGCAGGCGAGATGGTCGGCCTGATTTCCATCGGCGACGTGGTGAAGGCGCGGCTTTCGGAACTGGCGATGGAAAAAGAAGCCCTGACCGGGATGATCATGGGTAACTGACGCCGGGTTTCTGCCGCGGTGCAGCATCGAGACGCTTGCATTTGGCTGCGCAATCTTGTTGCGTGGGTGCCAGAACGTCCTGCGCAAGGGGGGAACGATGCGCATTGGCCTGTATCCCGGCACCTTTGACCCGGTCACGTTGGGGCATATCGACATCATTCAGCGCGCCATGGCACTGGTCGATTGCTTGGTGATTGGCGTTGCGATCAATCGCGACAAAGGCCCGCTGTTCAACCTTGAAGAGCGCGTCGCCATGCTCGAGCAGGAGTGCGCGGCGATTGCCGCCCGCTGCGGCGGCGAGATTCGCGTACATCCGTTCGAGAACCTGCTGATTAATTGCGCACGCGATGTGGGCGCGGGCGTCATTATTCGCGGCCTGCGGGCAGTTGCCGATTTTGAATACGAGTTCCAGATGGTCGGCATGAACCGCGCGCTCGATGCCAGCATCGAAACCGTTTTCCTGATGGCAGATGCCCGCCGTCAGGCCATTGCCTCGAAACTTGTCAAGGAAATCGCGCGGCTGGGGGGCGATGTGTCAAAATTCGTCACGCCAGCGGTCAACGAGGCACTGGCGCAGAAATACCGCTAAGCACGCGGGCGGGCATGTTTTCGCATGTACTGCCGCAAAAATACCCGCCCGGTTGCGCGTGTCAGATCAGCTTGGCCATTGCCACGGCGGTGTCGGCCATGCGGTTGGAAAAGCCCCATTCGTTGTCATACCAGGCGAGAATTCGGCACATCCTGCCTTCCATCACGCGGGTCTGATCGAGGTGAAAGATCGACGAGCGCGGGTCGTGGTTGAAATCAGAGCTGACATTGGGCTGATCGGTCACGCCAAGAATACCCTTCAGCGGGCCGGCAGCTGCTGCTGCGCTGACTGCGGCGTTGATTTCCTCAATCGTGGTGTCGCGCGCGGCTTCGAATACCAGATCCACGACCGAGACGTTCGGCGTTGGCACCCGGATCGACATGCCGTCAAGGCGCCCGTCCAGTTGCGGCAGCACAAGGCCAACCGCCTTGGCCGCACCGGTCGTCGTGGGGATCATGCTCAGTGCTGCGGCACGCGCGCGGTAGAGATCGCGGTGCATGGTGTCGAGCGTGGGTTGATCGCCGGTGTAGCTGTGGATCGTGGTCATGAAACCCTTGGTAATGCCAATCGCGTCGTGCAGCACCGCGGCGACGGGCGCCAGGCAGTTGGTCGTGCATGAGGCGTTCGAGACAACAAGATGCTCGCGCTTCAGAGTGTGATGGTTGACCCCGTAAACGATGGTCGCATCAGCGCCCTTCGAGGGGGCCGAAACCAGCACGCGGCTGGCGCCGTTTTCCAGATGCACCGCGGCCTTTTCGCGGGCGGTAAAAATGCCGGTGCATTCAAGCACGATATCGACGTGCTTCCACGGCAATTCGGCAGGGTTCTTGATCGCGCTTACTTCTATCGGCCCGCGGCCCACGTCAATCGTGGTGGGGGTGGTGCGCACTTCACCGGGAAAGCGCCCGTGTACCGAATCAAAGCGCAGCAGGTGCGCGTTGGTTTCTACCGGCCCCAGATCGTTGATGGCGACCACCTCGATATCGGTGCGCCCCGACTCGATAATAGCGCGCAGAACATTGCGCCCAATTCGTCCAAATCCGTTGATCGCTACTTTCACCGCCATGTCGGCCTCCGCTTGGAATCGCGCCTAGGGCGCTTTTAGCGCTAACATGTGGTCAGTGCACGAAATATCAACCCTGCGATGGTCGCTTCAGCGCCAAAAGGCGATGTAATCCACTAAATCCACGAATTTGGCGCCGAGAAACAGAAAATGCAGGGTGCCGACGAGCGCGTAATCGATTCCGATCAGCACCAGCACTACCAGCCCAAGCCACAGCGCGATGCGATCCGTCATGCCGCCCTCTCTAGTCGAGAAGCCGCCCCATCACTCCGGCCACATCGGCCATGCGGACGGAAAAGCCCCATTCGTTGTCATACCAAGCGAGCACACGCACTGTGCGGCCGCCGACCACCTTGGTCTGGTCAGGGGCGAAGATAGACGAATAGGTCGTATGATTGAAGTCGATCGATACTTTGGGCTCGGGGTCGTAGGACATGACCATGCCCATATAGCCCGCCGCCGCTTCGCGCACGATCTCGTTGATGTCGTTTACGGTCACGGTTTTGCCCGCAACGAAGGTCAGATCAACCGCCGAGACGTTTGGGGTGGGCACGCGCATTGAGGTCCCGTCAAGCTTGCCCGCCAGTTCGGGCAGCACCTCGCCCAAAGCCTTGGCGGCACCGGTTGACGTGGGAATCATTGCCATCGCCGCAGAGCGGGCGCGGTAAAGGTCTTTGTGGCGCCGGTCCATGGTTGGCTGATCACCGGTGTAACTGTGGATCGTCGTCATGATGCCTGACTCGATTCCGATCGCGTCGTTCAGTACCTTGGCCAAGGGCGCGAGGCAGTTGGTGGTGCAAGAGCCGTTCGAAACGACCAGATGTTCGGCACGCAGGTCGCGGTGGTTGACGCCGTAAACCACGGTCTTGTCAGCTTTCTTGGCGGGGGCAGATACAAGCACGCGCCGCGCGCCGCGGCTTAGGTGCACCGCCGCCTTGTCGCGGTCGTTGTATTTGCCCGAGCATTCGAGCACCACATCGACGCCGTCCCAGTTCAACTCTTCCGCGTTGTAGGTGGACATCACCTCGATCGGGCCGCGACCGATATCCATGGTGTTGTTTTCCACCCGGATCTGGCCGGGAAAGCGGCCGTGCACCGAATCGTATTTCAGCAAATGCGCGTTGGTCTCGATTGGGCCCGTCGCGTTAAGCTTGACCACCTGTACATCGTTTCGCGACAGTTCAGAAATCGCGGCAAGCGTGCAGCGCCCGATACGGCCGAAACCGTTGATCCCAAGGGTTACAGTCATCGTGCGCTCCTGCCTTGGCGCGGGGCAAGAACGCCCGCTGAATCGCAGATAGCACGCCGTGCCGAACTGGAAAATCCATCAAATCAGTGTGGTAGCGAAAACATGTGAGGTTTGCGCAAACATCAGGCGTCTTCCTGCGCAACCAGAAACAGCTCGCCCGCGGCCTCCATCTCGCGGATCGCGGCGACGACAGCGCTCATCGCATCTTCGGCGTCTTTATCCTTGATCCGGGTTAGGTTGACCATTTCGTCGCGCAGGTTCCCCGCCATGCGTTGCGAGATATTGGCCAGGATGAACTCTGCCGATTTCGCGTTTTCGCCCTTGGCACCGGCAAGTGCCGTGATGAGTTTGGTTTGGTCGATATTGCGCAGAACCTTTGGCACGTCGCGTGGGTCGATCCGCTGCGGGATATTGGTGAAGGTAAAGATTGCCTTGCGCACTTGATCGGCAAAAACCGCGTCTTCCTCGTCAAGCCCCTGGAGCACCGCATTGCGCGTGGCGGCGGGTGAAAAGTTGAGTATTGCCCCAACCCGCTCGACCGGGCCGGAATCGAAGGCGCGGGGCGGTGCGGCGTCTAGTTGTCCGGCAAGAGAATGGCCGATGCGCTGCACCATGTCTGGCGCGACATTGCCGGTCAGCGAGACCGCATAAGCTACGCGGCGCGCCCGATCGCCCGGCAATTTACCCAAAAGCTCCGCCGCTTTTGAAACCGAGAGCTTGGACAGCAAAACGGCGGCAACTTCGGTGCTTTCGTCCTCGAGCACGGGCAAAAGATGTTCGGCCGACAGACCGGATATCCGCTCCCAAGGGTCGAGCCGAGAGTTGGCGCCAGCGATCCGGCGCAAGCGGTTGGCGGCACCGGAAGAAAGATGCCCGCCAAGAATTGTCAGCGCGCCATCAAGCCCGCCGTGAAAGGCCAGCCCGACCTCATCCAGCGACTGGCAAAACTCTTCGACCACGTCCGAAAGTGTTGCGCGGTCAACTGTTTTCATTGCGGCCATCTGTTCGGTCAAGGCGGTCTGCACCTCGTCCGAAAGCTGCGCGAGTGGAAGCGAGGCACCTTCTGACAAAAGCAGGCGCACGATCACCGCCGCCTTTTGCGGGCGGGTCAAAGAAATACGGCCGGAGGGCAAGACCGATTGCCCCCCAGCCGTGTTTATCGGCGCTATCGCGTTCACCTCGGTCTCCGATGCGTAACTTCCCTGCATCGAACATCGCAGCCGACGGTTAAGACGGTATTACGCCGCGCTTTGCGTTAGCCGGAAATCACGCAGCCGCCACCCGGCATCGACGAGCTTAGGGTGCTGGGGCAGCGCAGGGTTTCGGCGACGTCGTCGCCGTTGCATTCATTTGCGAATGCAGCGATCGGGAAGAGCGCCAATACCACTGTCGCGAACAGACGAAACGTTCTCATGATGGCCTCCTATAATGAACCGTGAGGCAATTCCAGCACGACTGCGACAAATTGTCGCATCACACCCGCGTGATCAGTTGCCAAACACCCGCGCGAAGATCGTGTCGACGTGTTTGGTATGGTATCCGGTGTCGAACTTTTCTTCGATCTCGGCAGGGGATAGCGCGGCGGTCACCTCGGCATCTGCCAACAACTCGGTCTTGAAATCTGCCCCTCGTTCCCAGACCTTCATCGCGTTGCGCTGCACCAGTCGGTAGCTGTCTTCGCGCGAAACCCCGGCTTGTGTCAGCGCCAACAGAACCCGCTGACTCATCACCAAGCCTTTGAATTTATCCATGTTTTTTCGCATGTTTTCGGGGTAGATCACCAGCTTTTCGACCAAACCGGCCAGCCGATGCAGCGCGAAATCAAGTGTGATTGTGGCATCGGGCGCGATGCCGCGTTCGACCGACGAATGTGAAATATCGCGTTCATGCCAGAGCGACACGTTTTCGAGCGCGGGCACCACCGCCATCCGTACCAGCCGCGCAAGACCGGTGAGGTTCTCGCTCAGCACAGGGTTGCGCTTGTGCGGCATCGCAGACGAGCCTTTTTGGCCGGGGCTGAAAAACTCTTCCGCTTCAAGCACCTCGGTGCGCTGCATATGGCGAAATTCGGTGGCGGCGTTTTCGATCCCCGAGGCGATTACCGCGAGGGTGGCAAAATACATCGCGTGGCGGTCGCGTGGAATCACTTGGGTCGAGATCGGTTCGGGCGTCAGGCCCAGCATCTTGCAGACGTGCTCTTCGACCGCCGGATCGATGTTAGCAAATGTGCCGACCGCGCCCGAAATGGCGCCCGTTGCCACTTCGGCGCGCGCCGCCAGTAGCCGCGCCCGGTTGCGCGCCATTTCCGCATAAAAGCGCGCGAAGGTCAGCCCCATCGTGGTCGGCTCGGCGTGAATGCCGTGGCTGCGCCCGATCCGCAATGTCATCTTGTGCTCAAACGCGCGCGCCTTCAGCGCCGCGAGCACTCGGTCGAGCCCGACCAGCAGCAGATCGGCTGCGCGCACCAGCTGGACGTTCAGTGTGGTGTCGAGCACGTCCGAAGAGGTCATGCCCTGATGTACAAACCGCGCGGCATCGGCGCCGACGATTTCGGACAGATGCGTCAGAAACGCGATCACGTCGTGTTTGGTGACGGCTTCAATCTCGTCAATGCGCGCCACGTCAAAGGTTGCGTCCTTGGCGCGCCAGACCGCCTCGGCGTTGGCTTTTGGGATCACTCCTAATGCGGCCTGCGCGTCGCACGCGTGCGCCTCGATCTCGAACCAGATGCGAAAGCGGGCCTCGGGCGACCAGAGGGCAACCATTTCGGGGCGAGAATAGCGCGGGATCATGGCATGGCCTTTCGCAGCGGGGGTCGCGCGCGGTGTAGCCCGCACACCCCGCTCAGGCAAGCCGAAGTGCGCCGCGTTGCGGCGTTTGCCGGGGTCAGATAAGTGCCAGCAGTGCCTGCCCGAAGCTCGTGGTATGGGCGAGCGCCACCCCAAACCCCGCCAACGCCATGCTGCGCGCCGTGGTGGTAAAGCTTTCGCGCCCCAACACGTTGTAGGTCAGCAACGCGACGCCCACCGGCATTGCCACCAGAATAAGCGCGGTGTTCAGCGTGTAGATGCTAAGGCGGTGCACCGTCGGCGCTTGGTTCGGCGGTTGGACTGCGGGTGCGGGCGGGTAAAGCGCAAAGCGGATGCGCGCGGCATCGCTTAGCTTTGGCGCGGGAATATCAGGCAGCGAGTTAGCCACGACAACGCGTGGGATTGCCGCCGGTCGTATGGATGCACGCGGCGGGTTAACGATGCGGCCCACCACGTCGCCCACGGGGGTAAAGCGGTTCGGCGGGCGCTCGACGCTCGATGCGGGCTGATCACCCGACTTGGGGTGGTGTGGGCGCGGCGCGGAATCTGCAGGATGTTCTGGCGGCAGCCCAATGTCTGCGTCATATGGCGGGTTTGATTGCATCGCGTCATGTCCTCTCGGGCCAGCAGTATTGGCGTGTGCTGCCGCCTTTGCTTGCGCATTGCTAGGTGCGGTTTTGACCAGATTATGCGCCGGGGTTGCTGTGGCTTCGGCCAGAACGGCATCGAACATGCCCGGTTCGAATGCGCCCGCGCACTCGGACCAAAGCACTTCTTCGGCGGGGTAGGGGCGCTGGATGCGCCCGACGATCGAGCGCAACAATCGTTGAAATCGCGGTTCCAAAGTGGGGTCAGACGCGACCGCCGCGCTAATCGCCAGCACGACCACGGCGCGATCTTCGGGTCCGCGTGCGCCATCGGGCGCAGCGGTATCGCCATGCGCGATCACGATATGCGCACCCTCGATATCGAAAACGGCGAAATCGTCATAAGGCCTGCCGAAGGAATACGGTAGCTGCGGGCGATTGCGAAACGCCTCGTCAAACTCTGCCACGATCTGGCGAACGTTGTCTGCCATTGTTTCTCGATACAGCAGTGTCGCCACAAAGGAGGTAATCGTATTGACTGCCATCAGACTCTCCAAACTCGTCTGATTGGACCATCACGCAAAATTAAGCCGTGAATTTGCAGCGATTGTGGTTAATCCGTGAACATTGATGCGTTGCTCGCGCCACAATCGGTGCGCACGTTCAGGTGGCGCCGCAGCGGACTGTTGCAAATGTCGGGTGAAATGGGCGCGGTGCCATGATTGCTTGGCGTTGACCTCCTCTGGCCACCGGGCGGGGTGGCAGCGGTTTGAACCGCTTCGGTGCAACGTAAAACAAGCAACTCGCGCACAATAGAAAAGGGCGCCCGAAGGCGCCCTTTCAAATCCTGTCGGCGAACTCAGCAGGAATAGTACATCTGGTATTCGACCGGGTGGGGCGTGTGTTCGTAGGCGTATACCTCTTCCCACTTCAGCGCCACGTAACCGTCAAGCTGATCGCGCGTGAAAACGTCGCCCGCCAGCAAGAAGTCATGGTCTTTTTCCAGCTCATACAGCGCTTCGCGCAGGCTACCGCATACGGTCGGGATCGCGGCCAGTTCCTCGGCGGGCAGATCATAAAGATCCTTGTCCGAGGCCGGGCCGGGATCGGTCTTGTGCTTGATGCCGTCAAGACCGGCCATCAGCAGTGCAGCAAATGCCAGATAAGGGTTTGCGGCCGGGTCGGGGAAGCGAGCCTCGACGCGCTTTGCCTTGGGGCTTTCGGTCCACGGAATCCGCACGCAGCCCGAACGGTTGCGTGCCGAATACGCGCGCAGCACCGGTGCCTCGAACCCCGGGATCAGCCGCTTATAGCTGTTGGTCGAGGGGTTGGTCAGTGCGTTCAGCGCCTTGGCGTGCTTGAGGATGCCACCGATGAACCACAGCGCTTCCTGGCTGAGATCGGCGTATTTGTCGCCCGCGAACAGCGGCTTGCCGTCTTTCCAGATCGACATGTTCACATGCATGCCCGAGCCGTTGTCGCCCTTCATCGGTTTGGGCATGAAGGTCGCGGTCTTGCCATAGGCGTGTGCCACGTTGTGGATCACGTATTTGTATTTCTGGATGTTGTCGGCCTGTTCGACAAGCCCGCCAAAGATCATGCCAAGTTCGTGCTGGCAGGTCGCCACTTCGTGGTGGTGCTTGTCGACCTTGATGCCCATGCGCTTCATCGTGCTGAGCATTTCGCTGCGGATGTCTTGGGCCTCGTCAACCGGGTTGACGGGGAAATAGCCTCCCTTGTGGCCCGCGCGGTGGGCTTGGTTGCCCATTTCGTATTCGGCGTCGGTGTTCCAAGCGGCCGCGTCGGCGTCGATCTGATAGGCGACCTTGGCAGGCGTTACCGAATAGCGCACGTCGTCAAACAGGAAGAACTCGGCTTCCGGCCCGAAATAGGCGGCATCGCCGATGCCCGTGGATTTGAGATACGCTTCGGCCTTTGACGCGGTCGAGCGCGGATCGCGGCTATAGGCCTCGCCCGTGTCGGGTTCGGCCACGTTGCAATGCACGCAAAGGGTTTTTTCCGCGTAGAACGGGTCGAGATAGACCGAGCCCGCATCGGGCATCAGTTTCATGTCGGATTGGTCGATCGACTTCCAACCGGCAATCGACGATCCGTCAAACATGAAGCCTTCTTCAAAGAAGTCTTCGTCCACCAGATCGGCGCACAGCGTCACATGCTGCAACTTGCCGCGCGGGTCGGTGAAGCGGATGTCGACATATTCCACCTCTTCGTCCTTGATCAGAGCCAAGGCCTTGGTAACTGCGCCCATTATTTCACCCTTTCGTTAGAGCATTTCTGTCAGGCGGCGTGCCGCCCGAAACTTAAAGAGCATCGTCGCCGGTTTCGCCGGTGCGGATGCGGATCGCCTGTTCGATAGGCGAGACGAAAATCTTGCCGTCACCGATCTTCTCGGTACGCGCGGCGCCGACGATGGCCTCGATTGCCGTTTCGACCATCTCGTCTGGAAGCACCATTTCGATTTTCACCTTGGGTAGAAAATCGACCACGTATTCGGCGCCACGATACAGTTCGGTGTGCCCTTTCTGGCGACCGAACCCTTTTACCTCAATCACACTCAGGCCCTGAATCCCCGCTTCCTGCAGCGCTTCCTTGACCTCGTCGAGTTTGAACGGCTTGATGATCGCCTCGATCTTTTTCATGGCCTGCGATTCCTCCGTATGCTTGTTCCGACCCGTCTGACCACTTTCGCCCGTGGCGGGCAATCGGCTAGGCTGGGGTGGTCAAGGTCGAAGGCGGGATTCTCCCGGCGTCGCCTAAAAATTGTGCAAAACGCCCTGAAGGCGGGCGGTTTGCGAACTTCGCAGGCATAAACATGAGCGAACTCGTCACAACTGCACAAATGCGCGCCATTGAGGCTGCAGCGATCGCCTCGGGCGCCGTCAGCGGGGAGCAATTGATAGAGAGTGCAGCGGCAGGCGTGGTTGAAGCCATCGCGCGCGAATTGCCCGATCTTGTGGCGGGCCGCGTGGTGGTGCTTGCGGGGCCGGGCAACAATGGCGGCGACGGATTCGCGGTGGCTAGACTGCTGCATCAGGCAGGCTGGGCGGTGCGCGTCTTCCAATACGCCGCGCCCGTGCAGATGCCGCCCGACGCCGAGGCGATGCGCGTGCGCTGGCGCGCGCTTGGTCCGGTTGCGGATTTTGGCGCTTTCGATGCCAATGCGGGGGATTTTGATCTGGTTGTCGATGCGCTATTCGGCATTGGAATGTCGCGCCCGATGCCGCCGACACCGCAGGCCGAGGCATTGCGCACCCTGCGCCCGCGCCTTGTTGCCATCGACCTGCCAAGCGGGCTTGACGCAGATACCGGTGCTTTGGTCGAGCCTGCGCTTACCGCCAGCTTGACTGTCACTTTCCACGCCGCGAAGCCCGGCCACTACCTCGGTGCGGGCCCACAATCCTGCGGTCGCCTGGTGGTGGCCGACATCGGCCTAACGCCAGAGGCCGCCACGGCCCTGACGCGGCTGCTTGACGCGCCAAGCACGCCGCTTGCCAAATCGCCCTATGCGCACAAGTTCCAGCATGGTCATGCGATGATCTTGGCTGGAGGATCGGGGCGGGGCGGGGCGGCGCGGCTTGCCGCGCGTGCGGCGCTGCGGATGGGGGCGGGGCTGGTCACGCTTGCTTGCCCGCAGGCGGCACTGGCCGAAAACGCCGCGCGGCTTGATGCGGTGATGCTGGTGGCACTGGCCGATGGCTACAGCCTGCGCGGTATTCTGGCCGACGTGCGGATCAACGCACTGGCACTTGGCCCCGGGCTTGGGCTGGCGCGTGCGCGTGAAATGGTGCCGGTCGCACTTTCGCTTCGACGCGCGACGGTGCTTGATGCCGATGCGCTGAGCGCCTTTGAAGAGGCGCCGGACAACCTATTTGAACGTTTGCACGCCGATGCCGTGCTGACTCCGCACTTGGGCGAGTTCGCGCGGTTATTCCCAGACCTTGCAGCTCGGCTTGGCACGGCGGGTTACTCGCGACTTGATGCCGTGCGCGCGGCGGCGCAACGCGCGGGTTGCACGGTGCTGCTCAAAGGAGCAGATACAGTGATTGCGAACGCCGAGGGGCAAAGCGCGCTGCATGCTGCGGCCTATGGCCGCGCCGCACCATGGTTGGCCACTGCAGGGGCGGGCGATGTGCTGACGGGCATGATCGCGGGGCTTCTGGCGCGGGGGGCAGCACCGATGCAAGCCGCCGAAACCGCCGCGTTCCTGCATGTGGAGGCGGCACGAAGCTTTGGCCCCGGGCTGATCGCCGAAGACTTGCCCGAAGCTTTGCCGGGGGTGCTGCGCACGCTGGGGGCGTGAGCCGGGTTCAGGCCGCTTCGCTGTTTGCTGAAACGGTGCTGCGCACTGCGGCGCAGCCGATCTCGACACCATCGGCATAAACGACCTGAGGTGTATCGAACTCGAGCGAGAACAGGCGCCGCTTGCTGCCCGGAACACGGGTGACGTAATCGCCATCAACCAAACGCGATATTGGAACAAGGGCTTGCGTCTTACCAAACATGGCCTTGGCGCGCCAATCGCGCACCAGCACCTCGGTGTCGGGGGCCAGTAACAGCGCCTGATCGGGGCGATCATGCCCAAGTGCGGAGGGCGCAACCCGGATCAGTGGCACCTGCGCCACGCTGACGTGCACCGCGCGCAACCGCATCGCGCCGGCGCGTGTAACGATCCGATCGCCGGGGTTCAGGTATTCAACCGGCAGCAAACCGTCGAGCGTCAAAATGCCCGCACCCTGCGCAATCGCAAAGAATCCGAAAGATTCTTGCTCGTCCAGACGCACGTCAAGGTTTGCCCCGACAATGCGCCCCTCAGTCACATGTGACATGGGGTAATCCTGTATTGCCTGCTCTTTATTTTTTTCCAACTTTAGGCCAAGAAATCGATATTCGCGAGGCTTTTTTTAGGCAGCCCCCTCGCAACCTGACTAATAGGCTGCTAATTGAGCGACTGTTGCGGGTGTGGCGAAACTGGTAGACGCACCAGATTTAGGTTCTGGCGCCCAAAAGGCGTGGGGGTTCGAGTCCCTTCATCCGCACCATACGGCCAAAGCTGAGTGCCTTTTCGCCTTGCCAGCAAGGCAAGCGCCCAATAGAAGGGCGGCTGATTTAGCACAAGCCGCGTGTGGCGGCCACCATAACGAAGGAACCCCCCCATGCAGGTCACAGAGACCCTCAACGATGGCCTCAAGCGCGGCTATACCATTACCGTGACTGCCACTGAGCTTGAAGCGAAGGTGACGGAAAAGCTCATGGAAGCTGCCCCAGAGGTCGAGATGAAGGGCTTTCGCAAGGGCAAGGTTCCGATGGCGCTGCTGCGCAAGCAATACGGTGCGCGGATTTTGGGCGACGCGATGCAAGAAGCAATCGACAGCGCCATGCGCGACCTTCTCACGTCCAGCGGCGATCGCCCGGCGATGCAGCCCAAGGTCGAAATGGTCGATGGCGAGAATTGGAAAGAGGGACAGGACTTCACTGTCTCGGTTGCCTACGAGCGGTTGCCCGAGATCCCCGGCATCGAACTTGGCGGCATCACGCTGGAGCGTGTTGTCGTAAAGGCCGACGATGCCGCGATCACCGAGGCGCTGGAAGGTCTGGCCAAGAACGCACAGATCTTTGAGGACCGCAAAAAAGGTGCCAAAGCCAAAGACGGCGATCAGGTTGTGATCGACTTCAAAGGTTCGGTCGATGGCGAAGCCTTTGAAGGCGGCGCTGCAGAAGATTACCCGCTGGTGCTCGGCTCGAACTCGTTCATTCCGGGGTTTGAGGCGCAACTGGTCGGCGTCAAGGCGGGCGATGAGGTTTCGGTCAACGTATCCTTCCCCGAAAACTACGGTGCCCAGCATCTGGCCGGCAAAGCCGCCGTGTTCGCCTGCACGGTCAAAGCCGTGCGCGCCCCGAAAACCGCCGAGATCAACGATGAACTGGCCAAACGGTTCGGTGCCGAAGACCTCGCCGCGCTGAAGGCACAGGTCGCAGAGCGGCTCGAGGCTGAATACGCGGGCGCATCGCGCGCCATTCTCAAGCGCGCGCTGCTCGACCAGCTTGACGCGCAGGTAAAGTTTGACCTGCCGCCAAGCCTTGTTGCCGCCGAGGCCGGGCAGATCGCGCACACGCTTTGGCACGAAGATCACCCCGAGGATCACGGCCATAACCACGATGCGATCGAGCCGAGCGAAGAGCATCTGAAACTGGCCGAACGCCGCGTGCGCCTCGGGCTGCTTTTGGCCGAGCTTGGCCGTACCGAAAAGGTCGAGGTCAGCGACGCCGAAATGACCCAGGCGATTCTGGCGCAAGCGCGCGAGTATCCGGGGCAGGAGCGCGCCTTCTTCGAATATGTGCAAAAGAACGCACAGGTGCAGCAACAGATCCGCGCACCACTGTTTGAAGACAAGGTGATCGACTTTATCGTGGCCGGTGTCACGGTCAGCGACAAGGTGATGACCAAGTTGGAACTGGAAGCGGCTGTCGAGGCGCTCGACGAACTCTGAGGCGTCGTCGCTACGCGATGTGGTTTCAGGCCGCACCCGGTTGGGTGCGGCCTTTACTTTTTCGGCGTTTCTCGCCGATGTGATGGCGCAGATAGGTCTGCATTTCCGATATCTTTATCCTGCCGCAGACGCGGCTTGCGCCTGCGCCCTTCTAAAGGAGCTTGTATGTCCCTTATTGATACCGCGCGCCAGTTTGCCGAAATTGCCCACGCCGGGCAGACCCGCAAAGGGCCCGAGGCTGCGCCTTATACCGAGCACCTTGCCGAAGTCGCAGCACTTGTTGCGCGTTTTGGCGGCTCTGAGGCGGCGGTGTGCGCGGCTTGGCTGCACGACACCATCGAAGATTGCCCAACCCAGCCGGAAGATCTGCGCGCACAGTTTGGCGACGCGGTTGCCGCGCTGGTGCTGGAGTTGACAGACGACAAGTCGCTGTCGAAAGAGCGTCGCAAAGAGCTGCAGGTGGCGAACGCATCGCACAAATCGCCCGAGGCGGCGCTGGTGAAAATCTGCGACAAGCTTTCCAACATTCGCGCGGTGGCCGAAGCGCCGCCGGTTGGCTGGTCGCAAGACCGTCGCATGGCGTATCTCGACTGGGCCGAAAGCGTTGTTGTATGCTTGCCCACTGGCGCGAACCCCGCGCGGGCAACCTTTGTCGCGCAACTTGCGGCATCGCGCAGGGCTGTGGCCGCGACCTGATGGGCGCAGCCACGCGTTTTTTACAGCGCGATGCGGAACCGAGCGAAGCCGTCTGGCCCTTCGCCAGCCGCCTCGATCTTCACGCCCGGAACGGATGCGGCATATTGCGCGCCACCCGGTCCAGTATCGAACAGAACCGAGGTTCCCGGCATTGATGCAAAGCCCCAGTTGCCGTCGGCGGCGGGGTTGATCGTGCCTTGTTCCACGATATAGCGCACGATCACATCGCGGTTCGTATCGGGTGCCTCGAAGATCACGGTTGATCCATCGGCACCCGGGAAGCTGCCACCACCCGAGGCGCGATAGTTGTTGGTTGCCACCACAAAACGCGCTGCAGCATCGACCGGTGCGCCCATATACGCCAGATCAACAATCCGATTGGTATCGGGGTTTATCACCGTGCCGTCGGTGGCAAACATCGGGGGTTGCGAGAGGTCGATCTTGTAGGTGACCCCATCCATCACGTCGAAATTGTAGCTGGGGAAATCGGCGCTCAGCAGCACCTGATCGGCCATGCCGGGGGTGATCTGATTAAACATGCCCGCCGAGCGTTCCAGCCAGCCTTTCAACTGCGCTCCGGTCACCACCACCGCCTGCACGGTGTTGGGGTACAGGTACAGGTCGGCCACGTTCTTGATCGCAACATCGCCGATTGGAACGTCGGTGTAATACTCCGGCCCGCCACGGCCACCGGCCTTGAAGGGGGCGGCTGCGGACAAAAGCGGCAGGTCCGCATATTCGGTGCCCGCCAGCATCTGCTTGATATACCACATCTGCGCAATCGACACGATCTGCACCGAAGGGTCGTCGGCCACCAAGGCAAAGTAGCTGTAAAGCGGGGCATCGGTCTTGCCCACGGCGCGGCGCACATAGTCGAGCGTGGCGTCGTGTTCCACCTGTGCTGCCGCCAAGACCGGCGGGTAATCCTGAACCAGCGCGGTGATCGAGCGGTCTTCTTCGCGCCGCGAAATCGGTCGCGCCTCAGAGGTGTGCGCGCCGATGCGCCATGTGTCACCATCGCGTTCCAACATCAGGTCGATCAGCCCCATGTGGCTACCCCAGAATCCCGCCATCACACCGGGCTTGCCCATGATCGTGCCGGTGGCATTGTCGGTGCCCGCGCGCCCGTCAAAGGTGGGGCCGGGAAACACTTGGTGCGCGTGGCCAGTAACGATGGCGTCGATGCCTTCAACCGCCGCCAGCGGGATCGCGGCGTTTTCCATGCCATCGCTCGCCTCTGCCGCGCCAATGCCGGAATGGCAGAGCGCGATGATGATATCGGCGCCCTCTTCCTTCATCTGCGGCACCCAGGCCTTGGCGGTGGCAACGATGTCGCGGGTGGAAACGTTGCCTTCAAGGTGCTTGCGATCCCAGTTCATGATCTGCGGCGGCACGAAGCCGATCAAACCAATGCGGATCGGATAACTGGCCCCGGCACCATCGACAATCTCGCGATCGATAATGATGTAGGGCGGCAGCAGCGTTTCATCTTCGCGCGGCGATGCGCCCATTTTCTTGATGACGTTGGCTGAAATGATCGGAAAATTGGCCCCAGCGACAGAGTTCATCAAGAAGGGCAGGCCGTAGTTGAATTCGTGGTTGCCCAGCGTCGAGGCGTCATAGCCCAGCACGTTCATGGCCGCGACGACCGGGTGCATGGCACCATCGGCCATGCCACGTTCATAGGCGATGTAATCGCCAAGCGGGTTGCCCTGCAGAAAGTCGCCATTGTCGAGCAGGATCGAGTTGGTGGATTCGGCGCGCACCCCTTCGATCAACGTCGCAGCGCGGGCCAGACCGACGGTGTCTATTGGCTTGTCGGCGTAGTAATCATAGGGAAACACATGCACATGCAGGTCAGTGGTTTCCATGATGCGCAGATGCGCTTGGCCTGCCTGAGCGCGCGCCGAAAACGGGTGCAACACAAGCAACCCGGTGGTGCCCGCGATGAAGCCGCGGCGTGTAAGTCGAATCGACATGCTGTCATCCTCCCTGAACGATACTTAAGTGAACATCTAACCGCGTTTTGTGGCAAGTGCGTGAAGGGCGGCACATGCCAGAGCAGTGGACATCGCCGCTACCAGCCGCCACTCTGCCGCCCGACACCTTTTAGGAGAAATGGCGATGCGGCACCTAGACGATCTGGCTTTGCTTAACCTTACCCTCTTGGTCGATGCCGAAGGTGTCGCGACGCTCAGCCTCAACCGTGCTGCCAAGCGCAATGCGCTCGACGCCGCAACGATCGAGGAGTTGGTGGATGTTTTCACACTGCTGCCGCGCTCGGGTGTGCGCGCAGTGGTGTTGCGCGCGGAAGGCACGCATTTTTGCGCCGGGCTTGATCTGGTGGAACACCACGACGCCGACCGCAGCCCCGAGGCATTCATGCACCTGTGCCTGCGCTGGCATGAAGCATTCAACAAGATGGAATATGGCGGTGTGCCGATCATCGCGGCGTTGAAGGGTGCGGTGGTGGGCGGCGGGCTAGAGCTGGCCTCGGCGGCGCATATTCGCGTGGCCGACGCCTCTACCTATTTCGCGCTGCCCGAGGGTAGCCGTGGGCTGTTCACCGGCGGCGGCGCGACGATCCGCGTGGCAGATCTGGTGGGCAAGGCGCGGATGATCGATATGATGCTGACAGGCCGCATCTACAAAGGGGCCGAGGCGGTGGAAATCGGCCTATGCCAGTATCTTGTCGAAGGGTCGAGCGAGCAGAAAGCCTTTGCGCTAGCCCATGCCATTGCCGCCAATACCCCGCTTTCCAACTTTGCCGTCTGCTCTGGCATCAGCCATATGCAAAACATGTCGGGTCTTGATGCGGCCTATGCCGAGTCGGTGTTGGCGGGTGTGGTCAACACCCAACCCGCAGCGCGCGCGCGCCTTGATGCTTTTGCCAAGGGCACGGCAGCGCGGGTGCGGCCTGAATAGGGCGGCACTTCAGCCGCGCCTCAGCGCCCGGTTCACATGACCCATCTTGCGGCCCGCCCGGGCCTCAGCCTTGCCGTAGAGGTGGATCGAAGCGCCCGCTTCACGCGCAAGCGCGGGCAGGTGCGCCACGTCATCACCGATCAGGTTGGTCATCTCCACATCTGCATAGCGGCTGCCATCGCCCAAGGGCCAACCTGCTATGGCGCGAATGTGCTGCTCAAATTGATCGACCGCGCAGCCTGCTTGCGTCCAATGCCCCGAATTGTGCACACGCGGCGCAATTTCGTTGACCAGCAGCCCCTCGGGCGAAACGAACAGCTCGACCCCAAGCACCCCGACATAATCGAGCGCGTTCAGAATACGCGCGGCGATCAGCACGGCATCCGACCGTTCGGCGGGGGTAAGGTGCGCGGGAACGGTGGTGGTGTGCAAAATGCCGCCCCGATGCACGTTTTCGCCCGGGTCATAGGCCGCAACCTCGCCTGAAATCCCGCGCGCGGCGATCACCGATACCTCGCGGGAAAAGTGGACGAAACCTTCCAGCACGGCGTCTGCCCCCGCCATCGCCGTCAGCGCTGCGGCAGCTTCGGCGGGTGCATTGATCCGCGCCTGACCCTTGCCGTCATAGCCCAACCGATTTGTCTTGAGCACAGCAGGCGCCCCGATCTGCGCCAGTGCGGCGCGCAGAGCGGCCGCGTCGGTCACCGCTGCCCAAGGCGCCGTGGCCAGACCGATACCGTTGAGAAATGTCTTTTCCGCGATCCGGTCCTGACTGATTGCCAATGCACGCCGCCCCGGGCGGATCGGGCGCAGGCTTTCCAGAATGTTGAGCGCCGAAGTCGGGATGTTTTCAAACTCAAAGGTGATGACATCGACCGAGGCGGCAAAAGCCCGCAAGGCCACCGCATCATCGTACCCCGCCTTGGTCACGCGCCATGCAACCTGGCCTGCGGGCGGGTTATCGCCCGGCTCGAAGATATGCGCGCGCAGACCCAGCCGCGATGCGGCAACAGCAAGCATCCGGCCAAGTTGGCCGCCGCCCAGAATGCCGATGCATCCGCCCGGCGCCAGCATCTCAGTCATTCAAGGGTTCCTCGGGCACCGCCGCCGAAAGTGCCGCGCGCCATGCGTCAAGCCGCGCAGCCAGCGCAGGGTCAGATAGCGCCAGTATCGCCGCCGCCATCAATGCGGCATTGGCAGCACCCGGCGCACCAATCGCCATCGTGGCCACCGGAAAGCCGCGCGGCATCTGCACGATCGAATACAGGCTATCAAGACCCGACAAAGCCTTGCTTTGCACCGGCACGCCAATCACCGGTAGCCGGGTTTTCGAGGCCATCATGCCCGGCAGATGCGCCGCACCCCCGGCGCCGGCGATAATCACCTTCAACCCGCGCCCGACCGCGCCCTTGCCATAATCCCATAGCCGGTCTGGCGTGCGGTGCGCCGAAACGATCCGCGCCTCGTAGGGAACGCCCAGTTCTTCAAGGAGCGTCGCTGCTTCGCGCAGGGTTGGCCAGTCAGACTGGCTTCCCATGATGATTCCCACTGAAACGCCCATCACTTCCCCCGCCTGCCTGCCGCGGCGCACTATAGCCTCGCCGCCGCCCCGCGCAAGGCAAGCGGGCGCGTCAGGCGATGATGTCGGGGGTCAACTGGTCCTCCAGCCGCGCGATCTGGTCTTTTAGCGATAACTTTTGCTTTTTCAACCGCCGCAGAGCCAGTTGGTCGGCGCGCATCGTGTTGCCCAAGGCGTCGATCGCATCGTCAAGATCGCGGTGTTCACGCCGAAGCACCGCAAGCTTTACTCGCAAGACCTCGTCAGAGTTCATCTTGTTCGATGGGTTCATCGGAATTGCCTGATATTCGAGGATTGGCCCGGTTTGCTCGAGTCGCTGATCGAGCAAACCAGACTATAGCGCTGCGCGGGCGTTGCGTGAACCTTGCAATAGTGCGAGCGCCGCGCAACCTTGCGAGGTGGGCTTTGCGTGCCCATATCAGTGCAATGGGTCGCCGCAAGGGGCCCTTCCTTCGCATGTCGCTTATCAAAAGGGCCTGCCCGATGACGAAATTGAGCTTTGCCGCGCACCCGTTCCTGCTGGGGTTCGATCAGTTGGAGCGGCTGGTAGAACGTACCGCCAAAACTGGCGGCGACGGGTATCCGCCGTACAATATCGAACAATCTTCGCCCGACACCTTCCGCATAACGCTGGCGGTAGCAGGCTTTGCCGAAGCCGACCTCGCAATTTCGCTGGAGGATCGGCAACTGGTTATCCGCGGGCGGCAAGCCGAAGATGACGCTGCGCATGTTTTCCTGCACCGCGGCATTGCCGCGCGCGCGTTTCAGCGCAGTTTTGTGCTGGCCGATGGCGTTGAGGTCGCGGCAGCTGCATTGGAGAACGGCTTGCTGCATATCGATTTGCGCCGCGCGCTGCCTGACCCGGTCGTGCGTTCGATCCCGATCACTCGCAGTTGAAGGGGGCCACAATGAACACGAAATATGATTTTGGCGCAGAAACGGACGATCGCATCGTCTATGTCCGAGCCGTCGCCGTGGCAGACTTGCCAGATGAGATCCGCGCGCAGGCGGGCGACCTTCGCACGCTTTACGCTGTGCATGGGGCCGATGGCGAGCGGCTGGCACTGGTAGCCGATTGTCGCATGGCCTTTGCCCTTGCGCGCCAGCACGACCGCACGCCGGTCCATGCGCACTAGGTGCAATAATGGTTAGAAATCCGCAGCAGTATCGGTGCCAAAACCCCATCCAGCTTTGCGTCAGATTTGCCATGCAGCCCCCGAATGCTCGTTGGGGACAGCATCGCAGTTAACCTGTGAACGAAACGCAAATCGCCGCCCGGATCAGGGGCGGCGATTAGGTGGTATTTTTGGCAAATCCGTCAGCCGCGGATCAGCCCCATCGACTCGAGTTTCAGGATCACCTGATGCGCGCAGTGATCGACATCAACGTTTTCGGTATCGACAACCAGCTCGGCCTTGATCGGTGCCTCATAGGGGTCTGAAATGCCGGTGAACTCTTTGATCTTGCCTTCGCGGGCAAGTTTGTAGAGCCCCTTGCGGTCGCGCCGCTCGCATTCTTCGATCGAAGTTGCCACATGCACTTCGACAAACGCGCCGAACGCTTCGATATCTTCGCGCACCGCGCGACGGGTAGCGGTGTAGGGCGCGATTGGCGCGCAAATCGCGATGCCGCCGTTCTTGGTGATTTCAGATGCGACATATCCGATGCGGCGGATGTTCAGATCGCGGTGCTCTTTGGAAAACCCCAGTTCCGAGCTGAGGTTCTTGCGCACCACGTCGCCATCCAGCAGCGTTACCGGGCGGCCCCCCATTTCCATCAACTTGATCATCAACGCGTTGGCAATCGTCGACTTGCCCGACCCCGAAAGCCCGGTGAAAAAGACCGTGAAGCCTTGCTTGTTGCGTGCGGGCGAGGTGCGGCGCAGCTCGGTCACCACCTGCGGGAACGAGAACCATTCCGGGATCTCGATTCCTTCGCGCAAACGGCGGCGCAGTTCGGTGCCCGAAATGTCCAGCACGGTTGACCCTTCCGGGACTTCGTTGGAGGGATAATATTGCGCCTTTTCCTGCACATAAACCATGTGCTTGAAGTCAACCATCTCAAGGCCGATCTCGGCCTCGTGCTTCTTGAAGAGCACCTGCGCATCATAGGGGCCGTAAAAATCCTGCCCTGTCGAATTCTTGCCGGGGCCCGCATGATCGCGCCCAACGATGAAATGCGTGCAGCCGTGGTTCTTGCGGATCAGCCCGTGCCAGACTGCCTCGCGCGGCCCACCCATGCGCATCGCAAGGTTCAGCAGGCTCATCGTGGTTGTGGATGCAGGGTATTGGTCCAGCACCGCCTCGTAGCAGCGCACGCGGGTAAAGTGGTCCACATCGCCCGGTTTGGTCATGCCGACAACGGGGTGAATAAGCAGGTTGGCCTGTGCTTCGCGCGCGGCGCGGAAGGTCAGTTCCTGATGCGCGCGGTGCAATGGATTGCGGGTCTGAAACGCCACGACGCGCCGCCAGCCCATCTTGCGGAAAAAGGCGCGCAATTCGTTCGGTGTGTCACGGCGGCCTTTGAAATCGTAATGCACCGGTTGCTGGATGCCGGTGATCGGACCACCCAGATAGACCGGGCCTGCGACATTGTGCAGATAGTTCACCGCCGGGTGCGCCAGATCGTCTGCGCCAAACACGCCCAAGGCTTCTTGCGACTTGTTGGGCACCCACTTGTCAGACACCGAGAGAATCGCAAGGATCACACCCTCCTGATCGCGCAGCGCGATATCTTGCCCCGGTTCGACCTTGTCGGCAAAGGCTTGCGAGACATCGAGCGTGATCGGCATTGGCCATAGCGTGCCATCGGCAAGCCGCATAGAGCTGACCACACCGTCATAATCGGCCTCGCTCAGAAATCCTTTGAGCGGGTTAAAACCGCCGTTCATCAAAAGTTCAAGGTCGCAGGTCTGGCGTGGCGTCAGATCCCAAGACGGCAGGTTTCCGGCCTCGGTCTTCAGCTTCAAAGACGATTCGTGTGAAACATACAGCTCCGGGATCGGGGCAAAATTGGTAAAGGACATGTGAAAGGGCTCGCTTGCTGGACCTGAACGGTTCTTGATGTTCGACGGTATAATCACCGCCATGCTCGCGCGCGGCTTAGCGCGCGAATATGGCGAAAATCAAGCTATCAATGCAACAAAAGCCGAGATTGGAACGACGCGTCGCCCTTTTTGTCGCCTTGCGGGAAAAAGCGGTGCGTGGCGCGCCTCAGTCCTGTTCGGCCAAGAACCGTTCAGCGTCAAGCGCCGCCATGCAACCCATGCCGGCGCTGGTGACGGCCTGCCGATAGACAGGGTCAGTCAGATCGCCAGCTGCAAACACGCCTGCAATCGACGTGTGCGTGCTGCCCGGTTCCACCTTCACGTAACCGCCGTGATGCATTTCAAGTTGGTCTTTGACCAACTCCGAAGCGGGCGAGTGACCAATGGCGACAAAGAACCCGGCACAGGGCACGACCTTTTCGCCGCCCGATTTGACATCGCGCACACGCACGCCAGTTACGCCGAGCGGGTTTTCGTCACCCAGCACTTCTTCGACGGTGTGATTCCAGAGCACTTCGATCTTGGGGTGTTTGAACAGGCGGTTCTGCAAGATCTTTTCGGCGCGCAGACTGTCGCGGCGGTGGATAAGTGTGACCTTGGTGGCGAAATTGGTGAGGTAAAGCGCCTCTTCTACCGCAGAGTTGCCACCGCCGGTCACCACCACTTCCTTGCCGCGGTAGAAAAAGCCGTCGCAAGTGGCACAGGCCGAAGCGCCGAAGCCTTTGAACTTTTCTTCCGAAGGCAACCCCAGCCAGCGCGCTTGTGCGCCGGTGGCAAGGATCACCGCGTCGGCGGTGTAAATGGTGCCAGAATCGCTCTGCGCGGTGAAGGGGCGCTTTTGCAGATCAAGCGAGGTGATGAGGTCGGAAATGATCTCGGCGCCCATTGCTTTGGCGTGCGCTTCCATCTTCTGCATCAGCTCCGGCCCCATGATCGCGGTTTCGCCGGGCCAGTTTTCAACATCGGTCGTGATGGTCAACTGCCCGCCCGGTTGCATCCCCTGCACCAGCAGCGGCGACAGCATCGCGCGCGCGGCATAGACGGCCGCCGTATAGCCCGCAGGCCCCGAGCCGATGATCAAAACCTTGACGTGCCGCGTATCGCCCATGATCGTCTCCATATCCGTTTTTTCGCATATATATGTCGGGCGTGTCGAATTGAACCCCCGCGCAAAATTCCGCGAACGATTACCCTTGCGCCACATAGCACGAAATAATATTGCGCAAACTTCGCCACAACGATACTTTCCGCGAAATCTTTGGAGGATGCGATGTCCGGCTCTCGGCTTGACGAAATCGACCGCAAGATCCTGGCCGAGTTGCAGGCTGACGGGCGCATGACCAATGTGGAGCTTGCCAAACGGGTGGGCATTTCGGCGCCGCCTTGCTTGCGGCGGGTGCGCACGCTTGAAGAAGCGGGCTTCGTGCGCGGCTACCATGCCGATGTGAACCCGCGCGAGTTGGGCTTTGAGGTGGGTGTGTTCGCCATGGTTCGGTTGCACAGTCAAGCCGAAACCGACCTTTCTGCGTTTGAAACGCGCTGCCGTGATTGGCCCTTGGTGCGTGAATGCCACATGCTCAACGGCGAAATCGACTTCATTTTGAAATGCGTGGCGCCTGATCTGTCGAGCTTTCAGCGCTTTTTGACAGAAGAGCTGACCGCCGCGGCCAATGTGGCATCGGTGAAAACCTCGCTGGTCATCCGCTGTGCCAAAGATCAACCGGGCGTGCCGTTTGATGTGCTCGAAGCACGGCTAGCCCGCCACCCCTAAGGCGGGGCAGCAGGGGTGGCACTATTCCAGCAGCCGCTCCAGCTCGAACCGGGTCAGGCGTGGATGTGCCTCGGGGCCGAAGTCCGACAGCTGAGACAGTTGTGGAAAGCAGGCGGCAAAAAGCGCCAACAAGCGCGGCTCGACCATCGCCTCGATGCCGGTGCCGGGGTGATAGCTTTCCACTTCCATTCCCATCACACGCAGACTCGCGTGCCGTTGCAGTACCACATGATACGCAACAACCGGTGTCATCGTGCGAAGCTCGATCACGCTCACGCCATCGATAAAGGCGCGTGCGGGCACATAAACCGTATCGCTGCCCGAGATCGCGCGGCAGCGCGCGTCGCGCAGCAACAACCGGGCCCGCTGCCCAAGCACGAGGTCTGGCATCGGGCGGCTGGCACCGAACGCTTCGGCGGTGATCCGCGTCAACATGCTTTCGCCGGTCCCGCGCCCTTGTGGATCGGGATATAGCGTCAATGAACCGATCCAGGTGATGGTCTCGCTCCGCCCCTCGCCGGTGATTGCACGCATCCCCGGCACGAGGTCTTCAACCGCCACTGGGCCCGCCTCGGTGGTAATCAATGTGCCGCGCGCCATGGCTGAAAATGCCTCTTCGAACAGCGCCGTGGCAGGCGCGATCCGGGTAGAACTTTGCACTTCACCCGTATCGGTCAGCCAAGTGGCCTCATAACGCCGAGTCAACGGGCGCGTGCGTTGGGGCGTCTCGTCTTGCGACGGCGCGCGCAACTGACGCGCCGACGGCGAATGCGTCGCAGGACGCTTATCTTGGCCTGCAGACTCGGCAGCGGGTAGGAGGCGATAGGACATGGTTGGCCTTTCGGGCTAATCCCGCCTGCAGCGGCCCCCACCGACTGCAGACGTTCTGTCAGGTTGCGGCCTCGGGTCGACACCTGTCATATCCGGGGTCGCAATGGGGCGAAGCACCAGACCATTCGGGTCCTAGGGCGCGCATCGTTTTGGCACCGCTTTGGCGGTTGCCACATTTCATCGGCGGCGCGAATCGCCGCGTTGTTCAGGCGCTGCGCAAAAGAACCCGCGGCGGGTGCGTGCTTGCGCTTGCGGCCTGCTCGCGCCGTGCAATCGTGCCGTTGCGCATCGTGCCGCGCTGCCACGGCATGGCCACGTTGCATTTTGCAGCTTCAACAATTGCCGATTGCAGCCAGCGGCGCGGTTTTTTCGGGGTCATTTTCTACTCCTGTCTTGCATCGCTTCGGGTCTTGCAGCCTCGTTGACTAGTTTTCACAGTTCAATGCGGCGGCGATGCGGCAGGCTCGGGCAATTGCTGTGAATATGCGCTGACCACGGCGCCCAGAAATTGCGCAGCATTTGTCATGCTATGCAGAGGTTTTGGCAGATCAGCTGCGCCAGCGCGTCGCAGATTGTGGCGAAGGTGCGGCGCGGCTCAGAGCCGGATGGCAGAAAGCAGGCGCCCGTAATCGGCCTCGCCCAGATGCGTCGTGCGGCGATAGGAATAGAATCGCTCCGGGTCGGAATAGGTGCAATGCCGCGTCCATTCTGCATGCTTGATGCCGGCAGCGCGTAGCCTATGCAGCGCATAGGCAGGCAAATCGAACCTCGGCCGCCCATTCGGCGCGCCTGCAAAAAAGCGGGCGTTGCCTGCGTCTTCGCTCAGAAATGTCTCCATGAAATCGTGCCCGACCTCGTAGGCGCGCTGACTGATACAGGGCCCTATCACCGCAACGGTATTGCCACGCCGCGCCCCCAGTACCTCCATCGCATCAAGTGTCGCCTCCAGCACGCCTGCGAGCGATCCTTTCCAGCCTGCATGTGCGGCACCAATAACGCCCGCGCTCGCATCGGCAAAAAGCACCGGCTGACAATCGGCGCTCTGCACCGTCAACACGACCCCCGGCGTTGCCGTGACCAGCGCATCAGCACGCGGCAAGGGGCGGGGTGGGGGCGCGGTAACGCTGATAACATCTGCGGAATGGACCTGATTCACCCGCGCCAGCGCCTCAACGCCCGTGCCCATCGCCGCAGCCGCGCGCGCAAGGTTGATCGCTACCGCTTCGCTCTGGTCGCTTGAACCGGGGCCGCAATTCAGCCCGGCGAAAATCCCCGAAGAGGCGCCGCCATGGCGGGTAAAAAATGCATGTCGAAACGGCGACAGCGTGGGCGAGGTCAGAAATTCAAGCGTCGTTGGCATGGTCTGCCTCTCGCTGATCCGACGTGAACCCGGGGGGAAGGGGCGCACCTACGGGGTGAATTGCAATCGTTTTAAACAGGTTTCCCATTTCTTGCGGGTGGGTCAAGCGCCGGTGCGCTGCAATGTGGTTTTCAAGTGCGGCACCGGAAAGTCCGCGCGCCAACCGTTGTGCCCGCTCGGTGATGCCCAATCGCTCCAGCAGCATACCTTGGGCTACCAGTTCCGTTGCTGCCGCCCCTGCGGCGCGCGCCGCGCGCGCCAAGGGGGCAAACGCCACATGCGCCGTCAAGTCAGCCTCGCCGGGGGTGGCGAGCGGGTCACAGGGCTTGTGCGCGCGCATTGCCTGAAAGGTGTCACCAAGGCTTTCCCACCCACCATAATCGATGAAGATCGCGGCGCCACCATGCGCTGCGATATGGCGCGCCACTTCGCCCACCGCCGCCTCGGCGGGCGCACAGGTTTCGACCACATCGCCGGGCCGGGTATCGCCCATGCGGTGCGCCAGTGCCGCAATCGGCTGCGCTGGCGCCAAGCCAAAGACAAGCTGCTCACCCGCGCCAAGCCCTATGTAGCGTTCTGCCCATCCCCCGTCCGTGCGCACGAACTGGCGGATCGGCAGCGCGTCGAGAAACTCGTTGGCAATCAGAAACAGCGGCGCCTCGGGCAGATCTGTGAGGCTTTCGTGCCAATGGGGCGCGACGCCAGCCAGTTTTTTGGCCTGCACCGCGCGCAGCGCGGGGGAGGCCTCGATCAAATGAACCTCTGCCGCTGCTGCAAAGCCCGGTACCCGCGCCGTTGCGTGCAAAATATCGGCCATCAAGGTGGCGCGCCCCGGGCCGGGTTCGCCCAGCACGATGCGCTGGGACGCGCCCTGATCCAGCCAAGCCTGCGCCAGCGCCAAACCCAGCACTTCGCCGAACATCTGGCTAATCTCGGGTGCCGTAATGAAATCGCCTGCGGCACCGAGTGGGTCGCGCGTTGTGTAATAGCCGTGCGAGGGGTGCAGGAGGCAAAGAAGCATGTATTCTGCAAGCGGCATAGGCCCCGCCGCCGCAATCCGCGCGGCGAGGATTTGCCCAAGCGGCGTCACCACACCGCCCTCGCGCGCCAGAGAAACCAAAGCCCAACCGCCATCATCGGCAGCGATAAAATCTGGCCCATGCTCAAACCCCACCCGGCCCAATCGATCACATGGCCAAGCGGGTTTTTCGGCGTGATGTATTGTGCATCCGCAACGCGGAAAAACTCGACAAAAAAGCGCGCCGCACCATAGCCGGTCAGAAACGCCCCCAAGATGCGCCCGGGCGCGCGCAACGCGCCACGCCGAACAAGCAACCAAAGCACCAGCCCCAGAACCAGCCCCTCAAGCCCCGCCTCGTACAGTTGCGATGGGTGGCGCGCACAGGCACCGACCACATCAGCGCAATCTTGCGCCGCTACCCCCGGAAAGATCACCCCCCAAGGCAGATCGGTCGGGCGCCCCCAAAGCTCGGCATTGATGAAATTGGCAATCCGCCCCAGCATCAATCCCACCGGGGTCGCCAGCGCGAAAGCGTCGGCCAGCGCCAATGGGGCGACGGCGTTGCGCCGACAATACCACAGGCCCGCCACCACCACCCCCAGAAAGCCGCCATGAAACGACATCCCGCCCTGCCAGACTTTCAGAATTTCGAGTGGGTTCGCCAGAAAATACCCCGGCTGATAGATCAGCACAAAGCCCAGCCTGCCGCCGATCACCACGCCGATCACCACAGCGGTCATCAACTCTTCCACCGCCGCAGGCGTTATGGGGGCATCCCCGCCCCACAGCGCGGGTCGGCGCATCAGCCAGACAAGAATCGACCAGGCCGCCAGCAATCCCGCGATATAGGCCAGTGCATACCAACGCAGCGCGAATTCAAACCCCCAGAGCGTGACCGAAAACACCTCGGGGCCGATTGCCGGAAATGGAATGGCGGCGTGCATGAAATCTCCTTTGACGCGCAGAAAGACCCCGGCCCCGGGGTGAAGTCAACCTTGAGCTTTCGCGCACTGCCGCACATATAGGGTCTGACACGGAATGAGGAGCGCGCGATGCAGACCCCGAACAAGATCTTCGACGAGATGTCCAAACTGATGACCAACGCGATGGGTGTTGCGCAAGGCGCGCGCTCCGAGGCGGAAACCGCGGTCAAAGGTTGGATGGACCGCTGGTTCGCCGAGCGCGACTTCGTTACCCGCGAAGAGTTTGACGCGGTCAAGGCGATGGCGCTAAAAGCGCGCGAAGAGAATGAGGCGTTGAAAGCCCGACTTGATGCACTGGAGGCCAAGCCCGCCAAGGCGGCGAAGTCAAAGGCATAAGGCCGATTGCCACATGCTTCAGTTCAAGTATCCCCGCCGGAGGCGCCTTCTGCGGCCTAGCTGCGCTCCGCGGGGGATATTTTGTCTGAAGCAGTTCAGGGCGTCAGCTTTTGGCGCAGCGTGCCGCTATTGTCGTAGATGAGTACCTCGCCGGCGTCGGTAACCACTACGATCAGGTCTTTAGCGAAAGTGAGGGCCGCGATCTTGGCACCTTCGGGCAGCGCGATGGCGGCGGGAAGTTCGGGCAAGGTCGCCGGCGGCGCGGCGAGGCGGATGACAAGCAGCGCCACAATAACTAAAAGCCCTACAATCATGGTGCCAGTCAGTACCGTCACCAGTCGTTTGATGAAACGCAACTCGGGCGGCAGCTGGGCTGGCTCGGGCGGTTCGGAAGGCAAGTCGAACATGGAAGCGCGTATCCTTGAGGTGGTGATAGGCGAAGCCCCGCCTGTGCGTCTTGATAAGGCGCTGGCGCGCGATGTGCCAGAGCAGGCTGCGCTATCGCGCTCGCGCCTTGCGCGACTGATTGACGAGGGTGCGGTATCGCGTGGTGGCGTGGTGGTGCGCGACCTCAAAGCGCGGGTGTCGGAGGGCGAGGTTTACGCGATCGTGCTGGAGCCGCCGCGCGCGGTGACGACCGAGGCCGAAGACATCGCGCTGAGCGTGATCTGGGAGGATGAAGACCTGATCGTCATCGACAAGCCCGCAGGATTGGTGGTGCACCCAGCGCCCGGATCGCTTGATGGTACGTTGGTGAATGCGTTGTTGCATCATTTCGGTGGTCGCCTGTCGGGTATCGGGGGCGAGGCGCGACCCGGTATTGTGCACCGCATAGACAAGGAAACCTCGGGGCTGTTGGTGGTGGCCAAGTCGGATCGCGCGCATCACGGACTTGCGGCGCAGTTCGAGGCGCACACCGTCGCGCGCCGCTATCTGGCGCTGGTGCACGGCGTGCCTTCGGCGGCCGATCCGCGATTGGCGGGCACGCGCGGGGTCAGCTTTGAGGCGGCGGGGGTATTGCGGATCGAGACACGGCTTGCGCGCCACCGCACTGACCGGCAGCGGCAGGCCGTGTGCTGGGAGGGCGGGCGGCACGCGGTGACGCGCGCGCGCGTGTTCGAAAGTTTCGGCACTCCTCCTTCGGCGGCGCTGTTGGAGTGCTGGCTTGAGACCGGGCGCACGCATCAGATTCGCGTCCATATGGCCCATGCTGGGCACGGGTTGGTGGGTGATGCAACTTATGGTGGCGCGCGCAAGCCATCGGCAAAGGCGCTGGGCGATGCGGCGGCGGGCGCGCTTTTGGCTTTTCCGCGCCAAGCGCTGCATGCGGCGACGCTTGGGTTTGTGCATCCGGTCACCGGCGAGTTGCTGGAATTTGAAGCGCCCTTGCCGCCTGATATGGCGGCGTTATTGGCGGCGCTTGCGCTATCATAATGGCGTGAGGCGCGCTGTTTTCGCTGTTGTGCGACGGAACGGCGTACCATGCTGCGTTTAGAGGTCTGTGGTGGCAGTGTGAGGCGATGGCCTTGACGCAGCACGGACAATAGCCCATTTTGGCTGATCCTCGATCAGGGAGAAAGGTCGGCGATGACGACATATGCAAACCTTCCAGCGCCCAGCCCCGAACAGGGGATGAACCGCTATCTGCAAGAAATCCGCAAGTTTCCGCTGCTGGAACCGGAAGAAGAATACATGCTGGCCAAGCGCTGGGTGGACCATCAGGATACGCAGGCGGCGCACCGGATGGTGACCAGCCACCTTCGGCTTGCCGCCAAGATTGCCATGGGCTATCGCGGCTATGGTCTGCCGCAGGCGGAGGTAATTTCCGAGGCAAACGTTGGCTTGATGCAGGCGGTCAAGCGATTTGACCCCGAGCGCGGCTTTCGCTTGGCGACCTATGCGATGTGGTGGATTCGCGCGAGCATTCAGGAATACATCCTGCGCTCGTGGAGCTTGGTGAAACTGGGCACCACGTCGGCGCAGAAAAAGCTGTTCTTCAACCTGCGCAAAGCCAAAAGCCGGATTGGCGCTTTGGAAGAGGGCGATCTGCGCCCCGAGCATGTTACCCGCATTGCGCATGATCTGAGCGTCACCGAAAACGAAGTGGTGGCAATGAACCGCCGGCTGTCGGGGGGCGACGCCTCGCTGAACGCGCAGGTCGGTGCTGCGGATGGTGACGGCACCACGCAATGGCAGGATTGGCTTGAAGATGAAAGCGCCAACACTGCCGAAGATTATGCCGAGGCCGACGAGTTGTCGGCGCGCCGCGCCATGCTGGTTGCCGCGATGGATGTGTTGAACGAACGCGAGCGCGATATTCTGGCACAGCGTCGTCTGCGCGATGATCCGGTGACGTTGGAACAGCTTTCGACGCAGTACGAAGTTTCGCGCGAGCGAATCCGCCAGATCGAGGTACGCGCGTTCGAAAAACTGCAAGACCGGATGCGGGTGCTGGCGCGCGAAAAGGGCATGGCGGTGCCTGCCTGAGTTGATTGCCCGCGCCGCGTGCTGGCGTTAGCTTGGGGTGCGCAAAACCGGAGAGGCTGTCATGCAAGTGGTCAACTGGGGCATCCTGGGTGCTGCGAGTTTTGCGCGCAGGCACATGGGGCCTGCTATCCATGCCGCGCGCGGTGCGCGCTTGGCGGCGCTGGCCACATCGGACGCGGTGCGCGCCGAGCCCTTTCGTGACTTTTGCCCCGATCTGATCGTGTATTCGGATTACGAGGCGCTGTTGGCAGACCCTGCCATTGACGCGGTCTATATTCCGCTTCCGAACCATCTGCATGTGCCGTGGGCGCTGAAGGCGCTGGCGGCGGGCAAGCATGTGCTGTGCGAAAAGCCATTGGCGATGACGCTGGGCGAGGTTGATGCGCTGATCGCGGCGCGCGACGGATCGGGGTTACTTGCTGCAGAAGCTTTCATGATCGTGCATCATCCGCAGTGGATACAGGTACGCGACTGGATCGCGGCGGGCGAGATAGGCCGCGTGGAACATGCCGATGCGCATTTCAGCTATGACAACCGCGCCGACCCCGGAAACATTCGCAACAAGCCCGAGATGGGTGGCGGCGGCATCCGCGATATCGGAGTCTATACCTATAGCTCGGTGCGCTATGCCACCGGGGCCGAACCGGTAGTACTGCGCAGCCGGATCCGGCGCGAGAATGGGGTAGACGTATGGGCCGAGGTGGCGGGCACCATGGCGGGGCCAGGGGGGGCGTTTACCTACACCGGGCGCACCTCGATGCGGCTTTATCCGCGCCAAGAGGTGGTCATTCAGGGCGAAGGCGGCATGATCCGGGTGCCGGTTCCGTTCAATGCCGGGGTAATGGGCGAGGCACGGCTGGAGCTTTTCCGACAAGGCCAGCCAGATCTGATCGGGCGGTTTCCAGCGGTGAACCAGTATGTGCTGCAGGTCGAAGCCTTCGGGCAAAGCCTGCGCGCCGCCGCGCCTTACCCTTGGCCGCTTGAGCAGGCGCGCGGCACCCAAGCGATGATCGAGATGGCGCTTGCGGGCGAGGTCTGAGCGCGCCTTGCGTCTGGCTACGCCGGCGCGCGATAGTATTGCTGCGAACCGAGGAGTAGCGTTATGCGCCTGATCGACGCCTTTGCTGAAACTGCGCGCCGCTACCCCGAAAAGTTGGCGCTGATTACTGAAAAAAGCCAACTTTCCTTCAACGATATTATTGTGTTAGCGGCGGCTTGCGAGGCAAATCTGCGTCCGAACGGCCTGCGCCCCGGCATGCGACTGGTACTGACAACCGACCGGCCCGAATTCGTGCTGGGCTTTACGCTGCTTGCCAGTCGGCTTTCGCTGACACTGATTCTGGCACAACCGCGAGCGCTGGCGGGGGTTGCATTCGACCTGATGGTGGGCGTGCGCCCGGTGCCAGACATCGACCAAGCGCTACAGGTGCAGATCGAGCCTGGCTGGTTCGGGCCCGTGCCCGTGATGCCGAGTGCTGATTTCGCCACCGCTAGTGGGGCAGGCGCGCAGATCGTCTTTGCCACATCGGGATCGACCGGAACCCCCAAGCTTGTTGCCTATAGCGAGGCGTTGGTCTTTCGCTGTTTTTCTGAACCAAATTTTCAGCGTGCCACACAGGCCGACGCGAAAATGCGGCTGCTGATGAGTGCCACCATGGCGACCGTCTGGGGCATGATGGGCACGTTTCGGGCGCTTTTGGCTGGGGGAAGCACGGTTGCACTTGATGATCATCGCAATCGGCCGCTGCAGTACATCGACCTTTTCCGCGTCAGCCATTTCGAAACAACGCCTATGGTGATCCGGCAGATGCTCGATGTGCCTGCCGCCGAGCAATACCTCTCTTCGCTGCGCGAAATCGTGGTGGGGGGCGCTTTTGCGAGCACCGACTTGATGCAGCGTCTGTCTGGGCTGACCGATGCGCCGATTGACGTTGCCTATGGCACATCGGAGTTTGGTGCGTTGGCGTTGGCGCGGTTTCAGCCAGATAGCCCACATGGCGAGGGCTATCTGGGCGAGGTTTTTCGCAACGACATCGAGATCGCGTTTTTCGACGAGGCGCTGCGGCAAATGCCGGGTGCCGGCGAAGGCATCGTGGGCTTTCGCAACCGCGATGATTCCGAAGCGCCGGCCGCCTACCTCGGTTCTGCGGCGCGCGCAGAAAAAAGTGGCTTCATCGGCGGCTATTTCTTTCCCGGTGACGTGATGCGACGCGTGGGAAACCAGCTGTATGTGATCGGGCGGGTCAAGAACGTAATCAACGTGGGCGGTAACAAGATCGCGCTCGAGGCCGTGCAGACCGCGCTTGAGTCGGCGTTGGCGGTGCAGGCGGTGGCCTGCCTAGCGGTGCCCGACGCGCTGGGGCTGGAGGAACTGGTGGTGGCCTATACCGCGCCCGAGTCCATTCCTGCGGGTGCAGTGCAGGCGGTCCTAGACGCGGCTTTTCCGGGGCTGCACCTTCGCCAAGCACTGCGCCAAGCAGCGCTGCCCTTCACGCCCAGCGGCAAGATCGATTATGAGGCGCTGCGGCGCGACTGCCTCTAGCCGGTCAGAACCGGAACCCCGCGCGCACCGAAGCGGTGGTCATGGGCCGCGTGTCGAGGTAACCTAGGCCATCATCGATGTTGCGTGCCACGATCTCTGCACCGACAAAAATCCGGTCGTTGACCGCGTAATCCATGCCGATGCCGTAGTTCACACCGTTGAAATCGTAGTTGAATCCGTCGCTGGTCGAGCCGCCTACGCTGTAGCCTAGCGAGGCATAGACCAGCGCGCTGCCAAACGTGGTGCCGAACCGAAACTTCAGGTCAGTAAGATTGCGTATGTAATTGCCGGCATCGGTTGTGGTGATATTGCCGAGGACGGTAGCAACCTCACCACCCATCACCATCTTGCCCATCGAATAATTGTAACCGGCAAAAACCTGCCCGTTCCCGCTATTGAAATTGCCGAGCGTGTCGGCATGGTTGTAATCGCCGTTTGACCCGCCGAGGGCCGCGCCAATATAGGCACCATCCCAGCTTTGTGCCGAAGCGACACCCGCCAGCCCGCCCGCAAGGAGTGCCGCGGCCACACCAATTCGTTTGGATGTGTTGGTCATAACGCTGCCTCCATATTAACCTTTATGTATGATAACACCGATGGCGCGCACTGTCTTGCGGCTTGGGCTGGGTGCGGCGCTAATTCGGCAAGTTTTCCGCAAGCCAGCGCATCATATTGCCGCCCATCACCTTGGCAATTATGCGGTGGCTCAAGCCGCTGTCGAGCAGTGCTTGCGTCAACACGGCCAGGCGTGAAACATCAAAGCCGGTCCTGACGGCGCCGTCGAAATCGGACCCTAGGGCCACATTGTCTTCGCCCAGTTCCTCGACCGCGGTAAAGATCGCAAAAGCTACGCCTGCGGGCGTCGCGTCACAGGTGGCCTCATCCCAAAAGCCGATGCCGACGATGCCGCCCTTCGCGACCACAGCGCGCAACAGGTCGTCTTCGAGGTTGCGCGGGGTTTCACAGTGGCTGCGGATGCCGGTGTGCGACACGATAGGGCGCGTGCCCTCGATCGCCAGCACATCGCGCACCATCTGGGGGCTTGCGTGCGCAAGGTCGATGATCATACCGCGCGCCACCATATCGGCGACCACCTCGCGCCCAAAAGGCGTCAGCCCCGCATTGGCCCCACCTTCGCCGTGCAGCGAGCCGCCGAGTTCATTGTCAAAGAAATGCGTAAGCCCCATCAGCCGGAAGCCCGAATCCCAAAGCCGATCAAGGTTGGCAAGGTCGCCTTCAAGTGCGTGCCCACCCTCTGCGCCCAAGATGGCGCCGACGATTTTGCTGCCTGCCTCGCGCTCGGCCAGCACCTGCGCCAAGTCGGCGCCGGTGCGGATCACCTTCAACTCGTCCGGTGCCGCAGCGGCGGTGGCGGTAAGCCGCGCAGCCTGATCTAACGCGCGCTCGGTCAGGCTGAACCATGTGCGGATCGGGCGAAGCTCGCCGATCATCAGCAGCGTGATGTCGTCCGGCGCGTCGGCGGCGTTGGTTTCATAGTTCAACCCACGCGGGCTTTTGGTGACGGTGGTGAATACCTGCACCGCCACATTGCCCTCGCGCAGGCGCGGCAGGTCCATGTGGCCGCGATCCCACCGCTGGCGCAGATCGCGGTCCCACAGCAGCGTGTCGGAATGCCAATCGCCGATGGTCAAGCCATCGTGAAAGGCCTGACCTTCAGGCGTCACTTCCCAGGGAAAGCTCAGCGTGCGGTTCATGCCGCGCTCGACAATGCCCGGTGCAAGGACAAAGAACCCCACTGCGCCCGCAGCCACCAACACGCCTGCGCCGCCCAAAGCCCATTGCCAAATGCGCACGGATCAAGCCTCCATCGCCTCAAGTTCGTCGATAAAGCCCGCGATCATGCTTAGCCCCTTGTCCCAGAATGCGGGGTCAGAGGCATCAAGGCCGAAGGGTGCAAGAAGGTCTTTGTGGTGCTTTGATCCGCCCGCCTTCAGCATCTCGAAATACTTTGTCTGAAAATCGGGCAGGCCCTCGGCATAAGCGGCGTAAAGCGCGTTCACCAGACCGTCACCGAAGGCATAAGCATAGACGTAGAAGGGCGAATGCACGAAATGCGGGATATACGCCCAGAAGGTTTCATAGCCCGGCATGAACTCGAACACAGGGCCCAGGCTTTCGGCCTGCACGCTCATCCAAAGGGCATTGATATCGTCGGGGGTCAGTTCGCCCTCGCGTCGTGCGGCGTGCAGTTTACATTCGAAATCGTAGAACGCGATCTGACGCACCACGGTGTTGATCATGTCTTCGACCTTGCCAGCAAGCAGTTGCTTGCGCTCGGCAGGCGACTTGGCCGCATCGAGCAGGCGGCGGAAGGTGAGCATTTCGCCAAAAACGCTGGCGGTTTCGGCCACGGTCAGCGGCGTGGATGAAAGCGTTTCGCCCTGCGGCGCGGCCAGCACCTGATGCACGCCGTGGCCAAGCTCGTGTGCCAGCGTCATCACATCGCGCGGCTTGCCGAGATAGTTGAGCAGCACATAGGGGTGCACGTTGGTCACGGTCGGATGCGCGAAGGCGCCCGGAGCCTTGCCGGGTTTCACGCCCGCGTCGATCCAGCCCTTGTCAAAGAAAGGCTCGGCAATGGCGGCCATTTCTGGGGCAAAACTGGCATAGGCCCCCAGCACGGTTTCGCGTGCTTCTGCCCAGCCGATCACGCGCGGTGCCTCGGTGGGCAGGGGGGCGTTGCGGTCCCAGACCTGCAACTTTTCAAGGCCCAGCCACTTTGCCTTCAGCGCGTAATAGCGGTGCGAAAGCCTCGGGTAGGCGGCGACAACGGCATTGCGCAGTGCCTCAACCACCTCGGGCTCGACGTGGTTGGAAAGGTGGCGCGCGGTCTGGGCCGTGGGCATTTTGCGCCAGCGGTCCTCGATTTCCTTATCTTTGGTCAGCGTGTTATGAACGCGCGCGAACAGCTTGATTTCGCCTTCAAATCCCTCTGCCAGCGCGCGCGCGCCTGCCTCGCGGCGGGCGCGATCGTGGTCGGTCAAAAGATCGAGCGTCGCCTCAAGGCTCTGGCTTACGCCCGCCACATCGAAGCTCATGCCTGCAAGCTGTTCGTCAAAAAGGCGGTTCCACGCGGCGGCACCCACCACGGATTGATCGTGCAGAAACTTCTCCAACTCGTCAGAAAGTTGATAGGGGCGCATCGCGCGCAACCGATCAAATGCAGGCTTGAAGCGGGCCACGGCCGGGTCGCTAAATACCGCCTGATAG
The DNA here is from genome assembly GCA_002421605.1 of Rhodobacteraceae bacterium UBA6213. Lineage (GTDB taxonomy): Bacteria > Pseudomonadota > Alphaproteobacteria > Rhodobacterales > Rhodobacteraceae > UBA6213. Next base: position 335,747 of record DISJ01000008.1, on the reverse strand, counting down.
CGCGCGTCGTCGATGCGGTTGAACTCTAACCCAAAGAACACCAGCGGCGTGGTGAAATTGGTAATCCGGTCTTGCAGGTCGGACAACAGCTTGGTGCGCCCGGCATCAAGAGTGTTCTGATAATACCGCAAGCCCGCGTAAGACATCAGCCGCCCGGCGATATTCTCGATCGCTTCGTTGCGGGCAATGCACTCGGCCATTGCAGCCGCATCCAGTGAGGCAAGTTTGCCTTCGTAATCGGCGGCAAAACTGGCGCAGGCGGTCTGAAGCCACGCCATATCGTGCGCGATTTCGGGCGCTTCGGGTGCGGTGTAGAGGTCTGACAGGTCCCATTCGGGCAGATCGCCAAAGGCGTTGTGCCCCGAGGCGGCGTTGGCATCGTAAGCAGGGCTGGGTCGGGTCATGATGTCCTCATTTCGCGTTTTCCCCAGATAGGCGCTAGGCGGGGGCGGATGCAAGGGCGGGCAACGGCGCAAGCCGCGCTGCATATTTGGGCACATGCCCACAATCTAGGCTGGTTTGTTGCCCCGTTGGCCTATATGCGCCCTCGATCCTTCCCCTGCCCAGTGGGGCTGCCTAAGGTTTGTACAAAGGCCGGAGGAATCAGACGCCATGCCGACCCAGTGTTTCAACGAAATGTATCAGGGTGAAACCGTGCGTGCCCCCTATGCGCGGCTGGAAGACTGGATGCACGCCATGCCGACAGAGTTTCGGCAGATGAAGCAAGCCGAGGCCGAGGCACTGTTTCGCCGGATCGGCATTACCTTTGCCGTTTACGGCGAGGGCGGCGACCCTGATCGGTTGATCCCGTTCGACATGTTTCCTCGCGTTTTCACGCAAACCGAATGGCGCAAGCTGGAACGCGGTATCAAGCAGCGCGCGCGCGCGCTCAATGCGTTTTTGCTCGATGTCTATGGCCGGGGCGAAATTATCCGGGCGGGGCGCGTGCCGGCGTCGCTCGTCTATCAGAACGCCGCCTATGAACCTGCCGTAGCTGGCATCGTGCCGCCGCGTGGGGTTTTCAGCCATATCGTCGGCGTTGATCTGGTGCGCACCGGACCAGAAGATTTCTTCGTGCTTGAAGATAACTGCCGCACGCCTTCGGGCGTGTCCTACATGCTGGAGAACCGCGAAATCATGATGCGGATGTTCCCCGCGTTGTTTCGCGAAAACCGCATCGAACCGGTGGATGGCTACCCCGCCCTTTTGCGCCGAACGCTGGCCTCGGTCGCGCCCGCCAAATGCGAGGGCGAGCCGACCGTGGTGATTTTGACGCCGGGGCACTTCAACAGCGCCTACTACGAACACTCGTTTCTTGCAGACATGATGGGGGTGGAACTGGTCGAAGGGGCGGATCTGTTCGTCGAGAGTGGGTTGGTCTGGATGCGCACCACCGAAGGTCCGCGCCGTGTTGATGTCATTTACCGGCGTATCGATGACGCCTATCTCGACCCGCTCTGCTTTCGCCCGGATTCGATGCTGGGGATTCCGGGGCTGATGGATGTGTACCGCTCGGGCGGGGTGGCGATTGCCTCGGCGCCGGGGGCAGGGGTGGCCGACGACAAGGCGATCTATACGCTGGTGCCCGAAATGATCCGCTTTTACCTTGGCGAAGAGCCGGTGCTGCAAAACGTGCCGACCTGGCAATGCGCCAAGCAGGACGACTATGCCTATGTTCTGGAACACCTTGGCGAACTGGTAGTGAAAGAAGTGCACGGCTCGGGCGGTTACGGCATGTTGGTCGGCCCAAGTTCAAGCAAGGCGCAGATCGAGGCGTTTCGCGCGCGCCTGATCGCCAACCCCGGCAACTATATCGCACAACCAACGCTGGCGCTTTCGACCACGCCCACCTTCGTCAACGAGGGCATCGCGCCGCGCCATGTCGATCTGCGCCCCTATTGCCTTGTGGGCGAGCGGATCGAACTGGTCCCGGGGGGGCTGACCCGCGTTGCGCTGAACGAAGGCTCGCTGGTGGTCAACTCCAGCCAAGGCGGCGGCGTCAAGGATACCTGGGTTTTGTCGGAGTGATGCAATGCTGAGCCGCACGGCGGAAAACCTGTTCTGGATCGCGCGCAACTTCGAGCGCGCCGAAACCATGGCACGGCTTTTGGAGGTGGGGGCGCGGATGGCGCTGATGCCCCAAGCCGGGCACGGCTATCGCAATGAATGGGACAGTTTGCTGCGCGCCTCGGGCACCGCCGTGGGCTTTGCCGAAAAATACGGCGACCCGGTGCAGCGCAACATCGAAAGCTATCTGTTCTTTGACCGCGATAACCCAAGCTCGGTAGCCTCCTGCGTCGAACGCGCGCGCGAAAATGGCCGTATCGTGCGAACAGCACTTACCACGCAGGTCTGGGACGCGCTGAACGCCTCGTATCAGGAAATGCGCGCGCTAGAGCGTCAGCCGCGCTCGGATCTGGAATTGAGCCAGTTGACCGAATGGACGATGCGCCACGCGGCGCAACTGCGCGGCGCAATTGACGCCACGCAACTGCGCAATGACGGCTATCATTTTCTCGGGCTCGGTTTTGCGCTGGAACGCGCCGACAACACGGCACGGTTGCTAGATGTGAAATACTATGTGCTGCTGCCTAGGGTCGATTTTGTGGGCAGCGAGCTCGACAATTACCAATGGCAGACGCTGCTGCGCGCCCTTTCCGCGCACCGCGCCTTTCACTGGGCGTATGGTGGCGACATCACCGCGCACAAGATCGCGCATTTTCTGATCCTCAACCGGCAAAGCCCGCGCTCTTTGCTGACCGCCAATGGCGAGGCGCTTGGGCACCTTGATGCCTTGGCGCAAGCCTATGGCAACGCGACCCCGGCGCAGGAACGCGCGCGTGCGCTTTTGGCGCAACTCGAAAAAACCACCATTGAAGAGATTTTCGACGAGGGCCTGCACGAGTTTCTGACCCGCTTCGTGCGCGAAAACGCAGGCCTCGCCGCGCTGGTGCAACAGACCTATCTGAGCGGAGAGGCACGATGATCCTGACGGTCCGCCACGCGACGCGCTACCTTTATTCGGCGCCGATGCGCGGCGCGGTGCAAAGCTTGCGCTTGTTCCCGTCGCGATTTGAAGGGCAGAACACGCGCCACTGGCAGGTCGAGGTCGAGAGCGGTATTCGCGGTGCAAGCTTTGTCGATGGCGCAGGCGACCGCATCGAGGGGTGGTCGATGCGTGGGCCGCTCAACGAGGTCTGCGTGCGGGTCGAGGGTGAAGTGGAAACCCACGATCTGAACGGCGTTCTGCGCGGCCACCGCGAGGCGGTGCCCGCTGCCGCCTATCTGCGGTCAACCCCTGCAACCCTACCAGACGCGGCGCTGAGCGCGCTCGCAGAGGCCGCCGTGGCAGGCGCGCAAGAGGCGCTTGAGCGCGCGCACCGGCTGTCCGCGGCGGTGGCAAAGGCCATTACCTATCGCCCCGGCGCGACGCACGCCCATACCACCGCCGCTGAGTCGTTGGCCCTTGGCGAAGGCGTCTGCCAAGATCATGCCCATGCGCTGATCGCTGCGGCCAATGTCGTTGGCCTGCCTGCACGCTATGTTTCAGGCTATCTCTTCGCAGATGCAGAGGGCGTTGCGCACGAGGCCGCGCACGCCTGGGCCGAGATCTGGCTTGAGGGCCTCGGTTGGGTGGGTTTTGATGCCGCCAACGCCTGCTGTCCCGACGATCGCTACATTCGGCTCGGCTCGGGGCGCGATGCGCAAGAGGCCGCCCCAATTCGCGGGCTAGCGTTGGGGCAAGGCAGCGCGGAAAAGCTCGAGGTCGAGGTTGCGGTTGGCGCGTCCCAGCAATAACGTTGCCGCAACTTCGAAACCTTGAGGAGCGGAGATGACCTACTGCGTAGGGTTGCTGCTGAATGACGGCATGGTGCTTTTGTCCGACACCCGCACCAATGCGGGGCTCGACAATATTGCAACCTATACCAAGATGTTCACCTTTGAAGATCCGGGCGAACGGGTGATTACCATTGTTACTGCAGGCAGCCTGTCGGTGACCCAAACCACCATGGCGCGCCTGCGCGAAGCGATCGACGCGCCCGAGGCGAACCCCGACTCCTCGATCATGCAGGCGCCGACCATGCTCAAGGTCGCCGAGATCATTGGCAACACGCTGGCAAGCGTGCGCACCGACATCGAAGGGCGGATGAACGCGGCAAAGGTAACTGCCACGGCTTCGATGATCATGGCGGGGCAGCGGGCGGGCGGTGAAATGCGCCTGTTTCTGATTTATCCCGAAGGCAATTTCATCGAAGCAACCGAAGACACACCGTTCTTGCAGATTGGCGAGCACAAGTACGGCAAGCCGATTCTCGATCGCGTAGTGAAAACCTCGACCAGTCTGGCCGACGCACAAAAAGCGGTGCTTCTGTCGATGGACTCGACGCTGCGCTCCAACCTCTCGGTTGGCATGCCGCTTGACCTCTCGGTAATCGAACGCGATGCCTGCAGGGTCACGATGCGCCGGCGGATCGAAGCGGGCGATGCCGATTTTGCCGCGATGAGCGAGGCGTGGTCGCATGCGCTGCGCGATGGGTTCAGCCGCATATCGCTTTAGGGCGTTGCTGGCCTCCGGCGGGGATATTTTTTTTTCTGAAGCAGATGCTTCAGGTCAAATATCCCCCGCGGAGCGCGCCGCGGTTGCCAGAGCCTTAGCGGTTGGCGTCAAACAGCGTGGTTGCGGCGTCGTAAAAGACGGCGCGGCGACTTGGGGTTTCCATCATCACCTCATGCTCGCCGCCTGCGATTTCAAGCAAATTGGCGCCGGGCCAGCGAGCGATGCGGCTGCGGATCGCGGCTGGATCGACGATCCGTTCGTGGCTGCCCAGCGTGGCGAAAGCGGGAAGCGCAGGCGAAGGCAGGCTTGCCAAAGCGCGGCACTCGGCCAGCGCACATTTGAGCCAGCGCATCGTTGGCCCTGCGAGGGCAAGGCCAGGTTGCGCACTTAGGTGTTGCTGCTGAAAGGCGAACATTCCGGCGTCACCTGTCAGCATGTTGTCGGCAAAGGGCGCGGCCTGCACATAGGGCACGGGGCCGTTTTCAGGGGCATAGGCTGCGCCGCGGCCAAGGGCCGTTGCGAGTGTTGAAACCGCGCGCGCAAACGGGCGCTTCCACGCTGGAATGGCGATACCCCACATCGGGGCCGAAAACGCGGCGGATGCAACCGGCAGGCCGTTCATCAGCGCGCGCAAGCCGATCGCGCCGCCCATCGAATGGGCCATAAGATGCCAGGGTCGCGGCAAATCAAGCGCCTCGGCGGCGGCGACTAGCGCTGCGACATCTTTTTGATAATCTGCGAAATCAAGCACATGACCTGGCAAGGGGTCATCAAGCAGGCGATCCGCGAGGCCTTGGCCGCGCCAGTCGGTGGTCAGCGTGGCATAGCCGCGCGTTGCCATTTCGGCCGCCGCGGGTCCGTATTTCTCGATATATTCGGTACGGCCGGGAAACAGCAGCACCGTGCCACGCCCCGCTCCGCCCGCGCGCCAGAGTGCGGCGCGCAAGCGCACCCCATCGGCTGCCGCAAGCCAAAAAGCCTGCCCGCCTGCCGGGCCTTGTGCCAGCTCGGCAAAAAGCGGTGCGGTCTGCATGGGTCAGGCCAGCGCCGAAGCAAGTTGCATCGCGAGCCCCATATTGCCATCGACCTTGAGCTTGCCGGTCATGAAGGCCACGGTCGGGTTCACATCACCCGCCAACATGCCCTCAAAGGTTTCAGCGCTTGCGCTTAGCGTGACGTCGGCCTCGTCGTCGCTTGCGCGCACGCCTTTGGAATCGGCAATGATAGCGCCTTCGCCATCAATGACGAATTTCGCCACACCGCTGAAGCTACCGCCCAGTTTCTCGCTCAGCATCTTCACGGCCGTTTCGATGACTTCGTTCATTGGCATCCTCCAAATGTGATCGACTTGCACTCGCATTTCGGCGCGAATGCGTTAGGTTCACCTTATGCGCGGATTGGTTGAAAAGCTCAAACAGATCGTTGCGGCACTTCTGGCGGTGTTACTGCTGGTGCTGCCTTTGGGCGCGCAAGAAGTGCGCGCGGTGGCGCCGGGCGATGACGCGGCGATGAGCCAGCTTTTCGCCGAATTGGCCGACCCAGAGAATCGCACGTGGCGGCGCAGCGAAGCTGACATTCGCCGCCTCTGGTCGCAATCGGGCTCACCGGCGATGGATCTGCTGTATAAGCGCGCCGAGACGGCGATTGATGCGGGCGACCCTGTGCTGGCGGTCGAACATTTGACCGCCCTTACAGATCACGCGCCTGATTTTGCCGAAGCTTGGCATCTGCGTGCCGTCGCCTTTTATCAAACCGGCGATATCGGCTTGGCGCTTGCCGATCTGGCGCGGGCGCTGCAACTGGAACCGCGGCACTGGTTGGCGCTTGCGGGCTTGGGCGCTATTTTGGAAGATGTCGGCAAGTACGACAACGCGTTAGTGGCATATCGCGCCTCGCAGGCCTTGAATCCGCATCAGGACGACGTCATGGAAGCGATAGCGCGGCTTGCGCGCGAGACCACGGGCGTCAGCCTCTGAATTCAAGGAAGCGGGGCAATGGCCGCTGGGCGGATTACGGCGGTTCTCGGACCGACCAATACCGGCAAGACGCATCATGCGATCGAGAGGATGCTGGCGCATCGCACCGGCGTCATCGGTTTGCCGCTGCGGCTATTGGCGCGCGAGGTTTATGATCGGATTGTCAAGGCCCGCGGGCCTTCGGTGGTGGCGTTGATTACCGGCGAAGAGCGGATCGTGCCGGAACGGGTGGCCTATTGGGTTTGCACTGTCGAGGCGATGCCCAACGAGATTGGCGCCGACTTCGTGGCAGTGGATGAGATCCAGCTGTGTGCTGACCCCGAGCGTGGCCATATCTTTACCGATCGGCTACTGCATGCGCGTGGGCTGATCGAGACGATGTTTCTTGGCTCTGAAGTGATGCGAGGTGCGATTGCGGCGCTGGTGCCGGGTGTGCAGTTTGCGCGCCGCGAGCGATTTTCGACCCTGACGTGGTCTGGATCGAAAAGAACAAGCCGGATGCCGCCGCGCAGCGCCATTGTCGGGTTTTCGGTTGAAAATGTTTACGAAGTGGCCGAGCTGCTGCGCCGCCAAAAGGGTGGCTGCGCGGTGGTGATGGGGGCGCTTTCGCCGCGCACACGCAATGCGCAGGTAGCGATGTATCAAAACGGCGAGGTCGATTACCTTGTGGCCACCGACGCCATAGGCATGGGGCTGAACTTAGATATTGGCCATGTTGCCTTTTCTGCCACAGCCAAATTCGACGGGCGGCGGATGCGCAATCTTTTTCCGCACGAAATCGGGCAGATTGCCGGGCGCGCTGGACGTCACACGCAGCCCGGCACATTCGGTGTGACCGGCGATGCACGCCCCTTTGACGACGGACTGATTGACGCGGTCGAAAACCACCGATTTGCTCCGATCCAGCGCCTGCAATGGCGCAATCCGGCGCTGGAATTTGGCACAGTAGAGCGCTTGATCGCGTCGCTTGAAGTTGCACCGCAAAACGAATGGTTGCAGCGCGGGCGCGAAGCTGATGACGTTATAGCATTGAAAACCTTGGTAGAAGTGCCAGAGGTGCGGGCTCGGCTGGGGCACCCGTCTGATCTGCGTTTGCTTTGGGATGTTTGTCGCATCCCCGATTTCCGCTCTGTCTCGGGAACCGAGCACGCGCTTTTGCTGGCGCGCATCCACGGTTTTTTGCAAGACCCCGGTCATGTGCCTTCGGATTGGTTGGCAGGGCAGATTGCACGGATTGATCGCACCGAAGGTGACATTGACACGCTCTCCAAGCGGCTCGCCTTTATTCGCACCTGGACATATGTCGCACAGCGCCGTGGTTGGGTGCATGATGAAAGTCATTGGCGCGACGAGACTCGCGCTGTAGAAGACCGACTGTCGGACGCGCTTCACGCGGCACTGACGCAACGCTTTGTGGACCGGCGCACCTCGGTTTTGCTGCGCCGGCTCAATCAGAAGGAGACCCTCGTGGCCGAGGTGAACGACAAGGGTGACGTGAGCGTAGAGGGCGAGTTCGTCGGGCGGCTGGAGGGTTTCCGCTTCCGTCAGGATGCGACCTCATCGAACGATGAGGCGCGGATGTTGGCGCGGGCGGCTTATGAGGCGCTGCGGCCAGAGTTTCATCTGCGCGCGGATCGCTTTTATAACGCGCCCGATACCGAGATGGATTTTACCGAGCAGGGCGGGTTGATGTGGGGCACGCTTGCGGTGGGCAAGCTGGTGCGCGGCGCTGATGTGCTGCGCCCCACGGTCGAGGCGTTTGTTGATGACGAAGCGGGCGAAGAGGTGGGCGAAAAGGTCCGCCGTCGGTTGCAACATTTCATCGACCGCAAGGTGGCGACATTGTTCGAGCCGCTTCTGGCGATGAGCCGCGACGAGGCGTTGACGGGTCTTGCGCGCGGCTTTGCCTTTCGGTTGGTCGAGGCGCTGGGTGTGCTGCCGCGCGAAGGCGTGGCCGGCGAAGTAAAAGAGCTTGACCAAGAGGCTCGCGGCGCGCTGCGCAAGCACGGCGTGCGCTTTGGCCAATTCACGATCTTTCAGCAGGCATTGCTGAAACCTGCGGCCACGCGGCTGCGGCTGGTGCTGGCGTCGCTTTGGGCGGGGCTCGATCGGTTTCCCGAAAGCCCGCCTGCCGGGTTGGTGACCATTCCCTTCCTGCCGGATCTTCCGCGGCGCGATTATACGCTGGCGGGCTATCACCCGGCAGGGGCGCGTGCGATTCGCATTGATATGCTGGAACGGCTTGCCGATCTTTTACGCGCGCAAGACAGCAGGGCCGGTTTTGAAGCCGCGCCAGAGATGCTGTCGATCACCGGCATGACGCTGGATCAGTTCGCACAGCTGATGGAAGGGCTAGGCTACCGCGCCGAAAAGGGCGAGCGGGTCAAGACCAAGCCCGCAGCCCCGGTGGTGGTGCTGCCCGCGCCTGACCCCTCGGGTAACCCGATCCCGGAAGAAGTTTCGCTGTTGGCTGCGGCTGCGGTGGTAGAGACCGAAGCAGGTGCAGAAGACGGGGCCGAGCCTGCGGCGCCCGAGATGGAAAGCTTTTATACCTTTGCCTGGGCACCGCGCCCGCGTCAGCCGCGCAGCGAAAACCACGGTACCCGCGATGGTGGCGCACCGCGCAGCGAAAACCGAGGCCGTGGCCGCCGCCCGCAAACGGCCCCTGCTGGCGCAGCGACTGCCAGCGAAGGTCAGACCGAGGCAGGGGCCGCTGCAGCCCCCGTCGAAGGGGCCGCCGCCGCCCGACCACCGCGTTCGCGCCGCCCGGAAGGGCCGCGTCGCAATCAGGAAGGCACCGGGGGCAAGAGCGCCGAGGGCGGGCAGGCCGCAAAGCCCCCGCGCGAGGGGGCACGCCGCGATGCGGCACCGCAAGGCAAACCCGCAGGTGAGCGGCGCGACGGCAAGCCCGGTAGCGAGCGCCGTCAGGGCAAGCCCTACGAGGGGCGCAACGGCAAACCTGCACCGCGCCGCGATGAAAGCCCGCGGGTTTATGAAGCGCATCCGCCGCGCGAAGGCAAATTCGACCCCGATAGCCCCTTTGCGATTCTGGCGAAGTTGCGCGAACCGAAATGAGCGAAGCGCCGGGCGCTTGCGCCCGGATACGGCTCGACAAATGGCTTTGGCATGCGCGGCTTGCGAAAACCCGCACCATTGCACAGGCACTGGTTGGCGCGGGGCATCTGCGCGTCAACGGCCAGCGGTGCGGCAGACCGGGCCGCAGCATCAGCCCCGGCGACGTGTTGACGCTGCGATCGGCGACGGGGGTGCGCGTGCTGCGTGTACTTGAATGCGGCATCCGGCGAGGCCCAGCAAGCGAAGCTGCCACACTTTTTGTTGACCTGTCGGAACCCGCCAGCGCCGCTGCCCAAGAGTCGCTTGAATGATCTGCGCAGCGCGACTAGGTAACGGCAAGCCGATACGCAGCGAGGGCAAACCATGACCTATGTTGTCACCGACAATTGCATTTTGTGCAAATACACAGACTGCGTTGAGGTCTGCCCGGTCGATTGCTTCTATGAGGGCGAGAACACCCTGGTGATCCACCCCGACGAATGTATCGATTGCGGCGTCTGCGAGCCGGAATGCCCCGCCGACGCGATCCGCCCCGATACAGAGCCGAACATGGAGCCCTGGGTCGAACTGAACCGCAAATACGCAGAGATTTGGCCGGTGATTACTCGCCGCAAAGACCCTATGCCCGACGCTGAAGCGCATGACGGCGAAGCGGGCAAGCTGGAAAAGTTCTTTTCACCGAAGCCAGGCACCGGCGATTGAGCCTAGGTTAGGCGAATTTCGGCATGATTTGGCGCATTCTGTTGTGTCTTGTTTGTTCGTGCCGCACTGCGGCGCTTTGATTCGCTCGTTTTTTGTGCTACATACTTGTTACATAGAAAAACGAGGGCTACTCAAACCCCCTGTAGAACTGCTCGACTACAGGAAGTCTCACCACAATTGATCTGCGACGAGGGTAATTGCCTTCGCGTGGTTCTGTTTGTGCGAAGCAAGGTTAGGGTCGCCCGCTGCTAGGATATGCCCAGATGAACAAAGCCAGACGCAACGATTTTCACCCTGACGAATTTGTGGTCTATCCGGCGCATGGCGTCGGCAAGATCATTTCGATTGAAGAACAGGAGATTGCTGGGCTTCGGCTGGAACTGTTCGTGATTTCGTTCGAAAAGGACAAGATGACGCTGCGTGTGCCAACGCACAAGGCGCTCGATATCGGTATGCGGTCGCTTTCGTCGCCGGACGTTGTCACTAAGGCGCTCGAAACGCTAAAGGGCAAGGCCAAGGTCAAGCGGGCCATGTGGTCGCGCCGCGCGCAGGAATACGAGCAAAAAATCAACTCGGGCGACCTACTGTCGATCGCTGAAGTGGTGCGCGATCTGCACCGCTGTGATGACCAGCGCGAGCAGAGCTATTCCGAGCGTCAGCTTTACGAAGCAGCGCTGGAGCGTCTTACCCGTGAAGTCGCCGCCGTTTCGGGCACCGATGAACGCGGCGCTGCCAAGCGTGTCGGAGATGTTCTGGTAACGCGGGCCGCCTAATCGCGCAAATTTCTAAGGGCCGCGGTAAGCTACCGCGGCTTTTTTCTGTTCACGCACAGGGAGCGGCCATGCAGCGCGCCGTGATCCGTATATTCGATGGCGCGTTAGAGCGTGTGTTGGAACCGGGCGAGACGTTGTTTCGCACCGGCGACATGGTAGGCCACATGGTGATTGTGCGCACCGGCGTGGTGCTGCTGGAACGGGTGACGCGGCGCGGTGGTCGCATTGTGCTGCAACAAGCGCACGCGGGCACCGTTGTTTCCGAAGCGTCAGCCTATGGGGTGCAATACCACTGCGACGCGGTCGCTACTGGCGAAGGCGCGCGCGTGGCGCTGCTACCGCTTGGCGAATTTCACCACAGGCTCGAGCGTGATGCGGAATCAATGCGCGCTTGGGCTGCGGGGCTTGCGCAGACGGTGCAGGCCGCGCGGTTGCGGGCAGAGTTGCGCAGCTTGCGCACTGTCAGTGACCGACTCGACGCGTGGCTTGGGGCGCAGCGTGGGCTGCCGCCGCGTGGCGCATGGCAAGGCCTTGCAGCCGAACTCGGGGTCAGCCGCGAGGCGCTATACCGAGAACTCGCGCGGCGGCGCGAAGCTGAAAAGAGTTAGCATCCGTTTTTCGCGCGCCAATGCGCATCCATGCCCATAAGTCGCGCGATGGCAGGCGCCTCACACGCTGCTGACGCATCGGCAACCGTGACGGTGTCGCTCATGGCGTGGGCACCTGGCCCAAAGTAGCCGGGGCTCTGCATTCCCGCGACGATCGGTGAAACGACGATAATGGCGGCGAGTGTTGCAGCAATAACAGCGCCTTGCCCCCAATCCAACCGAGTAATTTCGGCCCGTGGCCCTGGCACTTCACACACCCCGCCGGGGCAAAGCTGTGCTTGACCGGGCCAGATCCAGTTGTAGATGGCGCAGCCGACACAGATGCCGAACGAGGTCTCAAAAAACAAAAGCAGGATACAGGTGACGCAGCCCAGCAGTGCAACCGGCCCCGCCTGATTGCCGATGAGGTTCCAGCCGATCATGAACAGCGCAATCGCCAGCCCCAAGCCCCAGGCAAAGCGTTTCTGCGGGGCACCAACATAGTCTGGGGCTTGCTTGCGCACCATGTAGCGCCCAAGGATCAGGCTTGGCGCAAAGCGTGGGTTGATCAGCACACGAATCGCAAAGTCGACCGCGAAAACCAAGATCACCATGCGCGTCATCGTGAACGAGCCGTTGAGGAATGCCTGCGAAAAGGCGAAAAGCCCGAAGAGCAGCAAGATGCCTGCGCCAGCGCGCGCTTCGCGCTCATTCACCACTCGGATCGGAAAACCCTCGACCACTTCGCCAAACTCGAACACTCGCGCCATTGTCTCGCTCCCTGAAAACTCTTCCCGACATAGGGCTGTCCGGTCATTTAGCACATGCTTGGGATCATGTTCACGTAGTTGTGATCAATTCGGCTCGTGCAAGCTTGATGGTGCGCCCTCGGGCACCGAGCGGTCGCGCACCAGCAGCGCGTTTTCCATGTCGCGATTAAGGATGCGGCTCAACTCCATGTACTGAGCATTTTCCTCGACAGGAACGCCGGGCTTCCAGACCTGCGCCAGATCGCGCAACCCCTCTCGGTCAAGCTTGTAGAATATACGGAACGCCTCGGCCGCCTCGAACTCGGAAAGCCCGACGTTTTCGAGCACGTAGCGCGCGGCACGCAGGCTCGAGTCGAACAACTCGCGCACGATGTCATCGGCACCGGCGCGGTAAAGCTCGAATACATGCACGCGGTCGCGGGCGCGGGCGATGATGTGCAAATCGGGCCGCACGCGTCGGGCATAAGCGACCAGCCGTGTCGAAGCGGCATAGTCGTCAAGGCAGATCACAAGCACGCTGGCCTGCGCCAACCCTGCAGAAGCCAGTAGATCGGGTCGTGTCGGATCGCCGAAATAGGCCTTGAAGCCGAACTTCCGCATCAGCTGGATGGTTTTAAGGTCGTTATCGAGCACGGTGGTCTTGAAGCCTGACATCGTGACCATGCGGTTCACCACCTGCCCAAAGCGCCCGACACCGGCAATGATGATTGGTCCCTGCGCCTCGATCGTATCGGGCGGGGCGGCCTCCGCCGTTTTTTGGCGCCGCCCAAGCCGGTCAAGCGCGATGAACAGGACCGGCGTGATCAGCATCGACAACGCTACGATCAACAGCGCCTTCTGCGCGGTCGGCTCGGGCAGGATGCGCTGGCTGAGCGCGAAGGAAATCAGCACAAATCCAAACTCACCCGCCTGCGCGAGCCCGAGGGTAAAAAGCCACCGATCACGCGATTGCAGCCCAGACGTGACACCAAGAACGTAAAGCACCGCTGCCTTCAAAATTACCAGAGACAGCACCAATCCGATGATGTTGGCAGGTGCTGCAACCAGTGGCGCAAAGTTCATGCCTGCGCCAACTGTGATGAAGAACATCCCCAGAAACAAGCCCTTGAACGGTTCGATACTGCTTTCAAGTTCGTGCTTGAACTCGCTATCGGCAAGCACCACCCCGGCCAGAAAGGTGCCAAGCGCGGGCGACAGCCCTACGAGGTTCATGAGCGAGGCGATACCCACCACAATCATCAGCGCCATCGCGGTATTGATTTCGCGCAGCTTGGCAGCGTGCACATAGCGAAATAGCGGCCGCACCAGATAGTGCCCACCAAGCACCACGGCCGCGACGGCAACGAAGGTGGAAAGTGCGGCCCCCCAAGCCGGCAGGCTTTGCAGAAAATCGCCCACCGCGCCTGCCTCGTTGTCGCCTTTTGCGACCAGACGCGCGCCCGGCAGCGCCAAAAGCGGCATCAGCGCCAGCATCGGGATCACCGCAATGTCCTGCGTCAACAGCACGGCAAAGCTCGCGCGCCCGCCCGCAGTCTGCATCAACCGCTTTTCGGTCATGGTCTGCAGCACAATAGCGGTCGAAGAGAGCGCAAAGATCATGCCAAGCGCGATCGAAATGCGCCAACCTTGCCCCGCGAGAATCAAAATTACCGCAATTGCCGCGACTGTGCCTAGCACCTGCAGCCCGCCCAGCCCCACCAGTTTGCCGCGCATCGCCCAAAGCGCGCGGGGTTCGAGCTCCAACCCGATCAGGAACAGCATCATCACCACACCAAACTCGGCGATATGCTGCAGATCGCTCATGGCGTTGCCCGCCAGCCCGGTGACCGGGCCGATCAAAAGCCCGATCAACAAGTAGCCGAGCACCGAGCCAAGCCCGAGCCGCGCGGCCACAGGTACCGCGACGACCATAGCGACCAGATAGAGCGTGGCCTGATAGAGAAAGCTGTCCATATACCCCCAAAGGCCCCGCCCGCCGCTCAGCGCGCCGAATCCGGTTCGTGCGTCAAAAGTAGCGCATGTCCGGCACGGCACAAGCGGCGTTGTGCGCAATCGGCCGTATTGGCAGCGGTTTTGTTAGTTGCTTTGCAGCAACTTGAGCGTGATGGTCTTGCCGCTTTTGACGTAGCTCATCTGTGTTTCAGAAATGGCGACCACCTGCCCGTTGTCCACCCGATCGCCAACTTCGACGGTCTGGAACCGCCCGGACGGCAGGCGCAGTAGCGCACGGCGCGAGCCTGACGCACCGAACAGGCCGACCAGTGTCAATTCGCTTAGGTCAATGGCATTTGTCTCGGTTGCCTGTTGTGCGACCGATGTGGGTGTGGCGCCGGATGCGACCACGTCGGGCACCTCCGGCTCGTCGGTTTCAACGGGTTGGTTGTTTGCCGCCGCGGCTTGGGCGGCGGGGGCCGCCAGCGCTTCGGTGAGCGCGCGGTCAAGTGCTGCGGCGGCTGGGGCGCTGACAGTGCGTGGCCGCGCAGCTGGGCGGGGTGACGTGGCGACGGCACTTTGCGTGGCGCTGGCAAGCGTTGCGGCCAACCGCTCTGCCTCGGCGCTGCGTGCGGCCGCGGTGGCGGCTGCGGTGGCGGCGATGGTTTGCGGGCGTGCGGTCGGGCGGCGCGCTGCCAGTTCGCTTTGCTCGGCGGTAAGTGGGGCCGCAACGGGTGCGGCGAGCGCGACTTCAGGCGCGGCGTCAGCACCCGCCTCGGGGGAAAGTTGCGCGTCGGGGTCTGCGTCGGGCGCAATTGCAGGTGCCGTCTCGGCTGGGGCAGGGGCGGGTGTTTCTGTCACCGGACGCTGCTGCGGGCGCGCTGCGGCGAGTGCTGCCTTTTCAGCTGCGATTGCTGCTTCGGCGGCGGCTTGCGCCTGCCGCGCGGCGGCTTCGATGGTGGTTGGTCGTGGCCCCGGTGCCGCATCGGGCCGTCCGGCGAACAGGGTAAAGCCGCCCGGCATCGGCGTGCCCTCGACGGTAGGCACCAAAGCTACGGTGGACTGTGGCGCGACCTCTGGGGCAACAACCGGCGCATCTTGTGTGGCGTCGCTCGCGGGTGCATCCAGCGGTGGCAGGGCGACAATGGGCAACGGCGCGCTCGCCAGCGCGGTTGTCGCGAGTGGCTCTGCCGTGGCGGCGGCGGGCGCCTCTTGCAGTGCACTGCGCGCCAGAGCCGCAAGCTCGGCTCCGCTTAGGGCAGGTAGAACGGTGATTGGTGGCAACGCGGCAGCGATGGCGGTTGCGCCCGCCTCGGCTACGGCGTTGCCCGTTTCTGATGGGGTCGCCGCAACTTGAATATCCGGTTCAGCGGGGACTGCGGGGCTTGGGGGCAGGCCGGCGGGCAGTGCGACCGTCGCGGTTGCGGCGGCCACGTCATCAACAGGCGGTGGCCGTGCACCAGCGTCGCCCGTTGCATCAGCAGCATCGGCAAGCGCCGGGGGCACCACGGCGTCGGGCGCGATGGTCGGCGCGTCTGAAATCGTTGTGTCAGACAGGTCGGGCAATGCAGCAATGGCGTCGGGCGCAACCGGCGGCACGGGCGCGATTGGCACTACATCGGCCTCGGATGTCGAAACGACGGTTTCACCCGCTGCCTGTGCTGCGCTTGCTTCGCTTGGCGTGTCTGTCGGCGCTGTTGCTACATCGCTTGCAGGCGGACTGTCTGCTGCGGGCGCCCCCACAGCATCGCCAACATTCTCAGCCGTGGCGGGCTCCGTGTTCGCCGCTGGATCGAGCGCAAGGGGCAGGGCCGTGATTGGCGGCGGCGCGAGATCTGGCAGTGCTGCAACAGGCGCGTCTGCGACGGGTGCCGTGTCAGACGTGGCAATGGTGCCGACATCGGCTGGTGTGACAGGGGGCGCTGCCAGCACGACTTCGGGCAGGTCTGTCGCTGGCGGCGTGCTCGGGCCAAGAAAAAGCGACCAGATTGCCACGACAGCCATGAACAGCACCAGCGCCGAACTCAGTACCACGCCCAGATACGCCCTTCTGCGCGGCACCGGCCGCGCCATGCGCGCGCCAAATACACCGCGCGCCGGTACGGTATCTTCGCCGTCAGCAGGTGCTGGGTCAGCGGGCACCAGCGAGGCGGCGGCTGCGTTGCGGTTTGCAAGCCTGCGCGCCAACGCCTGCCCCGCGGCGCTGCCCGATGCTGCGGCGCGCCCGGCAAGCGCTTGCAACTGCTGCGTCGCTCCTGAGGCGGGTTTAGGGCGTGCTGCTGCTGCCAGCGGCGCGGCGATGGCGCTTCCTTCGCGCGCCAGCCGTGGGTCGGGCACGCGCGCGCCTGGGACGCTTGTCCCTAGTTTAGCGGGGGCTGCGAATGTTTTGGCGACTTGCTCGTTATCTTCTGGTTTTACCAGATCGTTTTGCAGCGCTACACGGACGGGCTTGTCGGTGGTTTGATTGCGCTGCGCAACCAAACCTTTGGGCATAACCGGGGCGGCGCCCTTGGCCGGACTTTTGCGGCGGCTGGCGAACAATTCTACGGGCGGTAACGCTGCGGGCGGTGTAGGTTCGGGCGAAACCTTGGGTGTTGAAACATCCGCAAATGGTGCGGTCGCGGCAAAGGGGGGTGGCGGCGGCGCCGGATCGGTTTCCGGCGGCGGTGCGGCTAAGTCGGCCGCTGCATGCGAATCGGGTGCCACAGGGGCGGAAGGCACCTCTGGCGCTTTCGTGTCACTTTCAGCGGCGCCGGAATCGGGTGCGACAGCGTCCACTGCAATGCGTTCATCAGGCTCGGGTGCCGAGGTGGCATCCGGCGAGGTTGCGGCCGAAGGGGTTGTCGTGCGCGCAGCCCCATCGAGCGTTAAAGCCGCGAACGAGTCACCTGCCGGGTCCACAGGTTGCGCCGATGCGGCGTCCGTTGGGCGAGCGTCCGTCGGGCTTGCGACTTCCTGCGTGTTTGCAGTCTCTGTCGCCGTTGCTGCAGCGATCACGGCCGCGACTTCGGCCTTTTTGTTTTTTCTGCTGCGAACGGGCGCGGTTTTGGCTTCCCCGTCCACTTCAGTCGATTTCTGTGCTTTGGCGGCGCCACGTTGTTTGCGCTTTGGCGCTGGCGCGGCGGGCGCGGCCTCCGTTTCAGCGGGTAGATATAGAGGAGATGAAGGCAAAACGTTCTTGTCAACAGCCGCGGCCTCGCCTTCCGCAGCGCCGTCCGGCACCGCTTCAGGCTCGCTCGGCGCGTCGGGTGCGGGTTCGCCTGCGGGTGCGCTGGCAACCGTTGTCGGATCATCGGCAACCGTTGGCGAATCAAAGGGGACGGTCGCTTGGACGTTATCGGCGGACTCACCTTCTGGCGTGTCGAGCAAAGGCGCAGGCGTTGTCGCGGAGGATGTTTCTAGCGGCTCCGGTGCCATCGTGTCAGGCAAAGCATCCCCTGCAGGCGCCATTGAGACAACAGGCGGTTCGGGCAAGGGTGCAAGCTCGGCAAGCGGCGTTTCGGCCCCCAACTCGGACAGTTCCGCACCTTCCGACATTGGCGCATCGACGGTGGGCGCAGCCTCCGGCTCGGCAAGCGGCGTTTCGGCCCCCAATTCGGGCAACTCCGCGCCCTCTGTCGTGGCCGGCATTGGTGCATCGGCGGTAAGGGTTACCTTTGGCGCGTCAAGATCGGGCTGCGGCGCGGGCCCTTCTGCCTCGTGCAAAATCTCGGGCTCGGGCGACTCGATCAGCGGTTCAGGCGCGCCTTCAGGTGCTGGAACCGGCGGTTCAGCTACCGGGTCGTCAGCCATAAGGCGCGGCGCGGCGATGCCCAGAACGCGGATCGGATCTTGGTCACGGTCTAGCCGGGCGCTTTCAGGCAAATGCTGTGCGGCGCTCTGAGTCAGCCCAAAGAACGGCTCGCCCGCGAATTCCCCGGCGGCGGGAATCGCAACGAAGCTGACCGGGTTGAAGCGGTGGGTTTCGGCAAATGCTGCCGCCTCTTTCAAAGTCTCGCGCGCTACCACAGCGACGCGCACTGTTTTGCCGGTGCCTGACCAATCGAACGCCAGATCGGCAACGGGGTAGGGTGTGCGTCCCTCGAGCGCGTGGATGATCTGCCTGCGCCGCTGCGCGGCATCCGGGCCGGGTGCATCGAGCGTCAGATACAGCACTTGCGAGGCGGGAATGACGATTTTGCTCAGTATTCCCTGCGGCATTAACCCCAACCCGGTGCGCCGCAAAGTCGCCAGCGCCCCCGACAGATCGGGCGCATCCAGCGGCACTTCGCCAACACTTAGCCAGCCGGACCCGGTGCGGTGCAACAGGCCGATGCCGTCATGTGTCAGATTAAGCGCGAAAGAGGGTTTCATGCCAAGCCCCTAGCATAGATCAACAGGGGGCTGAAACCGCGGAAACGGGCCCCGCCACAGGTTATGGCAGATTTCTGCGCATGGAAAGGCAGGCGTGAACAGAGACCTCTTGGCCAGCGGAGTTATGCCCGGCGCGGGGCTTTATTGTGCGCCCGCCGCCAGATAACGCGGGGCATCGGTGCGCAACGACCGGGCGGGGAAATACCGCGCCCGGCCAAAACCTCACGCCGTTGCGCCTGCAAGCGCCTGGTCGAGATCGGCGATCAGATCACCCGCATCCTCGATCCCGATTGACAGGCGCACCACGTTCGGCCCGGCCCCCGCGGCGACTTGCTGCGCTTCGGTCAACTGGCGGTGCGTGGTCGAGGCGGCATGAATGACAAGGCTGCGCGTGTCGCCAAGGTTGGCCACATGGCTGAACAACTTGAGGCTGTCGACCAGCTTCACACAGGCGTCATACCCGCCCTTCACCGCAAAGGTGAATAGCGCCCCAGCACCCTTGGGCGTCACCTTCGCGACCCGGCTGTGCCAGGGCGACGAGGGCAGCCCGGCATAGGTGACATAGTCGACCCGCGGATCACGTTCGAGCCAAGCTGCTACTTTTTCAGCATTTTCCACATGGCGTTGCATCCGCAGGCTCAAAGTCTCGATTCCCATGAGCGTATAATGCGCGCCTTGCGGGTTCATGGTCATGCCAAGATCGCGCAAGCCCACCGCAATCGAATGGAAGGTATAGGCCATCGGTCCAAGTGCCGCATGGAAGTTCAGCCCGTGATAGGCCGGCTCGGGCGCAGCAAGGCTGGGGAACTTGTCGCTGGCGGACCAGTCGAACTTGCCGCTGTCAACAATCACGCCACCGGTCACAGTGCCGTTGCCTGTCAAGTATTTGGTCGCCGAATGCACCACCAGCGTGGCGCCCTGCTCGATCGGGCGGCACAGGTAAGGCGTGGCCAGCGTGTTGTCGACGATCAGCGGTATGCCCGCCTTGTTGGCCAACGCCGCTACCGCGGGTATGTCGGTGATATAGCCGCCGGGGTTAGAGATCGACTCGCAAAAAATCGCGCGCGTGTTTTCGTCCACCGCAGCCTCGAGCGCCGCAAGATCGTCGAGATCGACAAACTTTGCTGACCAGCCGAACTTGCGGATGGTGTTGGAAAACTGCTGGATAGTTCCGCCATAAAGGCGGGTCGAGGCAATCACGTTGCACCCTGGCTGCATCAGCGGAAACAGCGCCATGATCTGCGCCGCGTGACCGGACGAGCAGCACACCGCGCCCGCCCCGCCCTCAAGCGCTGCCACCCGGTTGGCCAGCGCCGAGACCGTTGGGTTGGTCAGGCGCGAATAGATGTAGCCGACCTCTTGCAGATTGAAGAGCTTGGCCGCGTGATCGGCATCACGAAAGACATAGGCGGTGGTCTGATAAATCGGCACCTGCCGCGCCCCGGTGGCGGGGTCGGGCGTGCTGCCAGCGTGGATCTGCAAAGTGTCAAAGGCTAATGCGGTCATTTCGGGGCTCCCTAGATTTGCGCGAACCCTAACCTGCGTCGGATCGTCGCGCAACGCTGCGACGCGGATGAAACCGTTAGCGGTTTCGAGCTTTGATGGAAAACATTACCGCGAAATGCCGCCTCAGCGAGACGGGCTTCTTGCGCTATCGGGGTTTGGGCAAACACTTTCCTTCAATTGCTTCAGCCCAAATATCCTCGCCGAAGGCGCTTTGCTGGCAAAGACGCTCCGCGGGGGATATTTTGTCTGAAGCAGTTTTAACGCAGCCAAAGCCGTTCTCGTTTGATGGCATTGCGCAGGATCTGCTCTTTGCGCGGCAATGCATCGCGGTCGAACATGGCCCGAAGTTTGCGCCCCTTGCCTTGATAGACCAATTTGCGGATCGGGTCGTAGTCACGCAGCAGCCGTTTGATCGGGTTGGGCGTGCTGGCGGCTTCAAGCACTTCAAGTACGCGATCGCTTTCGCGCGCGTAAAGCAAGGGCAGCGCGCGCCAGTGGCAGCTTACCTCGCCATCGAGGCCTTCAAGCCCGCGCCCAGGACGGCCACCGGCGAAAGAATGGATCACCAGCGGCAGCGCCACCTGATCGAGCCAAGGGTCAAGGCTTTGGCTTGCCAATTCCTCGGGCGGCTCGGAGCGGATCGATACGGCATAGTCGAGGAAGCGCTGCCCGAAGGTCTGTGGGTCGGCGTGAAAGAACCAACCTGCGTTGAAATAGAGATAGCGCTCCCAGTACTCATCTGGCTTCGACAGGTCGAGCGAGGATTCAAAGTCGAGCCCGAAGCGGTCATAGAGCGATTTCCAGATCGCGCTGTAGCCCGGCCCATAGAGTGGCGGTTCGGGCCAACTGCCTTCACGCCGCATTGAGGCAGAGGGGCGCGCGAAATCGAATTTCACCTTTGCCAGGGGTGCCGTGAAAAGCGTATCGGTATCGAAAAATACGAACGGTCCCGCGGGCAGAGAGGTCAGCATTTCTATCTTGTTGCCGTAAGGGTAACGGTGTCCGAATACGCGGTTTTCGAATGGCAGGATTTCGGCACCGAATGCCTCTAATGCCTCGCGGATGGGTGCGGGAAGGCGCGGATCATTTGGCCAGAGCGGGCCCGGCTGCGGTTCGGCCACGATCAACTTTCCCGCGAAGTCGGGGTTGGCGGCGACGAAAGAGCTGGTAAACAGTAGCGCCTCGTAGGCGAGCCGTCCGTTTTGCGCCACGCAGACCACATTCGGGGTAGTTTTCGTTTTTTTCCCAGCCACTTGCACACTCGCACCCTGATACGTGGCGCGAGTATAGAGACAAAGCGGCGCGCGTGACAGGGGTGGCGCTTTGTCGCGCGCGTTGCTGTCTTGTGCCTGCGCCTCGTCAGCCCCAGATTTGATAAAGAGGCCCGCGGTGCCGGGCCTAGGCTGAGCGAGGACCAAATGCATATTCAGATCAATACCGACAAGGCCGTTCAGGGCCACGAGGATGTGACCCGTTTCGTGGAAGATGCGGTGACTGCGCGTGTCGGCCATTTTGCGCCACGCATTACGCGCGTGGAGGTTCACTTGGGTGACGAAAACGGCCCCAAAGGTGGTGCGAAGGGCAAACGCTGCATGCTCGAAGCGCGCCCGGAAGGATTGAAGCCGATTGCCGTGACACATTATGACGCGACGCTGAAGCTTGCCATCAGCGGTGCGGCGGCCAAGCTGCGCGCGGCTTTGGAGCATGAATTTGGCATGCTTGACGCGCGCAAGGTCTGAGCTGTCTGGTAACACGGCCGCTTGGGCGGTAGGCCCACCATGTATTCCGTTAGGAAAACATGGTGGGCGAC
This sequence comes from Rhodobacteraceae bacterium UBA6213, assembly GCA_002421605.1. Classification (GTDB taxonomy): domain Bacteria; phylum Pseudomonadota; class Alphaproteobacteria; order Rhodobacterales; family Rhodobacteraceae; genus UBA6213. The sequence continues at coordinate 313,705 of DISJ01000008.1, read as the reverse complement.
CCTGGAATCGAACCAGGCGTGGGTCGCCCCGGCGGAGTTACAGTCCGCTGCCGCACCTTGCAGCTCGTCGCCCAATGCGCGGGTGGATACCGGGGTGGGCGGGGGGCGTCAAGCTGGAAATCTCTTCGCTGCGGGCTTGCCAAGCAACGCTTTCGCAGCGCAGGAAGAGGCAGACCAGCACGGAGCGCGGGCAATGAAGAAGCCGGATTGGGTGATTGACAAGGAACGTGGCAAACGCGCGGCCGCAGCCGAGACGGTGTGGCTGTTCGGCCTGCATGCCGTGCGCGATGCGCTTTTGAACCCGGCCCGCGTTAAGCTGAGGCTGGTGTTGACCAAAAACGCCGCCGATCGGTTGGGCGATGCGCTGGCGCAGGGCGGAATCGAGCCGGAAATCGTCGATCCACGTCGTTTCGATGTACCGATCGATGAGGGGTCGGTGCATCAGGGCGCAGCACTTGAAGCAAAGCCGCTGCAATGGGGCTCGCTTGAGGATGTGTGTCTTGGTGGGCGCGGTGCGCCGCTGGTGGTACTGCTTGACCGGGTGACAGACCCGCACAACGTTGGTGCGGTGCTGCGTTCGGCGGAGGTGTTTGGTGCGCGCGCCGTGGTGGCGCCCTTGCGCCATTCGGCACCCGAAACCGGAGCCTTGGCAAAAACCGCCTCGGGCGCGCTGGAACGCCAGCCATACCTGCGCGTGACCAACCTTTCCGATGCGATGGAAGCCCTGCAAGACATGGGTTTTGTGCTGCTTGGGCTTGATGGCGATGCTGAAGTCGAGCTGAGTGCCGCGCTTGCGGATATCGGAACGCGCCCCGTTGGTCTGGTGCTGGGGGCAGAAGGGCCGGGCCTGCGCGACAAGACCAAGGCAACCTGTGACAGATTGGTGAAAATCCCTTATTCAGGGGCCTTCGGTTCGCTCAACGTATCGAACGCGGCGGCGGTGGCGCTGTATGCCGCAACGACGCGATAGCGATCACAACTGCGCGAATTGTCGCAGCAGGCCTTCAAAGCGGCAATTGGCCTACCTACATTAGGAGTATGAAGCGTGGCACCGGAACTGCCGTGCTTCGCGTTACTGTCCCTCGTTCCGTCACTGGCGCCCGGGCCTTGGCTCGGGCGCATTTTCATCCGAGGTCTGTTCCCGTGCAAAATCCTTCTGACACTGCCATCCACGACATTCTCAGCTCTACCCGCGTGATCGCGGTTGTAGGCATTTCTGCCAACGTCGAGCGCCCCTCGAACGAGGTTGCGAAGTTCCTGCAATTGCGCGGTTTTCGCGTGATTCCGGTTAACCCCGGCCTTGCGGGGCAGAAATTGCTGGGCGAAACCGTTTGGCCCGATCTTGCGTCGATTCCCAAGGATATCGATGTTGATATGGTCGATGTCTTTCGCGCCTCCGAGGCCGTGCCGGTCGTTGTGGCCGATGCGCTGGCGCATCTGCCTTCGCTCAAGACGATCTGGATGCAGCTTGGCGTTACCAACGAGTCGGCCGCAGCCGAGGCGCGCGCGCGCGGTGTGACGGTAGTGCAGAACCGCTGTCCGAAGATCGAATGGCCAAGGGTGATGGGGCGCTAAAGCCCCAGCCTGTCGCGCATTGAATACCAGGTCATTGCGGCCACCAGCAGTGGCCAACGCAGCGCGGCACCACCGGGAAAGCGCGGGCTGGGCAAGCTGGCCATCAGATCGAACCCGCCCGCATCGCCCGCCACAGCCTCGGCCAGCATCCGCCCCGCAAGTGTTGCCATCGCAACGCCGTGGCCGGAATAGCCCGAAGCGGAAAACACCCCCGGCGCAGGGCGCGCGAAATAGGGCAGGCGGTTCATGGTAATGGCCAAAGTGCCGCCCCAAGCGTGGGTTATCGCCACATCGGCAAGCCCAGGATAGACCGAAAGCATGGGCCCCCGCACCGTCTTCAAAAGGTCGGGAAAGCGGTAGCCATAGCTTTCGCCACCGCCAAAGATCAGCCGCTGGTCTGCCGACAGATGCCAGTAGTTCACCACAAAGCGCGAATCTGCCACCGCCACATTGCGCCGCAATACATCGGCGGCGCGCGGCCCCAGTGGTTCAGTCGCCAGAACGAAGTTGTTGATCGGCATGACGTGGCGCGAAACGGCGGGCGCGAGTTTACCAAGATAGCCGTTGGCGGCCAGAATCAGATGATCTGCCTCGACCTCGCCCGTGGCGGTGGTGGCGCGGGGGCGCGGGCCGGGCGTGATGCGGGTCACCTCGCTTCTCTCGTAGATGACTGCACCGGCGGCCACGGCAGCGCGTGCCAGCCCAAGCGCATAGTTCAGCGGGTGCAGATGGCTTGCCCCCATGTCGAGATCGCCGCCGCAATACGCCGCGGAGGGCAGGATTTCGCGCAACCCGTCGCAGTCAAGCGGAGTGATCTGCGTATAGTCGTAGCGGCTTGCCAAAAACTCGGCGTTGGCGTGGGCATGGGCCACCTCGCTTGGGCGGCGGCAGGCGTGGGCGATACCGGGCGCGTGGTCGCATGCGATGGCGTGGCGCGAGATCAGGTCTGCCACCAGCGCTTTGGCGTCTTGACCAACATCCCAAAGCTTGCGCGCCGTCTCGCGCCCGATAGCGTGTTCGAGCTCGCTCTGTTCTAACCTTTGGCCCGAGCCAACCTGCCCGCCGTTGCGCCCCGAGGCACCAAAGCCCGCGCGATGCGCTTCTAGCACCACTACCTTGAGGCCGCGCTCGGCCAGATGCAGTGCCGCCGAAAGGCCGGTATAGCCCGCCCCGATGATACAGACATCGGCGCGCACCGCCCCAGCAAGGGGCGCGTATGCGGGCGTTGCGGTCGCCGTGGCGGCGTACCAGCTTTGCGGGTGTTCGCCCGCGCGGTCGTTGACATGCAGCAGGTTCATACGTTCAACAGCAGATGTTCGCGCTCCCACGGGCTGATGACCTGAAGAAACTCTTTGTATTCATTACGTTTAACGGACTCATAGACAGCAAGAAAATCGGCACCCAGCACCTCGTGCAAGGGTTGGCTATCACGCATCAGATCAAGCGCATCGCCGAGGTTGAAGGGAAAGTCGTCGCCGCCAATATAGGCGTCGCCCACCCATTCGGCGCGTGGGGCGACCATTTCCTTCAAGCCCAGATACCCGCAGGCAAGGCTGGCGGCGAACGCGAGGTAGGGGTTGCAATCCATCCCCGCAAGGCGGTTTTCCACCCGGCGCGCCTCTGGCCCTGAAATTGGCACCCGCAAGCCGGTGGTGCGATTGTCGCGGCCCCATTCCAGATTGATCGGGGCGGCGAAGTCCGGAACATAGCGGCGGAAGCTGTTTACATAGGGTGCCAGCAGCGCGATGGCCGCGGGCAGATGCCGCTGCATGCCGCCGATGTAGTGTTGGAAGGCTGGCGTTTCGCGCCCGCGCGTATCGGAAAAGATGTTCTTGCCAGTCTTGGTGCTGATGACCGACTGGTGGATGTGCATGGCGCTGCCCGGCTCGCCCTCGATCGGCTTGGCCATGAAGGTGGCAAAACAGTCATGGCGCAGTGCCGCCTCGCGGATCAGCCGCTTGAAATAGAAGATCTGGTCGGCAAGCTCGACCGGGTCGCCATGCGCAAGGTTGATTTCCACCTGCGCCGCGCCGCCTTCTTGCAAGATGCCGTCAATCTCGAAACCCTGCGCCTCGGCAAAATCATAAATGTCGTCAATGACCTTGCCGTATTCATCGACCGCGCTTAGCGAATAGGCCTGTTTGGCGGCGGCGGGGCGGCCCGATCGGCCCATGGGCGGCACCACCGGCATGTTCGGGTCGGTGTTGCGGGCGACCAGAAAGAACTCCATCTCGGGTGCCACGACAGGGCGCCAGCCGTCAGCCTTGTAAAGCTCTACCACGCGCTTGAGCACGTTGCGCGGTGCAACCGACACCGGGCGCCCCTCTTGGTCAAGCACGTCATGGATGACCTGCAAGGTCACATCTGCGGTCCAGGGCGCGGCTGTCGCGGTGGAATAATCGGGCACAAGAACCATGTCCGGCTCGGTAAAAGAGCCTGAGGGGTTGTCTGCCCATTCACCGGTGATGGTTTGCAGGAAAATCGAGTTCGGCAGGTAGAAATGCTTTTGATGCGCGAATTTTGAGGCAGGCATCGCCTTGCCACGCGCCACGCCGGCAATGTCAGGTACGACGCATTCAACCTCGTCAGGGCGGCGGCCGCCGATGTAATCACGTGCGGCTTGCGGAAGTTTGTCCATCCAATCGGACATGGGATAGGCCTTTCAGGCTCGTGTGGGTCTGGGACGCAGGAAAAATTGGGTGATCTGGTCGGCAATCGTTGGGGCAGAATTGGGCTTGCCAAGTTGTGCGCGCGCGCGCTCCATCAAAGGCTCGGGCACAAGGCCGGGGCCACGGGTGCGCATCAGACCATCCACGAACGCATCGGAAAACTCGGGGTGCGCCTGCACAGTCATGGCGTGATCGCCGTAGGCAAGGCCCGCATATTCGCAAAAATCGTTGCGCGCGGTCACCGTGGCGCCGGGTGGTGGCACCGTGACCTGATCGCGGTGCCAAGCATTAAGGGTCAGCATTTCCCCGCCAAAGTCATATTCCTGCGGGCCGACGGCCCAGCCCTTGGGCGATCGTTCCACCTTGCCGCCAAGCGCCTGGGCCAAAAGCTGATGGCCAAAGCAGATGCCGACTATTGGCACGTTCGCGGCGTAGGCTGCACGCAAAAACGCCTCTAGGCGGGGGATGAACGCGTGGTCCTCATAGGCGCCGTGGCGTGATCCGGTGATCAGCCAGCCGTCGCATTCATGCACATCGGTTGGAAAATCTTCACCCTCGACGTGATAGCTGCGGAAATCGAATCCGCGCCCGGCAAGCAGATGTTGAAACATTTCGGGATAATCGCCCGCTTCCGCGCGAAGCACGTCGGGAGATTGGCCGGTTTGCAGGATGCCGATCAGCATGGGAAGCCTGAAGTTTGTTGCGTGAAGCCTAGCCTTGCACGCGGGGGGCGCGCAAGGGGGCAAGGGCGGGGGCGCAAAGCCCCCGACCTTCAGACAGTTTCGAGGTAAAGTTCAGATTGTTCCTGATCCGAAAGCTCGGCCATGTAGTGGATTTCTTGCCGCTTGGTCATCAGATAGTTCTCGATCAACTCGGAATTGAAAATGCGCCGCAAGCTCGGGCAGGTGGCAAATGCCTCGATCGCCTCTTCCCAAGTGCCGGGAAGCTGCGGCAAGCCTTGTTCGTAGGCATTTCCGATGATCGGGGCGGGTGGTGACTTGCGGTCCTCAAGGCCGTTGAGCGCGGCACCCAGCACCGCGGCGATCATCAGGTACGGGTTCACATCGCCCCCCGCGACGCGATGCTCGATGCGCCGCGCAACCGGGCGCGATGCGGGAATGCGCAGCGCCGCGGTGCGGTTTTCAAACGCCCAGCCGATGCCGGTAGGCGCGTGTTCGTGCGGCACCAGCCGGTCATAGCTGTTTTCGTGCGGCGCAAAGATCAGTGTCGAGCCGGGCATCGCTTCAAGCAAACCCGCCACCGCGTGGCGCATTTCTTCAGACCCTTCGGGGGTTCCATCGTTGAAGATGTTGCGCCCTTGCGTGTCGAGCACCGAGAAGTGCATGTGCATGCCGTTGCCCGACCACATGTCATAGGGCTTGGCCATGAACGAGGCGGCAAATCCGTAGCGCCGCGCCAACCCCTTGACCAGCATCTTGAACAGCCACGTATCGTCGGCCGCCTTTAGCGCATCGCCCTGATGCACGAGGTTGATCTCGAACTGCCCTGGCCCTGCCTCGGAAATGGCGGTATCGGCGGGAATATCCATCTCTTCGCAGGCCTCATAGAGCGCCGTGAAAAATGTATCAAAAGCATCAAGCGCGCGCAGGCTGAGGATTTCGCCCCCGGTGCGGCGTTTGCCAGAACGCGGCGATGGCGGCACCCGCAACTTTGTGCCCGAATCGTCGATCAGAAAGAATTCGAGCTCGGTCGCTACTACCGGCGTCAGGCCCGCATCCGCATAGCGGTGCGTGACTGCGGCGAGCGCCTGGCGCGGATCGCCCGCGAAGGGGCGCCCGTCCATATGGAACATCCAGATCGGCAGCAGCGCGGTGGGCGCATCAAGCCATGGCATCGGCACGAAGCCGCGCTCGGTCGGCATCAGCACACCGTCCACATCGCCGGTTTCAAACACCAGCGGGCTGTCTTCGATGTCTTCGCCCCAGATGTCGAGATTCATCACTGAAAACGGAAAGCGCGTGCCGTCAGTGAATACCTTGCTTGCAAATCGGGCAGGAATGCGTTTTCCCCGCGCTACTCCGTTCAGGTCCGCCGCTGCAACGCGGATCGTGCGCACCTCGGGGTGCTCTCTCAGCCAGTCCATTTCCTCACCTGATGATCTGCGGCCTGATCCTCAGGCGGGGGCGAGCCCCCGGCAGATGACGGTTCAGGCGGCGGTTGACCCATCCGAACAACCCGATCAACGACAGCGTCAGAAGCACAAAATAGAACGCTGCGATCGGATAGGGCACGAATGGGTTGAAGGTCTTGTCTGCGAAAAACTTGGCATAGTAAAGCGCGTCGCCCTTTTGCTGGAACGACGGAAAGCCTGAAAAGAACACCAAGGTCGTGGCGTGAAACAGAAAAATCGCCTCGTTGGTGTAGCTGGGCCAGGCAAGGCGCAGCATGGTTGGCCAGAGCACCCGGCGAAAACGGGTCCAACCGGCCATGCCATAGGCATCGGCGGCCTCGATATCGCCCTTGGGCACCGCCATGAGTGCGCCATAGAAGATTTCAGCGGAATAAGCGGCAGTGTTGAGAAACAGCACGAATAGCGCCCCGGCCCAAGCGCGGGTCAGCCACGCTGTGGCGATGGTCATGCCAAACACGTCGAATCCGGCGCGCGGTAGCATCACCAGCGCCTCATAGACGAGGAAAAACTGGATGAACAAGGGCGAGCCGCGAAACACGAAGATGAACCACTCGGCAGGTTTGCGTAGCCAGCGCGAGCGCGCGGATTTGGCCAGCGCAAGCCCGGTGGCCGCGAAAAAGCCGAATGCCAGTGCCAGTATCGCGAAATACACGTTCCAGATAAGCCCCGAGCCAATCAGCGTGAACTGATGGCAGAGCGTGAACTCGCCGCGCGGCAGCAACTGCGCGCCGATACCGATCGAGCGCAGCCCGTAATCGAGAATGATCTGACCGCAGCTCATCCGCGTGCCTTTCGCATGGCTTCACCTGCCATCGTCGCCTGTCCGCGTGTGAGCCGCGAGGTAACGCGGCGCAGCACGACTTCGGAAACTTTGGTCATGGCCAGATAAAACACCAAAAGCGCAAGGAAGTACCAGAGCCGCCAGTCGGGGTGTGGAAAATCGTAGATCTGCGATTTGCGCGCGCCAAGTTCGCGCGCCCAGTAAACAATGTCCGAAACCCCAAGCAGAAACAAAAGCGGCGTTGCCTTGATCAGGATCATCCAGAGGTTGGAAAGCCCCGGCAGCGCATAGACCCACATTTGCGGTATCAGGATGCGGCGGCTGACCTGGCGGCGGCTCATGCCATAGGCCTCGCCGGTTTCAAGCTGCGCGTGCGGCACGGCCTGCATTGCCCCCGCCAGCACGTTTGCGGCGAATGCGCCGAACACCACAGAAAAGGCCACCACGGCGAGCACAAAACCATAGACTGCGTGCACCGACTGCGGGCTGCTGGAAAGCGGCAGCTTGGCGGCAGTGCAGACCACGAAATCGCTGCCTTGGCGCACCGGCTCGGTCCAATCAGAACAAAGCACCTTGTGGCGCATATATTCGAGCCCCTGATCGAGCGCCACGGGCACAAACAGGAAAAATACAATATCGGGCACGCCCCGAACCATCGAGGTGTATCCCTTGCCGAACCAACGTAGTGGTGCGAACTGGGCGCGCGTCGCCAACGCCCCCCCAAAGCCAAAGCCAAGCGCGATTGGCGCGGTTATTGCCATCAGCGTCAGCACGGTAAGGAATGACCAATAGAACAGCACTTGCTTACCTGTTGTCAGGTAGCACAAGGTCCAGGCAAGGCCCTCAAGTGACTTCGGGTCAGCGCAGCTTTCCAGCATGGCAAGGACGCGGCCGGGCCAGGGCAGTGCCCCGCCCGGCCGCTTTCAGATCAGTACAGCACCGCTTCGTCGCCGAACCATTTGGCGATCAAGGCATTGATGGTGCCATCGGCCTTGAGCGTGGTGATGGCCGCGTCAAACTTGGCGCGCAGCTCGGCGTCGGTCTTGCGCAGTGCCATACCCACGCCGCCACCCAGTTGCACTTCTTCGCCCGCCCAAGCGAACTCGCCGCCGCCCTCGGCCACAAAGGTCGTAAGCGCGTCTCTGTCGGCAAAAACTGCGTCAGCCTCGCCGTTCTTCACCGCGGCGACCGTGTCGTCCAGCGTGGCAAATTCCAGCAGCGTGGCGCCAGATTCAGCGATGTAGTCGGCCTGAATGGTGCCGGTTTGCGCCGAAACGCGGCCTTTGATATTGGCGTCGGCGGTCAACCCCATATAGGCTGATGCTGCTGGCGGAATGTAGTTTTGCGTGAAATCAACAACTTCGCCGCGCTCGGGCGTGATCGACATGCCTGCGATGATGGTGTCGTAGTTGCCCGAAAGCAGGTTGGGGATGATCGAGTCCCAGTCCGTGGTGACCCATTCGCAGGTCAGGCCCGCCAATTCGCACATCTTGTCGCCCAGTTCACGCTCGTAACCGTCAACTTCGCCTTTGTCGTTGATGAAGTTGTAGGGAGGGTAGGCGCCCTCCGTGCCCATGCGCACAACCGTTTGTGCCGAGGCGAAGCCCGCGCTGAGCGCCAGTGCGGCGGTCATCATCACCAGTTTTTTCATTGTCATAGCTCCCGTTGGGTTATCAGTTCGTCGATATTTACGCGACCATCGTCGCGGATAGGAATTGCTTGAGCCGTTCAGAGCGCGGCGCACCGAAAAGATCGGCGGGCGGACCCTCTTCTTCGATCCGGCCCTGATGCAGAAAGATGACGTGGTTCGATACGTCCGCCGCAAGGCGCATGTCATGGGTGACAAGGATCATGGTGCGATGCTCGCTCGCAAGATCTTTGATGACCTTCACAACTTCAGCCTGCAATTCGGGGTCGAGCGCCGATGTCGGCTCATCAAACAACAGCGCCTTGGGCTGCATGCAAAGCGCGCGAGCAATCGCCGCGCGCTGTTGCTGGCCGCCCGAAAGCTGCGCGGGCCAAGCTTCGGCTTTTTCGCCAATGCCGACCTTTTCCAACAACGCGCGAGCGCGCGGCTCAACGGTGCTGCGCGACTCGCCCAGCACCGTAAGCGGCGCTTCCATGACGTTTTGCAGCACGGACATATGCGACCAAAGGTTGAACTGCTGAAACACCATCGCAAGATTGGTGCGAAAGCGCACGACCTGCGCGCGGTCGGCGGGGTGGCGATGCAACCCTTGACCACGCCATTTTACCGCCTCGCCTTCGAAAAGCACCTCGCCTGACTGGCTGTCTTCCAGCAAGTTGGCGCAGCGCAGCAAGGTGGATTTACCCGAGCCGGAAGAGCCTATCAGGCTGACAACCTGGCCGCGTTCGGCACGCAGCGAAACGCCTTTGAGCACTTCAAGCGAGCCATAGGCCTTATGAAGGTCGCTAATCTCGATGACGGGGGGCAGCGGGGTCACGATAGTCTCATTTTGCTTCAACCCAGCCATTGGGCGCGATTTTCAGATGGATTGCAACGACGGAGTGGCGAATAGTTACGTCAGGTCGCGCGATTTGCGAAGGGAATTTTCGGCACTTTGCAAACCACCTTCAACCCAGTCTGGCGCGCACACGCCGCCGCGCCAGCGCCGAATCGCGATCGTTGACCCCTAAAAGCGATGCGGCCAACCGAATCTGGGCGTCTTCATCGGCGCCGCGGTGGCCATCGGCCATCGCCACCTGCCAGAGCGCCTCGATCACGCCGACACGGTCGTCAAGCGGGATCATCTCTTTCAACGCGCGGGTAAAGCGCACGGTGTCGGCGGCCTTGGCCTCGATTTCTTCGGCGCGCGCGCACAGCCCCTCGGCTTCCGAGGTGCTTAGCCCGTCGCGCAGTTTCAGCACTTGTACGATGCGCCGCTGTTCGACGTCGTCATAGCTGCCGTCGGCGCGCGCGATGCGCACCATCAGTGCCGCCAACGCAACCTCGCGCTCGGGCACGTTTGACGCCATGGGGCGGGGTGCGAGCAATCGTTTGATAAAAGATACTACCATAGTTCAACTATATCGGGGCACCACCGAGCGGCAATACCCATTCAGCGGTGGCGTGCGCAGTATTGCGTGAAGACAAGTTCAGCGTATCCTGCTGTTCAATCAGGTTGGGCAAGCGGAGGGCACGATGCGCAAAAGTCTGGCCGGGGTGATGGTGGCGGCGCTGGCGCTGGCGGCGTGCCGCGCTGACAGCCGGTTTGTGCTTTTCAGTTCGGATGTGTTCGCGGTGGCTGAAGGTGGCGGCTCTGCGCCAGTTTCGGCGCTATACCGGGTCGAGATTTCCTCGCTCAGTGATTGCACTGAACAAAAGGCTGCGATCATGGAAGTGGTAGCTAAATACCTCACGCCCAGTTCCGCTGCGTTCTGCAGCGGCAATGATGAGGATAGCTGGCTTGAATTCAGCGCCAAGAGCGACCTGGTCGCGCAGAGTGCTGGGATTCCCGGCAACGCGCCGATCGGGCTGGCGGCAATGACGGCGGGGCGCGCGGTCGAAGTGCATCTGCTGTTTGACGCCGCGCGTTTTGGCGCGATGAACCGCGATGTCGAGCATCTGGAACTTGGCGCGTCGGTCGAGCTTGGCGCGCTGACGATCGAGCTGCTGCATGACGGCGACACGCCGCTTGTGCTTTCTGCGCCTTCGGCATGGGTCAACAACACGCCCACGGTTGCGCCGCGTGTGGACCTGGCGCACCGCGACAACGTGACAATCAGGGTTTCAGATGTTGCGCTGGCGGCGCTGCAGGCCGATGCGCAGGTGCTGGCGTTCACACTTTCGCCCGCGCCCTAGCTGCGTCAGCCAATCACCAGCACCCGGTCAAACGCGATGTTATCGACCGAGATGCCTTGCGCATCGGTATTGGTGATAGCGACGCCTGCTATGCCAGCGCCATGGGTTTGAAAACAGGCTTTGGTGCGGCCCGCGCCCGTCAAATGTATATCTTCTAACACGCTGGCATCACGCGCAAAAAAGATAAGCCGCACTTCGCCGCCGGGGGGCGAGCCGGCATAGGCCATTTCCATCTCGAACACCGCGCCGAAGGCATGCTGATCGGTCCAGAACAGAATCGAGATCGCGCCTTCACCCGAGCCGTTCTTGTGCTCAAACCCAACCGGGCCTAGCCCGTAAAGCGTGTTTTGCAGCGCCCCATGTGCTTCGACCGACAGGTTTTTGCCGGGTTCGCCTGCACGCAGTTGCAAGGGCGCGCTCGCGAAGGTGTCGAGAATGTCGAAATTGTTATAATCGCTAAGCGTCTGGCCTTCAAAGCGCTCGCCAATATCTGCGCCGGTGAAATGCAGCACCTCATCGTAACGCGTGCCGTTGACGACGCGGGGATAGTTTTCAAAGTCGATCTGAACGGGAAGGTCGAGCGTTTCGCAATCGACAATGGTAATGCTGTCGGCAGACGCGAGCCCCGCGCCCGCCAGTATTCCCGCCGCTGCAACTCCAATGATCGCCCTGATTTTTGCCTTGCCCATTATGCCTCCTGCGCGGCGAGTGTGGCCCGCGCGCTGGTCAGAGGCAAGGCAGCCTGCGATGACATATCATCACAGCTGCAAGAGCAGCATCACACCAAACGGCTCGCCTCGACCGCGGCGCGGATGAAATCGGCGAAGAGGGGGTGTGGTGCGAAGGGTTTGCTTTTCAATTCGGGGTGGAATTGCACGCCAATGAACCACGGGTGATCGTGGTATTCGATGATTTCGGGCAGGCGGTCATCGGGGCTCATGCCGCAAAAATCCATACCGCAGGCTTCGAGCTTTTCGCGGTATTGCACATCAACCTCATAGCGGTGGCGGTGGCGCTCTTCGATTTCGGTTGCCCCATAGATGCCGGCCACTTTCGAGCCCGGCTTTAGAATTGCCGTATAGGCACCTAGGCGCATCGTGCCGCCCTTGTCGTCATCGACCTTGCGCTCGACCTTGTGGTTGCCCTGCACCCATTCCTTGAGGTGGTAAACTACGGGCGTAAAACGCTTTTTGCCGACATCGTTTTCGAACTCTTCGGACCCGGCATTGCTGACACCCGCCAGATTGCGCGCCGCTTCGATCACCGCCAACTGCATGCCAAGGCAGATGCCAAGGTATGGCACGCTCTTTTCGCGGGCAAATTGCGCCGCCTTGATCTTACCCTCGGTGCCGCGTTCGCCAAACCCACCGGGCACCAGAATCGCGTGAAAACGCTCCAGATGGGGTGCCGGGTCTTCGGATTCGAAGATTTCGGCGTTGATCCACTCAGCGCGCACCTTCACGCGGTTGGCCATACCGCCATGGGTCAGCGCCTCGGCGATGGATTTGTAGGCATCTTCCAGTTGCACGTATTTGCCAACGATCGCCACGCGCACTTCGCCTTCGGGGTTCTGGATGCGGTCCATCACGTCTTCCCAGCGCGTCATATCAGGGCGTGGCGCTGGGCTGATCTGAAATGCATCAAGCACGGCACGGTCAAGGCCCGCGCGATGATATGCCAGTGGCGCGTCGTAAATGGTCTTGAGGTCGTAGGCCGGGATCACTGCATCGGGGCGCACATTGCAGAAAAGCGCGATCTTGGCGCGTTCCTTCTCGGGAATCGGGTGTTCAGAGCGGCAGACCAGAATATCGGGCGCAATGCCGATGGAGCGCAGTTCCTTGACCGAGTGTTGGGTCGGCTTGGTTTTCAGCTCGCCACTGGCGGCAAGGTAGGGCAGCAGCGTCAGGTGCATGTAGATCACCTGTCCGCGCGGGCGGTCTTGGCCGAACTGGCGGATCGCCTCGAAGAAGGGCAGGCCCTCAATGTCGCCCACCGTGCCGCCGATCTCGCAGAGCATGAAATCGACCTCGTCATCACCAATGTCGAGGAAATCCTTGATCTCGTTGGTAACGTGCGGAATGACCTGAATGGTCTTGCCAAGGTAGGCGCCGCGCCGCTCTTTTTCGAGCACGTTGGAATAGATGCGCCCCGAAGAGACCGAGTCGGTCTTGCGTGCGGCTACCCCGGTGAACCGTTCGTAATGGCCAAGGTCAAGGTCGGTTTCGGCGCCGTCGTCGGTTACGAATACTTCGCCATGCTCGAACGGGCTCATCGTGCCCGGATCGACGTTGAGGTAAGGGTCAAGCTTGCGCAATCTCACCGAAAACCCGCGCGCCTGCAACAGCGCGCCAAGTGCCGCCGAGGCAAGACCCTTGCCAAGCGAAGACACAACACCGCCGGTGATGAAAACGTAACGTGCCATGTCGGTAGCCCCCGTGATCGGTTCAGAAATAGTCAGGCCGGTGGGGCCGCGCAGGCCCTGTACCACGGGATTTGACGCTTATCAGATTCGCGCCTTGCCCGCAACAGACCGCAAGCAGTTGGTGCAACTGCGGCAAGAAGCGCAAAAACTTGTGGCCGCGTCAGTTTGCAGGCGGCGGCGTGGCGGGTGCGTCAGAGGGCAACGCCGGCAGCGACAGGTTCGGCAGCACCGGTGCCACGGGTGCGGCGGGTGCTGTTGTATCGGGTGCTGCGGTATCGACCACCGATGCGGTCGAGGCGGCGCGCGCCGAAAGCACAGTAAGCGTGATCGACGTGCCGATAAACGCTACCGCAAAGATCCAGGTCAATTTTGAAAGCGCGTTGGCGGCTTGCCTGCCGGTCATCACACCGCCACCGCCGCCGCCGCCGCCGCCCATGCCAAGCCCGCCGCCTTCGGAACGCTGCAACAGCACGATACCGATCAGCAAAAGCGCAAGGATCAGGTGGATGGTAAGAATGACGTTTTCCATGAGACCCCGGGCCGGTTGGACATTTGACGCGCCTATCTAGGCGTATGGGCTGCGTCGCGCAAGGCCGTTTAGCCCCGCGGCCTGTGGATCGTTTCGGCTAAGGTCGCCCAACACGGCGAGGTGCAAAAGCCGATTGCGCCGCCTGTGGGGCGATTTGACCACGGGGCAACTTCACCCAAGGGACAAATAGCGGTTTCATCGCCGCGGTACCGCCGCTATATCTCCAGCGGTTTGGGAACCGAGGAGAATGGCATGGCCAACGTCGTAGTGGTCGGCGCCCAGTGGGGCGACGAAGGCAAAGGCAAGATCGTCGATTGGCTGAGCGAGCGTGCCGATGTGATCGCGCGCTTTCAGGGCGGTCATAACGCTGGCCATACGCTGGTAATCAACGGCACCGTATTCAAGTTGTCGCTGCTGCCTTCAGGCATTGTGCGGCCGGGCAAGTTGGCGGTCATCGGCAATGGCGTGGTGCTTGACCCTTGGGCGCTTTTTGCCGAGATCGATAAGCTGACAGCACAGGGTGTGGCGATTTCCACCGAAAACCTGATGATTGCGGAAAATACGCCACTGATCCTGCCGCTGCACCAAGACCTTGACCAGTTGCGCGAAGCGGCGGCGGGCAATGCCAAGATCGGCACCACTGGTCGCGGCATCGGCCCGGCCTATGAAGACAAGGTTGGGCGGCGCACCATTCGGGTGGCGGATCTGGGCGATGATGAAACGCTGGAATCGCGAATCGACCGATTGCTGGCGCACCATGACGCCTTGCGCGCGGGGCTTGGGGCAGCACCAATTGACCGGGCAGATCTCACCGCGCGGCTCAAGGCGATCGCGCCAAAGCTGCTGCCTTTCGCGCAACCCGTCTGGAAAGTGCTGGGCGAGGCGCGACGCGCGGGCAAACGAATCTTGTTCGAAGGCGCGCAAGGTGCGCTGCTTGATGTCGACTTTGGCACCTATCCCTATGTTACCTCGTCCACCACGATGTCGGGCATGGCGGCCTCAGGCACCGGGCTTGGGCCGAATGCGGTGGGCTTCGTGCTGGGCATCGTGAAGGCCTATACCACCCGGGTCGGAGAAGGCCCGTTTCCGACCGAGTTGCAGGACGAGGATGGCGACACGCTGGGCAAGCGCGGGCATGAATTTGGCACCGTGACCGGGCGCAAGCGCCGTTGCGGCTGGTTCGATGCGGTGCTGGTGCGCCAAACCTGCGCGATCTCCGGCGCAAAGGGCATCGCGCTGACCAAGCTGGATGTGCTTGACGGGTTCGAGACGCTCAAGATCTGCGTTGGTTATGAAATCGACGGGGTGAAGTTCGATTACCTGCCTACTGCCGCCGCGCTGCAAGCCAAGGTCGTGCCGATCTATGAAGAGCTGGAAGGCTGGGCCGAAAGCACCGCTGGCGCGCGTCGCTGGGCCGATCTGCCCGCCGCGGCGGTCAAATACGTGCGCCGGATTGAAGAGTTGATCGACTGCCCGGTGGCCATGCTATCAACCAGCCCCGAACGTGAAGACACCATCCTAGTCACCGACCCGTTTGTGGATTGATCGATGAAATATCGCACGCGTCGCCGACTTTCGATTCTGGTACTACTTGTGGTCATGCCGTTATGGATCGCTGCGGCGCTGGCGCTGATGGCGTGGTGGGACCGTAGTTTCGGTCGTATGCCGGTGCTGCTGGAAATGCTGGTCTATCTGATTCTGGGCGTTGTCTGGATATTGCCGTTCCGGCGGGTCTTTTTAGGTGTGGGCAAGGCCGACCCGGATGCGCCCGTCGATCCAGATGCGCGTTGAAATCCGCGACGCCGTGGCAAGCGACGAGGCCGCGTGGCGCGCGCTTTGGGCCGATTATCTTGGCTTTTACGGCGTTGATTTGGCGGCAGAAGTGACAGACGCCACCTGGGCGCGCGCCCTGGACCCCGACTCGCGGCTGGGGCTGAGGCTGGCGGTTACGGGCGGGCAGGTCTGCGGTTTTGCAGCGCACCACTGGCATTTGAGCACATGGACGCTGGCGCCTGATGGCTACCTCGAGGATCTGTTCGTGGCGCCAGATACGCGCGGGCAGGGCGTCGGACGTGCGCTGATTGAAGATCTGATAGCGCTGGGCAAGGCGCGCGGCTGGGCGCGCCTTTATTGGATGACGGATCAAAGCAACACGGCAGCGCGCGCACTATACGACCGAATCGCGCGTTTCGATGGCCACATCCGCTATCGCCTGCGGCTCTGACCCCCTGGGCCGCGCGCCAGTTAGCGCGCGCGCCGCTGTGCCGGGTAGTAGCGCGACACTTCGGTAATTGCGAACTGGCCGCGCTTGACCTTGGCGATCTTACCTTCCCGCAGCAGTGTTCCGAAAGAGCGCAGCCCTGCCTCGCGGTCGAAACCAGAGGGTTGTTCGGAAAGCGCCGCGACCTTGCGGATAAGGTGCGGGCGGGTGAAATGCGGCTGGCCCTCTACATCGGCGGTATAGGCCGCGGCGGCTTCCAGTAATTCAGGCAACTCGCGCGCCCCGAGTTTTCGCGCGAACTCGGCAAAGCCGTGCGCTTCGCTGGGTGAGAGCGGGGACATGTCGTAGTCTTCCGCCTCGTCCTCGTAATCATGGCGCGCAGCAAGTGCCGCAGATGAGGTTTGGCTGGCGGCAACGCGGCGCGGGCGGATTACGTGGGGTTCACCAACAGCGGCATCGCGCGGTCGGTCGATGCGCTGTTCGGACACCAGCACCAACGGCGCCAAGCGCTGTTGAGGCAGGGAGGGGCGGCGCGTCGCAGCTTCGTGGGGGGCCGCGCCGGGGCGGCGCGGACGCACCGCTTTGGTCAGATCATCGCGGTAACGCTTGATCTCGCGCGCTTCGTCAACTTCGGCGGCGCTCGGCTCGGATGGGCCGCGCAGTGCGCGATCGGCCACTGTAGCTGCGACCGCGGCTTTGAGATGCGCGATGGCAGAAAAGCGGCGGCGGTTTTCGACACCGTCGAGCTTGGTGTTGGTTTCGGTCAGCAGACGCGAAAGATTGGCCTCGGCGGGCTCTTCGGTTGCGGCGCGATCAAGGCGCGCGGCAGTGGGGGGGGCGGAGGCAGGCGGCGACTCGGGCTCGACGATTTCGGCATCTTCGATTTCAGAAGCGAGCCGCGTCTGGTCTGCTTTTGCGGCTTTCTCGATGGCCTCGTCCAAATCGTCCAAATCGTCGGGCGTTTCGGCAATAGGTCCAATTTCGGCTTCAAGTTCCGCAAGTTCAAGCGCCAGTTCGGCTTCTTCTTCAGGTGAAAGTCGTGCTGATGAATCGTTGGCAACGACCGGTTCTGCAAGTGCTGCACCAATCGCGGCGAGCGTATCTTCGTCGTTTTGCGCCTCGTCCGTCGTGGGGGCAGTGGGCTCCATCAGTGCATCGGCGCGGCGCACCTTGATGACGCGCGCGCGCGTGGGTTTGGCGTCGGGCTCGCTCGCCGCTTCGCCATCTTGCGCTTGTTCGGCAGGGGGTTCTGGTTCTGCTTCGGGTTCTGACCAGTCCAAATCATCGTTAAATGCCGAGGTTTCGACGGCTTCGAGCGTATCGAGTGCGGCGCGGGCGCCGCAGACGGCCTCGGCCTCTTCGGCGGTAAGTTCACGCTCATCGGCCTCTGGCGCGGCGTCTGCCTCGGGTGCAGTTTCGGACGCTGAAATCTCTGGGTCGACGGATTCGGGCAGCGATTCTGCTTCGGTCACATCTTCAGATGCGGCTTCTTCAGATGCGGCCTTTTCGGGCGCAATCGCTACGGGCTCATCTTCGGGCGCGGGCGATTCGGGCGCAGCCGCTACGGGCTCATCCTCGTCCCACGCTTCGCTTGCTTCGAGTTCGATGGCTTCGGCGATGCCGGTTTCGTCGCCGTCGACTGCTTCAAGATCAAGCGGCGCATCGGTGGCCACCTCGATTTCGGGCTCGGCCTCGTCCTGCGGGGCGCTGGCCTCAATTGGCGCTGTGGCAGCGGGCGGCGTTTCGGCGGCGATGCCAGCGGTCAACGCCGCAAACGATGCTGCGGTGCGCGCGGCACGCCGGGCGGCACCGCTGCGGAGTGCTTCGGCACCCGTGTCATCTGTGGCCGGTTCGGCATAGGTGTGCTCGGGTTTTGCCACCAGTGCGTCGTCGGACGGCGGCGCATCGGCAAGCTCGGGCGCTTGGTCAGCGACCTGCGAGGTTGTTTCAGGCACAACAGCTTCGGATTCGGGGGAATGCTCCGTCGCCGCTGGCGCATCTGCTTCACTGTGCGAGGGGTCGCCGAGGTCGATCTCGTAGTCAAAATCCGTAGCGGGTGCCACAGGCGGAAAATCGGCGATGTCGGATTCGTCTTCATAGGCGGGTTGCGCAGCGGCGGCGCGCGCGCTCGCAACAGCGGCACGAATACGCGCAAGCTTGGCGGCAACGGATTGCTCGATGGAAACCGAATCGTCTTCTGCGTCGGCCGCGGGTGCCGCTGCGACGGGCTCGGGCTGCGCAGGTTCGGCCTGCACTGGTTCGGCCTGTTCTGGTTCGGGCTGTACTGGTTCGGCGTACACAGGTTGCGGCGGGGCGACTGGGGTTTTGGCGTCGGGTGTTGCGACGATTGGCTCTGCCGATTCCTCCTGCGGGCGCAGGGTGATGCCATGCGCACCGATTTGTGCATCGACCCGGCGATGCAGCTCGCGTTCAGCGATACGGTGCAGCATCTCTGCGTCGGGGGTGGGCGGTTCGGCGCCAAAGTACCGGTCTTCCGCAGCTAGGTCGCGAAAATACTCGGCAATTGCCCGCATGGTCGAGAAAGGTTCGTCAAACCCCTCCAGCGTGCAGGAGAACGTCCCGTATGATACGGTTAGGATCTTGCTGCCACCAATCATGGAACGCTCGCTTTCTTCGATATTTACAGTCATTACCTTCGCGACCAATTGGTTCTTAACCATGAACCAAATGCGGCGAAGGAAAGGATTTATTCCGACTCCGGTTGCGTACAGGTGCCTTATTCGAGATGACTATCGCCATGAAAGACAGCATATTCCATTCGCGACAGGGCGTCACGCTTCTCGGTGCGGGTGATCTACATGCCGCGAGTGTTGCTGAAGCGTTGACACTTGCGCCCTGTCTGGTGGCGGCTGATGGCGGGGCGGACCGGGCACTGGCGTTGGGGCTGACCCCCGAGGCGGTGATCGGCGATCTCGATTCTATTAGCGCGGCCGCGCGCGAGGCGATAGGGCCCGAGCGAATCTGGCAGATTGAAGAGCAGGAGACGACCGATTTTGACAAATGTCTCAGCCATGTCGCCGCGCCGTTCTTTTTGGCAGTGGGCTTTGGCGGGGGGCGGCTTGACCACACGCTGGCGGCAATGGCGGTGCTGGCGCGGCATCCGGGGCGGCGCCTGATCTGGGTCGGCGGCGAAGATGTCGTGTTTCTGGCCCCGCGCGAGCTTTCGCTAGACCTTACGGCGGGCACGCGGGTTTCGCTGTTTCCAATGGGGCGCGTGCGTGGTCGTGCGAGCGGCTTGCGTTGGGGGCTTGAGGGCGACGATTTTGCGCCCGCCGGGCGGATCGGCACCTCGAACGAAGCGCTGGGCCCGGTGCACCTTATTCTGGACGGGCCGATGCTAGTGGTGCTGGCGCATGAGTGGTTGCGCGCAGCGATTGCCGGGCTTGGCGTGCCACCATCTGCTCTCGGTGGATGATATAGAGCCCCGAGCCGACGATGATGCTGATGCCGATCCAGGTCAGCCAGTTTGGAAAATCGCCAAAGACAAGGTAGCCAAACAGCGTGGCGGTGACGATTTCGAGGTAGTGCAGCGGTGCCAGTGTCGATGAGGGTGCCCATTTCAGCGCATAGGTCATGGCCATATGGCTGATGGTGGCCGCAAGCCCCACGCAGAACACCCAGAGCCAGAAGATGCCGTCTGGCAGCTTGAAGGCAAGCGTTTCCTCGCCCATGGCGGTTCCAAGCGCCAAAAGCGGCAGGCAAAGCGCGGTGGCGACCAGCGCGGTGTGCATCTGCATCGTCACCGGGTGCATGTGGCGCGACAAGGCGCGCGTGATCAGCATGTAGGCCGCAAAGAAAACGGCAGTGCCAAGCGGGAAAAGCGCGACCGCGCCGAACATTGCGAACGATGGCTGGATCACGAACAATGCGCCCACGAAACCGACCGCCGAGGCGGCGATTCGGCGCGGCCCGACCTGTTCGGACAGCACAAGCTTGCCGATCAGCAAAATGATGAACGGCTCGACAAAGGCGATGGCCAGCGCATCGGCCACCGGCATTACCTTGACCGCCGCGACAAAGGTATAAGTTGCGCCGATGCTGACCGCAGCGCGCGCAAGAGTTAGCCAGAAGGCGCGGCGGCTCATCCACCAATCGAGCCGCATGAAGGTGATGATCGGCGCCATCAACACTGCCTGCACGACATAACGCGCAAGCGTGATCATGCCCACCGGCACCGCTTGTGCGGCGAGTTTGGAGGCGACGTCGATCAGTGGCGCGGTGATGCAGAAGGCGATCATCAGCGCCACGCCCGGAAGGATGCGGTCAGCGGAATTCATAAATCTGCGCTAGCGTGGCCGCAGCCGTGCGGCAAGTGGGAAAAAGTATCGGGCACATTTCAGGCACATGT
The DNA here is from genome assembly GCA_002421605.1 of Rhodobacteraceae bacterium UBA6213. Lineage (GTDB taxonomy): Bacteria > Pseudomonadota > Alphaproteobacteria > Rhodobacterales > Rhodobacteraceae > UBA6213. The sequence continues at coordinate 293,164 of DISJ01000008.1, read as the reverse complement.
TCAGCAGTTGGGCACGTTCACCGCAAGTCCGCCAAGCGCCGTTTCCTTATAGTGGCGGTGCATGTCGCGGCCGGTCTGGCGCATCGTCTCGATGGCCGCGTCAAGCGGCACAAGGTGCGTACCGTCGCCGCGCAGGGCGAGGCTTGCGGCTGAAACGGCCTTGATGGCGCCAAGTCCGTTACGCTCGATGCAGGGCACTTGCACAAGGCCGCGCACCGGATCACACGTCATCCCGAGGTGGTGTTCGAGGGCAATTTCGGCGGCGTTCTCGATTTGCTCGGGGCTGCCCCCCAGCACTGCGGCAAGCCCTGCGGCGGCCATGGCGGCGGCAGAGCCGACCTCGGCCTGACACCCCGCCTCGGCCCCCGAGATCGAGGCGTTGCGTTTGATAAGCCCGCCTATTGCGGCGGCGGTAAGAAGAAACTCGCTCACCCGCGACGGCGCCGCCCCCGGCACATGATCAAGCCAGTAGCGGATCACCGCGGGCAGCACCCCCGCCGCGCCGTTGGTGGGCGCGGTCACGACCTGACCGCCTGCGGCGTTCTCTTCGTTGACCGCCATCGCATAGGTCAGCATCCAATCGTTGATCGTGTGCGGTGCGGTCTGGTTGAGGCCGCGTTCGGCCAGCAGGCTTTGAAAAATTGCATGGGCGCGGCGCTTGACCTTGAGGCCGCCGGGCAGGGTGCCTTCGGCCGCTAGTCCGCGCTCGAGGCAGGCGTTCATCACGTCCCAGATGCGGGCAAGGCCATCGTCGATTTTGACCTCGGATCGAAACAAGCGCTCGTTGGCGCGTTTCATTGCGGCAATCGTAAGGTTCGAGGCACGCGCCATCGTGAGCATTTCGGCGGCGTTGCGAAACGGATAGGGCACGGGCGAGGGCGAATCGAGTTCGGCGGCAGTGACTGCTTCGGCCTCGGCTGCGGTCAGCACAAATCCACCGCCGATCGAATAATAGGTCTCTTGCAGGATCACGTCGCCTTCGGCGTCGGTCGCAGACAGGATCATGCCGTTGGCATGGCCCGCCAGTGGCGCGCCATAGTCAAAGATCAGATCGCGCGCTGGATCAAAGCGCAGCGATGGCAGGCCGGGCGGCGAAAGCGTTAAAGTTTCGCGATTGGCGGCAAGCACGGCCTCGGCAACCGCGGCGTCATAGGTATCGGGCGCGATACCTGCGAGCCCGAGAATGGTGGCGCGGTCACTCGCGTGGCCCTTGCCGGTAAAGGCCAGCGAGCCGTGCAGGCTGGCGCGCAGCCCGTGGGGCTGAAACGGCGAGGCGCGCAAACTTGCCAGAAAGCGTGCCGCCGCCACCATCGGCCCCATGGTATGGGAGGATGACGGACCCACGCCCACTTTGAACAGATCGAACACGCTCAGAAACATATAGCCCCCTTTGGCCCCCCGGCGCTCAGAGTGCCCGACTGCGCAGCGCGCGCAAGGTAGGAATACGACGCGCGCCGCGCATTTTGCGCACCGCGTGCGACAGGGGAGTGCAAGGCGCTACATTCGGTCTCGCACGCGGGTGCGCGATTGCCTATAAGCTTTGCAACCGCACGAGGAGCCCTACCCATGGCCGCAGAACTTTCGCCTATCGACAAAGCCAAATTTGCCGCCGCGCGCCGCGCCGTCGAATATGTCGAGGATGGCATGAAGGTCGGGCTTGGAACCGGTTCCACCGCGGCGTGGATGGTGCGCTGCCTTGGTGACATGGTACGCGAAGAGGGTTTGCGCATTCGCGGGGTTGCGACTTCGGCACGCACGGCCGATCTGGCGCGGCAGGTGGGCATCGAGATCATCGACCTTGATGAGGCGAAATGGCTGGACCTTACGATTGATGGCACTGACGAGTTTGACACCCACCTTAACCTGATCAAGGGCGGGGGCGGCGCGCTTTTGCGCGAAAAGATTGTGGCGACAGCGTCAGACCAGATGATCGTGATCGCCGATGCGGCCAAGGAAGTGATGCAGCTTGGCGCGTTTCCATTACCGGTCGAGGTGATCCCGTTTGGCTGGCAGACAAGCCGTGCGCTGATTGAGGAAACGCTGGTCAGCATGGACGTGCTGGGGCGCACCACGTCGCTGCGGCTTAACGGGCAAAAGCCGTTTATCACCGACGAGGGCAATTATATCGTCGATCTGCACCTCAGCCGCATCGGTAACGCGCGACAACTGGGTTTGGTGTTGAACCAGATCCCCGGGGTGGTCGAGAATGGGCTGTTCATCGATATTTGCGATGTGGTCATCATCGGCCAAGGCGACGGGCGCATCGAAATCCGCGATATCAACGAAGGCACGGTCGTGCATGACCGGATCGATTTTGTCGAAAGCGAAAACCTGTTCTCGGAGATGGGCGAATGAAACCTTTCGATGTCGATCTGTTTGTGATCGGCGGCGGTTCGGGCGGTGTGCGCGCGGCGCGCATTGCGGCGGGCGAGCATGGCGCAAGGGTCGCACTGGCCGAAGAATACCGGATGGGCGGCACCTGCGTTATCCGCGGCTGTGTGCCCAAAAAGCTGATGGTCTTCGCATCGAGCTTTCCGGCGGCGATGGAAGAAGCGCGCGCCTATGGCTGGCAGGCGAGTGTCGGGGCGTTTGACTGGTCGGCGTTTCGCGCGCGGTTAGATGCCGAGCTTGATCGGCTTGAGGCAGCCTATCGGGGCGGGCTTCGCAGTGCCGAGGTGAGGGTGCACAACACGCGCGCGATGATCGAAGATTCGCAGACCGTGCGATTGGCAACCGGTGAGCGCATCACGGCACGGCACATTCTGGTGGCGACCGGTGGGCGGCCCTTCGTGCCAGAATTTCCGGGTGCCGAGCATGTACTGACCTCGAACGATATCTTCAAGCTCGAGGCGCTACCGGCGCGGGTGCTGATCGTCGGCGGCGGTTTTATTGCCTGCGAATTCGCATCTATTCTCAATGGGTTGGGTGTGAAGGTCACGCAGTATTATCGCAGCGTGCAGATTTTGCGCGGCTTTGACGACGAGGCGCGCGCGCATATGGCGCATATGCTTGTCGAAGCCGGAGTTGACTTGCAGCTGGATGCGGATGTTGCGGCCATTGAAAAGGTGGCGGGCGGCTTGAAGGTGCGCGGGCTCGACGGTTCTGAGGCAGAGTTTGATGCCGTTGTTTACGCCACAGGGCGCGTGCCTAATACTGCGGGGATGGGGCTGGAAGCCGCCGGGGTAACGCTTGGGCGCAAAGGCGAGATCGTGGTTGATGACTGGAGCCAAAGCTCGGTGCCGACCATCCACGCGGTGGGTGATGTGACTGATCGCATTAACCTGACTCCGGTGGCAATCCGCGAGGGGCACGCCTTTGCGGACACGATTTTTGGCGGAAAGCCACGTCAGGCCGACCACGATCTGGTGCCCAGTGCTGTCTTTACCCTGCCTTGCGAATTGGGCACAGTCGGGTTGACCGAGGAGGATGCGCGCAGGATCGGGCCGATCGAGATTTACGCTACAAGTTTTCGCCCGATGCGCAGCGCGTTTGCAGCCCGTAACCACAAGGTCTTGATGAAGCTGGTGGTTTCGGCGGAAACGCGCAAGGTTCTGGGGTGCCATATTGTGGCCCCCGAGGCGGGCGAGATGATCCAGATGGTGGCGATTGCCATCAAGATGGGTGCGACCAAGGAAGACTTTGATCGCACCTGCGCACTACACCCGAGCATGGCGGAAGAGCTTGTGACACTGCGAAAACCAGTGCGGACGGGTTGATTTTCACGGGTCTTGCCCCAGTTTGGGATAAGGCCGGAATGACGGAAGGTGAGGAATTAATGAGCAACGGTGGACCCTGGGGCGGCGGCGGCGGCAACGGTGACGACGACCGCGATGGCGACCGCAAGCCGGGGCGCAGGCCCGGAGAAGGCGCGCCTATCCCCGAGATCGAAGAGATCATGAAGAAAGGCACCGAGCAGTTGCGGGTGCTTATGGGCGGTCGCGGCGGGCGGCGTAATGGCGGAGGTGGCGGGCAATCCGCGGGCCCGGCCTTCACGCGTGGCACCTTGGGGCTGGCGGTGCTGGCGCTGGTGGCGGTATGGGCCTATGCCTCATTCTACACGGTCAAGCCCGAAGAACGCTCGATCGAATTGATGTTCGGCGAGCTTAGCGCGATCGGAAATCCGGGGCTGAACTTTGCGCCCTGGCCAGTCGTGCGCGCCGAAATCGTGCAGGTGACGGGCGAACGTAGCACCAATATCGGCACCGGCGTGGGCGGGGTGCTGGACAGCGGGTTGATGTTGACGCGCGACCAGAACATCGTCGATATCGAGTTTCAGGTGGTCTGGAACGTGACCGAACCGGACAAGTTTCTGTTCAACCTTGCAGACCCCGAAGGCACAATTCGCGCTGTAGCGGAAAGTGCGATGCGCGACATTATCGCGCGCAGCGAGCTTGCGCCCATTCTCAACCGTGACCGCGGCTCGATCGGTAACGATCTATTAGCGGCGATGCAAAATACGCTCAACAGCTACGACGCTGGCATCAATGTCGTGCGTGTTAACCTGGACCGCGCGGACCCGCCGCGCGAGGTGATCGACAGCTTCCGTCAAGTGCAAGCCGCGCAGCAAGAGCGCGACCGCCTTGAGAAAGAGGCCGACGCCTACGCCAACACCGTGACCGCAGGCGCACGTGGCGACGCGGCCCGATTGGGTGAAGAGGCCGAAGGTTACCGCGCGCAGGTGGTCAACGATGCCTTGGGCGAAACCAGCCGCTTCATTGCGGTCTATGACGAATACATCAAGGCGCCCGAGGTTACACGGCGGCGGATGTATTTGGAAACGATGGAAAAAGTCTTTGGAGGCATGAACAAGGTGATCCTTGACGGGGTGTCGGGCGAGGCCGGTGGGGTGGTTCCCTATCTGCCGCTGAATGAGCTCAACCGCACTGGGGGGACCAACTGATGATAAGTACACGCATATGGATCCCCGCTGCGGCGGTGGTAGTGGCCTTGGGGCTTTCGTCGGTATTCTTTGTTGACGAGCGCGAAAAGGCGCTGGTGCTGCAGTTTGGCGGCGTGGTGGCGGTCAAGGAACAAGCGGGGCTGGCCTTCAAGGTGCCCTTCATTCAGACCGTGGTGCGCTATGACGACCGCATTCTCAGCCTGTTCACCCCGCCGTTGGAAGTGACTCCGGCCGATGACCGCCGTTTGGTCGTGGACGCCTTTGCGCGCTGGCGCATTGTCGATGTGGTCAAGTTCCGCCAAGCGGTGGGCTCTCAAGGGGTGCAACTGGCACAGAACCGGCTTGAGAGCATCATCGTGAAGGTGATCCGCGACACGATGGGTACGGTGCCATCGACCAGTGTGCTGTCGAATGACCGCACCGCGTTGATGAACCATATCCGCGACCTCGCCAAAGCAGAGGCGGAAGCGCTTGGGGTGGATGTGATTGACGTGCGCCTTACGCGCACCGACCTGCCCGAGCAGAACCTGAGCGCGACCTACGCGCGGATGCGTGCCGAACGCGAACGTGAGGCCGCAGACGAGATCGCGCGCGGTGGCGAGGCGGCTCAGAGGGTGCGTGCCAGCGCGGACCGCACGGTGATCGAGCTGACGTCCGAGGCGCGCAAGCAGGCCGAGATCATTCGTGGTGAGGCGGACGCCGAGCGCAACGGGATCTATGCCGACGCTTTTGGGCGCGACCCCGAGTTCTTTGCCTTTACCCGCTCGCTCACCTCGTATGAGCGCGCACTGCAACCGGACAACTCGTCGATCGTGATGCAGCCTGACTCGGTGTTCTTCGACTATCTGCGTACGGATAAGGCGGAATGACTGCGGCGATCCTTTGGGGGATCGGTTTGGTGCTGACGGTGGAGGGGCTGGCGCTTGCGCTGGCCCCTTCGCGCATTCAGGCGGCCTTAGCGATGCTTGCGGCATTATCGGCGGAACAGCGCCGGTCGCTGGGGCTGGCGGCGCTGTCGGTGGGCGTGCTGCTGATCTGGCTTGCGCGATGGCTTGGTGGCTGAGACACTAAGCCACATCACATAGGCTTGAGCAGGCGCGACGCACTTTTATTTGCCAACGCCCCTACCTAAGTGAAACACACAAGGTGCACCCGGGGTGCCGCCGGGTCGTTTGGATTTTCACGAGGTGAACGCAATGAATGCAATGACGTCAACGCTTTCTGCCGACGCGCCAACCGCGCGGATGCGCAAGGGGCTGTTTCCAGTCATCCTGCTATCGGTTGCGGTGGCATTTGGCGCAGTAGCGCCAAAGATCGCCGCGGCTGCGCCCGACAGTTTTGCCGATCTGGCCGAAAAGGTAAGCCCAGCCGTGGTCAATATCACGACCACAACCACGGTCGCCGCGCCGATCGACGGCAGCCCGATGTTTCCCGATGGTTCGCCTTTTGGCGACCTGTTCAAGGATTTCAACGGGCAGAACGGTCAGGGTGCGCCGCAGGAGTCGAACGCGCTGGGTTCAGGCTTTGTGGTTTCGGCCGATGGTTACATCGTGACGAACAACCACGTGATCGAGGACGCGGATCAGATCGAGATTGAGTTCTTCTCGGGTGAGCGGCGCGCTGCGACCTTGGTGGGTACTGATCCGAAAACCGACATTGCCGTGCTCAAGGTGGTCTCTGACGAGCCGCTGCCCTTTGTCACGTTTGGCGATAGCGACGTGATGCGGGTTGGTGACTGGGTGCTGGCAGTGGGTAACCCGCTAGGCCAAGGCTTTTCGGTTTCCGCCGGGATCGTTTCGGCGCGTAACCGCGAACTGAGCGGCACCTATGACGACTATCTGCAGACGGACGCCGCGATCAACCGGGGAAACTCGGGTGGGCCGCTGTTCAACCTCGACGGTGAGGTGATCGGCGTCAACACGGCGATCCTTTCGCCCAATGGCGGTTCGATCGGGATCGGCTTCTCGATGGCTTCGAACGTGGTTTCCAAGGTGGTCGGGCAGTTGCAAGAGTTTGGCGCAACGCGGCGCGGCTGGCTGGGCGTGAAGATTCAAGACATCACCCCCGACATGGCCGAGGCGATGGCGCTGAGCAATGCGCGAGGCGCAATGGTAACAGACGTTCCAACCGGGCCGTCGCTTGATGCCGGGATCAAGGCCGGTGACATCATCACCAGCTTCGATGGTGGCGACGTGCGCAATAGCCGCGATCTGGTGCGCCGTGTGGCTGACGCGCCGGTTGGCGAAGCGGTAGAAGTGGTGTTGCTGCGTAACGGCGACGAAATGAAGCTGATGGTCACGCTGGGGCAACGCGAGCTGGCCGAGGGCGAAAGCGAAAGCACGAGCGCGCCGCAACCAGTCATACGTAGCCTGCTGGGCATGACGCTTGAGCCGGTGACGCCGCAAACGGCGAACACGCTTGGCTTGCCCGACGGAACCGAAGGGTTGGTCATCACCGAAGTCGCGACCGACAGCGAAGCCTGGAAGCGCGGTTTGCGCGCTGGTGACGTTATCACCGAAGCTGGCCAGCAACCGGTGAGCAGCATGAGCGACCTTGATGCGCGCATCAAAGAAGCAAGCGATGCGGGGCGCAAATCGGTCCTGCTGCTGATCCGGCGCGATGGCGAGCCGCGGTTTGTGGCGCTGCCGACGCCGTAAGGCAAAAGCAAGAAACGCTGAAAGGGCGCCCCTTGGGCGCCCTTTATATTTCAGCGATTCAACTCGACCGCGATCAGGCCCAACTCGCGTGCGGTTGCCAGCGCCAAGGTGCTGCTAGGCAGGCCGCGCGGGGACTGATACGCGCTGATCGCCCGCGCCGTCGGGCTGTCAAGCTCGCCGGTGATAAAGCCATGGAAATAGCCGCGCGCCCGCAGTGCGCGTTGCAGCGCAGAGACAAAATCCGGCGTTAGCACATCAGCGCAAGGCGTGCGGAACCAGATCGGCGTTCGCTCTGAGACGATTTCCTGCCGGGTTTCGGTTCGAAAAGCCGCCGGCGAATGCACAACACCGGTTGCGGGGTCGCGCTGTTCGGGGCGGACCAGCACCTGCTCGGTGACGGTTTCGATTATAGCTGGACGGACTTGGGTGCCCCAGCAGGCGCCCTCGGCGGCGCTGGGCGCGCGCAGCAGCACTTCACTGGCCAGTGTTGGCGATGCGTCTGTCACAGGCAGCGGCACGGTGGGCGCGCAGGAGGCCAGAGAAAGCATACAAACGGCGAAGGCAAGGGCGCGGGACATGGGATCGAATTTCCTGCGAGCACAGTTTTTGCGACACTAACGGAACCTTGATGTGCCCGAAAGCCCACTTGCGCCAATTGCCCAACCACTGCATCTGGCAATGCCGCGCTGATGCGCCTAAGTCTTTTGGGGGAAGGCAGGCGGCAGAGGCCGCCGATTTTGGAAAGCGGCTGATATGGCACTGATTACTTACGTAGAATTCAACGGCAAGCGGCACGACGTGCAGGTAAAACCGGGCAAGACCGTTATGGAGGGCGCGCGCGACAATGGCGTGCCCGGAATCGATGCGGATTGCGGCGGCGCCTGCGCCTGTTCGACCTGCCACGTCTATATCGATCCTGCGTGGGTTGACCGGTTGCCCAAGAGAGATGCGATGGAAGAGGACATGCTCGACTTCGCATACAAGACCGACCCGAAACTTTCGCGCCTGACGTGCCAGATCAAGGTAACAGAGGCGCTTGAAGGGCTGGTAGTGAACATTCCTGAAAAGCAGATCTGATGGCGCGTCTAGTGCTGGTGCTAGCGATTATTGCAGCGCCAGCATCGGGCGAATCGATTGGCTCAGCACATTACGAGGCAGCGAGCGCGCGCTATGGCCATGGTGCGCTGGCGGGGGGCGAGTGGGCGGAACTGGTGTTGGTTCTGGACAGTGGCGGCGAGCGCCGCTTTGGGCTGCCCGAGGAGATGGTGTTCGAAGATGTCGCGCCGCGGCTGGCGGATCTGACCGGCGACGGAGTGGCAGAGGCGGTGGTGGTTGAAAGTGATGTCGCCAAAGGCGCGCGTCTGGCGATTTGGGGGCCGGACGGGCGGATTGCGGCGGGACCGTTTATCGGCACCACGCATCGCTGGCTGGCGCCACTGGGCGCGCTGGACGTTGACGGTGATGACCGCTTGGAGTTTGCCTATGTGCTGCGCCCGCATCTTGATGCGGTGCTGAGCGTGGTGCGTTTTGATCCGCAAGGATTGGTGGTTCTGGCGCAGGCTTCAGGATTGCCCAGCCATCAGTATCGATCGGGCGTGCTTGAAGGGGGTATTGCGGCCTGTGCCGACGGGCCAGTGATGCTGACCGCCGATTCGGGGTGGGCGAAGGTAATGGCGACGCGCTGGGTTGACGGGGCGTTGCAGAGCAAGGCGCTGGGCAGGTATCGCGGACCCGAGAGTTTTGCCGAGGCGGCGACCGCAATGGGATGCGAATTCAACGCGCCCTAGAACCGCCGAAAAAACAAGGGACGAGCGAGTTCCAGCGGGGTTTTGTTAATGAAAACCTAATGTTGCGAACGCTTCACGTACTCAACCGAGGATTTTTAACTTGACTTTGCGCACGCCTTAAAGTAGAAATACGACATGCTAGGAGAAGTGGGCAAGCGGCACGGGGCAACCCGGCGCCGCTTTTTCATTTCGCTCGTGCGGAACTTGGCATGAGAGGCGGGCGCAGCAACAGATGACAGAGACTTTCTCGGGCGAGGAAGCGGCTCCGGCGGACCTGATCGCGGAGACTGAGGTGTTGTACCGGGAGGTGGCGGTTGAACTGACCGCCGCACTTCAGGGCATCAGACTAGGCAAGGCAGACGAGGTCAAAACCGCCATGCAGGCGGTGAAAGACCTTCGGGCGGCTTTGCAGATGGTAATGGATGAAAGGACCAGGGTTGAAAAACTCCGCAAAAATATTGCCGGGGTCGTGCGAGATTACGCCATCGACTTCGACGCCGCGAGAGATGAGATCGGGCGCCGCCTGGCTCGCCTGCGCGCAGCCGGAGGAGGTTGACGAGTTTCTGGCGGGGTTGAGCGACAATGCGTTGTTGGCCCTGCCTTGGGTATTCGACTTCTGGGCGTTGCCACATCAGATCGCCCCCGAGGGTGCGTGGAAAAGCTGGGTGATCATGGGTGGGCGCGGCGCAGGCAAGACCCGCGCGGGGGCGGAATGGGTGCGCGCCCAAGTGGAGGGCGCGCGCCCGCTTGATGGGGGGCGGGCGCGGCGTGTGGCGCTTGTGGGCGAAACCTACGATCAGGCGCGCGAAGTGATGGTGTTTGGTGAAAGCGGGATTCTGGCTTGTTCGCCCCCCGACCGCCGACCGGACTGGGAAGCGGGGCGCAAGCGGCTGGTCTGGCCCAACGGCGCAGTGGCGCAGGTGTTTTCGGCGCATGAGCCCGAGAGTCTGCGCGGGCCGCAGTTCGATGCTGCATGGGTGGATGAGCTGGCTAAGTGGAAGCATGCCGAAGACGCTTGGGACATGCTGCAATTTGCGCTGCGGCTGGGGGAACATCCACAGCAAGTTGTCACCACCACGCCGCGCAATGTGCACGTGTTGAAATCGATCCTGAACAACCCATCGACCGTGGTGACACACGCGCCGACCGAGGCAAACCGCGCCTATCTGGCGGCGTCGTTTCTGGATGAAGTCACGGCGCGCTATGGGGGCACACGGCAGGGTCAGCAAGAGCTGGAAGGATTGTTGGTTGAAGAGGTTCCGGGTGCGCTTTGGTCTGGTGCTGCCCTTGAAGCCTTGCGCGTGAGCGAGGCGCCGCCGCTTGACCGGATTGTGGTGGCGGTGGACCCGGCGGTGACGGCCAGCAATAGCTCTGACACCTGTGGGATCGTGGTGGTGGGGGCGGTTACGCAGGGGCCTGTGCAGAATTGGCGCGCCTATGTGCTGGAAGACGCGAGTGTACAGGGTGCGTCGCCCGTGCAATGGGCCACCGCAGCCGTGGCCGCGTTGGAGCGCCATGGCGGCGAGAGGTTGGTGGCCGAAGTCAACCAGGGTGGCGATCTGGTTGAGGCGGTGTTGCGCCAGGTGGCGCCACTGGTGCCTTACCGCAAGCTGGTGGCGGGGCGTGGCAAGGGAATGCGGGCAGAACCGGCCGCGGCGCTATATGAACAAGGGCGGGTGCGGCACCTGCGCGGCTTGGGCAAGCTGGAAGATCAGATGTGCCAGATGACCGCGCAAGGCTTTCAGGGACGTGGCAGCCCGGACCGCCTCGACGCACTGGTCTGGGCATTGCACGAGCTGATCCTTGAGCCGGCCGCGGTGCGCCGCAACCCGCGGGTGCGCGGCCTGTAGCGGCAGTGCCGCGGGCGGCGGGATTTGGGGAATGATGGGGCGCGGGGGTCTGCGACCCTTGGGCCGGTGTGAAAGGCAGGGGCAACCCGGCCTTTTTGCTGCGCTTAGACAAAGTGGCGCGGTGGCATGGCAGACAGGAGCATGAGATGGTGATGCATTTTTTTCGCCGCGGCCGCGGTGGAGCAGTGGCGGTGCCCGAGCAGAAAGCCTCGGCAACGGGGCGCGTGATTTCGATGGCTTCGGGCACCGCGCGCAGCGGCGCGATCTGGTCGGCGCGCGATGTGGGTAGCATGACGCGGCTAGGCTTTAGCGGCAACCCGATCGGGTTTCGTTGCGTGAAGCTGATTGCAGAGGCGGGGGCGGCGCTGCCGTTGGTTTGCCAGGATGCCGAGCGGCGCTATGACGCGCATCCAGTGATCGACCTTATGCGCCGCCCCAATCCGGGGCAGGGGCGCGCCGAGTTGTTCGAGGCGCTTTACGGGCAAATCCTGCTTTCGGGTAATGGCTATGTCGAGGCTGTGGTGCGCGAGCAGGGGTTGCCAGGCGAGCTGCACGTGCTGCGCTCGGATCGTATGAGCATCGTGCCGGGCGCAGATGGCTGGCCGGTCGCCTATGACTACACGGTGGGCGGGCGCACGCATCGCTTTGATATGTCAGGCCACCCTGACCCGATTTGCCACATCAAGGCGTTTCATCCCCAAGATGACCACTACGGGCTTTCACCGATGCAGGCGGCGGCGGTGGCGGTAGATGTGCACAACGCCGCATCAAGCTGGTCAAAGGCGCTGCTGGACAATGCGGCGCGGCCTTCGGGGGCGATCATCTACAAAGGGGCCGACGGGCAAGGGGCGCTGAGCCCAGACCAGTATGACAGGTTGGTGAGCGAGATGGAGTCGCATCATCAAGGGGCGCGCAACGCCGGGCGGCCTATGCTTCTGGAAGGTGGGCTTGACTGGAAACCAATGGGGTTCAGCCCATCGGACATGGAGTTTCATTCGACCAAGCAGGCGGCAGCGCGCGAAATTGCAGTGGCATTCGGGGTGCCGCCGATGCTGTTGGGCATACCGGGCGATGCGACCTATGCCAATTATCAGGAGGCGCACCGGGCCTTTTACCGCCTGACGGTCCTGCCGCTGGCAACGCGAGTTTCGGCCGCGATTGCCTACTGGCTTTCGCACCATCTGGGCGCGGCAATCGAGCTGCGGCCTGACCTTGACCAGATCCCCGCGCTGGCGGCCGAACGCGACCAGCAATGGCAGCGGATCGGTGCGGCCCAGTTTCTTTCAGACGCCGAAAAACGCGCTTTGCTGGGGCTGCCGCCGCTGGCGGAGGCGTAAGGGATGGGCGAGGCAGGCTCGCGCTATCTCAAGGCGCCGTTCGAAGTGCACGAACAGCGGTTTGAGGCAACCGAGCGGATCATGGAATTGCAGTTCGGGCAGGTTGAAAAGCGGCTTGAGCGGATCGAACAGATGATCGGCGGATTGGAAAAGCGACTTTGGATGACGGTGTACGGCGTAGTGGCCGTAATTCTGACGCAGGCGGTTCAAGGGGTGCTTTCATGGGGCCCGAAGTGAGGATTTTTGCATGATGACAGAAGATTACGGGCTGGAGCAGAAATTCACCCGGTTGGGTGACAAGGTCAATGTGACCGACGGTTCGGTGATTTCGGGCTATGCCTCGCTGTTCGGCATTGCCGATCAGGGGGGCGATGTGGTGCTGGCGGGCGCCTATGGCGCGGGACTGAAGCGCCTTGCTGCAAAGGGCGCAAGCGTGAAGATGCTTTGGCAGCACGATCCGGCGCAGCCGATTGGCGTTTGGGACGAGATCCGTGAAGACGCGCGGGGGCTTTGGGTCAAGGGGCGGCTACTGCCCGAAATTGACCGCGCGCGCGAAGCGGCGGCGCTGATTGCTGCGGGGGCGATTGATGGTTTGTCGATCGGCTACCGCACGGTTGCGGCCGAAAAGAACGCAAAAGGCCAACGGTTGCTTGCGGAATTGGAGCTTTGGGAGGTCTCGGTGGTGACTTTTCCGATGCTTAACGAGGCGCGGGTCGGTGCCAAGGGCGATGCGCCTGAGGCGTACGATTTGCGCGATCTGGTCGCGGCGCTTGGCGAGGCGACTAAAGTGCTGGCGGACCGCTAGGGCGCGCCGATCCCCTCAACCCTATCAACAGGTGGAGTGATGATGAAGACCGAGAGCAAGGCTCGGGCCGCAACGGGTATGCCCGACGGCCCGGCACCGGTGGCTGAGGTGAAAACCGCGCTGGCCGGATTCCTGAACGAGATCAGAAGCTTTCAGGATGACGTGAAGACAAGGTTGCAACAACAGGAAGAGCGACTGACCATGCTGCATGCAAAATCGATGACGAGCGGGCGCCATGCCCTTTCCGCGGCCGCGCAGGAGGAAGCGCCGCACCAAAAAGCCTTTGCCGCCTATCTGCGGTCGGGTGATGATGACGGGCTGCGCGGGCTTATGCTGGAAGGCAAGGCGCTCAATACCGCAGTTGCCGCTGAGGGCGGCTATCTGGTGGACCCACAAACCTCGGACGCGATCCGCGGTGTGCTGAAAGCCACAGCCTCGATCCGCCAAATTGCCAATGTGGTGAATGTCGAGGCGACCACCTACGATGTGCTGGTGGATCATAGCGAAATGGGTTCGGGCTGGGCATCGGAAACTACGGCGCTGACGGAAACCGGCACACCGCAGATCGACCGCATCTCGATTGCGCTGCACGAGCTGAGCGCCATGCCCAAAGCAAGCCAGCGGCTGCTGGACGACAGCGCCTTTAACATTGAAGGCTGGCTTGCGCAGCGCATCGCCGACAAATTTGCGCGCGCCGAAGCGGCGGCGTTTGTTTCGGGCGACGGAGTTGACAAGCCCAAGGGTTTTCTGACCCACACGAAAGTAGCGAACCACAGTTGGGCCTGGGGCAGCCTAGGGTATGTCGCCACCGGCAATAACGGCGATTTTGCCACGCTCAACGCATCGGATGCGATCGTTGATCTGGTCTATTCGCTCGACGCTGAATACCGCGCGAATGGCGCCTTCGTGATGAACTCGAAAACCGCGGGTGCAGTGCGCAAGATGAAGGACGCGGACGGGCGCTTCTTGTGGAGCGACAGTCTGCAGGCGGGCGAGCCCTCGCGGCTGATGGGCTATCCGGTGCTGATCGCGGAAGACATGCCGGACATCGCTTCGGGCACCTATGCGATGGCCTTTGGCGATTTCAAATACGGATACACCGTTGCCGAGCGCCCCGACCTTCGTGTGTTGCGGGACCCGTTCTCGGCCAAGCCGCATGTGCTGTTCTACGCCTCTAAGCGTGTCGGCGGCGATGTCAGTGATTTTGCCGCGATCAAGCTGCTGAAGTTCGCCGCGTCGTAATGGCGCGCGCGGGGGCGCAGGGCGCCCCCTAGTGCGGGCGCGGGCGTATGCTCGTTGTCGTCTAGCTGCTCCCTCCGTCCGAGCGACGGCGGGCGGCCCGCGCCCGCTTTTGCCCGCAGGGGCACCTTTTGCGGAGACTTCCATGATGCTGATCGAAAAGACGGTGGTGCCCCCCGAGGCTTTGCCGATTGCAGAGTTTCGTGACCATTTGCGGCTGGGCACCGGTTTTGCCGACCTTGGCGCAGGCGATGCGGCGCTTTTGGCGTATCTTCGCGCCGCGATTGCGGCCATCGAGATGCGCACGGCCAAGGTGCTGATGCAGCACGAATTCATGGTGACACTTGAAGGCTGGCGTGAGGAGCGGGCGCAACCGTTGCCGGTGGCCCCGGTGAGCGCGATCGGTGAGGTGCGATTGCGCGATGCAGCGGGGTTCGCGTTGGTAGTGGCACCGACGCGCTATCGATTGGTGCCCGATATCAGCCGCCCGCGTCTGCAAGCGATCGGCGGTTGCCTGCCGGGCGTGCCAAGTGATGGGCGCGCCGAGATCGACTTTACCGCCGGGTTCGGGCCTGCCTGGAGTGATCTGCCAGTCGATCTGGCGCAGGCAGTGTTTTTGCTGGCAGCGCAATATTATGAGTTGCGCCACGAAGGTATCGGTGGGGCGCAAGCAATTCCCTTTGGGGTGATGGCGCTGATCGAGCCTTGGCGAACGGTGCGTGTGCTCGGGGGGCGGGCATGAGCGCGCCGCGCCTTGATCGGGCCCTGGTGCTGGAGCAGGCCGAGCGCGAGGCCGACGGCGCGGGTGGGCATGCGCTGAATTGGGTCGCGCTTGGCACGCTTTGGGGCGATGTAAAACCCGGCACCGGGCGCGAGCGCGCGGGTGAATTTGTGACACTCGCCACGGTGCCCTATCGCATCACGGTGCGCGCAGCACCCGTTGGCAGCCCGAGCCGACCACGCCCCGAGCAACGGCTGCGCGAGGGCAGCCGCGTATTTCGCATTCTTGCAGTCAGTGAAGCCGACCGGGCGGGGCTCTATCTGACCTGCTTTGCGCAAGAGGAGGTCGTTGCATGAGCTATGCGACTGCGGCAGCCTTGCAGGCGGCCGTCTATCAACGCCTGCGCGCCTCGAGCGCGCTTTACGCGTTGGTGGGAGACGCCATTTACGACGCAGTTCCACCGGGCACGGTGACGGGCACGTTTGTCAGCCTTGGGCCGGAAGATGTACGCGACGCCTCGGACGCTACGGGCGGCGGGGCCGAGCATGACTTTGTGGTGTCGGTCATTACCGATGCCGCCGGGTTCCAAGCGGCAAAGACGGTGGCGGCAGCGGTTTCAGACGCGCTGGCGGATGCATCGCTGGTACTGGCGCGCGGTCACCTGGTGGGACTGTGGTTTTTGCGAGCGCGCGCGCGCCGGGTCGAAACCGGCGAGACGCGGCGCATCGATCTGACATTCCGGGCGCGAGTCGAATTCTGACCGGCGCGCTCATCTGGCCTTCGAGCCGGTGCGACCGGCAGGCCCTTTCTGCATCAATCGGAGAAAAACCATGGCGGCACAGAACGGTAAGGACCTTCTGATCAAGCTTGATCTGACCGGTGGCGGGCAGTTTGAGACGATCGCGGGGCTAAGGGCTACGCGGATCAGTTTTAATGCGGAAACGGTCGATGTGACCAGCCTTGAAAGCCAGGGCGGTTGGCGGGAGCTGCTGGCAGGTGCGGGCGTAAAATCGGCGGCAATTTCTGGCTCTGGCGTGTTCAAGGATGCCGACACCGACGAGCACGCGCGGCAGATCTTTTTCGACGGCGAGGTGCCGGAGTTTCAGGTCATCATCCCAGCTTTCGGAATTGTTCAAGGGCCATTCATGATTACCGCAGTTGAATACGCCGGCAGCCACAATGGCGAGGCGACCTACGAGGTCAGCATGGCGTCGGCCGGGGTGCTGACATTCACGGCGCTCTGATGGCGAACCCTTGGGCTGGCGAAGTGGCAGTATGGCTCGACGGGCGGCGCCATGTGGCAAAGCTGACGCTTGGTGCGCTGGCCGAATTGGAGGCAGCGCTGGCGGCGGGTAGCCTGATCGATCTGGTCGAGCGGTTCGAGGCGGGGCGGTTTTCAACCCGCGACGTGCTGGCGCTGCTGGTGGCGGGATTGCGCGGCGGGGGCTGGCAGGGTGAGGGCGAAGACTTGCGCACCGTCGAAATTGGTGGCGGCCCGGTTGAAGCAGCGCGCGTGGCGGCCGAGCTGTTAGCGCGAGCTTTTGCGGTGCCGAGGGCGAAATGAGCGGGCTCGACTGGCCGGGCCTAATGCGGGTGGGGCTGCAAGGGCTTGGCTTGCAGCCCCGAGAGTTCTGGCGCCTGACCCCGGCAGAGCTTGCGATGATGATTGGAGACGCGGCAGCGAGAGCGCCGCTGACCCGCGCGCGACTGGACGAGTTGGCGGCGGCGTGGCCGGACAAGGTGAAAGGATCACACGATGATCGAGGTGGACGGGCTTGACGGGCTGGGACAGCAAGCGGCGTCGCTGGAACGCAGTCTGGGCGGCGCCGAGACTTTGGCGGCGGCGTTCAACGCTGAACTAGGGCGGATGCGGGACAGCATGACATTAACAAACCGCGAAGTCGGCACATTGAGCAATTCGATTGGCAAGGGCCTCAGGCGCGCGTTCGACGGGCTTATCTTTGATGGCATGAAGTTGTCGGACGCGCTTGGCGAGGTCGCGCGCACGATGACGGAAAGCGTGTATGCGGCGGCGATGAAGCCGGTGCAAAACGCGATTGGCGGCGCGATTGCAAATGGCATGAACGGTCTGTTGAGCGGGATGTTCCCATTTGCCGAAGGTGGCACCTTTGCGCAGGGGCGGGTGATGCCCTTTGCCAAGGGGGGCGTTGTCTCGGCGCCGACCTCTTTTGCCATGCGATCCGGGCGAGGGTTGATGGGTGAGGCAGGGCCCGAGGCGATCATGCCGCTGGCGCGTGGTGCGGACGGGCGGCTGGGGGTGCAGGCGGCGGGGTCGGGGCGCGCGGTGAATGTTGTGATGAACATCGCCACGCCCGACGTTTCTGGGTTTGCCCGCAGCCAAAGCCAGATCGCGACACAACTGAGCCGCGTACTTGCGCGCGGCGAACGCAATCGCTGAGGAGACAAGCATGGCTTTTCACGAGATCCGCTTTCCGGCCAATCTGAGTTTCGGATCGGTCGGGGGGCCGGAGCGGCGCACTGAAATTGTAGCGCTTGCCAACGGATTCGAAGAACGCAACACCCCTTGGGCCCATTCGCGCCGCCATTACGATGCAGGTGTCGGGTTGCGCAGCCTAGACGACGTAGAGGCGCTGCTGGCATTTTTTGAGGCGCGGCAGGGGCAGTTGCACGGTTTTCGATGGAAGGACTGGGCGGATTACAAATCTTGCCCAGCATCACGCGCGGTTGCCTATGACGATCAGCTACTAGGCGCGGGGGATGGGGTTAAGCGCGCGTTCCAGTTGCAAAAGACCTATCGCTCGGGCGGCGTCGGCTATGCGCGCCCCATCAGCAAGCCGGTGCTTGGCACGGTTCAAGTTGGTGTGCAGGGGCATCATCGGGCCGAGGCGGTCGATTTCTCGGTCAATCTGGAAACCGGGATCGTGAGCTTCGAGGCCGCACCGCCCGAGGGGGCGCAGGTGACGGCGGGGTTCGAGTTTGATGTGCCGGTGCGGTTCGATACGGACCGAATCCTTGTTTCTGTAGCATCGTTTCAGGCGGGTGATCTGCCGCAGGTGCCGGTGGTGGAGGTGCGGATCTGATGGCATTTTCCCAAGGTTTGAAGGCGCATCTGCAAAGCGGTGCCACCACGATTTGCCGCGCTTGGGCAGTAGAGCGTGGCGACGGTGTGACGCTTGGATTTACCGACCACGACCGCGCCCTGATATTCGATGGCGTCACCTTTCAACCCGATAGTGGCATGACAGCCAGCGCGCTCGCGCAAACGACGGGATTGGCTGTGGATAACGCCGAGGCGATTGGCGCGCTTTCCTCTGAGGCAATCTGCGAGGTCGATATTACTGCGGGGCGATTTGACGGCGCGGAAGTGCGCATATGGCTGGTCAACTGGGCCAACCCTGCAGAGCGCGTATTGCAGTTTCGCGGCTATCTTGGCGATATCACACGCGCTGAAGGGGCTTTTACAGCAGAATTACGAGGACTGGCTGAAGCATTCGGCAACGCGGCAGGTGTGGTTTATCAACCGGGTTGCGGGGCGACGGTAGGCGATGCGCGCTGTGGAGTTGATCTGACGGCACCGGGCTATTCGGTGGAACTTTCTGTTGAGTCCGTGAATGACGCGCGGGTTTTCTACTTTGCTGAACTGGACGAATATACCGACCGGCTGTTCGAGAAGGGGCGGTTGCGTGTGCTTGGCGGGCCCGCTACGGGGTTGGTGGGGGTGGTCAAGAACGATCGCCTTCTGGCCGGTGGCGCGCGCCGGGTGGAGTTGTGGCAGGCGTTGCGGGCAGCAGTTGGGGTTGGCGACTCGATCCGGCTTGAGGCGGGGTGTGACAGGCGGTTTGAAACCTGCCGTCTGAAGTTTAACAACACGGCAAATTTCAGGGGCTTTCCGCATATTCCAGGCGAAGACTGGTTGACCTCTTACCCGCAGCGCGCCGGGGTAAACGACGGCGCGAGTATGTGGAAATGATCGGGCCGCAAGTGGTTGTGGCGGCACGCGGTTGGCTTGGCACGCCTTACCTTCACCAGCATTCAAGCAAGGGTGCAGGCGCAGATTGCCTGGGGCTATTGCGTGGGGTGTGGCGCGAGGTTCATGGTGCTGAACCGGAACCAGTGCCACGCTATAGTGCGGACTGGTCGGAAGCCTCACGCGACGAGCGGCTCTGGCGTGCCGCGCGGCGGCATTTGCTTGATCTTGCGTTGCACACCCCGAACTTGCCGGGCGATGTGATGCTGTTTCGCATGCGGGCGGGTGCGGTGGCCAAACATCTGGGGATCATTGCCGAAATCGGTGCCTTGCCCACGTTCATTCACGCCTATTGCGGGCATGGGGTGGTCGAAAGCCCGCTTTCTGCGCCGTGGCAGCGCCGCATTGCGGCGCGATTTCGATTTCCTGAAGGAGCGATCTGATGGCAACCATTTTGCTTGCCGCGGCGGGGGCTGCGGCCGGGGCGGGGTTTGGCGGAACGCTGCTTGGTCTTTCGGGCGCGGTGATCGGGCGTGCAGTTGGCGCGACGCTTGGGCGTGCGATCGACCAACGCCTGTTGGGGCAAGGTTCCTCGGCTGTCGAAGTTGGCAGAATTGATCGCTTTCGCATCACAGGCGCCTCAGAGGGGGCCGCCGTTGGGCGGGTTTGGGGCCGGATGCGGCTGCCCGGGCAAGTGATCTGGGCCAGCCGCTTTGCCGAGTCCGCCACCCGCAGCGGCGGCAAAGGAACGCCAAAGGCGGTTACCACAGAGTTCAGCTATTCGGTCAGCCTTGCGATCGCGCTTTGCGAGGGTGAAATCACGCGTGTCGGGCGGGTTTGGGCAGACGGCATCGAAATTGCCGCCGAACGGCTGAGCATGCGCGTTTATACAGGTTCGCAGACCCAAGCTCCCGACCCGAAAATCGATGCGGTAGAGGGTGTTGGCATGGCACCTGCCTATCGCGGCACTGCCTATGTGGTATTTGAAGACCTTGCGCTGGCAGAGTTTGGCAACCGGGTGCCGCAGTTCAGCTTTGAAGTGATGCGCCAGGCGCAGGGGGCATTTCAGGACGATGTGCCAGATCTTGCGCGTGTCGTACGCGGTGTGGCGTTGCTGCCGGGCAGTGGCGAATATGCGCTGGCCACGTCGCGCGTGCATTTTGACTATGGGTTGGGCGAAAGCGTTGCTGCCAACCAGCATTGCCCGGGCGGCGAAACGGATTTCAGCGTTTCGTTGACGCGGCTGCGTGAGGAACTGCCGAACTGCGGCTCGGTCTCGCTGGTGGTTAGCTGGTTCGGCGATGACTTGCGCGCGCCGGAGTGCCGCCTGCGCCCGAAAGTGGAAAGCCGCGATTTCGATGGCGTCACCATGCCGTGGCGGGTGAGCGGTGTCGCGCGGGGGGCGGCTGAACTTGTGCCGCAGCTAGAGGGCCGCCCTGTCTATGGCGGCACCGCAGCGGACGCCTCGGTGGTTGAGGCGATCACAGCGCTGCGCGAGGCTGGGGTATCAGTTGTCTTCTACCCGTTCATTCTGATGGATCAGTTGGCTAGAAACGGCCTCGACGATCCATGGGGCGGACCCGAGCAAGCGGCGCTGCCGTGGCGCGGGCGCATCACGCTTGCGCACGCCCCGGGGCAGGCGGGTTCGTCGGATGGCACGGCCGCAGCCGATGGCGAGATTGCCACATTTTTTGGCACTGCGAGCGCCACGGATTTCTCGATTGCAAGTGGCGAGGTTGTTTATGTCGGACCCGCAGAATGGTCGTATCGCCGCTTTGTGTTGCATTACGCGGCACTCTGCAAGGCGGCGGGTGGGGTTGATGCGTTCTGCATCGGTTCGGAGCTTGTGAGCCTGACGCGCGTGCGCGGCGCTGGTGGCGGCTTTCCCGCTGTGGCGGAACTGCGTGCACTTGCGGCGGAGGTGCGCGAGGTGCTTGGGGACGACTGCAAGATCGGCTATGCTGCGGATTGGAGCGAGTATTTCGGCTATCATCCGGGTGACGGGGATCTCTATTTCAACCTCGATCCGCTTTGGTCAGATGCGAACATCGACTTTGTCGGCATCGACAATTATATGCCGCTTTCCGATTGGCGCGAGGGTGACGACCATCGGGATTCCGATTGGGGCTCAATCTATAGCATCGACTATCTGAAGGCGAATATTGCGGGTGGCGAGGGCTTTGATTGGTATTACGCCGCACCTGAACACCGCGCGGCACAATTGCGCACCCCGATTACCGACGGCGCCTTTGATGAGCCTTGGGTCTGGCGCGTCAAAGACCTGCGCGGCTGGTGGCAAAACGCGCATCACGATCGTATCGGCGGCGTGCGCCAGGCCAGCCCAAGCGCTTGGGTGCCGGGGTCGAAACCGATCTGGTTTACCGAGTTCGGTTGCGCGGCAGTGGATAAAGGCAGCAACCAGCCAAACAAGTTTCTGGACCCAAAAAGCTCGGAATCGGCGCTTCCGTTTTTTTCTGATGGGCGGCGCGACGAGTTGATTCAGATGCAGTATCTGCGCGCGATGGCCGATTTTTGGGGCGATCCGGCGAACAATCCGGTGGCTGAAAGCTATGATGGGCGCATGGTCGATACCGGGCGCGCGCATGTCTGGGCGTGGGATGCGCGCCCTTATCCGCAATTTCCCGCACAAAGTGATGTCTGGTCGGACGGCGCAAACTACGCGCGTGGCCATTGGATTACCGGACGGGTGAGCGCGCAGCCCCTTGCGAACGTGGTGGCAGAGATTTGCGAAAGCCAGGGGCTGAAAGATTACGATGTTTCAGGGCTTTACGGTGTTGTGCGCGGGTACCGGGTGGACGGCGGCGAAACGGGTCGGGCGGCGCTGCAACCGTTGATGCTCGCCTATGGTTTTGAAGCGATTGAGCGGGATGGTTTGATCGTTTTTCGTATGCGCGATGGCGCCGTGGACCAACGGATCGACGCCGAAGAACTCGTGATCGGGGAAAACCCAAGGCTGCAAGCCGTGCGTCTTGCCCGAGCTGAAACCGCTGGTCGTGTGCGGTTGAACTATGTCGAGGCAGATGGCGATTATGAGACCCGTGCGGTAGAAGCGATCTTTCCCGACGAAACCTCGGGTGCTGCGGCGCAAACAGAAGTTTCGCTGGCGATGACCCAGTCCGAGGGGCGGCGCGCAGTAGAACGTTGGCTTGCCGAGGCGCGCGTAGCGCGTGACACGTTGCGTTTTGCGTTGCCGCCGTCGCGCGCTGATATCGGCGCGGGTGACATTGTCGAAATTGAAACAGATGAGGCCAGCGGGAGGTTTCGCATTGATCGCGTAGAGCAGACCGGAGCGCAGGAGGTCGAGGCCACGCGGGTTGAACCCACGGTCTATGTTTCTTCTGACGAGGCCGAGGGCGAAACTGTGCCGCGCGCTTTTGTGGCGCCGGCTCCGGTCTTTCCGGTGTTTCTCGATCTGCCTTTGCTGCGGGGCGATGAGGTTGCGCATGCGCCTCACTTGGCGGTGTCGGCGCGGCCATGGCCGGGATCGGTGGCGGTCTATTCGGCGCTGGAAGACGATGACTACGCCTTGAACCGCACGATCGTATCAGCGGCGATCACAGCGGTCACGCTTGCGCCGCTGTATTCTGCACGAGCAGGTGTGCCCGATTTGGGCCCACCGCTGCGGTTGCGGTTGTCGGGAGGCGCGCTTCAGTCGGTATCGCGCGCGCGTTTGCTGGATGGAGCAAACCTGATGGCGATAGGGGATGGCACGTCTGGCAACTGGGAAGTTTTGCAGTTTGCGTCTGCCACAGTTATCGAGCCGGGCGTGTGGGAAATCAGCGAGCGGCTGCGAGGGCAAGCAGGAAGCGACGCGATCATGCCCGAAGTCTGGCCTGCTGGCAGCACAGTGGTGCTGCTGAACGGTGCCCCTTCGCAGATTAATTTGTCGCAAAACGCACGCGGACTGGCGCGGCACTACCGTATTGGTGCCGCAATGCTTGGTTATGACGACGCATCCTATGTGCACCGGCACGAAGCGTTCGAGGGTATCGGGCTTCGACCGTATTCGCCATGTCAGCTGCGACTTAGCATGACGGCGGGCGATGCGCACTTCAGCTGGGTCCGCCGCACGCGCATTAACGGCGATAGTTGGGCGGGGGTCGAGGTGCCACTCGGCGAGGCCGCGGAAACCTATCTGGTGCGTGCCGTCAAAGATGGGGTGATTTGCCGCGAAGACCTCACGGATGCGCCCGCGTGGGTCTACTCCGCAGCGATGCGTGCTGCCGATGGTATTGCGAGCGAATACGAAATTCATGTCGCGCAACTCTCCGACGTCTTCGGCGCCGGACCTTTCGCAAGGATGACGATTGATGGTTGAGACTTTAAGGATGGCGCTGCCGCTACTGCAGGCCGCGCAGGCGCAGAAACACGTCACGGTAAACGAGGCGCTGCTGCGACTTGATGGGCTGGTCAACCTCGTACTGGTCTCGCGCGGGGTTGCCGCCCCGCCGGTAAGCGTTGTTGATGGCGCATGCTACGGTGTTCCAGCAGGGTCAGTGAACGAATGGGCCGGGCAGGCGGGAAAGGTGGCAATCGGCGCCAATGGCGGTTGGGTTTTTGCCAGCCCTGCCGCCGGATGGCGCGCCTTTATCGCCGACGAGGGCCGCAGTGCGTTACATGATGGAACTGACTGGATGGCGGGCGCGTTGACGATGAGCGCGCATGGCGCGGGGCTCATGGTGGGTGTCGCCGAAGTTGACCACACGATTGCGCCGGGCGCCACCTCTACAACCGCTGCATTGATCCCCAGCCATGCGATGGTGATCGGGGTTTCGGCACGTGTGGTGAGCGAAATCACCGGCGCGCTATCAAGTTGGCAACTGGGCAATGTTGGTACGCCCGATCGTTTCGGCACAGGGCTCGGGCTTGCCGCAGAAAGCTGGGCACGGGGGCTGCTTTCGCAGCCGATGACCTTTTGGTGGCCCGAGCCATTGCTGTTAACCGCCACGGGCGGCGATTTTGCGGCTGGAACGGTTCGCCTTGCGGCGCACTATATTGAGATATCGCTGCCCATGTTTTGAGCATGCGCCAGATTACCCACGGCGATCTGTCCGCGGCGGCGCGTGCGATCTGGCCGTTGCCGCCAGAGGCGCGCGATGCCGCAGTCGCGTCGCTATTGGCAAAAGCGCGCGCCGCGGATGCGTATCGCAAGCGTTATGGGCGTGCGCACCCGCGTTGGGGCAACGGGTCGCTGGCGGGTGCGGCGTGCACTGGCCCATTGCTGCCAGAGCCCTTTCTTTCGACGCGCGCATACCGCGATTGCCTGATGCGGGTGCTGCGGGCATTGGAGTTTTGGCCAGAGTCGAGGGGAAATCTGCTTTCCCGATCAAATTACTTTGGTTATGCTCGACTCCTGCGAAGTAACGTGGTGGGGCGAGAGATGAGCGAGCGGAAGGCAAAAATTGCAGCCGTTGACCCGGTCTGGTCGCGGATCTGCGATGAGGCGCGAGTGGCTGTGCAGAACGAACCGCTTTTGGGCGGCCTGATCCATTCTGGGCTTTTGCACCATGCGAGTTTCGAGCGCGCGCTTGCCTATCGCTTTTCGCTCAAGCTTGCCTCGGGTGAAATGAGCGAACAGATTCTGCGCGAATTCGCCGACGAAGCCTACGCGGACGAGCCTGACCTCGGCCAAGCGGCGCGCGCTGATCTGGTGGCGGTGCAAGACCGCGACCCTGCGTGCCATCGGTATCTGCAGCCAATTTTGTTTTTCAAAGGCTATCAGGCACTACAGGCCTACCGCATCGGGCATTGGCTTTGGCGCAGGGGGCGGCAGGATATGGCGTACTTTGTGCAAATGCGCACATCGGAGGCGTTTGGGGTTGATATCCATCCTGCCGCGCGGATCGGGCGCGGGGTCATGTTCGATCACGCGCACTCGATCGTTATCGGTGAGACGGCGGTGGTGGGTGACAACGTTTCCATGCTGCATTCGGTGACGCTGGGCGGGACCGGCAAGCAGGAACAGGATCGGCATCCGAAAATTGGCAATGGCGTGCTTATCGGCGCCGGGGCGAAGGTGCTCGGCAATATTCGCGTTGGTGACAATTCGCGCATCGCTGCGGGTTCGGTGGTGCTGGAGGATGTGCCGTGCTGCAAGACGGTGGCCGGGGTACCTGCGCGCATCGTTGGTGGGGCGGGGTGCGAGCATCCGGGAACGGAAATGGATCAGTTGCTGCGCAAATAAAAACGCCGGGGAAGGCCCCGGCGTTCTTGCTTAGACGAACCCCTGCTCGTCAGGCCAGCATCGCCATCGGGTTTTCGAGGTTCCACACGATTGCCGCAAGCAGTTCGGCACCAAGTGCTCCGTCGATGACTCGGTGATCGACTGAAAGCGTGAGCGACATGACCGTGGCAATTGCCACCGCGTCGCCCTCGACAACCGGCTTTTTGATCCCCGCGCCGACCGCCAGAATGGCACCGTGCGGCGGGTTGATCACGGCATCGAAGTTTTCGATACCCATCATGCCAAGGTTTGAAATCGCGAAACTGCCACCCATATATTCCTGGGGTGCCAGTTTGCGCGTTTTTGCCCGCGCGGCGAGGTCTTTCATTTCGGCGGAAAGAGCAGAAAGGCTTTTGGCCTCGGCGTCTTTCAGCACTGGGGTAAATAGCCCACCCTCGATTGCCACCGCAACGGCCACGTCGGAGGCCTTCATCTGAAGCACCCGATCACCTGCCCAGACGCCATTGGCCGCCGGAACAGTCTGTAGCGCAAGCGCCGAAGCCTTGATGATGAAGTCGTTGACCGACAGTTTCACGCCGCGCGTTTCCAACTGCTTGTTCAATTGCGCGCGGAACGCCAAGAGCGCGTCAAGCCGCACGTCGCGGCGCAGATAGAAATGCGGAATGGTCTGCTTGGCCTCGGTCAGGCGCGCGGCGATTGTGCGGCGCATGCCGTCAAGCATGACTTCTTCATAGACGCGGCCTTCATACATGCGCGCGACCGACGCGGCGCTGACGGGCGCTGCGGCAGAGGTCGTCGGGGCGGCGGCGGTTGCAGCCGCGGGTGCGCTTGCCGCTTCGATTGCCGCAGGTTTTGTAGCCGGAGCCACTCCCAAGACATCTGCCTTTACGACGCGGCCATGCGGGCCAGAGCCCTGCACGGAGCCGAGATCGAGCCCCTTTTCCGCTGCGATGCGCCGAGCTAGGGGCGAGGCAAAAACACGCTCGCCTTTGTTTGGCGCATGGATTGGTGCGGGTGCCGCAGTTTCCGATTTCGGCGCGGCGGGCGCTGCCGCGGCGGGGGCAGGGGCGGGCGGAGCAGCCGGGGCGGGTTTTGCACCGGAGGCCTCGCCTTCGGCGCGCACCGTGGCGATTGGCGTGTTCACTTTGACGCCACTTGCGCCCTCGGCCACTAGAAGTGCTTCAATCACGCCTTCATCGACCGCCTCAAATTCCATCGTTGCCTTATCGGTCTCGATCTCGGCAAGGATTTGCCCCGCCTTGACTGTATCGCCCACCTTTACCAGCCATTTGGCAAGCGTGCCCTCTTCCATCGTGGGCGACAGCGCCGGCATCAGGATCTGTTCAACCATATCCTTAACCCCTTCAGCGGTAAGTGACTTTTTTAACAGCCGCCACGACCTCGTCCGAGGTCACCAGCGCCAGTTTTTCAAGATTCGCAGCATACGGCATGGGCACGTCCTTGCCGGTGCAGTTGATCACTGGCGCGTCGAGATAGTCAAAAGCGCGCTCCATGATCGTTGCACTCAGGTGGTTGCCGATGCTGCCCACCGGCCAGCCTTCTTCCACCGTTACGCAGCGGTTGGTTTTTTGCACACTGGCGATCAGCGTGTCGTAATCGATCGGTCGCAAGGTGCGCAGATCGATCACTTCGGCGGAAATGCCCTCGGCCGCCAGTTTGTCTGCGGCCTCAATCGCATGCACCATGCCGATGCCAAAGCTGACAATCGTCACATCCTCGCCCTCGCGCCAGATCTTGGCCTTGCCGAAGGGGATGGTGAAGTCGGGCAGGTCTGGCACCTCGAAACTGCGCCCGTAGAGGATTTCGTTTTCAAGGAAAATCACGGGGTTGCCGTCGCGTATCGCGGTTTTCAGCAGGCCTTTTGCGTCAGCCGCCGAATAGGGCATGACCACCTTTAGCCCCGGAATTTGCGCATACCAGGCGGCATAGTCATGGCTGTGCTGGGCGCCCACGCGGGCGGCCGCGCCATTGGGGCCGCGGAACACGATCGGGCAGCCCATTTGGCCGCCTGACATATAAAGCGTTTTGGCCGCCGAGTTGATGATCTGGTCAATCGCCTGCATGGCGAAGTTGAAGGTCATGAATTCGAGAATCGGGCGCAGCCCGGCAAAGGCCGATCCGACCGCGATTCCGGTAAACCCGTGTTCGGTAATCGGCGTGTCGATCACGCGGCGCGGGCCGAACTGGTCGAGCAGGCCTTGGCTGATCTTGTAAGCGCCCTGATACTCGCCCACCTCTTCGCCCATCAGATAGACTGTTTCGTCGCGTGCCATTTCCTCGGCCATTGCCTCGCGCAGCGCCTCGCGCACTGTCATGGCTTTCATCGGCGTGCCCTCGGGCCAGTCGGGCGATGCGGTGGCCACGACAGCAACCGGTGCTGCGGCCTTTGCCGCAACCGGGGTTGGCTTTTCAGCAGGCGCAGGGGCGGCAACCGGGGCAGGGGCCGCAGCGGGTGCCGCCGCTTCGCCCTCTACCAGAACCGTTGCGATTGGCGTGTTTACTTTGACGCCAGCAGTGCCCTCGGCCACCAGAAGTGCCTCGATCACGCCCTCATCAACCGCCTCAAACTCCATCGTCGCCTTGTCGGTCTCGATCTCGGCGAGGATTTGACCAGATTTCACCTGGTCGCCGGGCTTGACCAACCACTTGGCCAGCGTGCCCTCTTCCATCGTGGGGCTGAGCGCGGGCATCAGAATTTCGGTTGCCATATGGTGCCCCTCCCTCAAACCGTCACGTCAGTCCAAAGCGCGGATGCATCCGGCTCGGGGCTGGTTTTTGAAAACTCGGCGGCCTCGTTGATGATCGCCTTGATGTCGCGGTCGATCGCCTTCAGGTCGTCGTCGGTGGCGTGTGCGCCGGTTAGCAACAGCTCGCGTACATGTTCGATCGCGTCACGCTCGTCGCGCATTTTTTGCACTTCTTCGCGCGAGCGGTACTTGGCCGGGTCAGACATCGAATGGCCGCGGTAGCGGTAGGTCATCGCTTCCAGAATATAGGGGCCCTTGCCCGCACGGCAGGCTGCCACGGCGCGCTCGCCTGCAGCTTTGACCGCCAGCACGTCCATGCCGTCAACCGCCTCGCCCTTGATGCCAAAAGCCGTGCCACGGGTGTGAATGTCGGGGCTGGAGGTAGATCGGCGTTGTGCGGTGCCCATGGCGTATTGGTTGTTTTCGATCACGAAAACCACCGGCAACCGCCAAAGAGCGGCCATATTGAATGTCTCGTATACTTGGCCCTGATTCGCCGCGCCGTCGCCGAAATAGGCAAAGGTCACGTTATCATTGCCCCGATACTTGTCGGCGAAGGCAAGCCCGGCGCCCAGCGGCACCTGCGCACCTACGATGCCATGCCCGCCGTAGAAATGCTTTTCCTTGGAAAACATGTGCATGGAGCCGCCTTTGCCCCCCGAATAGCCGCCCTCGCGGCCAGTCAGTTCGGCCATCACTCCCTTGGGGTCCATGCCGCAGGCCAGCATGTGGCCATGGTCACGATAAGACGTGATGCGCTTGTCGCCCTCTTTAGCAGTGGCTTCCAGCCCGACAACCACCGCCTCTTGCCCGATGTAGAGGTGGCAGAAGCCGCCGATCAGGCCCATGCCGTAAAGCTGCCCTGCCTTTTCTTCAAAGCGGCGGATCAGCAGCATCTCGCGGTAATACTTCAAAAGTTCTTCTCGCGAGATGTTTGGCTTGTCGCTTGCAGCGGCGGTCTTGCGTGAAGCCATGACGGCGCTCTCCCATCGTCAGGAATAGTTCAACGTTAAACCATTCCATACTCGATTGGGCGCGCCAGTGCAATCAGCGGATCAGAATCTCGTCGGCACGAAGATAGCCCAGCACGTCTCGGGCGCGTTCGTCCAGAAGGTCGATGTCGAGGTAGTCGTCCGACAAGCGATGGGTCAGATTGGCCATGCGCTCGGCTTCGGCGGCCAGCGCATCGCGTTCGATTTGCAGCGTGGCAATCTCGGCGGAAACTTGCACGCGTCGCAGCAGGCCATAAGAGCCCTGCAATGCGGCCAGCGCAAAGTAACCGCCAAGCACAAGTGTACATACTACAAAAATCAGTGGCCAAAAACCGGGCCGTCGCTGCGCCATGCCTGCCTCTTGCGCCGCCCCTCTCGGGTGGGGGCGGTCGCGCGAATCATGGCACAGACGATTCGCCAAGGGAATCCCCTAGCGCCGATTCCGCGAAAAAACCCGCAATGGGAGGCCGTTCAGGCACGACCTTTGTAGATATCGACCAGCTTGCCCAACATCGCCAGCGCGTCTTCGCGGCTGCGCTGAAAGCTGTTGCGCCCGATGATCGAGCCGTTGCCACCGCCTTCGCGAATGGCGCGGGCGTCGTCATAAACCGAATCTTCGCCCTTTTTCGCGCCGCCCGAAAACACCACGATGCGCCGCCCGCCAAAGCTGGCCTGCATACAGTGGCGCACCCGCGCCGCCTGTGTTGCGATGTCGATCTTTTGTGCTTCGTAAACCTTTTTGGCTTCGGGCAGCATCAGATGGTCCGTCGAGAGTTTGATCTTGATGACATGCGCGCCCAGCAACGCCGCGATTTGGGCGGCATAAGCGGCCACGTCGATCGCGGTTTCACCGTCTTTGCTGATCGCCTCGCCGCGCGGGTAAGACCAGATCACCGTTGCCACGCCTTTGGCCGCCGCTTCCTGCCGCATCGCGCTGATTTCTTCGTACATTTCCAGCTGCGAGTCAGATCCGGGGTAGATGGTAAAGCCGATCGCGGCGCAGCCAAGGCGCAGCGCGTCATCGACATTGGCGGTGACGGCCTGATCTTTGCCGGCGGTGTCGCTCATCAGGCTGTTGGCGCTGTTGCACTTCAGAATCGTCGGGATCTGGCCTGCGAACGTGTCCGCCCCAGCCTCCAGTGCGCCGAGTGGTGCGGCATAGGCATTCAGCCCCGCGTCGATGGCAAGTTGATAGTGGTAATGTGGGTCGTAGCCAGCCGGGTTCGGTGCAAAGGTGCGCGCCGGGCCGTGTTCAAAGCCTTGATCGACGGGCAGAATAATCATCTTGCCGGTGCCGCCCAGACGGCCCTCCATCAGCATGCGGCACAGGTTGGCCTTCACCCCGGGGGTTTCGCCTTCGTAATTGGCAAGGATTTTTTGGACGATCCGTGTGGCGCGCATGTCGGTATTCCTTATGACAAAAAGGTCATGACAGGCTTAGAAGCTTGGCGCTTTTCGCGCAATACGTTGGTGTGCTTTCGCGCGCTTTTCAGCCCGGCCCGGCAAAATGTCACGCCCGGCCCGGGTCGCGGCACTTGCTTATGCGGTCAACCGGGGTGCCGTCGGCCAGCGCAATCGCGTGCAAGACCGCGTAATCAGCAAATCCGAGGCCGCTGTAGTAGGCCAGCCCCGCAGCATTGTCGGCCCGGATCGTGGCGTCGATCATGCGCACCTGCGCGCCTATGGCCGCAGCCCGTGTTGCCGCCCAAAGCGCCTGCCCGATGCCACGCCCCTGCGCACCCGGGCGCACAAAACTTGCGATGATCGCCCAGCCTTCTGGCAACTTCCGTGTGCCTTTCGGGTGTGGCCATTCCAGCGCCTGAAACCCCAGCACGTCGCCACCCACCTCGGCCACCGTGCAGGAAATCAGCTCTGCAGCCTCAATGTATTCCTGCGTCATGCGGGCGTCGTCAAAACGGCGCTGATGCGCCGTTGTGCCGCCAATCTCGATGATCCGGTTCAGCAATGCGGCCATCTGTGCCGCATCGGCAGCGGTGGCGGGGCGCGTGGTAACCGCCGGGCGCGCCTCGGTGGCCTGCGCGCTCACCGCATTAGCGCCGCCACGCCGGGCAGCTCTTTGCCTTCCATCCATTCCAGAAATGCCCCACCCGCGGTCGAGACAAAGCTGAAATCGTCCGCAACACCCGCCTTGTGCAACGCCGCCACGGTATCGCCCCCGCCTGCAACCGAGACGAGCTTGCCAGCGCTCGTCAACTCAGCTGCCTTTTGCGCCGCCGCCGTGGTTGCGGCATCGAACGGCGTAATTTCAAACGCGCCGAGCGGGCCGTTCCAGATCAGCGTGCGGCAGGCCTCGAAGGTGCGTTCAATCTCGGCGACGGTATTTGGCCCGGCATCAAGAATCATCGCGTCCGCTGGGCAGTCGCCAACCGGCACGACCTCGCTTTCGACGCCTTCGGCCAGTTCCTGCGCCACGACCACATCGATTGGCAGATGAATCGCACAACCCTTGTCGGCCGCTTGCGCAATGATCGCGCGGGCGGTCTCGGCCATGTCACGCTCGGCCAGCGAGCGGCCCACCACGACGCCTTGCGCTACGAGAAACGTATTAGCCATGCCCCCGCCGATCACCAGATGATCGACTCGGGCCACCAGATTACCCAGAAGCTCAAGCTTGGTTGAAACCTTGGCGCCACCCACCACCGCCACCAAAGGCCGCTGCGGCGAGGTCAGCGCCGCTTCGAGCGCTTTCAGTTCGCCCTGCATCAACCGGCCCGCGGCTGAGGGCAGAATATGCGCGATCCCTTCGGTAGAGGCGTGTGCGCGGTGCGCCGCTGAAAAGGCGTCGTTCACATAAACCTCGCCAAGCGCCGCCATCGAGGCCGCCATCATCGGGTCGTTCTTTTCTTCACCCGCATGAAAGCGGGTGTTTTCCAACAGCAACACTTCGCCGGGCTCCAGCGCCTGCACCGCGCGCTTGGCCGGGGCGCCGATGCAGTCATCGGCAAATTTCACCGGCACGCCCAACGCGCGGGCAAGTTCTGGCACCAGCGGCGCAAGGCTCATTTCCGGCACGACCTGCCCCTTGGGGCGCCCGAAATGCGCCAGTAAAACAGGCTTGCCACCTTTTGCCAGAATATCCTTGATGGTCGGCACGATCTTTTCGATCCGGGTCGCATCCGTCACGCGCCCTGCCTCCATCGGCACATTGATATCTACGCGCACCAGCACAACGCGCCCGCGCATTTCGATCTCGTCCAGCGTTTTCCAGCCCATTGCGCCCTCTTGCGAAGCTTCTCGTTGCGCGCGAACTTGCGCCGCCGCGCACGCATTCGTCAACACCATGCGGCGCTTTGCCCTTTTCACCGCGCTCGCCCATGCTTAAATCAATGCGAACGCCAAGGAGTATCGCATGTCCGAGATCAAAGATCCCGAAAACACCATCATCATCACGCTCACAAATGGCCCGGTGGTGGTCGAGCTTCTGCCCAATGTGGCGCCCAAGCATGTCGAGCGGATGAAAACGCTCGCCCGAGCCGGTGCTTATGACAACGTGGCCTTCCACCGTGTGATCGAAGGCTTCATGGCCCAGACTGGCGATGTCGAACACGCCAACATGGAAAAGAACTACAACCCCCGCCGCTCCGGCACGGGCGGCTCCGATCTGCCCGACCTGCCGGCCGAATTCTCGAAACTGCCGCACGCGCGCGGCTCGATCGGCGCGGCGCGCTCGTCCAGCCCCAACTCGGCCAACAGTCAGTTCTTCATCAACTTCTCCGACAACAGCTTCCTGAACGGTCAATACACCGTTTACGGTCAGGTGATTTCGGGCATGGAACATGTGGACAAGATCGCCCGCGGCGAACCGCCGGCGAACCCGGACCGCATGATTTCGGTAAAGGTGGCGGCCGATGTCAAATAAACTTCTCGCCGCTGTGCTCGGCTTCGGGCTTGCCTTTGCAGGCGCGGCCTCGGCGCAGGACGTGACCGACGGCCCGGGCCCCAACCTCATCCTCGATGTCGCGGGTCAGGCCAGTGGCCGCATCGTCATCGACCTTCTGCCCGAGATCGCGCCCCGCGCTGTCGAACAAGTTGTGGCTCTGGCGCGCGAAGGTGCCTATGACGGCATCGTTTTCCACCGCGTCATCGACGGTTTCATGGCGCAAACGGGCGATGTGCAGTTTGGCAAAAAAGGCGGCGATATTTCGCTCGCAGGTATGGGCGGATCAAGTCGCGCCAATCTGGCGGACGAGTTTTCGGCCGAACCCTTCGTGCGCGGTATCGTCGGCATGGCCAATTCGGGCAGCCCCAATTCGTCCAACAGCCAGTTCTTCATCATGTTCGCCCCGGCGCCGCATCTCGATGGCGGCTACACGGTTATCGGTCGGGTGATCGTGGGTATGGAGGTGGTTGACGCGATCCGCAAAGGCAGCACGCGCCAGAACGGTCTCGTCGAAAACCCCGATTATATCGCAACCGCCACGGTTCGCTAAAGCCAGCCCAGACCCCGCAGCGCGGGGTCGGGCGCTACCTTACCCGGTGATCCGCGCCAGCACCCGCGCCCAAGAGCGGATGCCTTTGTGAAAGCTTTCCAGATCGTATTTTTCGTTCGGCGAATGGATCTGGTCGCTGTCTTTGCCAAAACCGATCAGCATCGCATCCATCCCCAGCACGCTTTTGAAATAGCCCGCGATCGGAATGGATCCGCCGCAGCCAATAAAGGCCGCGGGCATCTGCCATTCCTGCGAAAGTGCGGTGCGCGCCGCTTCGAACGCGGGGTCGGTAATCGGCATCGCACTTGCGGGCGAAGCGCCATGCCCCTCAAACTCGGCCGTGCAATCGGGCGGCAACTGGCTGCGCACATAATCGCGGAACGTCTCGCGAATCTTCAACGGGTCTTGGCGGCTGACCAGCCTGAAGCTGATCTTGGCATGCGCTTTGGAGGGCAGAACCGTCTTGAACCCGTCGCCGGTGTAGCCCGACCAGATCCCGTTTACTTCGCAGGTGGGCCGCGACCAAAGCATCTCAAGCGGCGTGCGCCCGACTTCGCCAGCAGGCACACTCAGCCCAACTTCACCCAAGAAAGCCGCATGATCAAACGCCAGCGCCTGCCACTGCGCGCGCACCGCGTCGGGCAATTCGTCCACATCGTCGTAAAAACCGGGCAGGGTGATGCGCCCGCTCTCGTCGTGCAAGCCTGCGATGATGCGAGCCAGTATGCGCGCAGGGTTCGCGGCGGCACCGCCATATGCACCTGAATGCAGGTCCTTGTTCGGCCCGGTGATCGTCACCTCTTCGCCCAGAATACCGCGCAGCATGGTGGTGATCGCCGGCTGGCGATCGGCAAACAGGCCCGTATCGCAAATCAACGCCAGTTCCGCGCGCAGCTCCTCGGCGTTTTCCTGCATGAATGGCACCAGCGAGGGTGAACCACTTTCTTCCTCGCCCTCCAGAAAAATCGTCAGATTGCCAGGCAGCGTTCCATTCTCGGCCTTCCACGCGCGGCACGCTTCGATAAAGGTCATCAACTGGCCCTTGTCATCGCTCGCCCCGCGTCCTCGGATTACCTTGCCTGCGGGCGTATCCTGCACCTCAGGGTCGAACGGATCGCGCGCCCAAAGTGATAGCGGGTCAACCGGCTGCACATCGTAATGGCCGTAAAACAGAATGTGCCGCCCCGGCCCGCGCGCACGCGCCACCACCATCGGGTGCCCGGGTGTCGCTCGCGCCGCCGCCTCAAAGCCAAGGCTTTGCAATTCCGCCACCAACCAGTCGGCGGCCTCGGCACACTTTGGCTTGAACGCCGGGTCGGTCGAAATCGAGGGAATGCGCAACAGCGCCAGCAAGCGCTCCACCGCCTCTGGCAAAGTGTCGTCGATCCGGCGCAAGACAGATTCTAGGCTCATCGCAAGGCTCCTTTAAACGGCGTGCCGACCCTAGCACCCGCCCCGGCGGTGTCCAGCACCCGCCCAAATGCTTCAGTCAAAATATCCTGCGGGGGTGCGGGGGTGCAAAACCCCCGCGCGCGCCCCTTGACCCGCGCTCCGCTTCAGGCGACACCCAGCCCATGCTTCCAGAGGAAAAACTCGACCAGATCGCCCGTCACTTCGAGTTTCTCGAAGCGCAGCTGGCGGCGGGTGCGCCACCCGCCGAAATCGCGCGCCTCAGCCGCGAATACACCGAGCTAAAACCCGTCGTGTCCGAAATTCTCGCCTGGCGACATGCCCGCGCCGAGATGACCGCAGCCGAGGCCATGCTCGCTGAGCCAGAGTTCCGCGCCCTTGCCGAAGAGGAACTGCAACACCTCAAGGCCGAGCTGCCCGAGCGTGAACAGCGCCTTCGCCTTGCGCTTCTGCCGCGCGACGCCGCCGATGCCCGCCCCGCAATTCTTGAAATTCGCCCCGGAACCGGCGGCGAAGAGGCTGCGCTTTTTGCCGCCGATCTCTGGCGCATGTATCAGCGCCACGCCGAGGCGCAGGGCTGGCGCTTTCAAACGCTCGAATACGCCGCCTCCGATCTTGGCGGCATCAAAGAGGCGGTGGCGCGGATCGAGGGTGAGGGCGTATTCGCGCGCCTGAAATATGAAAGCGGCGTGCACCGCGTGCAGCGGGTGCCTGAAACCGAGGGGAGCGGGCGCATCCATACCTCGGCCGCCACGGTCGCGGTGCTGCCCGAAGCCGAAGAGGTTGATATCGATATTCCTGCCAGCGATCTGCGCATCGACACCATGCGCGCCAGCGGCGCCGGTGGCCAGCACGTCAACACCACCGATTCGGCGGTGCGCATCACACACCTGCCCACCGGCACCGTGGTGACCTCGTCCGAGAAAAGCCAACATCAGAACCGCGCCAACGCGATGGCGGTGCTGCGAGCGCGGCTTTTTGACCTTGAACGCGCCCGCGCCGATGCCAGCCGCGCGGCCGACCGCAAGGCGCAGGTTGGCAGTGGCGATCGCTCAGAACGGATCCGCACCTATAACTTCCCACAAGGCCGCATGACCGATCATCGCATCAACCTGACACTGTATTCGCTGGCGCAGATCATGGCGGGCGATTTGGGCGAAGTGATTGATGCACTGGTGGCGCATGATCAGGCCAGCAAGCTTGCCGCGCTGGAAACATGACCAATCCTGCCCTCCGCACTGGCACCGAGGCGCTCCGGCTGGCGGCTCAGCGCCTTGCCGCTGCAGGGATCGAGGCGCCCGCCGCTGATGCCCGCCGCCTGCTTGCCCATGCGATGCAGCTTGCCCCCGATCGCCTGACGCTCGAAGCGCCGCGGTTGCTGAGCGCCACCGAGGTTGCGGCCTTTGAGGCGGCACTGGTCGCGCGGTTGCACCGCCAGCCGGTGGCGCAGATACTGGGATTTCGCCAGTTCTGGGGCCGTGACTTTCGCGTAACGCGGGCCACGCTCGACCCGCGCCCAGAAACTGAAACACTGGTGGCTGCCGCGCTGACCCGGCCATTCGTGCGCGTGCTCGATCTTGGCACTGGCACCGGCTGCATCCTGCTGTCGCTTCTGGCCGAGCAGCCCGCGGCACGCGGTCTTGGCATCGACGCATCGGCCGACGCGCTGGCAGTAGCGCGCGAAAATGCTGTAGCACTTGGCCTTGGTGCGCGCGCCAAGTTGCGCCTTGGCGACTGGTTTGAAGGGGTCCATGGGCAATTTGATCTGATCGTCTCAAACCCGCCCTATATCGCGGCGGCGGAAATGCCGGGCCTCGCCCCAGAGGTCCGTGATTGGGAACCCGCACTGGCGCTTACCCCAGGCGGTGACGGGCTTGCCGCGTATCGCGCAATTGCGGCTGGCGCGCGCGAGCGGCTTGCCCCATCGGGCAGGTTGCTGCTCGAAATCGGCCCGATGCAGGGCGCTGCGGTGATCGCACTGCTCGACACCCACGGCCTACCCTGCGCCACGGTGCTGGCCGATCTTGACGGGCGCGACAGGGTCGTTTCGGTGTGGCGTGACGCATGATTCATGTGTTTTTGGGTACCACATACGGCGGAATGGCGCTTTTATGCGGTTTTTTCGGCAATTTGCGCTTGTCAGCCCGGCGCATGCATGATTAGTCAAAAGCGTCGGGCAAAGCAAAGCTTGCCCGGGCAAGGTCAGCTTTCCACGTCAGGTTCACCACAGTCGGCGCCGCAATGCGCCAGTGCTGAACCGGCAAAGGCTCCGGCCTTCAGGGCATCAAAACACGTAGGCTCATGAGATCATCAAAATCCCGGTCGCGTTCCAAGTCGAACCGCCAGCGCACAGTCGGCAACGTTATTAACCGAGTATTCGATAGCTCCGGCCCTGAGGGCAAGGTGCGTGGTACTCCACAGCAGATTATCGACAAGTATCTGATGCTTGCGCGCGATGCACAGCTGTCGAACGACCGCGTCGCCGAGCAGAGCTTTCTGCAGCACGCCGAACATTACACACGCCTGCTGGGCGAAGCGCAGCGTGAAATGATGCGCGAGCAAGAACAGCGGCAAAGCCAGCAAGGCCAACAGGGCCAAGGCAGCTATGGCGGCAACGGCAACAATAACGGCAATGGCAATGGCAACGCGCCCACCTATGGCCAGCCCCGTGATCGCACCGATGCCGGGTCTGATACCGGTGATCAGCCCGATCTGCCGGCCGTGTACGACCCGACCGACGCCGGTTCGGGCTTGGTAGAAACGCCCGAAGCGCGCGGGTCGCGCCCCGAGCGCAGCGAACGCCCGGCGCGCAACGAGCGCACCTCAGACCGGGGCGAGCGCACGGATCGTGGCGAACGCACTGACCGTGGCGAGCGTGCCGAGCGCACTGACCGTGGCGAACGGACTGAGCGCACCGAACGTGTCGAACGCCCCGAGCGCAAGCCTACACACGAGCCGGCAGCACAGCCGAGCAGTGAAAATGCCGTGCAGGGTGGCGAGCCCCAGGCCCCGGCGGCCCCGGCGACCCCGGCGGCTGCGCCGCGCAGTCGTGGGCCGCGCAAGCCACGCCCGAAACCTGTTCCGGCAGAGGCAGATGCCGCGCCGGTTACCCCCGACACGGGCGAATCTTCGCAATAACAGGCTAGCACGAGCGCCCGTTTTGGGCGGCTTAGGGCGCGAGCAACCGCGCCAACGCACAGAACTTTTCGAGCCCAATTTCTTCGGCACGGGCGGTGGGGGCAATTCCCGCTTCGATCAACCGCGCCTCGATGTCGGGCGCGAGGCCACGCAGCGCCGAACGTAGCATCTTGCGGCGTTGGTTGAAGGCCGCTGCAACGACGCGGTTCAGAACCACCGGGTCCGCGGGGTAACGCGGCGCGGGCAAGGCCACCAGATGCACCACGGCGGAATGCACCTTGGGCGGCGGCGTGAAAGCTTCGGGCGGCAGCGTAAGCAAAATCTGCGCATCGCACCGCCACTGCGCCAAAAGTGCCAGGCGGCCATAGGCCTCGGTTCCCGGCCGCGCCACGATCCGTTCGGCCACTTCGCGCTGGAACATCAGTGTCAGGCTTTGCCAGCGCGGTGGCCATGTGGGCGGGGTCAACCAGCGTACCAAAAGCTCGGTGCCAACGTTGTAGGGCAGGTTCGCTACCACCTGGATCGGCGGCGCCAGCCCGGCCATTGCATCGTTGGCCAACGCATCGCCCTCGCGCACCTCGAGCCTGCCGGGGTACGCTGCGGCAATCTCGGCCAGTGCGGGCAAGCAGCGGGGGTCTTTTTCCACCGCCAGAACGTGGCGCGCGCCCGAGGCCAGAAGCGCGCGCGTCAGCCCGCCGGGGCCGGGGCCAATTTCCAGCACGTCACAAGCCGCAAGATCGCCCGCCAGCCGCGCAATCCGCGCGGTAAGGTTAAGATCAAGGATAAAGTTTTGCCCAAGCGACTTTTTGGCGGCCAGCCCATGCCGCTCGATCACTTCGCGCAGTGGGGGCAGGGTGTCGATTGCGCTCATCGCGCCTGCCTTTGGCAAGGAAGACGCATCAAAGGGCAGCCCGTTTGGCACGGCGGGCGCCAAGGCGGGCCGCCATTTCAAGCGCCGCGATCATGCTGGCGGGGTCGGCGAGGTTTTGGCCTGCGATGTCAAAGGCAGTGCCGTGGTCGGGCGAGGTGCGCACGAACGGCAGCCCGAGCGTCAGGTTCACCCCCCCCGCGAAATCGAGCGTCTTGATCGGGATCAGCGCTTGATCGTGGTAGGCGCAAATCACCGCGTCGTAGCGTGCGCGTGCGACGGGGTGAAAAAGCGTATCGGCCGGGTGCGGGCCACTGACAAGCTGCCCCTCGGCGCGCAGTTGGGCAAGCAATGGCGCGATCCAGTCG
This sequence comes from Rhodobacteraceae bacterium UBA6213, assembly GCA_002421605.1. GTDB lineage: Bacteria > Pseudomonadota > Alphaproteobacteria > Rhodobacterales > Rhodobacteraceae > UBA6213. The sequence continues at coordinate 253,719 of DISJ01000008.1, read as the reverse complement.
CCTTCTTCGCCACCCATCGCACCGCCCTCGCCCGCGTGGGGATTGAGCCCCGCCACCGCGATGCGGGGCGCCGCAATGCCGAAATCGTCGCGAAGGGCCGCGCCGGTCAACCGGATGGTTTCGCGCAAAAGATCGGGGGTAAACGCGCGGGGCACTGCAGAAAGCGCGATGTGGATGGTTGCGGGCACCACGCGCAGGGGCGGGGATACCGCCTCGGATGCGAGCATCATCACAACCGGCACGTCGCCTGCAAGATGCGCGAGGTATTCCGTGTGGCCGGGAAAGGGAAAACCTGCGCCATCGTGCAACGCACCCTTGTGAATGGGGGCGGTGCACAGTGCTGCCGCATCGCCCGCGCGCACCAGCGCCACTGCGCGCGCGATCACGGCAATCACCTCGGCTGCGTTGGCCGCCGCAGGCTGGCCGGGGGTGGCGGGCGCGGGAAAGGGGTGGGGCAGCACCGGCAGGGCGTGGGGTGCCACGCTAGCGGCCTCTGCAAGATGCGACACTGCCTGCCACGGTGTGCCGGGCGGAAGATGTGCAGGATCACCCAGCCAGACAAACGGTAATTTTGCGCGCAAGGTTTGCCACGCCTTGGCCGCAACCTCAGGGCCGACGCCCGCAGGTTCGCCACAGCTGACGATCACCGGTGCGCCGGTCATGGTCTGCGGATGATCGCCCGGGCGAGCAGATCGGCAAGGTAGCCTTCGGCGTAGGCTGCAAGCCGTTCGTTGATCAGCGCGTTTGCAACCTCGGCGCGGCTTGGCGCGGCAGTGCCTGTGGGCAGAACGCGCGCGCGGTTGCACAGCATCAGGAAAATCAGGTTGCCGTCGCGCTCAAGTGCCGTCGACGCTTCGCCCGCATCAAGGCGTGCGAGTTCGCGCGCGAGGTCGGCAGGAATGGCGCCTTGCGGGCGGGTTTCGCGAAGCAAGCGGGTTTCCGGCAGGCCCTTGGCCACCGCGTAAAGATCGCCGCAGCTATTGGCGCGGGCGCGCACTTTTTCGGCTTCGGCCAGTGCCTCGGCGCCATGCCCGCCGGGGATCAGAAATTGAGCATAGTCGATTGTTTGCGGCATCGCCGTTACGGCGCCGTTCTCGTCGATCGCGCGCAGCATGAAAACTGCAATTGCGCCCTGTAGCGGGACCGGGGCGCTGGCCTCGCCGGGGGCGAGCGGTTCCAGAGCGGCGCGCAGCGGCGCGGGCATGGTGTCGAGCGCCATCCAGTCAAGCCGTCCGCCCTGATCGCGCGAGGCAGAGGCGGATACCTGTTTTGCCGCGTCAGCAAATGCCGCTTCGCCGTGCAACTGCGCAATCTGGTCGGCAATCGCCTTGGCCTGTTCTTCTTGCCCGGCGGGGGCGGGCAGCACGATTTCGGAAAACAGCACGCGCGTGCCGCGGCCACGATCGGACAGGGGCGACAGCGCATGGTCGATCTCGGCCTCCGAAATCGTGACGCGCCCGGCAAAACGTGCGCGCACCACTTCGCGCCAGGTCGACCCGGCCTCGACAAAGTCACGGAAAGTCTGTGGCTCGATCCCGACGGCGGCAAGCTCGACAATCAGTTGATCGGCGGTCAGATCGGCGCGCGCGGCAAACTCTTCCATCGCCGCCTTCACCTGTTCGGCGTTCAGCGAGATGCCGGCGAGCTTGGCCGCCTGCATTTGCAGCCGCTCTGAGATCAGTGCCTTTTCAGCCTCTTTGGCAAGGTTGCCCGGCGCGTGCAGCAGTTCCAGAAAGAGTCGGCGCTGTTCAAGCTCGAATCCGGTGATACCAAGATCGTTGACCATGATGACTGGGCCGAATGGATTGCCCTGGGCTGCGGCCGGGGCCGTTGGGGCAATCAGTGCCAGCAGGGCGAGAAGCAAGGTAATTACGCGCATGTTCAGGTCCGTCCGCTTTGCCAACCCGTATCATCCCAGCCCGCCCGGGCGCAACCATGCATCAACGCATGCAGCTTCGCCGCTGTCCGCCGCTGCTTGAGCCAAAGCCCACAAGTTCGACATCCAAACCGAAATCAGTTTGCGGGGTCACACTAGTCGAGGACGCGAAACTGCGCGAGAGGGAAAGATCGACCTTAACGCATTCGTTGGTATAGCTGAGCCCAATCTCGGCGCTAGCGGCACGCTCGGCCACAAAATCATAGCGCGTGCCCAAGCTTCCAGCCCAATTGGTGCTCCAGTTCCAGCTTGCGTCCAGCAGCAATTGGCGGGTCGGGTCATCCAAGCCTTCGTCAGGCGATGCCTGCATCCACAAATAGCCCGCGGTGAGCGACATCTTCTCGCGCGTCAGCGCCAAAAGTAGCTCGTCATGGCTGAAGTCGAATGCGTCATCGAAAAGTGCGCGGTTGCGAATCTCTACCCCGCCGGGCGTTTTCACCCATGTCGAGAGCAGCCAATCCGAACGCGAACCGCTTAGGGCGCTGTCGGTGCCAAACTGGGCAAGGTCATCCCAACGCAGCACCCGGCCTGCCAGTGCCGACGCAGACCAGCCATTGGTATCCTCGCGGGTCCAACTGATACCGAGATTGGCGCGCAGCCCGGTTTCGCGGGCATCTTTTCCTGCATATCGCGACAGCGCGAACAGGTTGCCCTCGTCAAACTCAATCAGCTCGCTGTCTTCGTTGGGGGCTGATTGCCCGTCATTGCCTGTCCAGAGCAGTTGCGCAACAGGCTCGATCACCTCACTGACGCTGCCGTGGCTGCGCACCCAAGGCCAGCGCAGCTCGACCGCCGCGGTTGGCGCGAATCGGTTGATCCGCGAGGCATAGGCGGCATCTTCGGCAACGTAGAAAACATCTGCGCTTGCCCCAAGCAGGCCAGTCGCCTCGATCCCACCGGGCAACACCCAGGTGCGCTGCCAGTTTGCGTCAAAACTGGCGCGCAGCGCGTCGCGCCCGTCAGAGACCAGATCGGCATCGTCCACGCCGTCAACGGTAAGGTGCGAGCTGCGCCGGTATGCGCCGAGGTCCGCTTCAAGCACCAGTTCGCCCCCAATCAGCGACGGGCGCAGCACTTGCGTCCAGCTAAGGTCGCCCGCCTGCATCGGTTGGGTGCTGTTGCTTTCACCCTCGCGCAGGCTTTCGGTGTTGCCGATGCGCGCCCAGATCATTTGTTCGGGTCGCACCCGTTGCACCAATGCGCCGCTCCAAAGCCGATCATCGTCGGTGATGTCGTAGTCGAGCGTATAGGCGGGGTCCGACACCGCGCGCAGCGTCAACTCGAGCGTGAAGTCCTGCGGCAGATCAAAGCTCGCATCACCAAAAACATAACCACGCGTTTCATCTGTCAGAATATCGTCGCGCGTAACTGCGCCGCTGATTTCAAGTGACCCGAAATCGAACGCCTGCCGGTAGCGCGCGCCAAGCGTGGCTGTTCGGGATGTCGAAAGATACGGCGTCAGCGTCAGATCGCGGCTGTCGCCGATCGTCCAGAAATAGGGCAGTTTGATCCCGGTACCGAGTGCGGACGTGGTACGCAATTTGGGCCGCAAAAGACCAGTCTTTCGAACCACGCCGGGGTCGGGCGTGGTCAGCCGCGGGATATAGGCCAAAGGCACGCCCATCGCGCGAAACTGCGCGCCCTCGTAGGTGATCTCGCGCTCGACCGAATCATGCGTTACGCGGCGCGCCCGAATTTCCCACAGCGGGGTCGGGTTGACGACGCAGATCTGGCAAGACGAAGCGACCACATCTTCCAGCGTCGTGTACCGGCCTTCGGTGCGGTTGACGGTATTTGCGGCAAGCTGCAACTCGCCTTCCAACACCATCCGCGCACCGCGCAGAATACCTTCTCGCATGTCGCCCGAAAGCTCGGCGCTATCGGCCAACAGCACCATGCCGCCACCCTCGGACGTGGTCAGCCACAAGGGCCCCTCGATCAACAGCACACCGCTGGCACTGTCATACGCAATGCGCGAGGCCAGCAGCCGTGCACCGTTGTAAAACACCTCGACAGAGCCGTCAGCGATCAGCACCGAGGCACTGGCCATATGGATGCGGTCGGCCAAGAGCGTGGCCGCGCCAAGCGTTGCGGCAACGGTTTCGGCCCTGGCCCGCCCCGGCAGGGTCACAGGCGTCAGCGCCAAGGCTACGCCAAGCGCCGCTACGCTCGCCACTTTGCCAATGCGCGCCGCGCCGCCCGCCGCCATCAGCCATCCTCCAGATATAGCATCAGCGTCAGCGCCGCGAGCAGCGCTACCAGCGGCGGTGCCCAAGCCGCCAAAAGCACCGGCAGCAGCCCATTTTCACCCAATGCCTGCGCAAAGTTGCGCAGCAGCAGCGCGGCGACACCAGACCCGAATGCCAGCAGCGCCATCAGCCCAACACGGCCCCGGCGCACATGACGCATCGTAAATGCAGCCGCCAACAGCGCCATCGCCGCCAACATCAAGGGTTGCGCAAGTTCCTTCTGGAACCAAGTCTCATGGCGGCGCGACGAAAACCCTGCTCGATCCAGCGCCGCGATGAAATCTGGCAAGTCCCAAATGGCGATTTCGCTTGGCGCGCCAAAGCTGTCGCGGATACGGGCAGGTGTCAGATCCGACGGCAGCGACATGTCGGTGTGAATCACCGCCTCTGTTTCAGGATTCTCGGTTGTTGCAAGCGGCCATTCCTTGGCGTTGCTCAACCGCCATGCGCCGGACACAAGCGTCGCATCGTCGGCCTGCAAGTAGCGGATCGGGCCTTGGTCCAGCGAAAATTCCATCACCGTGACGTCATAAAGCACCGTGGCATCAGCGTTACCGCGCTCTGCGTGAATGACCGATTGCCGCTGCGCCATGTCCGCTCCTGCCGCCCCCTGTCGCAGCCACACACCTTCGCGACCGATCGAAGCAGCCGCTGTGCCGCCGCTCAGAATACGGTCGGCCAACATATCATAGCGCTTTGCCGTCGCCGCGACGACCGGGTTTAGCGCCACAACGCCAATTGCCCCAAGTACAAAGGCGACCATCGCCGGAGCAAGCGCCATACGCAAGGCCGAGCGCCCTGCCGCCCGCGCGACGACCAGCTCTGAACTGCGCGCTAGGCCAATAAACATTGCCATCGTTGCCAGTAAAATCAGTAGTGGCAGTAGCGTATAGATCGCGCTCGGCAGGTTCAGCGACGCCATAAGTAAAATACGCTCAAGCCCGATCCCCGCGCCGCTAAACCGGCGAAGCTGCTCGATCGAATCGATCAGCATCATCACCGCGCTGAATGCTATTGCCACCAGCAGAAAATTGCGCAGAAAGCGGCGCACGAAATAGAGCGTCAGCGTCATGGCGCCACCTGCGCGGACAGGGTTTTGGCAGGCCGCCTGCTGCGCCTGCGCCCAGCTTGCCAAAGCAGCGTCACCGCAAGTGCGGACCCAATGACAATTGGCACCAAAAGCAGCGGCCAGCTTTCGGGCGCTTCGGCCGCAGTATCTTCGGCGATGTTGGTAAGAAATTGCAAAGTCAGTAGAATCACCGTTGCCAGCCCGATCTGGCGCCAAAGTCCAAGCCTGTTGAAGCCGCCAAGCAACAGGGCCGCAAAGCCGATCAGCGCCGATACTGGCGCGTTGAGGCTTCGGGTTACCCGTTTGGCAATTTCATACTGGACCTCTGCACCCGTTGCGGGGTTGCCGGGTGCCAGCAATTGTGGCGTGGTCTGTTCTTCCAACTTGCGTTCGCTGCCCGTGCCGGTGTCAATCAACGCGCCAAGGTCGTAGGTGAAATTGGAAAAATGCGTCACCGCCAATCGCTCGTCTGCGGCACGCAGGCTTTGGGCCATGCCGTCGAGCATTACCAGTTTTGGCCCCGTATCGCTGCGCACGAGCACTGCCTTGGAAGCCAGAAATACCGTCGCACTAGCGCTATTGCGATTGTCGGAAAGGTAAATGTCCAAAAGTTCGCCACGCGCAGAGATATCGCGAATGAAAAAAGTCACCCCCGGCAACGGGTGTTGAAACTCGCCCGCCAAAAGAAACCGCGCGGCGATGTTGTCGGCGATTTCCGCGCGCCGCTCGATGCTTTGCGCCCTTGCCAGAGGCACCAGCATATGCAGCAGCATGGTCATCAGCAATGCGACGATCAGCCCGAAGGTCAGCACCGGGCGCGCCAGACGAAACGGCGAAGCGCCGGTTGCCTGCATCACTACCAGTTCGCTTTCGCCGATCAGCCGATTCAGCAAATAAAGGCTGGCTGCAAAGGCCGCGAGCGGCAGCATCAGTGACACTACCACCGGCAGCGCCAACGAGGTCAACTCTAGCACCACCCGTGTCGATTGACCGTCCGCGACCAGCCGGTTGAATAGCTGCACCGCCTGATTGAGCCAATAAATGGCAACCAGAACAAGGGCAAAAAACCCGAAATGCGCCATAAGCTGCGCCAGCAGGTATCGGTCCAGTTTGGACAAGGCAGCTTCATCCCCCCGGATGTTTCTGCCTTTCCTTAGCCCGAACGCTCGCGCAGCGAAAGGCTGGCGTCGCGCCGCCTTCCCATTTTCACGCGCCATCGTTAGGCTTCGCCACAGTTCAGAAACCTCGCCGTAAGGAGTCCGCCAATGCCGCATCCTGTAGCCATACATTTTCGTGAAATAGATGCGACAGCGTTGGCTGCCGCGACAGGTCGATTGGTGGTGCTTGCCGCGCCCGGTGAGCGGCCTTCGCAAGCGGTACGCCAGATCGATCGACGCGCCCGTGGTGCTATCGTGCGTGCGCTGGCCAGCGAAAGCTTTGCCAAGTTGAAGCAGGGCGAGGCCATGGATCTGGCCTTTCCCTCAGGGCTTGCTGCCGAGGCGGTGCAACTGGTGCATCTGACGCGTCGCGCGACCGTGGCCGAGGCCCGCAAGGCCGGCGCCAGCATCGCCAAGGGGCTGGGCGCTTCTGGCGCACTGGTGTTGGCCGGGGCGCACCGGCTGGCACATGAGATCAGCTTTGGGCTTGCGCTGCGCGCTTACGACTTTGGGGCGCACAAGACCGGCGCGCCAAAAGTGTTTGGTGAAGTTGGCTTTCAGGTCAGCGCGCCCGAAGCCGTGGCGCTGCGTGCAAGCCCGATGGCGGCACTGGCCGAAGGCGTATTCTTCGCCCGTGATCTGATCAACGAACCCGCCAACGTGCTGACCACCGACGATTTCGCCGCGCGCCTTGCTGCGATGCACGAACTCGGGCTTGATGTCGAAATCCTTGAAGAGGCGGCGCTGAAGGCGCTCGGGATGGGCGCTCTGCTGGGCGTGGGGCTGGGCTCGGACAGCCCGACGAAAGTGGTTGTGATGCAGTGGAACGGCGGGCCAAAGGGCGAGCCGCCGCTGGCGCTGATCGGCAAGGGCGTGGTGTTCGATACCGGTGGCATTTCGATCAAACCGGCGCTGGGTATGGAAGAAATGACGATGGACATGGGCGGCGCCGGGGTCGTGGCCGGGGTGATGCGCGCCCTCGCGCTGCGCGGGGCAAAGGCCAACGTTGTCGGCCTGGTCGGTTTGGTCGAAAACATGCCAGACGGGCGCGCACAGCGCCCCGGCGATGTCGTGCGCTCGATGAAGGGCGATACGATCGAAGTGAACAATACAGACGCCGAGGGGCGCCTCGTGCTGGCCGATGTGCTCTGGTATGCGCAGGAACGCTTCAAACCTGCCGCCATGATCGACCTCGCCACGCTGACCGGCGCGATAATCGTAGGTCTCGGGCACGAGAATGCCGGGGCGTTTTCCAACAACGACGCGCTGGTGGGCGCGCTGCTGAAGGCCGCATCAGCCGAAGGCGAGGGCGCCTGGCGGATGCCGATGGGCGAAGCCTACGACGCCAAGTTGAAATCGCGCATTGCTGACATGCGCAATTCGTTCGGTCGACCCGGCGGGGCGATCACGGCCGCGCAGTTTCTGGCGCGGTTCGTCAAGCCCGAAACGCCTTGGGTGCACCTTGATATCGCCGGGGTGGCGCTGCCGCCCGAAGAAACCGCGATGGCCCCCAAAGGCGCAACCGGTTGGGGCGTGATGACGCTCGACCGCCTGGTGCGCGACGGCTGGGAGCGCGGCTGAGCCAATGGCGCAGGCGCTTTTCTATCAGCTCGGCGCGGCGCCGCTGGCCGGGCTGATCGGCGCGCTGGCAGCTAGAGCCTTGGCGCAGGGCTGGGCCGTGGAATTGCGCGGTACCGCACGCGCGCGGATGGAAGAGCTTGACCGCGCGCTCTGGCTGGGCGCGCCCGACGGGTTTCTGGCGCATGGTCTTGCGGGGGGCGGCGCCACTGACGCGCGCCAGCCCTTGCTTTTGACCCACGCCCGCGGCCCAGCGGCGAACGCGCCACAAGCCTTGATGGCTATCGACGGCGCTGCGGTAGACATCGCCGAGGCGGCTTTGCTGGAACGGGTCTGGGTGATCTTTGACGGCGCCCTGCCCGAAGCGCTGGAGCGCGCGCGCGCTCAATGGCGCGAGCTTGCAGCCGCAGTGCCTGCCCAATATTGGGCCGAAGACGGTGGGCGCTGGGTAAAAAAGGCGGAACATCGCCCCGACTGAACGCGCGGCGCGCTCCGCGGGGGATATTTGCCCTGAAGCAGTTGCTTCAGAAAGAAATATCCCCGCCGGAGGCCAGCTACGCCGCCCCTAGCGTTCCAGCACCAGCAGGCGCGGTGTCATCTCGAGCCGCGAGAAACGCGCCAGATAGGCCATTCCGAGAAGGGATCCGTCCATGTCGCCGCGATTTACCACTGCGGGCACCCCACGGTCGCTGACGCCACCCAGCGACAGCGTGTCGATCGTCACAGGGGCGGTTTCGACCGTGCCGTTGGCGGTTTGGGCGCGCTGAAAATAGGAAAGCGCTGCAGGATCAAGCCCGATGCGCGTGGCATCGCGCGCGCTTAGCACGATGTCCGTGGCACCGGTATCGACCGCAAAGCGCACACCGACCCCGTTGAGTTCTGCCACGATATAAAAATGGCCGTCGGACGCGATCGGCACCTCTATGCGCCCACCCTCGCCAATATTTTGCGCTGTCAGCACCTCGCGGCGAATATCAGACCAGAGCCCGAAGCCCGCGACGAGCCCGACAAAGATGAAGCCCCAGATCATGACCTGTTGCAGCGCGCGCCCCGGTCGGCGGCGAAACTCGGCCAGCGCGTAACCGCCCACTGCAAGCAGCAAGAGCGCAAGGTAGCCAAAGCGTGCGAATGTGTCGCCGTCCATCGCTCAGGCCCCCAGCAATCCGGCGCCTTGCAGCCCGTCGAGAATGAACTGTGTCGCAAGTGCCGCAAGCAGCATGCCCAGCAGCCGCGTCACCACCATGGTGCCGATCCGCCCCAGCACCCGTTCAATCGGCGCGGCCGCCTGAAACAGCGCAAAGACCACCACAAGCACCGCCGCCATCGCCAAATGCACCAGCAGCACACCGCCCCAGCCGCCTGCCTGCCCGGTCAGCAGAATCATCGTCGCCAGCGCCCCCGGCCCGGCGATCAGCGGCGTGGCGAGCGGAAAAACCGAAGGGTCGTCGGCATGTGCGGGGTGCTGCCCCTCGCGCCGCTGTGTGCGCCGCTCAAACAACATATCGAGCGCGGTGAGGAACAAGAGCACGCCGCCTGCGATGCGAAACGCGGGCAGGGTGATGCCGACGCCGCCCAGAAGTCGGTCGCCCAAAAGCCCGAAGAGTGTTAGCAGAATCGCCGCAATCGCCACCGCGCGCAGTGCCACAAGTTGGCGCGCGCGGGCCTCCATTCCACCGGTCAGCGCCACGAACACGGGCGCAAGCCCGATCGGGTCCACGACCACGAACAGGGTAACAAAGGCAGTCAGGGCAAAAGCAGTATCCATCGGGCTCCTTCTTGCCATAGCTGGCGCAGCGGCGCCACTTGCGCAAGCGCAGCGCAGAAAAAAACGTTACCGCCCCCCCAAAGGGGCTTTGATTGGCGCGCGCAAGGCCATACATGGGGGCATATGCCGCGCCTCGCGGACGCGGTGGCATGGAGGATGAACGCATGTTCAACAATATCGGCCCCTTGGGGCTTTTGCTTATAGCGGTGGTCGTGCTGGTGCTGTTCGGGCGCGGCAAGATCTCGTCGTTGATGGGCGAGGTCGGCAAAGGCATCACTTCGTTCAAGCGCGGCATCAAAGAAGGCAGCGCGGAGATCGAGAAAGCCGCTTCGGATGAGGCGCTCGACGTGACGCCTGAGGCCGAAAAGCCAAAAGACAAAGTCTGAACGCGGGCATATCGGCGTAGCGGTGCGGAGGTCGGGGCAGGATGTTTGACATCGGCGGCAGCGAATTGCTTGTGATTGGCGTTGTGGCGCTGATCGTGGTCGGCCCCAAGGACCTGCCCGGCATGTTCCACACACTTGGCCGCTTTACTGCGAAGGCACGCAGCATGGCGCGCGAGTTTTCGCGTGCAATGGAAGATGCGGCAAAGTCCACCGGGCTGAAGGAAACTGCTGACGACCTGAAGGGCATGACCTCGAAAAAGGCGCTCGGGCTTGATGCGCTGGAAGACGCTGCCTCTGCTTTTGAGAAATGGGACCCCAAGCTGAAGGGCGGCTATAAACCCGGCCCATTGCCTGACCCCAAGATCGCAGCGCCTGCAGCGACTACACCTGCCGCAGCGACACCCGCCGCAACCACGCCTGCCGCAGCGACACCTGCCGCAGCCACATCAGCCGGTTCCGCGCCGGTCAGTGCCACACCGAAAGCCGCGGCGGTGGCCAAACCCGCCGCAGCCACGCCACCAAAGGCGGCAAAACCCGCCAGCAGCACTACGAGCAAGCCAGCAAGCGCCAGCGCCAAGGCCGCGCCTGCGGCGACTGCGCGCCCGCGGGCCCCGCGTAAGGCGGCCACCAAAGGCAACGAAGGGGACAAGGCATGAGCGAAGCCACCGCCCACGAGGAAGTCGATGGCTCTGCTGCGCCACTGATCGAACATCTGGCCGAGCTACGCAAGCGCCTGATCTGGTCTGTTCTCGCCTTCACCGTGGCGATGTTGCTGTGCTTTACCGTCTGGAACCCAATCTTCAACTTTCTCACGCGCCCGATCTGTTCAGCGCTGTTTGATCGCGGTCAAGACTGCGGCCTGGTGCTGATCAAGCTGCAAGAGGGGTTCTTCGTAGCAGTCTCGATCTCGTTCCTTGGCGGTTTCTCGCTCGCATTTCCGATTATCGGCTATCAGCTTTGGCGGTTTGTGGCCCCGGGCCTTTACCGCAAGGAAAAGAACGCGCTGCTGCCGTTTCTTGTCGCCTCGCCTGCGATGTTCGCCTTGGGCGCGTCGTTTGCCTATTTTATAATCCTGCCGATGGCTTTCAGCTTCTTTCTCGGCTTCCAGCAGGGCCCGCTTCTGGCGACTCCGCCCGAAGGCGTCGCGGCCGACGCGGTGCCACTGGCCGAAGCGGGGATCGTGTTTCAGGGTTCGGTGCAGGAATATCTTGGCCTGACCATCAAGTTCATTCTTGCCTTTGGCCTTTGCTTTCAGTTGCCGGTGCTGCTGACGCTGATGGGCAAGGCGGGGCTGGTTTCGGCGGATTCGCTACGGCGGATGCGCCGGTATGCGATCGTTGGCATCCTGCTTTTGGCCGCGATTGCGACGCCGCCCGACGTGATTTCGCAGGTCGTGCTTTTCACGGTAATTTATGGGCTTTACGAGGTTTCGATCTTCCTCGTTACGCGCATCGAGAAAAAGCGCGAGGCGCAACTGCGCGCCGAAGGGCTTTGGGTTGAGGACGAGCCTGACGAGCCTGAAGCACCCGCGGCACCTGACGAGACAAAAAAGTGAGCGAGCCGCTCGAGCGCATTGCCGCGGCGCTAGAGCGTCTGGCGCCGCCGCCTGTAGCACCGCCCGATTTCACTGCCGCCTCCGCTTTTGTCTGGCACACCGGTCCTGACCGGCTGGAACCAGTTTCGGAGGTTGCGCAAATTGATCTGGGGCTGTTGGTGGGTATCGACCGTTCGCGCGACACGCTTTTGGCCAATACCGAGCAATTTGCGGCAGGCCACGCGGCCAATAACGCGCTTCTTTGGGGCGCGCGCGGCATGGGCAAGTCGTCCCTGGTCAAAGCGGTGCATGCGGCGGTATTGGCGCGCGGACATGCGCTTACGCTGATCGAACTGGCGCGCGACGATCTGGCCTCGGTGCCACGGCTTCTGGCGCTGTTGCGCGCTGCGGCACCGCGCCGATTCGTGCTATTTTGCGACGATCTTTCGTTTTCGGCCGACGATCAGCACTACAAATCCCTCAAGGCCGTGCTTGACGGCGGCATCGAGGGGCGCCCGAGCAATGTGCTGCTTTATGCCACGTCGAACCGGCGCCACCTGATGCCGCGCGACATGATCGAGAATGAACGCTCGACCGCAATCAACCCTTCCGAGGCGGTTGAGGAAAAGGTTTCGCTTTCAGACCGTTTTGGCCTCTGGCTTGGCTTTCACCCCTGCGGTCAGGATGAATATTTGGCGATGATTGCGGGCTATTGCGCGGCCTGGGGCCTAGAGATCGACCCGGCTACACTGCGCGCCGAGGCGATCGAATGGCAGGCGACGCGCGGTGCGCGCTCGGGCAGGGTTGCGTGGCAGTATTTCACCGATCTGGCGGGGCGGCGCGGGCTGGCGCTCTGACCTGCAGGAGTTCAACCCTTGCGGCGCAGACCGGCCTCTGTGGCATCAGATGCGATGAGAGCGGCGCCTGATCGCTCGTTGCGCAGGCGAAATGGGTGGCGGCCACATCCGGCACTGCTACTGACGCGCTGCTTGCGCGGTAGGCGCGCACCAATTACCCAGCAGATCACGCGGTTAATGACAACCTCTTTGCCCTACCTACCCAGCGGCAAATTTGGCGTGCTGGGGGCGCTGCGCCATTCGCTCCTCGGGGTCGCTTGCTGATGTGGTGCATTTTCGCGCCGTGGCGGCCGCGCGGGCGGCCACCACGGGCAGGGTGGTTAGCTGACCTTGGCGGCGCGCTTGCGTTCGTGCGGATCGAGGAAGCGTTTACGCATGCGGATCGCCTTGGGCGTGACTTCGACAAGTTCATCGTCGTCGATATAGGCAATTGCTTCTTCAAGGCTCATGCGCACTGGCGTGGTCAGCCGCACGGCTTCGTCAGTGCCCGAGGCGCGCATGTTGGTCAACTTCTTGCCCTTTAGCGGGTTCACGTCGAGATCGTTGTCACGGCTATGTTCGCCGATGACCATGCCCTCATAAACCTGTTCCTGCGCGCCGATGAACATCTTGCCGCGATCTTCGAGGTTCCAGAGCGCGAAGGCCACGCTGACGCCTGCTTCCATCGACACCAGCACACCCTGCCGGCGGCCCTGAATCGGGCCACGGTACGGGGTCCAGCTGTGGAAAATGCGGTTGAGCACGCCGTTGCCACGGGTGTCGGTCATGAACTCGCCCTGATAGCCGATCAGCCCGCGCGACGGCACATGCGCTATGATCCGGGTCTTGCCGTGTCCGGCGGGGCGCATATCGACCAGCTCGCCCTTTCGGGTCGAGGTCAACTTGTCAATCACTGCGCCGGAATATTCGTCATCGACGTCGATGATGACCTCTTCGAGCGGCTCGTGTTTGACCCCGTCGATGTCGCGCAGAATCACTCGCGGGCGCGAAATCGAAAGCTCGAATCCTTCGCGGCGCATGTTTTCGATCAACACGCCCATTTGCAATTCGCCGCGCCCCGAAACCACGAAGGCATCGCCCGAGGGGGTATCTTCAACCTTGATGGCCACGTTCGATTCCGCCTCGCGCATCAGGCGGTCGCGAATCACACGGCTTTGCACCTTGCTGCCATCTCGGCCAGCCAGCGGGCTGTCGTTGATGCTGAAGGTCACGGAAATTGTCGGTGGGTCGATCGGCTGCGCGGGCAGGGCGGTATCGACGGAAAGATCGCAGAGCGTGTCGGCGACGTTGGCCTTGGACATGCCTGCAACCGTGACAATGTCGCCGGCCTCGGCAAGGTCGATTGCGGTTTGCGAGAGGCCACGAAACGCGAGGATCTTCGAGACGCGGAACTGTTCCAGCTTGTCGCCGGTGCGTGATAGCGCCTTCAGCGTTTCACCCACCTTCAGGCGGCCCGCTTCAACCCGGCCCGTCAGGATACGGCCGATGAAAGGGTCAAGCCCAAGCGTGGTGGCCAGCATGCGGAACGGTTCGTCTCGCCGCGCGATTTGGCTCGGCGCCTCGACATGCGACAGGATCAGATCGAACAGGGCCGACAGATTCTTGCGCGGCCCGTCGAGCTCCATATCCGCCCAACCACCTATGCCTGATGCATAAATATGCGGAAAGTCGAGTTGTTCGTCGCTGGCACCGAGGTTGGCGAACAGGTCGAATACTTCGTTCAGCGCGCGGTCGGGTTCAGCAGCGGCCTTGTCGACCTTGTTCAGCACGACGATCGGCTTGAGCCCCAGCGCCAGCGCCTTGGCGGTAACAAATTTCGTTTGCGGCATCGGCCCTTCGGCGGCATCGACCAGCAGGCACACGCCATCGACCATGCTCAGGATGCGTTCCACCTCGCCACCAAAATCGGCGTGGCCGGGGGTATCGACGATGTTGATACGCACGCCCTTCCATTCGACCGAAGTTGCCTTGGCCAGAATCGTGATACCGCGCTCGCGCTCGATGTCGTTCGAATCCATCGCCCGCTCGGTCGTGGCTTGGTTTTCGCGGTAGGTGCCCGACTGTTTCAGTAGCTCGTCGACCAGGGTTGTCTTGCCGTGGTCCACGTGCGCGATGATCGCGATATTGCGAAGGTCCATTTGATCCGCCAATTGCATGCTGCGGCTCGCCGCATAGTCGATACCGGCGCGCTTTGCCAGCCTAATGCGTGGCAGAATTCGAAAACAGGTTGATGACGAGAATACCGCAGATGATCAGCGCCAGTCCCAGCACCGCTGCCAGATCAAGGCGCTGCCCAAATAATAGCCGCCCCGAAAGGGCAATCAGAATGATGCCGATGCCCGACCAGAGCGCATAGGTAATGCCCAATGGCAACACGCGCAGCACCAGCGCGAAAAACCAGAAAGCCCCCGCAAAGCCCACCAGAACCCCGACCGAAGGCCAGAATCGCGTGAATTGCTGGCTGGCCTGCAAACAGGCCGAACCGAAGGTTTCCAGAAGGACCGCGATGAACAGGTAGGTATAGGTTGCCAGCATGATCAAGCCGCTATGTAACGGTCGCGCCGATGGTTGAGGGCGATGACCAGATTCAACACCAGCGCGCCAAGGAAAGACCAAGCCACAGTCTGCACATCGCGCAGCGTGAGGGCTACCGAAAACAGGCAGGCGTCAAAGATCAGCTGCGTCCACCCCGCGCGAAAACCGGCGCGCTCTTGCAGATATAGCGCCACGATACCAACCCCGCCAAGACTTGCGCCGTGGCGAAATAGCGCCAGCAACGCCGAGCCCGATATGAAGCCGATCATCACCGCACCAAGTGCGGGGTGCAGATACGCAAAACTCACCCAATGGGGCATGTAGCTGGACAGCAGCGAAACCAGCCCAACCGCCGCAAAGGTCTTGAGCGTAAAGCGCCAGCCCATGCGCCGATACCCAAGCCAGTAGAACGGCAAATTGACCGCAAAGAATACCGGGCCAAAGCCCCAGCCCGTGGCGTAGGAAATCAGAATCGCAAGCCCCGCTGTCTGGCCCGTGACAAAGCCGAGTTGGGTAAGCATGACAATGGCGAATGCCGCCATGCCAGCACCATAAAAGATGCCTTGCGCGTCCTCGATCGGCGTGTGGTGTTGGGCGTCGCTCATGCAGGGCATCCGAATAAGGCCGCGGGTTTCCCCACCTGCGATGCCTTGTGGGATATTTCTGCAATGGCAAAGTTGCAAGGGGTTCTGGCCCGGTGCAACTGTTGCGGCGCTGCCACATCTGTTGGGGCGCGTATCTTGCCGCCAAATCTGGCGCTTGGCGCAAATGCGAAGCTATGGCATTTGGCGCGCCATCCGAAACGTTCAATGAGGGAGGCGTCACATGGCAGTTTACTACGCTCTCTCTTTGCGGGTCGGATGCAGCGCGGCCGTTTCACTGCGAAACCGCGCGCCTCTCGCCCCGCTCGGCTGAGGCAATCCGGGGCCAGTTTGGCCTCAACCCACCTGAAACCCAGACCGAATAAACCCCGTCACGTTTGAGGCTTTGCCTTTTGTATGGGGCTTTCGGGCAATTCAAAGGAGCCGGTGCGCACAAGCGTTGCCGGGAACATCATGCTAAATCACAATGGTATTGCCCCAACAGGGGCGGTGAACACCGGGCAGTTGCACGGGTTGATCGAAGAACTTGGCGCCTGGAGGGTGTTGGCCGCGGCGCTATTGGCGTTGGTCAGCGGGCAAAAGCGTCCACGCGACTCGGCTAACATAAGCAACCATCTGCGGCGTGACGTCGGCTTGCCGCCAAGCGCGGCACCCCCGGTGCAGCAGGGGCAGTTCTGGTAGGGCTGTCGGCACGGTCCGCGATATTGGCGGGCCGTGCCAGGCACCTTATTCCTTGAAACGGTAGGCGTCGTGGCAATCTTTGCAGGTGCCGCCGACTGGCGCGAACGCGGCCTTCATCGGCTCCAGCCCATCACCCGCGACCGGTGCCAGCGCCGCTACTGCGGTTGCAAGGCCGCTCAGGCCCTTGTCGATTGCGCCTGCGTCCTCAAAGGCTTTGGGCAGCGTCAGGCTTGTCTCGGCAAAGCTGCGATCAGCCCCGGACATCCAAAGCGGCGCTTGGTCAAGCTGCACCAAAAGCGCCAAGTTCGCAGCTGCGGCATTGGCCGCAGCGGCATCGTAGGGCATGTCGCCTTTGTTCATGGCGCTGAGCGGGCCGTAATACAGCCCCAAAAGTTTGAAAAATGCCTGACGCTGTTCGATGTTCGACTGGCGCGGGTCTTTTTTTCCCTGTGCTTGGGCGCTGCCGAAGGCGACGCTCAGCGACAGCGCGGCGAGTGTAACGATTTTGGTGAAATTCATGGCATGGTCTCCTCGTCGCGTAATGCTCAGTAGGCACCATATAAGCACAGGTTGCCGTGCCAAGAACGCGAACTGCGACATTTTGCGCAGTAGATAGATGAGCGCCGTCCGCGCGCGCAACACATGAAAAAAGGGCCGGGCACATGATAGCGCCCGGCCCTGATTTTTTTGCGCGAGGGGCTTAGCCTTTCAGCGCGGTGTTGAGGTATTGATCGACCTTTTCAAGATAGCCGATCGTGCTCAGCCATTTCTGCTCGGGGCCAACCAGCAGTGCGAGGTCTTTGGTCATGAAGCCATCTTCGACCGTCTGCACGGTGACGCGCTCGAGCGTGGTGGCAAAGCGCATCAGTGCGTCGTTGCCGTCAAGCTTGGCGCGGTGCTTCAGGCCACCGGTCCACGCGTAGATCGACGCGATCGAGTTGGTCGAGGTTTCCTTGCCCTTCTGGTGTTCACGGAAGTGGCGCGTCACGGTGCCGTGCGCGGCCTCGGCTTCGACGATCTTGCCGTCGGGGGTCATCAGCACCGAGGTCATCAGGCCAAGCGAGCCAAAGCCCTGCGCCACGGTATCGGATTGCACGTCGCCATCATAGTTTTTGCACGCCCAGACGTAGCCGCCCGACCATTTCATCGCCGAAGCAACCATGTCGTCGATCAGGCGGTGTTCGTAGGTGATGCCTTTGGCCTTGAACTGGTCGGCAAATTCTTCTTCGTACACTTTCTGGAACAGATCCTTGAAGCGGCCGTCATAGGCTTTCAAGATCGTGTTCTTGGTCGAAAGGTACACCGGCCAGCCTTTCAGCAAGCCATAGTTCATCGACGAGCGCGCAAAGTCGATGATGCTGGCATCAAGGTTGTACATGCCCATCACCACACCGGCGCCGGGGGCGTCATAGACGTCACGCTCGATCAAGGTGCCGTCTTCGCCGACGAACTTCAGCGTCAGCTTGCCCGCGCCGGGGAAGCGGAAATCGGTGGCTTTGTACTGGTCGCCAAAGGCGTGACGGCCAACAACGATCGGTTGGGTCCAGCCGGGAACAAGGCGCGGCACGTTCTTGCAGATGATCGGCTCACGAAAAATCACGCCGCCAAGGATGTTGCGGATGGTGCCGTTCGGCGATTTCCACATTTGCTTCAGGCCGAACTCCTCGACCCGCGCTTCATCGGGGGTGATCGTCGCGCATTTCACGCCGACGCCGTATTTCTGGATCGCATGTGCCGAATCGATGGTGATCTGGTCGTTGGTGCGATCACGCTCTTCGATCCCGAGGTCGTAATATTTCAGATCGATGTCGAGGTAGGGCAGGATCAGCTTTTTCTTGATGAATTCCCAGATGATCCGGGTCATTTCGTCGCCATCGAGTTCGACGACGGGGTTCGCTACCTTGATCTTCGACATGGGGGCCTCGTGTGTTTGGGGATTCGGTTGCAGCCTCATAACCTAGCACACTGCGATTGGGAAGTGCGGTATGCGATTGCATACCGAAAATCCACTAAGTTTGCTCAGATGTCGGGGAAGAAACTGCGCAACTGGCCGCGAACCCATTGCCAAAGAGCAGGCGCACCACGCTCCACCTTGACTCCGACGCGAGATTCAAGCTGCGCATCGGTAACGTGGTATTCTTTCCATGTGCCGCCGCCGCAGGCGATGTTCTGCATAACGGGCTGCACCCGGTCGAGCGATTTGGCAAAAACCGCGTCCGGGGTGCTGGCGGCCTCGAACTCAGCCCAAAGCGCAAGCAGATCGGTGCCAATGTCATCCGGCAGCAGGCCAAAGATTCGCGCGGCGGCGCGCGCCTCGGCGGCCTGAATTTCTGCAGAACCGTGCGCGGCGCCGTTGGCCGAATGGATCGGCACGTCGCCCACGTCAATCTCGACCAGATCGTGCAGCAAGAGCATCTTGATAACGCGCGAAATATCGATGCCGGGGGCAGCCTGATCTGCCAGCACCAGCGCGTAAAGCGCCAGATGCCAGCTATGCTCGCCCGAGTTTTCGCGCCGCGATCCATCGGCAAGCGTGGTGGCGCGCAGAACCTGCTTGAGCTTGTCGGCTTCCATCAGAAAGGCAAACTGACGGTCGAGCCGGTCGCTCACTGCTCACCGCCCTTGGCTGCCTCGGGCAGTGCCTTGCCTGCCTCAAGTGCTGCAACCGCGGTTTGCAGAAAGATGCGACCGCGCGCCTCGGCCAAGCGGATGCGGATCGAGGTCAGAAAGGTTTCCTGCATGGTTGGCGACGAGGTGCCGAGTGCCTTGGCGACATCCATGTAAAGGCGGTCGTTGCCCAACCGCTCCATCTCATCGAGCGTGTCTTGCGCCAGCTTGTCGGCAAGATCTTCCAGCAAGCCCATTGTGTTACCGCGATGCTTCGCCCAGACGGCGGCGCACGTAGGTCTGCACCGTCTCGATCATCGGCTTCATGTGTTCTTCTTCGTCTTTGAAGAAGTGGTCAGCGCCTTCGACCTGCTCGTGGGTGATCGTGATGCCGCGCTGCTCACGCAGTTTGGCCACCAGATTGGCGGTGTCCTTGGGTGGGGCGATGCGGTCTGCGGTGCCGTTGATGATCAGCCCCGACGCGGGGCAGGGTGCCAAAAACGAAAAATCGTAGCGGTTGGCGGGTGGCGCCACCGAAATGAAGCCAGTGATCTCGGGGCGGCGCATCAGCAACTGCATCCCGATCCACGCGCCAAACGAAAAGCCCGCAACCCAGCAGTGTTTGGAATTGGGGTTGAGCGTTTGCAGATAGTCCAGCGACGAGGCGGCGTCGGAAAGCTCGCCAATGCCTTGATCGTATTCACCCTGGCTGCGCCCGACGCCGCGAAAGTTGAAGCGCAGCACGGTAAAGCCCATGCGGTGAAACGCATAGTGCAGGTTATAGACGACGCGGTTGTTCATTGTGCCGCCAAACTGCGGATCGGGGTGCAGAACGATGGCGATCGGCGCATCTGGCGCGCCGTTGGGGTGATAGCGCCCCTCCAGTCGCCCTTCGGGGCCGGGAAATATGACTTCGGGCATGGCGAGCCTGTTCTTGCTGCGGGTGCGGCGAATACTTGACGAATTCGCTCGGATACCCTAGATCGTTTGCAATCCCGGCTTGAGCCGGTTTGCCGCATCGACTTGAGTTAAGCGGCCTTCCTTGCAAGGTCAATGCTCTGCTAAAGGAAGTTGGGTTTTGCAGACATTTGCAGACCAAGAACCGCGAGAGTTCAGGAGGTGTAAGTGAAGCTTTCAACCAAAGGACGCTATGCGATGGTGGCGCTGGTCGATCTGGCAACGTCGAGCGACGATCAGATGACATCGCTTGCGGCGATTTCGCGCCGGCAGGATCTTTCTTTGCCGTATCTTGAACAGTTGTTCGTGCGGCTGCGCCGTGCGGGGCTGGTGCGCTCGGTGCGCGGGCCCGGCGGTGGTTACCAACTGGCGCGCGCACCCGAAGAGATCCGCATTTCGGAAGTGTTCGAGGCGGTCGACGAATCCGTCTCGGCCATGGAAAAGGGTGCGGGGGCTACCGGAGGGGTTTCCGGCAGCCGTGCGCAAAGCCTTACCAACCGGCTGTGGGAAAGCCTTTCGGCGCAGGTCTATGTGTTCTTGCACGCAACAACGCTGGCCGATGTGGTGGGCAATACGCTGAAGCCCTGCCAGGCGGTGCCGACGCTGTTTGCGGTGGTGGACGAATGACGGGCGTGCGCGCGCATCACGGCCTCAGCCGGGGGCTTTTGGGTGTAACAGAGAAGGGCGCTGTGTGAACGGGCGGGTCTATCTTGACTGGAACGCAACGGCGCCGCTGCGGCCAGAGGCGCGCGCGGCAATGGGCGCGGCGATGGATGTGGTGGGCAACCCTTCATCGGTGCACGCCGAAGGGCGCGCGGCGAGGGCGCTGATAGAACGGGCGCGCGCGCAGGTGGCGGCGGCGCTTGGGGCCGAAGGGGCGGATGTGATTTTCACCTCGGGTGCCACCGAAGCAGCGGCGCTGGCCTGTGGTGGGCGCGCGCTTGCCTGCGCCGAGGTCGAGCATGACGCGGTTCGCGCGTGGTGCGAACCGGTGCTTTCGTGCGATGCGGCGGGGCGCGTAGCGGTGGGCGAACCTGCGCAAAGTGCGCTGCAACTGGCCAATTCGGAAACCGGAGTGGTGCAGCAGTTGCCCGAGGGCCTTGCCGTTAGCGATCTGACGCAGGCCTTTGGCAAGCTGCCGATTGCGTTCAACTGGCTTGGTGTGACAGCAGGCCTAGTTTCAGCGCACAAGCTGGGCGGGCCCAAAGGCATAGGGGCGTTGGTGGTGCGGCGCGGCACGGAAATTGCCAGCCAGATCAAGGGCGGCGGGCAAGAAATGGGGCGCCGCGCAGGCACTGAAAACATTATCGGCATTGCCGGGTTTGGGGCCGCCGCCGAGGCTGCAGCGCGCGATCTGGCGGCTGGGGTCTGGGACGAGGTGGCAGAAATTAGAAATATTCTAGAATCCGCTCTGGAAGCTGGCAGCAAAGATGTTATTTTTCCCGGTAGGGAGAATCCCGCATCCGCCCGGCTGCCCAATACAAGCTGTATTCTGGCACAAGGTTGGCGCGGAGAAACGCAAGTGATGGCGCTGGATCTGGCGGGGTTTGCCATTTCGGCGGGCTCGGCTTGCTCCTCGGGCAAGGTGCGCGCCAGTCGCGTGCTGGGCGCAATGGGGTTTGGCAGCGATGCTGCGGCATCTGCCGTGCGCGTCTCGATCGGGCCGGGGGTGGGGCGCGAGCAGGTCTTGCGCTTTGCCGAGGTCTGGGCCGCGGCCCATGCACGATACCGCGCCAGAGCTGCATGAGAAACGCGCTGCAAAGCGCCTGAAAAGAACGGGAAAAGCATGAACGGCGATCAGGAAGTGCGTGACGGCGTTGACCGCGAAACCGTAGATGCGGTGCGCAACATGGGTAGCTACAAATACGGCTGGGCCACCGATATCGAAACCGATTACGCCCCCAAGGGCCTGAACGAAGATATCGTTCGGCTGATTTCATCCAAGAACGGAGAGCCGGAATGGATGCTGGAATGGCGCCTGACCGCCTACCGGCGCTGGGTCGAGATGGTAGAGCCAAGCTGGGCGATGCTGAACTATCCGGTGATCGACTATCAGGACCAGTTTTACTACGCCAAGCCAAAAAGCATGACGCAAAAGCCCCAAAGCCTTGACGAGGTCGACCCAAAGCTGCTGGCAACCTACGCCAAGCTCGGGATTCCGCTGAAGGAACAGATGCTTCTAGCCGGAGTTGAAGGCGCTGAAGGGGTCGCGGCCGATGCACGCCGAGTGGCGGTGGATGCGGTTTTTGACAGCGTCAGCGTTGGCACGACCTTCAAAAAGGAACTTGCCAAGGCGGGCGTAATCTTCTGCTCGATTTCCGACGCGATCCGCGAACACCCCGAGTTGGTGAAGAAATATCTTGGCAGCGTCGTGCCGCAATCGGACAATTTCTTTGCCACGCTCAATTCGGCGGTCTTTTCTGATGGCTCGTTCGTCTATATCCCGCCGGGCACCAAATGCCCGATGGAGCTGAGCACCTATTTCCGTATCAATGCCGAAAACACCGGGCAGTTTGAACGCACGCTGATCATCGCCGACAAGGGCGCCTATGTCAGCTACCTCGAAGGCTGCACCGCGCCCAAGCGCGACATCGCGCAACTGCACGCGGCAGTGGTGGAAATCGTCATTCTGGAAGACGCCGAGGTGAAGTATTCCACGGTGCAGAACTGGTATCCGGGCGATGAAAACGGGCTGGGGGGCATCTACAACTTTGTCACCAAGCGCGCCGATTGCCGGGGCGACCGTGCCAAGGTGATGTGGACGCAGGTTGAAACCGGCTCTGCCATTACCTGGAAATACCCTAGCTGCATTCTGCGTGGCAACGAAAGCCAGGGCGAATTTTATTCGATCGCCATTGCCAACAACTACCAGCAGGCTGACACCGGCACCAAGATGATCCACCTTGGGCGCGACACGCGTTCGCGCATCGTCTCCAAAGGGATCAGCGCGGGTCATGCGCAAAACACCTATCGCGGGCAGGTTTCGATGCACCCGCGCGCCAAGAACAGCCGCAACTATACGCAATGCGACAGCCTGCTGATCGGTGACAAATGCGGCGCTCATACCGTGCCCTATATCGAGGTCAAGAACCACTCGAGCCGGGTTGAGCACGAGGCGACCACCTCGAAGGTCGATGACGATCAGCTGTTCTATTGCCGCGCGCGCGGCATCGGAGAAGAGGCTGCGGTGGCACTTGTGGTCAACGGCTTCTGCAAGGACGTGTTGCAAGCACTGCCGATGGAGTTTGCGATGGAAGCGCAGGCGCTTGTGGCGATCAGCTTGGAAGGGAGTGTGGGGTGAACCTTTCCGCCCCCCAGCGCCCGCGCCCGACGATGCCGCCTGATGAGGCGGCAGCGGTTGCGCAGGCCTATGCGGGGGCAGAGGTCATTCTCGAATACGGCAGCGGCTGGTCAACAACGCTGGCCGCTGAAATGCCGGGAAAGGTGATCTTTTCGGTTGAAAGCGACAAGGCATGGCATGACGATATGGAGCGCTGGTTTGCCGCCAATCCGCCGGTGGGTGATCTGCGGCTGCACTACGCTGATGTCGGCCCGACCGGCCCGTGGGGCAAACCCACAAATGATGCAAGCTTTCGCAAATGGCCGGGCTATGCCAATTCGGTCTGGGATCGCGACGACTTTGTGCACCCTGATATGGTGCTGATCGACGGGCGCTTTCGCGCCGCCTGTTTTGCCACCGTGGCGCTGCGTATTCAGCGCCCAGTTAACGTGCTGGTCGATGATTACATCGACCGCCCCGCCTATCATGAGGTCGAACGCCTCGCCCCGCGCGCCGAAATGATCGGTCGCATGGCGCGTTTCGAGCTTGCCCCGCAACCCTTTCCGGCTACGCAGTTGACGTGGCTTTTGGGCCTGTTCTTGCGCCCTGGATGATCGATAAGAGGTAATTATGCTGAAAATCAAAGACCTGCACGTCAAACTTCAAGATGAAGAAAAAGTAATCCTGAAGGGCGTCGACCTAGAGGTCGCCACCGGGCAAGTGCACGCGATCATGGGGCCGAACGGCTCGGGCAAATCGACGCTGTCCTATGTGCTGTCAGGGCGCGAAGGCTATGAGGTAACGGCGGGCAGCGCCACACTGCAGGGGCAGGATCTGCTGGTGCTTGACCCTGAAGAACGCGCGGCGGCGGGGCTGTTTCTGGCGTTCCAATACCCGGTCGAGATTCCGGGCGTCGGCAACATGGTTTTTCTGCGCACCGCCGTAAACGCGCAGCGCAAGGCGCGCGGCGAAGACGAGATCAGCGCCACCGATTTTCTGAAGCTCGTGCGCGAAAAGGCCAAGACCTTGAAGATCGACGCCGACATGCTCAAGCGCCCGGTGAACGTGGGTTTCTCGGGCGGTGAGAAAAAGCGTAACGAAATCTTGCAGATGGCGGTGCTGGAACCGCGCATGTGTATTTTGGACGAAACCGACTCTGGCCTTGATGTCGATGCGATGAAGCTGGTGGCAGATGGCGTGAACGCATTGCGCGATGCCGGGCGCAGTTTTCTGGTCATCACGCATTATCAACGACTTCTGGACCATATCGCACCCGATGTTGTGCATATCATGGCCGATGGGCGGATCGTGCGCAGCGGTGGGCCGGAGCTGGCGCTTGAGGTCGAAAAGAACGGATACGCGGATATTCTGGCGGAGGTGCGCTGATGCAGGCCGTACGCACAGCCGCCGCCGCGCGGCTGGCCGAAATGGGCTGGCCGACACGGCGCGATGAATACTGGCGCTGGACCGATCCGGCAACATTTGCAGCCGAAGAGGTGCCAGAATCCGAGGCGTTCCGGGTGGAGCGCCCGATTTTCAGCGGCATGGACAAGCTGCGGCTGGTCTTTACCGATGGTGTCTTTGATGCCGCAGCCTCGGATGACGCCGCGCTGGCAGGGGTTGAGATTTCACGACTAGCCAATGCGCCCAAATGGGCGGTCGACGCCGTGGGCAGCCTTGAAGCCGCCGGGCAAAAACCGGTGCGCCGTCCGCTTGCCGCGCTGAACACGGCGCGCGCGACGGACGGTATTCTGGTGCGTGTCACGGGTCGCGCCACAAAGCCGCTGCACATATCTTATCGACAAAGCTCAAATACTTCTGACGCGATCTTGCACCACTATATCAAACTGGAACCGGGTGCCGAACTGACGCTGCTGGAAACCGGCACGGCAGGCGCGCGCGCCAATCTGGTGATGGAGGTCGACGTTGGCGAGGGCGCGCGCTTTCACCACATCCGCCCGCAGGGCCGCTCAGTCGGGCACCGGGTTGTCAGCGCGATTTTCGCGCGGGTCGGCGCGCAGGCGGTGTTCAAATCGTTCACGCTGTCAATGAACGGGCGGCTTACGCGCAATGAGGCGATGATCGAGATCGTTGGCGATAACGCGGTGGCCCATATCGCGGGTGCGGCACTCGGCGATGGCGCGGACGATGATTTTCACCATGACGACACGGTGTTCATTACCCATGGCGCGGTCGGTTGCGAAAGCCGACAGGTGTTCAAGAAGGTGCTGCGGCACGGCGCGGTCGGTGTTTTTCAGGGCAAGATTCTGGTGCGCAATGGCGCGCAAAAGACCGACGGTTACCAGATCAGCCAAGCTTTGATGCTGGATGACAGTTGCCAGTTTCTGGCCAAGCCCGAGCTTGAGATTTACGCCGACGATGTAAAATGCAGCCACGGCTCTACCACCGGCGCGATCGACGAAACCGCGCTGTTCTATCTGCGCTCGCGCGGCGTGCCGCGCGAAGAGGCGGTTGCGCTTTTGGTGCTGTCGTTCCTTGCCGACGCGATTGCAGAGATTGACGACGAAACGATTGCGGCAGACATCTTGGCACGGCTGGAAGAATGGCTGGCGCGGCACCGAGGATAAAATGGCAATTGTTCCCAACATATTCCGTAGTTGGCGACAGCCGCGCGTGGTGATGCGCGCGCTGCTGGCGCAGGGGCCGCGTGAAGATCGGGCTTTGGCCACGCTGATGGCGGCGTGTCTGGTGATATTCGTGTCGCTCTGGCCGATGCAATCGCGCCTTGCCTATCTCGATTTGGCGCTGCCCGAGGCAGAGCGGGTGCCGCTTGAGGCGCGCATGGCGGGGGCGGCGTTCGCGGTTATCTTCATTGGCCCGCTTCTGGCCTACACACTGGCGGCGCTGTCGCATATCGTGGCGCGCGTCTTTGGTGGGCGGGCTACGGGGTATCGGGTACGGATGGCACTTTTTTGGTCGATGCTGGCGGTTTCGCCAGCGCTGTTGTTGCAGGGGCTCGTTGCGGGGTTCATGGGGCCGGGGGCGGCGCTGAACCTTGTCGGGGTCGTGCTGGTGGTTGCGTTTGCAGTGATCTGGGGCGCGTCGCTGCGGGTTGCAGAGTTCGAGGCGCCATGATGGCGCTCGACTTCGCCTTCTTCGCCCGCCTCGTGGTTGAAAGCGTCAAGGCGCCGCGCGCGGCGGCGGCGCGGTTGCTGGCACTGTCGATACCGGTGCAATTGCTTTGGCAGGCGGCGCTGGCAGTGGCGGCAGCCTCGGCGGTGCTCAGCTGGATCGCCAACGCAATGTTTCCGATGCCGCTGGAAACCCCTTGGGAAGTGCTGACCGCCTCGCCGTTGCGCATGGCGCTAGCGCAACTGGCAGGAATGTTGCTGGTCGCAGGCGCAATGTCGGGTTTGGGGCAGGTTTTTGGCGGGCGCGGGCGATTTGTACAGGCCCTGGCGCTGGCGATCTGGATTGAGACGGTGTTGCTGCTGGTGCAACTGGCGCAGGTGGTGTTGCTTTTGCTCTTTCCGCTTTTCGCCTCGGCGCTTGGGGTTGCGGCTTTTGTGCTGTTTTTGTGGATGCTGACGCAGTTCACCGCTGCCCTGCACGGGTTCGAGAGGGGTTTTGTGGTGTTTATGGGTATTATCGCTGCACTTTTCGTGGCGGCGCTGGCCATGGCGGTGTTGCTGGGGATGTTCGGCTTCGTGCCGCAGGCGGGGGCATAGGCTATGTATGACGTTGCACAGATCCGCGCCGATTTTCCGATTCTGGGGCGCGAGGTGAATGGCAAGCCGCTGGTGTACCTCGATAACGGCGCCTCGGCGCAAAAGCCGCAGGTGGTGATCGATGCAATCACGCGCGGCTATGCGCAAGATTACGCCAACGTGCACCGTGGGCTGCATTACCTTTCGACCGTTGCGACCGAGGCGTATGAGGCGGTGCGGGGCAAGGTCGCGCGGTTTCTGGGCGCGGCTGAAGATGAGGTGGTATTCACCACAGGCTCGACCGAGGCGATCAACATGGTGTCCTACGCCTGGGCCGCGCCACGGATGCAGCCGGGCGACGAGATCGTGCTCAGCCTGCTAGAGCATCACGCCAACATCGTGCCTTGGCATTTCTTGCGTGAACGGCAGGGCGTGGTGCTGAAATGGGTGGCCCCCGAACCCGATGGCAGCCTACCCGCGGAAAAGGTGCTAGAGGCGATCGGGCCGCGCACAAGGCTGGTAGCGGTCACGCAAATGTCGAACGTGCTTGGCACGCGCGTCGATGTGGCGGCCATCACGCGCGGCGCACATGCGCGCGGCGTGCCGGTGCTGGTCGATGGCAGCCAAGGGGCGGTGCATGCGCCGGTCAATCTGGCTGAAATCGGCTGTGATTTTTATGCCGTGACCGGGCACAAACTCTACGGCCCCTCAGGTTCTGGCGCGATCATCATTGCGCGCGAACGGTTGGCCGAAATGCGCCCCTTCCTTGGCGGCGGCGACATGATCCGCGACGTGAGCACCGATAGCGTCACCTACGCTGAAGGCTACGCCCGCATGGAGGCGGGCACGCCCGGCATCGTGCAGCAGATCGGCTTTGGCGCGGCGCTCGATTATCTGATGGGCCTCGGCATGGACAATATTGCCCGCCACGAGGCTGACCTGCGCGATTATGCGCAATCGCGGCTGGCCGGGCTGAACTGGCTAACGGTGCAGGGCAATGCGCCGGGCAAGGGAGCAATTTTTTCGATCACGCTCGATGGGCAGGCGCATGCGCATGACATCTCGACCATTCTTGATCGGCGCGGCATCGCGGTGCGGGCGGGCACACATTGCGCGATGCCTTTGCTGACCCACCTTGGCCTGACCGCCACTGCGCGCGCCTCGTTCGGCCTATACAACACCCGCGCCGAGGTGGACGCGTTGATCTCGGGGCTGGAACTTTGCCACGAGCTTTTGGGTTAAGCGCGCGGTCCGTGATTTTGGAAAATTGGCGGGGTTGTGCGACCTCTTTGGCGAAGCCGGCAGGATCCGCATTGCTGGCCGGGTGGCGATTGCGGGCAACCTCACCAATACGGCGGTAATTTCGAGGGCCGGGTGACCCACACTGGCTGGTGCACGGCGCAGGTGCGCGCTACACGGTGGGCCTGCCGCCAATCGGAGCCCGCCCCCCATGCCCGACCTTGCTATTCTGCTGCCGCTCATCACCGTTTTGCTGCTTGTAGGTGCTTTTGCGGGGTTGCTCGCCGGGCTTTTAGGGGTAGGGGGTGGCATTGTGCTGGTGCCGGCCTTCTACTATCTCTTTTCCGGCATGGGCTTCGACAGCCCGGCGCTGATGCGCGTGTGCCTTGCCACCTCGCTTGCCACGATCATCGTGACCTCGACCCGCTCGGTGCTTTCACACCACAAGAAGGGCGCGGTCGAGTGGCAGATTTTGCGCCAATGGGCACCGGGCATTGCGGTGGGTGCCATCGTCGGCGTGGCGGTGGTGGCGCAATTGCGCACTCCGACGCTGCAGATAATCTTTGGCGTGCTGGCCTTCACGATTGCGCTCTACATGGCGTTCGGGCGCTTGGAATGGCGTTTGGGCAGCGAAATGCCGGGGCAGTGGGTGCGGGTAGTGCTATCGCCACTGATAGGGTTTTTCTCGGTGCTGATGGGCATCGGCGGCGGCTCGTTCGGGGTGCCGCTGATGACCCTGCACGGCGTGCCGATTCATCGCGCGGTCGCTACCGCGGCGGGCTTTGGCATCACCATCGCGCTGCCTTCGGCGGTGGTGTTTCTGGCGGTGCCGGTTGATGCGGCCCCCCCCTTTACAATCGGCGCGGTCAATCTGCCCGCCTTTCTGATCGTTATTTCGATGACGCTAATTACTGCGCCTTTGGGGGCGTCGCTTGCGCACCGGCTAAACCCCAAGCCGCTGAAGCGTATCTTCGCGGCCTTTCTTGCGGTGGTGGCAACCAACATGCTGGTCACGGCGCTGCTCGGCTAGGGCGCCTCCATTGCCCAAGATGCCGCGTGCGGCGGTCTAGGCGCGCTCGGCAGCTTTGGCTTGGGTCCAAAGCGCGTCCATCTCGGCCAGATCGCTTTCCTGCGGGCGCTTGCCGCGCGCCGCCAAAGCCGCCTCGATATGGCCAAAGCGGCGGGTGAACTTGGCATTGGCACCGCGCAGGCACGCCTCGGCATCAAGGCCCAGATGGCGTCCAAGGTTGACCATCACGAACAGCAGATCACCGTATTCATCGGCCAGTGCCTCGGGCCCAAGCTGATCGCGTGCCTCCACCAACTCGCCCGCTTCTTCGACGATCTTGGCCAGCACTTTGTTGGTCGAGGGCCAGTCAAAACCCACGCGCGCCGCGCGCTTTTGCAGCTTGAGCGCGCGGGTCAGCGCGGGCAGGCCAAGGGCGACTCCGTCAAGCACCCCTTCCTCGGCGCGCCCGGCGCGCTCGGTTGCCTTGATCCGTTCCCAGTCGGCGGTCTGCTGCTCGGGTGACTTGTCGCGGCTTTCTGCGCCGAACACATGCGGATGGCGCGCCACCATCTTGTCAGAAATTCCGCGCACGACCGCATCAAAGCCAAAAAGCCCGGCCTCTTCGGCCATCTGCGCGTGATAGACGACTTGCAGCAACAGATCGCCCAACTCGCCCTGAAGCTCGCCCCAAGCCTGCCGCTCGATGGCATCGGCCACCTCATGGGCTTCCTCGATGGTGTAGGGTGCGATGGTGGCGAAATCCTGCACGATGTCCCACGGGCAGCCCGTCGCCGGGTCGCGCAAGGCGGCCATGATGGCGCGCAGCCGCGCCACACCGCCTTCGGGGGCAAAAATCAGGGGGTCATGGGTCATCGCGTGCTCCGGCAATATGGCGGGGGCAGGCTAGCGACTTGCGCGCCAAAGGCCAACGGGGTGGCGCAAAAATGCGAAACCCGGCACCGCGAGGTGCCGGGTTTGCAAAGGCGATAGTCAGATCCGAAAGATCAGAACTGGAAGCCGACGCGAACCGAGATGGTGTCGACATCAGCATCCAGATCATTGGCGAGATAGGTGCCCGAAAGGGCGGCGCGCTGGTATTCCAGACCGGCGAAGATGTTGTCGGTAACCATGAATTCCGCGCCGATGCCATAGGTCATGCCATCAAGATCAACGTCGGTCGCGCCGTCGTTGATGGTGCCGCTCATGTAGCCGAGCGCGCCGTAGACCATGACACGGTCCATAGCATACCCCAGACGGCCTTTGATTTCGAAGAAGTTGTCGGCATCAAAGGTAGTAGGGCCCGGAGCGACGACCGTAACGTCGGATTTGGTCACGCCCGCTTCGACGCCATACACCAGATTGCCGCGCTGCATGTTGTAGCCGGCAAAGCCGCCGTAGGCATTTGCGGAATCGATCGGCCCGAATTCCGCGCCGCTGTTCCATTCCCAGTCACCCGAGCTTTTGCCAAACTTCAGGCCAGCATAGGCACCCGACCAGTCATGCACTTGCACAACCGGCACTATCACAGGCTGCGCGACCACGGGGGCCACATAGCCGCCCGCGAAGGCGGTGGATGACATTGCGACAAGCAGAGCCGCGGAAGAAAGAAGTGTGGATTTGAACATTTTTCGCCTCATTTTGTTGATTGTCCCTCGGCACGATCTGGTGCGCACCCGGACCCCATTCAACCGCAGAGCAGGAATCCACTCTGGGCTGACGCATAAATATCACGGTTTGCATGCCTTCGCCACCCTTGCCCAGAACAACCGACTGTTACAACGGCGAGAATCCGCTGCCGAATCCCTTTGGAAAACAGCGTCTTTTGCCTCCACAACGACCGGAGGCACCGAAAATACAGGCGCTCGGCGCCTTTGCGCCCCATGGCATTGAATCTTGCTCGCTGGTACAGTGTCGATCTTGCAGCATGCCGTGATTTTCAGATGGGTTTGGCGCCTGAACACCGCGCGATTGGCCTGTTTCGCGATCTTCCCCGTTGCATCCTGCCCTGCGATCCGCTTGTGTGCCGCCAAAGCCACTGGAGACACTCTCATGCCCGTTCTCAACCGCATCGCCGCCTATGCGCCCGACATGGCCGCCTGGCGTCAGCATCTGCACGCAAACCCCGAACTGACCTTTGAATGCTACGAAACGGCGGCCTTTGTGGCGGCGCGTCTGCGCGAATTCGGGGTTGACGAGATCCATGAGGGCATAGCGAAAACCGGGATCGTGGCCATCATCAACGGGCGCGCGCCGGGGCCGACGATTGGCCTGCGCGCCGATATGGATGCGTTGCCGCTAACCGAGATCACCGGGCTGCCCTATGCCTCCAAGAACCCCGGCAAGATGCATGCGTGCGGCCATGACGGGCACACCACGATGCTGCTGGGTGGTGCGCGATACCTTGCTGAAACGCGCAATTTTGCGGGTCGCGTGGCGCTGATCTTTCAACCCGCCGAAGAAAATGGCGGCGGTGCGGGCGTGATGGTAGCCGAAGGCATCATGGACCGCTTCGAGATTACGCAGGTTTACGGCATCCATAACACGCCCGGACAGGCGGAGGGGTCGTTTCACACTTGCCCCGGGCCGATCATGGCGGCGGTGGACAGCTTTGAGGTGCATGTGCAGGGTCGTGGCGGGCATGGCGCTTATCCGCACGAAACCGCTGACCCGGTGGTGGCGGCGGTGGGCATTGTGACCGCACTGCAAACCATCGTCAGCCGCAACCACATGCCACTTGACGATCTGGTGGTTTCGGTAACGCAGATCCACGCAGGCTCTGCCGACAATATCATTCCCGACACCGCCTGGATCAATGGCACCGTGCGCACCTTCCGCCCGGAAGTGCGCGCGATGGTGCGCCGCCGGATCGCGGGGATCGTGGCAGGGCAGGCCGAAGCTTATGGGGTAAGCGCGCGGGTGGATTATCACGAAGGCTACCCCGCCACTGTCAATGCGCCCGAAAAGGTCGTCTTTGCCGCCGAAGTGGCGCGTGAAGTGGCAGGGGACGGGGCGGTTAACGATGCTGCGGGCCGCGAAATGGGCGCCGAAGACTTTTCCTACATGCTCGAGGCGCGCCCGGGTGCCTATCTTTTCCTTGGGCAAGGGCCGGGGGCGGGGCTGCACAATCCGAGTTATAATTTCAACGATGCGGTGGCGCCGGTGGGGGCTTCGTTCTTTGCCCGGCTGGTGGAACGTGCGCAACCCTTGGGGTGATGGCGGGCGTGTGCACAAAGTCCGGGCGGCCATGCCAGTCTGAGCAGGTTTTGCCTGCGGGGTTTTGCTAGGGCGCACGCGTGATGGACGTATGCAAGCGATCACGCGCAAGGCGGCGGTAAGCCGCCATCTGCGCATTGCCCTGTCCATCGTGCAGGCACGACAGGGTGTGATGCGCGGTGGGTGAAGCAGGTGCTACACACAGCGCGCGGTGGGCGTGGGCCAGCGCAACTGCGGGCTGGTCAGCAGCCTCGGCCGCTGCGGCAGCAAGGCGCCAATGAGGGGCACTGGTGGGTGCCGCCAGTGCTGCGGCCTCGGCCTCGGCCAGCGCGGCCTTTGGCCCTGATGCCGCCGCAACCAGTTTCAGCAGCGCGGCCAGCGCCGGGTGCGCCTGCGGTGCCAGCGCCAAAGCGCGCCGATGCGCGGCCTCTGCCGCCGCCCCATTCCCCGCCGCTGCCTCGGCTTCGCCAAGCGCAAACGCCTTTTGCCAGTCTTCGCTATCGGCTGCGAAAGCGGCGCGCGCACGCTCGCACGCGTTTTGATGCCCGGCCTCGCGCGGCACCGCCGCATCTGCCGCCGCTAGTTGCCCCAGCCGTACCGCAACCGCGCGCCGGTCCGCGCCAACGGCCAGCGCCTGCACCGCCTTCATTGCCCAGCGGGCGGGCTGTGAAAGCCCCGGTGCAGCATCCACCGCGCGCGCCGCACCCGCCCGCCGCACTGCCATATCGGCGGCGAGTTGCCGTGCCGCGTCGGGCGCACCGGCAAGGGCGCGAAACGGCGCGTGGTCGGCGCGCCGCCTGCCGCGCGCGCGGTGATCGGCCAAAAGCGCCCAAATCCCCTCGGGATCGTGGTGGCAGGTACCGACCTCGCGCGCCCAGACAGGCTGCGCCAGCCGGTCCGCCACAAGGTTCAGCGCGCCATCCTCTGAAACCCGCAACCCCGGTGGAAAATACCCCACCTCATCGAATATCCAACGCGCGTAAGACCGGCCAAAATGCGAGATGTCGGCGTCGGGCGTGGCGGGGTTTCGCACCCAATATTTCAACAGGCTCGCCGCCTGCGCCACCAGCCCCGCGCCGGGCATCGGCAGAACCGGGGTCGATACCATCGCCGCCCCCGCCCGGTGCCGCGCCAGCCGACCCGAAATCCATCCCGGCGCGGCAAGACAGTCGGCGGCGAGAAATGCGATCAGCGGCGCGCGTGAGGCGTCGATGCCGATGTTGCGCGCGGCCCCTACGCGCAGCGGCGCATCGACTGCAATCACCCGGATACGGCCCAAATACGCCGCCAGCACTACCTCGGGCGCGCCGCCGCCCGTGTTGACCACCACAATCTCGCACGCGCCGTCTTGCGCCAGCAACGAGGCCACCGCCTTGGCCAGTTCGGGCGGTGCGCCAAGGCCCAGCACCACCACCGCTATTTCGGCGCGCGCGACGCTCGCGCCCTCGTGGCAGCGCGCAGCACCGCCTGACCAGCGCCGCCACACCGCGCCGGGGGCGCCAAAGTCGGCCAGATCGCGGTCCCGCGCGGCGGTAAGGGCTGCAACCAGCGGGCTTTGCGGCTGCGCCTGCTCCAATACCGCAATATCGGATGCCGCGGCCTGCCTTTGGCCCGACCTCAGGCGCGCCCTGGCCCGCAGCGCGCGCGCATGCAGATCTGCGCCATCGCGCGCCAAAATCGCGCTTGCTGCAGCCTCGGCCTCGGGCAAAAGCCCTGCTTGCAGTGCGAGCGAGGTCGAAACGTGCGGCAAGTCAGTGTCGGCGGGGCTTGCGGCGCAAAGGTCGCGCATCGCGCCAAGGGCTGCTGCCTGCCCCGCCTTCGCCGCCGATAGCGCAACATAGGCAAGCCGCGCCTCCATCGGGTCGGGGTGCGCGGAGCCAACTGCCTCGGGCGTGGGGGCCCAAAGCCCGTGGTCTTCGGTGAAAATCGGGCTGTAACCGCGCCCCGATGGGATAGGTTGCAACACCATGCCGCGCTCGTCATCCAGATAGTCATAGCCAATGCGCTGATACCGCCGCTCGGGGTCGGCGGCGGCATAAAGCGCGCGGCGCGCGGCGCGCCGCTCGGGCGTGGCCATGCGCAGATGATAAAGGTTGATGCGGGCGCGGCGTTGCGCGAAGCCGCGCGTGTCGCCAACCCAGTGGGCATGAAGCGGCACCACAAGTTCGGCGCGCAAAGCCGCCATGGGCATTAACCGCAAAAGCGACTTGGCACTCCACACACCGTCTGCACGATAGGCCAGCGGCGTGAACATTTCGCGCAGATCGAAATGCCACAAGTTGCCCGCGCCCGCTGCCAGCATCTCGGGCATACGCGCCGCCAGTTGGTCTTCAAACCGCTCGTCGGGATCCACCGAAAGCACCCAGTCGGCACCCAAGCGCCGCGCTTCGGCCAAAAGCCGGTTGCGCCGCGCCGGCTCGGAACTTAGCGGCTCGTGCGTGGCGCGGTCGTCCCAGCCGACATATCCATGCGTGAAGGGCGCAATGTTTGCCAGCATCCCTGGCACCAGATGCGCGTCATGACGATAGCTAAATAGTGCCAGCACCATCGGCTTGCCGCGACCGGGTGACTGGGTGATGCGGTTTTCGAGCATCGTCGTGATCCATCCGGGCACCGCAGGGGCGGCAATTGCGAGGCGGCGCGCGAGATCGCTTGACAGGCGCACCCAATGGTGGTGCTCTTGTTGCAGTTTTCTGTGTGTAATAGGGCAAATAGTCGCACGCTTATGCAGCGTCGGCAAGCCCCATGCGAAAGGGTCAGCCATGGCCGTGGCCGCCACTATTCTGCATCGCAGCATTCTGATCGGCGGTGTTCTGATCGCCACCACTCTTGGCGCCGAGGCGGCGACAGTTTCGCGCTGTTCGGTGCTGGACGGTGATACCTACGTGCCCACGCTGATGATCGAAATCAACGGCGATCAAGAGTTGTTCCGCATAGGCGAGCGTGGCCTGACCCGCTCGATCTTGTTCGATGCGCAAAAGGCGATCAGTTGGGCGCGCGTCCAAATCAACGGCAGCGCAACATGGGTTGCGGGCGAAAGCTGCGGCGTCGCCTTTGAAAGCAGCGAAAGTGATGATAGCGCGAATGGCGGCGGCGGCTGCGGCGGCCTTTAAAGGTGTCCGCATCGCCAAGGTGCGCGCGCCATGATGGCGGGCGTGCTGTGTGCCTGTGAAATGGGGGCCGGGCGCGGCCATGTCACCACGCTCGCGGCAACTGCGCGTGCGCTCGGGCCGGGGGTGCGGCTATGGGCAGCTCTGCCCAGCCTGCGTCACGCAGGCGAACTTGAAGCGCAGGGTGCAAAGGTCGTGCAGGCCCCGGCGCTGCGCTATACGCCCGAGGCGCGCGCCGATCCTGCGCGCGCGGGCAACGCCAGTTGGGCCGATTATCTTGCCGCCTGTGGACTTGCGCGCGCAGATGCGGTGCGCCGTGGACTGACGTTCTGGCGCAAGCTGATCGTTGATGCGGATGTCTCGTTGCTGGTGGCCGATTACGCGCCGCTGGCGCTGCTTGCGGCGCGGGGTTTGCAGGCTGAGGGCTGGCAGATGGTCACACTGGCCACCGGCACCGGCTACGGGCTGCCCCCCGCCACGTTATCACCCCTGCCGCAGCTATTGCCCGATTTCGACCGCGTCGTGCAGCCCGAGGCAGAGACGCTTGCGCTGCTCAACCGGGTTGGCGGCGAAGCGGGTCTTGCGCCACTTTCGCACCTTGCAGCCCTTTATAGTGCCGACCATGTGCTGGTGCGCAGCCTTGCGCTGTTCGATCCCTATGCCGCCGCGCGCCCCCGGGGCAGCCTGTTGGCACCCGAAACTGGCGGCGCGGTGCCTAAGGCGCACGGGGGAAATGCGGTTTTCGTCTATCTTTCCACATCCGAATTGGCCGACCCAGAGTTGGTCGAAGCCTTAGCCGAGGTGCGGCTGCCACGGTTTGGCTATTTGCCCGGCGCTTCACCCGAAGTGCTGGCGCGCTTGGCTGCCTCTGGCATGGAGCTTGCCGAGGGCCCCTTGGCGCCAAGCGAAATCGCGCGGCGCGCGCGCCTGGTGCTGTGCGCAGGCCAGCACGGTATGCTGAGCTTGGCGGCGCTGGCGGGGTTGCCGGTGGTGGCACTGCCGCAGCAGCTTGAGCAATTATTTAACGCGCGTCGCGCCGAGGCGGCAGGTTTTGCGCGCCTGCTTTGGCGCGGCGCAAGGCAGCGAGATGCGGTTCGAACCGTGCTGCGCGATGCCTTCGCAGACCCCGTGCTGGCTGCCAATGCCGCCGCGCTCGGCGCCCAGTTGCGTGACAGTCTTGGCGCAGCCCCCGATGCCGACCTTGCCGCGCGTCTAGCACCTGTGCTTGCCGCCACCCACCGCGCCGCCGCAACTGCGGGCTGAACCGTTGCTGCATTGCCCAAATGCCGCGCGGCAAGGCGCGCCTGCGCGGTGCTTGCCACGTCGCATGAATGGCCCTCTTGACGTGAGGCGTTTCAAGGGCGCATAAATTGAACACA
The DNA here is from genome assembly GCA_002421605.1 of Rhodobacteraceae bacterium UBA6213. Lineage (GTDB taxonomy): Bacteria > Pseudomonadota > Alphaproteobacteria > Rhodobacterales > Rhodobacteraceae > UBA6213. The sequence continues at coordinate 216,908 of DISJ01000008.1, read as the reverse complement.
CGTTCAATAAAGGGGAGGAGCGGGGGGATGTTCACCGGCGGCATGGCCTTCGATCTGGGCGACGATGTGAATGCGTTGCGCGAAATGGTACAGTCCTGGGCACAGGCGCGGCTTGTGCCGATTGCCGCCGAGGTAGATCGCACCAATGCCTTCCCGCCCGAGTTGTGGCGCGAAATGGGCGATCTGGGCCTGCTTGGCGTCACCGTGTCCGAGGAATACGGCGGCGCGGGGATGGGGTATCTGGCGCATGTGGTCGCCACCGAAGAAATCGCCCGCGCTTCGGCCTCGATCAGCCTTTCCTACGGCGCGCATTCAAACCTTTGCGTCAACCAGCTCAAAATTAACGCATCAGAAGAGCAAAAGCGCAAATATCTGCCCGGCCTGATTTCGGGCGAGACGGTCGGCGCCATGGCGATGAGCGAGACCAGCGCCGGGTCAGACGTGGTGGGCATGAAGTTGCGGGCAGAAAAGCGCAACGGTTACTATGTGCTCAACGGCCACAAATACTGGATCACAAATGGCCCTACCGCCGATGTGCTGGTGGTCTATGCCAAGACCGACCCCGAGGCCGGCAGCAAGGGCATCAGCGCCTTTATCGTCGAGCGCGGTTTCAAGGGCTTTTCCACCTCGCACCATTTCGACAAGCTTGGGATGCGCGGCTCTGACACCGGGCAGCTGTTCTTTGACGATTGCGAAGTGCCGTTCGAAAACCTGCTTGGCGTCGAGGGCAAAGGTGTGCGGGTGCTGATGTCGGGGCTGGATTATGAGCGGCTGGTGCTATCGGGCATCGGGCTTGGCATCATGGCCGCCTGTCTTGACGAGGTAGTGCCCTATGCGCGCGAGCGGCAACAGTTTGGCAAGCCGATCGGGCATTTCCAGCTGATGCAGGCCAAGATCGCCGATATGTATGTGGCCATGAACACCGCGCGCGCCTACGTTTATGAGGTCGCGCGTGCTTGCGACCGCGGCAATGTCACGCGCGAAGACGCGGCGGGGGCGGTGCTTTATGCGTCTGAACAGGCGATGGTGCAGGCGCATCAGGCGGTGCAGGCACTGGGCGGGGCAGGGTTTCTGAACGACTCGGTCGTCAGCCGCCTGTTCCGCGATGCCAAGCTGATGGAGATCGGCGCGGGCACCAGCGAAATCCGGCGGATGCTGATCGGACGGGAACTGGTGGGGGGGTAAGATGGCGAGGGCTGCGCGATGCGATACCCTTGAACCGGCACCAACAAGGTTGCGCCGCGGTTCAGATTCGCCGTCGGCACCAAAGGAGAGGGCGTCGTCATGAAACACTTCTGGCCACCGAACTTAGCTGCGCGGGCCGCTACCTGGCGTGGAGCCGTGCTGCGCTCGACCCGCCGGTGCCGCGCGACCAGCCCGTTCGGTCTCTTGTTCCAGCCCCATCTGGATGCCACGCCATGCGCCTGAACACCACCGCTCTGCCTACATCCGAAGCCTTCCGCGCCAACCGCGCAGCGCATCTGGCCGCGCTCGAACAGGTGGCCGAGGTCGCCGCGCTTGCCGCCGCCGGGGGCGGGGCCAAGGCGGTGGCGCGCCACACTGCGCGCGGCAAGATGGCACCGCGCGATCGGGTGGCAGGCTTGCTTGACCCCGGCTCGCCGTTTCTGGAAATCGGTGCGACCGCCGCGCATGGGATGTATGATGGTGCCGCACCGGGCGCGGGGCTGATCGCGGGCGTCGGCCGGGTGCATGGGGGCGAGGTGATGGTGCTGGCCAATGATGCCACCGTCAAAGGCGGCACCTATTACCCGATGACTGTGAAAAAGCATCTGCGCGCGCAGGAAATCGCCGAAGAATGCTATCTGCCCTGCATCTACCTTGTCGATAGTGGCGGGGCCAACCTGCCCAATCAGGATGAGGTCTTTCCCGACCGTGATCACTTTGGACGCATCTTCTACAATCAGGCCCGCATGTCGGCCAAGGGCATTCCCCAAATCGCGGTGGTGATGGGCTCTTGCACGGCGGGGGGGGCTTATGTGCCCGCGATGTCGGATGTGACGATCATCGTCAAGGATCAGGGCACGATCTTTCTGGCCGGCCCGCCCTTGGTGAAGGCAGCGACGGGAGAGGTCGTCTCGGCCGAAGACCTTGGCGGCGGCGATGTGCACACGCGCCTTTCGGGCGTGGCCGACTATCTGGCCGAAGATGATGGCCACGCGCTGGCGCTAGCGCGCCGCGCGGTCAGCCACCTCAACCGGCGCAAGCCGCAGACCGTGGTCTGGCAAACCTCTGAAGACCCCGCCTATGACCCCGAGGAAATCCTCGGGCTGGTGCCTGCCGATCTGCGCACGCCGTACGACATTCGCGAGGTGATCGCGCGGCTGGTCGATGGCAGCCGCTTTGATGAATTCAAGCCGCGTTACGGTGAAACGCTGGTCACCGGGTTCGCGCATGTACAGGGCTGCCCCGTGGGGATCATTGCCAACAACGGTGTGCTGTTTTCCGAAGCCGCCGTGAAGGGCGCGCATTTTATCGAGCTTTGCAGCCAGCGCGGCACACCCTTGGTGTTTCTCCAAAACATCACCGGCTTCATGGTCGGGCGCAAATACGAAAATGAGGGCATCGCGCGGCACGGCGCCAAAATGGTCACTGCTGTCGCCACGACCAATGTGCCGAAAATCACCATGCTGATTGGTGGCAGCTTTGGCGCGGGCAACTACGGCATGGCCGGGCGCGCCTATTCGCCCCGCTTTCTCTGGACATGGCCCAACGCGCGCATTTCCGTAATGGGCGGCGAGCAGGCAGCGGGGGTGCTGGCGACGGTCAAGCGCGACGGGATCGAACGGGCAGGGGGCATTTGGTCGCCCGAGGAAGAGGCCGCCTTCAAGCGCCCCACGGTCGCGATGTTCGAGGCGCAAAGCCACCCGCTCTATGCCTCTGCCCGCCTCTGGGACGACGGCATCATCGACCCGCGAAAAAGCCGCGAGGTGCTTGGCCTCAGCCTGTCGGCAAGCCTGTGCGCGCCAATCGAGGCGACCCGCTTTGGCCTGTTCAGGATGTAGAATTCTAGCCTCCGGCGGGGATATTTCTTTCTGAAGCAGGTCAGATGCTTCAGTGCAAATATCCCGGGGGGGCCGGGGGGCTGGCCCCCCGGCTTTGCGAGACGAAGGGACAAGGAATGTTCAGCAAGATCCTGATCGCCAATCGCGGCGAAATCGCCTGCCGGGTCATTGATACCGCGCGGCGGATGGGTGTGGCGACTGTGGCGGTCTATTCGGATGCCGATCAGGGCGCTCGGCATGTGGCGATGGCGGACGAGGCGGTGCATATCGGCGGCCCTGCGCCGCGCGACAGCTATCTGCGCGGCGACGCGATCATCGCGGCGGCGCAGGCGACGGGTGCGCAGGCCATTCATCCGGGGTATGGGTTCTTGTCTGAAAACCCCGACTTCGTCGATGCGGTGCAGGTGGCGGGGCTGGTGTTCATTGGCCCCTCGGGCGATGCAATTCGTGCGATGGGGCTTAAGGATGCGGCGAAGCGGCTGATGATCAAGGCCGGGGTGCCGGTGGTGCCGGGCTATCATGGTGCCGGACAAGACCCCGAAATGCTTGCCGCCGAAGCTGCCAAGATCGGCTATCCGGTACTGATTAAGGCGGTGGCAGGGGGCGGGGGCAAGGGGATGCGGCGCGTTGACTCTGCGGCGGGTTTTGGCGAGGCCTTGGCGAGTGCTGAGGGCGAAGCTGCTACCGCCTTTGGCAACAAGGCCGTGTTGATCGAGAAATACGTCGAAAGGCCGCGCCACATCGAGGTGCAGATATTCGGCGATGGCACCCGCGCGGTGCATCTGTTCGAGCGCGACTGTTCGCTGCAGCGCCGCCACCAGAAGGTGATCGAAGAAGCCCCGGCCCCCGGCATGACGCCCGAGATGCGCGCCGCGATGGGGCAGGCGGCGGTGCGCGCTGCCGAGGCGATCGGCTACAGCGGCGCGGGTACGGTAGAATTCATTGTCGATGCTTCGGAAGGGCTGCGCGCCGATCGCTTCTGGTTCATGGAAATGAACACGCGCTTACAGGTAGAGCATCCGGTGACCGAGGCCATCAGCGGTGTTGATCTGGTCGAATGGCAGTTGCGCGTGGCCTCGGGCGAGGCGCTGCCCGCGCACCAAGAAGACTTGCACATCAATGGCCATGCCTTCGAGGCGCGGCTCTATGCCGAGGATGTGGCGGCGGGGTTTCTGCCCGCCACCGGGACGCTGACGCATCTGGTCTTTCCGCCCGGTGCGCGGGCTGACACCGGCGTGCGCGCGGGCGATACGATCAGCCCGTGGTATGACCCGATGATCGCCAAACTTACCGTGCATGGGCCAACCCGCGCGGTGGCGCTGGCGCAACTGGCCCGCGCGCTTGGTGCGACCGAGGTGGCGGGGTCAGTGACCAACCTCGATTTTCTTGCCGCACTCGCACATCATGCAGGCTTTGGCGCGGGCGATGTGGACACCGGGTTGATTGCTCGCGACCTTGCGGCACTGGTCAGCGCACCTGCGGTGCCGGGCGCGGTGGTGGCGCTGGCGGTCATCGCGGCGGCGGGTTTGGCCGAGGGCGCGGGGGCAATGGGAGGCTTTACGCTCTGGTCACCGCTGCGCCGCGCAGTGCTTTTGGAAGGGCATATGGCCGCGCTTATTGTCGAGGCGCCAGACAGGATGCGCGTTGAGCTTGACGGTAGCGCACATGACTGTGTGTTGAAAGGCGATGGCTGGTGGGTCGATGGGGTCAAGCTGGGGGCGCGGATCGTAAACCAAGGCGGCGTGATCAGCATTTTTGCGCACCGCGCGTATCATTTCAACGCGGTTGATCCGCTGGCGCGGCTGGCCGAGGTTTCAGGCGGCGGCGGGCTGACCCTTGCGCCGATGCCGGGGTTGGTGAAGGCGGTGTTCGTGGCGGTCGGGCAAGATGTGGTTGCAGGCGAGCGGTTGGCCGTTCTCGAAGCGATGAAGATGGAGCACACTTTGCTAGCCGCTCGTGCAGGCTGCGTGGCCGAGGTGTTGTGCGCACCCGGCGCGCAGGTTGAGGCGGGGGCGGCGCTGATCCGTTTGGAGGTGGAAGAAGCATGATCCGTCTGCACCATGTGCCGCAGTCGCGCAGCTTTCGTATCCTGTGGCTGCTAGAGGAATTGGGGCTGAGCTATGAAGTTGTCGAACACTCGTTCTTCGACAAATCGCTGCGCGGCCCCGACTATCTGGCGTTGTCGCCCGCAGGGCGGGTGCCGGCGCTTGAGATTGACGGGCGCGCGCTGTTTGAAAGCGGCGCGATCACGCAATATCTTTGCGAAACGCGCGGTGCATTGCAGGGCGCGGCCTGCGAGCGGCCCGACTGGCTTGAATGGCTGCATTTTGCCGAAACCATCGCAGCCCATGTGGCGAACCTGACGCAGCAGCATGTGGTTTTGCGCGAAGACTGGATGCGCAGCCCCACGGCGATGCGGCTGGAGGCGGCGCGGTTGTTGAAAACGCTCGAAGTGGTGGAACGCGGCCTTAGCGCCGATTTCATCCTGCCTTCGGGCTTTTCGGCCGTTGATATCTCGGCCAGTTACGGTGCGCTGGTCGGCGCGCGATTCGTGCAACTCGACGGCCTGCCGCAACTTCGCAGCTGGCTTGCGCGGCTGGCAGAGCGCCCCGCCTTTGGCCGCGCCTTGGCGCGCGATGGTGTGAGCCAGATCTACACCCGCGATTTCTACCCTGCGCCCGAGTTGAAAAATGGCTGAAGGCGTCGAAATCTTTGAAATGGGCCCGCGCGACGGCTTGCAGAACGAAAAGCGCACTATTGCCACCGCCGACAAGGTAGCGCTGGTTGATCTGCTCAGTCGTGCCGGATTTCGACGCATCGAGGTGACCAGTTTCGTCTCCCCCAAATGGGTGCCCCAATTGGCCGACGCCGCCGACGTGTTGGCGCGTATCCGGCGTGCGCCGGGGGTTCGCTACGCGGCGCTGACGCCTAACATGAAGGGCTACGAAGGCGCGCGCGCCGCGGGGGCGGACGAGGTGGCAATCTTTGCCTCGGCCTCGGAAGGGTTTAGCCGCGCCAACCTGAATTGCAGCATTGCCGAAAGCCTTGCGCTGTTTGCCCCGGTTGCGGCGGCTGCGCACGCCGATGGGGTGCCGCTGCGCGGTTATGTTTCGGTTGTGACGGATTGCCCATTTGACGGGCCAACGCCGCCTGCGGCGGTGGCGCGCGTGGTGGCGGCCTTGCGTGATCTGGGCTGTTACGAGGTCAGCCTTGGCGACACGATCGGGCAGGGGCGGCCTGACACCATCGATGCGATGCTGCTGGCGGTGCTGGACGAGATGCCGGCCGCGCGGTTGGCTGGGCATTACCACGACACTGCCGGTCGGGCATTGGCCAATATCGAGGCTTCGCTGGCGCGCGGGCTTCGGGTATTTGATGCGGCTGTCGGCGGGCTTGGCGGCTGCCCCTATGCGCCGGGGGCCGCAGGCAATGTGGCGAGCGAACTGGTGGCGACGCGGCTGGCGGAACTGGGTTACGCCACGGGGCTTGATGGGGCAGTGCTGGCCGAGGCGGCAGCTTTTGCGCGCGGGCTTCGGGCGTAAGACGCACGCCAGAGTGAGGTGGGCGGGCTACGAGATTTCGACATTTGAACCTTGCGAGGCGAACCATGAGCGACACGATCAAGATTGAAACCGATGCTCGCGGAGTGGCGACGCTGTGGCTTGCGCGGCCAGAAAAGCACAATGCGCTGAGTGCTGCGATGATTGGCGAACTGACCGAGGCGGCAGGGCACCTTGGCACCGACCCGTTGGTGCGGGTGGTGGTGCTGGCGGGCGAAGGCGCCAGTTTCTGCGCAGGGGGCGATCTTGCATGGATGCAGGCGCAGATTGGTGCCGATGCTGCCACACGCGCCGGTTCTGCACGAGAGCTTGCCGCAATGCTGGGCGCGCTCAATACCTGCCCAAAGCCGGTGATCGGGCGAATTCACGGCAACGCCTTTGGTGGCGGTGTCGGCATGATGTCTGTGTGTGATGTGGCAATCGCGGCAGCGGGCACCCGTTTTGGGCTGACCGAAACGCGCCTTGGGCTGATTCCCGCGACTATCGGTCCCTATGTACTTGCCCGCATGGGGGAATCGATGGCGCGCAGGGTATTCATGTCATCGCGCCTGTTTGACGCTGAGGAAGCAATGCGACTCAATCTCGTCGCCCGCGTCGTAGCGCCGCAGGAGCTTGATGCTGCGGTTGAAGCCGAGGTCGTGCCCTACCTATCTTGTGCCCCCGGCGCGGTCGCATCGGCCAAGGCGCAGGCCCGCGCGCTTGGCCCAAAGATCGATGCAGAAACCATAGAAGCCTCGATTGCAGGCCTTGTTACGCGGTGGGAAAGCCCCGAGGCGGTCGAAGGCATCGCCGCCTTTTTTGAAAAACGCAAACCCGCTTGGGCGCGCTGAGCGGCGCGTGCGTCATGCTGCCGCGCCGCAGCAACTGCAAAAAGCACATCTTCTGGAAAGCGACGTTTTCGTTACCGCGTTCGGTTGACCGCAGCAGGCCACACGGCTAAACCACGCTCAGCCGGAACCCGCGCAAAGATGACTTGCGCAACGAGGGAGCCACCCGTGGACGAGCTGCTGCGAGAATATCTTCCCATCATCATCTTTCTTTTTATGTCCTTCGCGCTTGGCATTGTGCTGATCGCGGCGGCCGCCGTGATTGCGGTGTTCAACCCCGACCCTGAAAAGGTGTCAGCGTATGAATGCGGCTTCAACGCCATGGACGACGCGCGGATGAAGTTTGATGTGCGCTTCTACCTTGTGTCGATTCTGTTTATCATCTTCGACCTTGAGGTAGCATTCCTGTTTCCTTGGGCAGTGGCGTTCGGGTCGTTGTCGGATGTGTCCTTCTGGTCGATGATCGTGTTCCTTGGGGTGCTGACCGTGGGCTTTGCCTATGAATGGAAGAAGGGAGCGCTGGAATGGGCGTGATCGCGAATCCTGAAGGTGGCGCACCGGCGATGGATGCTGCCACCGCTGCGCTGAACGACGAGTTGCAGGACAAGGGCTTTGTATTGACCTCGGTTGAGGACATCATCGCCTGGTCGCGCAACGGTTCACTGCACTGGATGACCTTTGGTCTTGCCTGCTGCGCGATCGAGATGATGCATGTCTCGATGCCCCGGTATGATGCGGAACGGTATGGATTTGCCCCGCGCGCGTCTCCGCGTCAGGCCGACGTGATGATCGTCGCAGGCACGTTGACCAACAAGATGGCACCAGCCATGCGCAAGGTCTATGACCAGATGCCAGAGCCGCGCTATGTGATCTCGATGGGCACGTGCGCTAATGGTGGCGGCTATTATCACTATAGCTATTCGGTGGTGCGCGGCTGCGACCGGATCGTGCCGGTCGACATTTACGTGCCAGGATGCCCGCCCTCGGCAGAGGCTTTGCTTTATGCGGTTCTGCAATTGCAGCGCCGGATTCGGCGCACTGGCACGCTTGTGCGCTGAGGAGAGAGAAAAATGCCCGAAGCCCTGAAAGAACTTGGCGCACATATCGCCGCGCGCCGCCCCAACGAAGTGCTTGCGACCAAAGTGGCCAATGGCGAACTGGTCATCACCGTCACGCCTAGCGGCATTGCCGGGTTCATGGAGTTTCTGCGGAACGACTCGGCTTGCCGATTCTCTTTGCTGGTAGATATCACGGCGGTCGATTGGCCCAGCCGTGCCGCGCGCTTTGATGTCGTCTATCACTTGCTGTCGATGTATCAGAATCAACGCATCCGGGTGAAGCTGAGCCTGCGCGAAGACGACGCGTTGGATACTATCACTGGCGTGTTCCCCGGCGCAGGCTGGTACGAGCGCGAAGTGTTCGACATGTTCGGAATCCTGTTTACAGGCCACGCCGATCTTCGCCGCATCCTGACCGACTACGGTTTTTCCGGCCATCCGCTGCGCAAAGACTTTCCCACCTCTGGTTATGTCGAGGTGCGCTACGACGAGGCGCTCAAGCGGGTCGTGTACGAGCCGATCAAGCTGCCGCAAGACTATCGGCAATTCGATTTTCTCAGCCCCTGGGAGGGGACTGAATACGTGCTTCCCGGTGACGAAAAGAAAGCCTGAGACAGGGCGGCTCTGCTTGGGTCGCGTTGGCGAAATGGATGAAGGTGGAAGAGATGGACGCGAGCTTTGACGATGCCCTGACCGGCGAGCAAGAGATCCGCAAATTCAACATCAACTTCGGGCCGCAGCACCCTGCGGCGCACGGTGTGTTGCGCATGATTATGGAGCTTGACGGCGAGGTGATCGAACGCTGCGATCCACATATCGGGCAGCTGCACCGCGGCACCGAAAAGCTGATGGAAAGCCGCACCTATCTGCAAAACCTGCCCTATTTCGACCGGTTCGACTATACCTCGCCGATCAATCAGGAGCATGCTTGGTGCCTAGCGATCGAGCGTCTTACGGGCGTCGAAATTCCCCGTCGCGCCAGCCTCTTGCGCGTGCTTTTTTCAGAGATGGGCCGCATTCTCAACCACTTGCTGAACGTAGGCAGCCAAGCGGGCGACATTGGTGCGCTGACGCCGCAGCTTTGGCTTTACGATCACCGCGAACAGCTGATGAACTTTTGTGAACGCGCCAGCGGCGCGCGCATGCACATGGCCTATTTCCGCCCCGGCGGCGTGCATCAGGACGTGACGCCCGAGTTCCTTGACGACATGGAGGCTTGGGCCCCGAATTTCCTTTCGATGATCAAGGATATCGACGGGCTGCTGACCGATAACCGCATCTTCAAGCAGCGCAATGTCGATGTGGGTGTGGTTACCGAGCAAGACATTCTGGACTGGGGTTATAGTGGCGTGATGGTGCGAGGCTCGGGCTTTGCCTGGGATTTGCGGCGCGCCCAACCCTATGAATGCTATGACGAATTCGATTTTCAGGTGCCCGTTGGCAAAAACGGCGACTGCTATGACCGCTACCTTTGCCGCATGGAAGAAATGCGCCAGTCCGTCTCGATCATCCTACAGGCGATCAAGAAATTGCGCGCCGAGCCGGGCGATGTGCTGGCGCGCGGCAAGCTGACCCCGCCCAAGCGCGCTGACATGAAGACCAGCATGGAAAGCCTGATCCACCACTTCAAACTTTACTCTGAAGGCTTCCATGTACCCGCTGGCGAGGTTTACGCGGCGATCGAAGCGCCAAAAGGCGAATTTGGCGTCTATCTGGTCGCCGATGGCACCAACAAACCATACCGCGCCAAGGTTCGTGCGCCGGGCTTTGCACACCTTCAATCCATAGATCATCTGGCCAAGGGCCATATGCTGGCCGACATCACCGCGATTATCGGCTCGCTCGACATCGTTTTCGGAGAGGTTGACCGCTAATGCTACGCCGCCTACACGCCGAGCAACCGGAAAGCTTTGCCTTTACGCCCGCGAACCTCGCTTGGGCCGAAGCGCAGGTCACCAAATATCCCGAGGGCCGTCAGGCCAGTGCGATCATTCCGCTTTTGTGGCGCGCACAGGAACAGGAAGGCTGGCTGACCAAGCCCGCCATCGAATCCGTTGCCGACATGCTGGGCATGCCCTACATCCGCGCGCTTGAGGTGGCGACCTTCTACTTCATGTTCCAGCTGCAACCCGTTGGGTCGGTGGCGCATATCCAGATTTGTGGCACCACCAGCTGCATGATTTGCGGCGCGGAAACCCTGTTCAAGGTGTGTCAGGAAAAGATCGCGAAAACCCCGCATACGCTTTCTGCGGATGGCAAGTTTTCGTGGGAAGAGGTTGAATGCCTCGGTGCCTGTTCCAACGCGCCGATGGCGCAGATCGGCAAGGATTACTACGAGGATCTGACCGCCGAGAGCTTTGCGAAAATCCTCGACGAGTTCGCGGCGGGCCGCGTGCCGCAACCGGGCTCGCAAACGGGTCGCTATGCTGCAGAGCCCGCCTCGGGGCTGACCAGCCTGACCGAGGCCGCAGCGGGCAAACCCGCGCACAACGCCACCGTTACACTGGCGCTGAAACATGGCGATACGATCAAACGCATCGACGGCAGCGAAGTGCCGGTGCTCACGCCATGGCTTGGCAAAGCCAAAACTGCCGCCAAGCCCGCCGACAAGGTAGCGTCGCCAGCGGCGAGTGCGCCTGCAGCGGCTGGCGCGGCTGCGGTTCCGGCCAAACCCGCGGCGCTTGCCGTGGCGCGCGGTGGCAAGGGCGACGATCTCAAGCTGATCAAGGGCGTCGGGCCAAAGATGGAAGAGATGCTGAATCGCCTCGGCTTCTTTCACTATGACCAGATCGCTGACTGGAACGCCGCCGAACTCGCTTGGGTTGATGACAATCTGGAAGGTTTCAAGGGCCGCGCCAGCCGAGATGGGTGGGTAGAGCAGGCCAAGCTGTTGGCGACGGGCGCCGAAACTGAATTTTCTGAACGGGCACGCAAGGAAGGGCTTTACGACAAGGATTAACGAGCAACAGGGCCAAGGGCCAGAGTGAGGAACAGATGAACACATGCACGAGAAATAGCTGGATTGGCGGGGCAGTGGCCGGTTTGGCCGTGGCAGTCATCAGGCTGACGATTTCGCATTCTGGGCTGGGTGCGGCGGTGTTCCTCGGGCTGATGACCTTTGGGTTGTTCGGCGCGTTCCTTGCTTGGGCATTCTGCGGGCGCTCTGAAGAGGCTGGTGCAAAACCCGCCGCGCCCGAAGCGCCCGCTCGCCCGGCTGCAAAGGCCGCAGCAAACACCGCCGCACCAGCCGCCACGGCGCCTGCGCCGAGCGCAAAAGTTGCACCGGCGGCACCTGCGCCTACGCCAGCGGCCCCCACGCGGGCAACGCCTGCGCCGACTGCGACAGCCGCACCGGCTCCTGCACCCGCACCGGCGGCACCTACACCAAAACCTGCTGCTGCCGCACCTGTAGCGCCCGCGCCGAAGGCCCCAGCGCCCGTTGCAGCCGAAGATGAGGTTGCCGCACGCCGCGCCGCGCGCGCCGCACGTCGCAAGCGTCTTGCCGACGAAGCCGCCGCTGCTGCCGCCAAAGCGCCCGAGGCACCTGCACCCGCGCCCGACGATAAAGCTGTCCGCGCCGCACGCCGCGCCGCCAAACGTGCCCGCGCCGCTGCGCAAACCGAAGCTGCAGCCGCAGCTGCACCGGAACCTGTCGGCGTGGCCCCGCGCAAGGCAAAGCCCGATGATCTGAAGGCGATCAAGGGTGTTGGGCCAAAGTTCGAAAAGCTTTTGAAGGCCAACGGCATCCTGACCTATGCCCAGATCGCCGCCTGGGGGCCGCAAGACATTGCCGAATTGGAAGCCAAGCTTGAAGGATTTGGTGGCCGCATCGAACGCGATGGTTGGGTCGAGCAGGCCAAGTCGCTGGCGTCTGGCAAAGCTACAGAATTTTCGAAGCGCGTCGCTGACGGCGACGTTTACAAGGACACTGAGTAATGCAGCGCGCCAGCAGATGGCAGGGACAGGCAGGCCAGATGCGTCTGGTGGCGGTTGTCATCGCCTGTGCCGCTTTGGGTTGGCTTGCGGTGCAGTGGCTGGCAGAGCAGGGCGGGTGGAACCTGCGCTTCGTGCTGCTGGCCGATCTGGCTGCGGGTGCCGCGTTCATCTGGGCGCTGGTCGTGACGGGACGCATCTGGTGGCGGCAACGCCACGCAGGGCAATGAGGGACAGAACATGCTGAAAGATCAGGATCGGATCTTTACGAACCTTTACGGAATGGGCGACCGTAGCCTGGCTGGCGCAAAAAAGCGCGGGCAATGGGACGGCACGGCGGCCATTCTGGCCAACGGGCGCGACTGGATCGTCGATCAGATCAAGGCATCTGGCTTGCGCGGCCGCGGCGGTGCGGGCTTTCCGACCGGGCTCAAGTGGTCGTTCATGCCGAAGGTTTCGGATGGCCGCCCGAGCTATCTGATCATCAACGCCGACGAATCCGAACCCGGCACATGCAAAGACCGCGAAATCATGCGGCACGATCCGCATACCTTGATCGAGGGCGCACTGATTGCCGGTTTCGCGATGGGTGCAAGCGCGGGCTACATCTATATTCGCGGTGAATACATTCGCGAACGCGAAGTGCTGCAAGCGGCAATCGACGAATGCTATGACACGGGCCTGATTGGCAAGAATGCCTGCGGGTCGGGCTATGACTATCATCTCTACCTGCACCACGGCGCGGGTGCCTATATCTGCGGCGAAGAAACCGCGATGCTGGAAAGCCTTGAAGGCAAAAAGGGTATGCCGCGGATGAAACCGCCGTTCCCTGCCGCCTCGGGCCTGTATGGCTGCCCCTCGACGGTCAACAACGTTGAATCCATTGCCGTTGTGCCCACCATCCTGCGCCGCGGCGCAAGCTGGTTCGCAGGCTTTGGGCGGCCCAACAACACCGGCACCAAGCTGTTTGCCATCTCGGGCCATGTCAACAACCCCTGCGTGGTTGAAGATGCGATGTCGACGCCGCTGAAGGAAATCCTTGAACGCCACGCGGGCGGGGTGCGGGGCGGCTGGAAGAACCTCAAGGCAGTCATTCCCGGCGGTTCTTCCGTGCCGATGCTGAACGCTGCGCAAAGCGACGAAGCGCTGATGGATTTCGACTGGCTGCGCGATGCGAAATCGGGTCTCGGCACTGCGGCGATCATCGTAATGGATCAGCAGACCGACATCATCAAGGCAATCTGGCGGCTGTCGAAGTTCTACAAGCACGAAAGCTGCGGGCAGTGCACGCCGTGCCGTGAAGGCACTGGCTGGATGATGCGGGTGATGGACCGTCTGGTGCGCGGCGAGGCCGAGTTGGAAGAAATCGACATGCTGCTAAGCGTGACCAAACAGGTCGAGGGGCACACCATTTGCGCACTCGGCGATGCGGCGGCTTGGCCCATCCAGGGCCTAGTGCGCCAGTTCCGGGACGAGATTGAAGACCGCATCAAGGCGCGCAAGGCGGGCCGGTTGAGCGCGATGGCGGCGGAGTAAAGCAATGGCGAACCTCAGAAAACTCATCATCGACGACATCGAGGTCGAGGTTGACCCGGCTCTGACGCTGATTCAGGCGGCAGAGATTGCGGGCATCGAAGTGCCGCGGTTCTGCTATCACGAACGGCTTTCGGTGGCGGGCAACTGCCGCATGTGTCTGGTCGAGGTCGTGGGCGGCCCGCCCAAACCTACCGCCTCTTGCGCGATGCAGGTGAAAGACCTGCGCCCCGGCCCGAACGGCGAACCTGCTGTGGTGAAAACCAACTCGCCGATGGTCAAACGGGCGCGCGAAGGGGTGATGGAGTTTCTGCTGCTGAACCACCCGCTTGATTGCCCGATCTGCGATCAGGGTGGCGAATGTGATCTGCAAGATCAGGCGATGGCTTACGGTGTTGATTTCAGCCGCTCGCGCGAAGTCAAACGCGCTTCGACCGACATGAACCTCGGGCCGCTGGTTTCCACGGCGATGACGCGCTGCATTTCGTGCACGCGCTGCGTACGCTTTACATCCGAAGTCGCGGGTATCACCCAGATGGGGCAGACCGGGCGGGGCGAAGATGCCGAAATCACCACGTATCTAGGCTTTACGCTCGATTCGAACCTGCAAGGCAACATCATTGATCTTTGCCCGGTCGGCGCGCTGACCTCAAAGCCCTATGCCTTTACCGCGCGCTCTTGGGAACTGACCAAGGTCGAAAGCATCGACGTGATGGATGGCCTTGGCGCCAACATTCGTGTGGATGTGAAAGGGCGCGAAGTCATGCGCATTCTGCCGCGCAACAATGACGGCGTGAACGAGGAATGGATTTCCGACAAGTCCCGCTTCATCTGGGATGGGTTGCGCCGCCAACGGCTTGACACCCCCTACCTGCGCGAAGGCGGCAAGCTGCGCAAAGCAACTTGGGGCGAGGCACTGGCCGCCGCCGCCAAGGCAATGAAGGGCAAGAAAGTGCTGGGCCTCGTGGGCGATCTGGCCCCGACCGAGGCGGCGTTCGCGCTGAAGAACCTAGTTGAAGGTCTGGGCGGCGCGGTCGAATGCCGTGTCGATGGCGCGCGGCTGCCTGCGGGCAATCGGTCAGCCTATGTCGGCACCGCGCGCATCGAGGATATCGACAGCGCCCGCTACATCATGCTGATCGGGACCAATCCGCGCGACGAAAGCCCGGTGCTGAACGCGCGCATCCGCAAGGCCTGGGCCAGCGGTGCCAACGTCGCGCTGATCGGCGAGGCGGTGGACCTGACCTATGACTATGTGCACATGGGCACGGACCGGAAGGCTCTGCTTGATCTCGTCGAGCATGCGTTCACCGAGATAAAGGAAGTGCCCTCGGTGGTGATCGTCGGGCAGGGCGCGCTGAATGAGGCCGATGGCGAGGCCGTGCTGAGCCAGGTCATGAAGGTCGTCGAGCGGACGAACGGAAAGCTTCTGGTGCTGCACACCGCCGCTGCCCGGGTGGGCGCGATGGATGTGGGAGCCACCGCAGAAGGCGGGCTGGTCGAGGCGACCGAGGGCGTGCAGGTAATCTACAACCTCGGCGCTGACGAGGTGGAAATCGCCAAGGGTCCATTCGTGATCTATCAGGGCAGCCACGGCGATCGGGGCGCTTCGCGCGCCGACATCATTTTGCCCGCCGCCGCCTACACCGAAGAAGACGGGTTGTTCGTGAACACTGAAGGGCGCCCGCAGCTGGCCTATCGCGCGGGTTTTGCGCCGGGGCTTGCGCGCGACAACTGGGCGATCTTGCGCGCGTTGTCGGCCGAACTGGGTGCCAAACAGCCGTGGGACACGCTTGCTGCTCTGCGCCGCGCCATTTTTGCGGCTCATCCGCACCTCGCCAAGATCGACGAGGTGGCGGACAACGCGTGGACGCCGCTACCGCTGCGCGATCCGGGGTCGGCTGACTTCCGGCTTGTGGTGAAGGATTTCTATCTGACCAACCCGATTGCCCGCGCCAGCAGCGTGATGGCCGAATGTTCGGCCTTGGCTGCTGAGCGTAAGGCCAAACCAATGGCGGCCGAATAACATGCGCTTCTGCCTTACCCCCGCGCTGTCGCTGACCGGCCTTCTGGCCGGGCTGGCGGCGTGTGGGGCAGAGGGATCTGCGCCCGATGCCGCGGTGCGGCCCGTCTATTCGGGGGTCGAGACGCTGCTGCTTGAAGGGGATCTGGTAGACTTTCGCGTCGCCGTTTCGGGCGGCGCGGATGGCGAAAAAGATGTGGTCGCTTATGCGACCTGTGCGGCGGCGCAATACGCGCTGATCCGCGGTTATGGTTTCGCGCGGCATGTCCGCACGAATGTGTCTGAAACAGGTGGCGTCTGGCGGGCAGATGCGGTCTACACCATCTCGCCCGCGCTGCCCCGCGGCTTGCGGACCATCGACGCGGAAGTGACGGTGGCCGATTGCGCGGATCAGGGAATACCGACGGTCTGAGGGACGAAACATGGCAGAATTTTTCGCAACACCGCTGGGAACGTTTCTCCTGATCTTGCTTCAAGGTCTGGCAGTAATCGCCTACGTGATGATGGCGCTGGTGTTTTTGGTGTACTACGACCGCAAGGTCTGGGCAGCAGTACAAATGCGGCGCGGCCCGAACGTGGTCGGGCCTTGGGGCGTGCTGCAATCCTTTGCGGACGCCATGAAATACGTTTTCAAGGAAATCGTCATTCCGGCGGGTGCCGACAAGTTTGTCTATTTCCTCGCGCCACTGCTTTCGATGTGTCTGGCGATCTTCGCCTTTGTCGTGATGCCGTTCGACGAAGGCTGGGTAATGGCCGACATCAACGTGGCGATCCTGTTCATCTTCGCGATCTCGTCGATGAGCGTTTACGGGATCATCATGGGCGGCTGGGCCTCGAACTCGAAATACCCGTTCCTCTCAAGCTTGCGCTCGGCGGCGCAGATGATTTCCTACGAGGTGTCGCTGGGTCTGATCATCATTGGCGTGATCCTTTCGACCGGTTCGATGAACCTGTCAGACATCGTGCGCGCACAGGAAGGTAGCTACGGCTTCTTCAACTGGTACTGGCTGCCGCACCTGCCGATGGTGTTCCTGTTCTTTGTTTCGGCGCTGGCTGAAACCAACCGCCCGCCCTTCGATCTGGCCGAAGCGGAATCGGAACTCGTGGCGGGTTTCATGATTGAATATTCCTCGACGCCCTACCTGCTGTTCATGGCGTCGGAATACATCGCCATGTTCCTGATGTGCGGGCTGATCTCGATTCTGTTCTTTGGCGGCTGGCTTAGCCCCATTCCCGGCATTGCCGACGGGTGGTGGTGGATGGCCGGTAAGATGTGGCTGTTCTTCTTCTTCTTCGCGGTGGTTAAGGCGATCGTGCCTCGTTACCGCTACGACCAGCTGATGCGGATCGGTTGGAAGGTGTTCTTGCCCCTGTCGCTTGGCTGGGTCGTATTGATCGCTTTTCTTGCAAAATTTGAAGTGCTTGGCGGCTTTTGGGCACGCTTTGCGGTCGGCGGCTAAGGAAAGGGCGGATCATGGCATTCGACTATGTAAGTGCGACCAAATACTTCCTGCTCTTTGACCTGTTCAAAGGTCTAGGGCTGGGGCTGAAGTATTTCTTCGCCCCCAAGGACACGCTGAACTACCCGCATGAAAAGGGGCCGCTAAGCCCCCGCTTCCGGGGTGAACACGCGCTGCGCCGGTACCCGAACGGCGAGGAACGCTGCATTGCTTGCAAGCTTTGCGAAGCGATCTGCCCGGCGCAGGCAATTACCATTGACGCGGAGCCGCGCGAAGACGGCTCGCGGCGCACCACGCGCTATGACCTTGATATGTCCAAGTGCATCTACTGCGGTTTCTGCCAAGAGGCTTGCCCGGTTGATGCCATCGTTGAAGGGCCAAACTTCGAATACGCAACCGAAACGCGCGAAGAGCTGTTCTACGACAAGGCCAAATTGTTGGACAACGGCGCGCGTTGGGAAGTGGCGCTTGCGCGCAACATCGAAATGGACGCCCCCTACAGATGACCGAAGAATTCGCCAAAATGTTCAAGACGATGCTGGAGCAGGGCCAGGAAATGGCACGTGCCTTTCCGGGGCTTGAGGGCTTTGCCCCCGGCGGTATGGAAAAGCTGTTTCCGACGATGTCGAAAGAGATGATGGAGATGTGGTTCGGCCGCACCTTCAACCGCGAGGGGCTGGATGCCAAGACCCGGCTTCTGGTGACCATCGCGGCCATCACGGCGCAGGGTGCTTTGGCCGAGCCGCAGTTGCGGCTGACTATTCGCCACGCGCTCAAGGCCGGTGCGACGCAGCGCGAAATCGCGGAAGTGATTTTTCAGATGAGCATGTTCGGCGGCTTGCCCGCCATGACCAAGGCGCTCGAGATCGCCCAAGGCGTCTTTGGCGAAGCGGAGGATAACGCATGACGGTGTTTGCTTTTGCCTTCTGGCTCTTCGCCATCGCGGCGGTAGTGGCGGGCTTAATGGTGGTTGTATCGCGCAACCCGGTGCACTCGGTGCTCTGGCTGGTCCTCGCGTTCTTTTCGGGGGCAGGGCTGTTTGTGCTTTTGGGCGCCGAGTTCGTGGCGATGCTGATGGTCATCGTTTACGTCGGCGCGGTCATGGTGTTGTTCTTGTTCGTGGTGATGATGCTCGACATCGACTTCGAGACGCTGAAGGGCGAGTTGGCGCGCTATGCACCCCTTGGCCTGCTGATTAGCGTCATCATGCTTTTGCAGCTCGGCATGGCGTTTGGTGCGTGGGAACCGGGCGAAGGCACGGCGGCGCTGCGCATGTCGCCAACCCCGGAGGGGGTCACCAACACCGTGGCTTTGGGCGAGTTGCTCTATGACCGCTACCTCTACCTCTTCCAGGCCGCGGGCTTGATTTTGCTGGTGGCGATGATCGGCGCGATTCTGCTGACGATGCGGCACCGCAAAGACGTGAAGCGGCAGGATGCGCTAACGCAAATCTACCGCAAGCCGGGCGAGCAGATGAGCCTGAAAAACGTGAAACCGGGGCAGGGCTTGTGAACGCAACACCGCTCATAATCGCGGCGCTTGCCGCGCTTGTGGCAAGCCCGGCGCAGGCCTGCTCGCCCGTGCCGCTGGTGGTGGGCAACTCGGTGCAGGATGGCGCTTGCGGTATCTATTTCAACGACGATGCCTATCTGGCGCGCGGTATCTCGGATGCCGAGAATCTGGGCGGTGGTTACGTTGCGCAATACTACTTTGAAGGCAACGCTTGCTATGGCCACGTCAGCATGATCGTCGCGGATTGCACCTTGGGGCAGGCGGCCGTGTTTGGCCCAGGCCCCACCGAGGGGCCGATGCAACCGGCGCCCGAGGGCGATGTCTGGAAGCAGCTAGAGGCGCAGCTTCGTGGCGGCGCCGAGGCGGGGCACCCGATGTCGGTGGCCGAGATTTTTGCGCACGCGAAAGGCGCGGGTTTCATCAATGCGGCGCAGGTTACGATTCCGGGCCGCGTAGGAATTTCCAACGACGAGGCCGCGCCCGCCCATGATTTCGATCTGGGCTGCGGTTGCAAGACCTTCTACCCCGGCAGCGCAGGCGCGGGCTCGTGAACGAGACGGAACGAAAGGGCCGCCACAAGCGGAACCAACGAGGGACGAAATGATCGGACTGACACATTATCTGGGCGTTGCCGCCGCACTCTTCGTGATCGGCATCTTCGGCATCTTCGTGAACCGCAAGAACGTGATCGTCATCATGATGTCGATCGAGCTGATGCTGCTGGCGGTGAACATCAACTTGGTGGCTTTTTCGGCCTTTCTCAACGATCTGGTTGGGCAGGTGTTCACGATGTTCATTCTTACCGTCGGTGCTGCCGAAGCAGCAATCGGCCTAGCGATCCTGGTGGTGTTCTTCCGCACACGCGGCACGATCGAGGTCGAAGACGTCAACGTGATGAAGGGATAAGGGCAAATGGAACAGATTATTCTCTTTGCTCCGCTCGTCGGCGCGGTCATTGGCGGCTTTGGCTGGCGGGTGATTGGCGAAAAAGGCGCGATGGTACTGACCACCGGGCTTTTGTTCCTGTCGTTCGTGCTTTCCTGGGTCTTGTTCCTGGGCCCGATCGAAGAAACCCAGCACATACACATTCTGAACTTCATCAGTTCGGGCGATTTGCAGACCTCTTGGTCGATCCGGTTCGATCGGCTGACCGCGATTATGTTGGTTGTGGTGACCACGATCTCGGCCTTCGTGCACCTCTATTCCTGGGGCTACATGAAGCATGACTCCAACTGGAACGAAGACCAGCCCTACATGGCGCGCTTCTTTGCGTATCTTTCGTTCTTCACCTTCACGATGCTGGCGCTGGTGACTGCCGACAACCTCGTGCAGATGTTCTTCGGTTGGGAAGGGGTGGGGGTCGCCTCGTATCTGTTGATTGGCTTTTATTACAAGAAACCTTCTGCCAACGCCGCTGCGATCAAGGCTTTCGTGGTCAACAGGGTTGGCGACTTCGGCTTTTCGCTTGGGATTTTCGCGCTGTTCTTCCTGACCCGCTCGGTCGATATGGACACGATCTTTGCCGCGGCACCGCAATTGGCGGAAACCGAGCTCGGGTTTCTCTGGACCCATTGGAATGCGGCCAACCTGATTGGCGTGCTGCTGTTCATCGGTGCCATGGGCAAATCGGCACAGCTTTTCCTTCACACGTGGCTACCTGATGCGATGGAAGGCCCGACGCCTGTTTCGGCGCTGATCCACGCGGCCACGATGGTAACCGCGGGCGTGTTCCTTGTGGTGCGGATGTCGCCGCTGCTGGAATACGCACCCGACGCCAAGATGATGATCGTCTATATCGGCTCTGCCACCGCCTTTTTTGCGGCGACCGTGGGGCTGGTGCAGAACGACATCAAGCGCGTCATCGCCTATTCGACCTGTTCGCAGTTGGGCTACATGTTCGTCGCCGCGGGGGTGGGGGCCTATCCGGTCGCGATGTTCCACCTGCTGACGCACGCTTTCTTCAAGGCGATGCTGTTCCTTGGCGCGGGCTCGGTGATTACCGCGATGCACCACGAACAAGACATGCGCAATTATGGCGGTTTGCGCAAAAAAGTGCCGCTGACTTTCTGGGCGATGCTGATTGGCACGCTGGCCATCACTGGTGTTGGCATTCCGCTGACCACGATCGGTTTTGCCGGGTTCCTCTCGAAAGACGCGATCATCGAAAGCGCCTTCGCCAGTGGCAACGGCTTTGCTTTCTGGTCGCTGGTCGTGGCCGCGTGTTTCACCAGCTTCTACAGCTGGCGGCTGATGTTCATGACCTTCTGGGGCAAGCCGCGCGGCGACGCCCATGCACACGAACATGCCCACGAAAGCCCGTGGACCATGACCGTGCCGCTTGGCGTGCTGGCGCTGGGGTCGATCTTCGGGGGGATGCTTTGGTATGGTAGCTTCTTTGGCGATCACGCCAAGATGACGGCCTACTTTGGCATTGAAAGCCACGAAGAGATCACCATGGCAGAAGGCGCAGCACCTGCTGCGACCGAACCTGCCGCCACGGTAGCCGAGGGCGAACATGCCATGGCGACAGCGCCGAAGGGGGCTGTGTTCTTCGCGCCCGACAACACAGTGATAGACGATGCGCACCACGCCCCCGCTTGGGTAAAGGTTTCGCCCTTTATCGCTATGCTGCTGGGGTTTGCCACGGCTTGGGTGTTTTACATTGCCGCCCCGGCAACGCCGCGCAAACTGGCCGAGCTGCAGCCGCGCCTTTACCGCTTTTTGCTCAACAAGTGGTATTTCGACGAGCTTTATGATTGGCTGTTCGTCAACCCCGCCAAAGCGATTGGCCGTTTCCTTTGGCAGAAGGGTGATGGGCGCACGATTGACGGGCTTATCAACGGCATCGCCATCGGGCTTATTCCGCGACTTACGCGGCTCGCCGGGCGGTTCCAGTCGGGCTACCTGTTCCACTACGCCTTCGCCATGGTCATCGGCATTGCGGTGCTGATGTTCTGGGCCGTGCTTGCCGGAGGGGCACACTAATGGAAAACCTTCTTTCCATCATCACCTTCTTGCCGCTTGTAGCGGCGCTGGTGCTGGCGCTCTTTCTGCGGGGCGATGACCCAGCAGCGGCTCGCAATGCCCGCTGGGTGGCGCTGCTGGCTACGGGTGCCACTTTCTTGGTGTCGCTGTTCCTGCTGGGTGGGTTTGACCCTTCCAACACCGGCTTCCAGTTCGTCGAAGACCGCACCTGGATCTTGGGGCTGAACTACAAGCTTGGCGTAGATGGCATTTCGGTTCTGTTCGTGATGCTCACCACCTTCCTGATGCCGCTGACAATCGCCGCCTGTTGGAGCGTTGAGAGCCGCGTCAAGGAATACATGATCGCGATGCTGGTGCTTGAATCGCTGATGATTGGCGTGTTCGTGGCGCTTGATCTTGTGCTGTTCTATCTGTTCTTTGAAGCTGGTCTGATCCCTATGTTCCTGATCATCGGTATCTGGGGCGGCAAGGAACGTATTTACGCGGCCTTCAAGTTCTTCCTCTACACCTTCCTCGGTTCGGTGCTGATGCTGGTTGCGATGATCGCGATGTGGTTCGATGCAGGCACAACCGACATCGTCCAACTTTTGGGCCACGAGTTCGCTTCGGACAATTTCAGCCTGCTTGGCATCCAAGTTGTCGGCGGCATGCAGACGCTGCTGTTCCTTGCCTTCTTCGCCTCCTTTGCGGTGAAAATGCCGATGTGGCCGGTGCACACCTGGTTGCCAGATGCGCACGTGCAGGCACCCACCGCAGGTTCGGTCGTGCTGGCCTCGGTGCTGCTGAAGATGGGGGGCTACGGCTTCCTGCGCTTTAGCCTGCCGATGTTCCCGGTTGGATCGGAAGTCATGACACCGCTGATGCTGTGGCTGTCGGCCATTGCCATTGTTTACACCTCACTGGTGGCGCTGGCGCAGACCGATATGAAAAAGCTTATCGCCTATTCCTCGGTGGCGCACATGGGCTTTGTGACCATGGGCATCTTCGCGGCGAACCAGCAGGGTGTTGACGGCGCAATCTTCCAGATGATCAGCCACGGCTTTATCGCAGGCGCGTTGTTCCTTTGCGTCGGCGTGATCTACGATCGTATGCACACCCGCGAGATTGCGGCCTATGGCGGTATCGTCAACCGGATGCCCGTCTATGCGCTGGTCTTCATGTTCTTCACCATGGCCAACGTCGGCTTGCCGGGCACTTCGGGCTTTGTGGGTGAATTCCTGACGCTGGTCGGTATCTTCCAGGTCAACACCTGGGTGGCGGTGGTTGCCACCAGCGGCGTGATCTTGAGCGCGTCCTATGCGCTTTGGCTATACCGCCGCGTCGTGCTGGGCGATCTGATCAAGGAAAGCCTGAAGTCGATTACCGACATGAGTGGCCGCGAAAAGGCGATTTTCGCACCGCTGGTAGTGATGACGCTGCTGCTTGGGCTTTATCCAAGCCTTGTGACCGACTTTATCGGGCCTTCCGTTACGGCCCTCCTTACCGAATACCATGCCAGCCTGCCCGCGAGCGTCGCGGTCCTGGCAGTCCACTGAAGGGGAAATTGAATGACCTACGCTGATTTCTCCATCATCCTGCCGGAGTTCTCGATCCTGGTGTTTGCCATGGTCGCGCTGCTGGTCGGTGTCTGGACGGGCAAGGACGCGCGCGCAACGCTGATCCTGTGGCTAAGTGTGGCGGTGCTGGTATTGGCCGCCGCCTCGCTGGCCTTTGGCGGCGGGCCGGCGCGTACTGCGTTTCAAGGCATGTTCGTTGATGATGCCTTCGCGCGGTTCGGCAAGGTTATGGCGCTGCTTTCGGCCGCGGCCGTGCTGGCGATGAGCGCCGACTACCTCGTGCGGCGCGGACTGATGCGCTTTGAATACCCGATCCTCGTCTTGCTCGCGGTTGTGGGCATGATGATGATGATCTCGGCGGGCGACCTGATGGCGCTTTACATGGGGCTAGAGCTGCAATCGCTCGCGCTTTATGTGATGGCCGCGATGCGGCGCGACAGTGTGAAATCGACCGAGGCGGGGCTGAAATACTACGTCCTTGGCGCGCTATCCTCGGGCATCCTGCTGTATGGCGCCTCGCTGGTGTACGGCTTTGCGGGCACCACCAGCTTCGCTGGCATCCTCGGTGTCGCGCAGGAAGGGCATCTGAGCCTTGGGCTTTTGTTCGGGCTCGTGTTCCTGATCACTGGTATGGCGTTCAAGATTTCGGCTGTGCCGTTCCATATGTGGGCGCCTGACGTTTACGAAGGTTCGCCCACGCCGGTGACCGCATTCTTCGCCACCGCGCCCAAGGTTGCGGCAATGATGCTGTTCGCGCGTCTGGTCTATGATGCCTTTGGCGGTGTGGTTAGCGACTGGTCGCAGATCGTGGCGCTGTTGGCGGTGACCTCGATGTTCCTTGGCGCGGTTGCGGCGATCGGGCAAACAAATATCAAGCGCCTGATGGCCTATTCCTCGATCGCGCATATGGGCTACGCATTGATCGGGCTTGCGTCGGGTGGCGTGCAGGGCGTGCAGTCGATGCTGCTCTACATGGCGATCTATGTGACGATGAACGTTGGCACCTTCGCCTTCATCCTGTCGATGGAACGCGATGGTTCGCCAGTGACCGACATTGCCAGCCTCAACCTTTATGCGCGCCGCGCGCCGCTGAAGGCGCTGGCGGTGCTGGTGCTGATGTTCAGCCTTGCCGGGGTGCCGCCGATGTTGGGCTTCTTCGCCAAGTTCGCGGTGCTGGCGGCAGCGGTCAACGCGGGCATGGACTGGCTGGCGGTGCTGGGCGTGATCGCCTCGGTGATCGGCGCCTTCTACTATCTGCGCATCGTTTACTACATGTACTTCGGCACCGAAGGCGACGCGCTTGATACGCGGATGCCCGCGCCGCAATGGCTGCTGTTGATGGGCACGGCGCTGGTGATGGTGCTGGGTATTGCCAACCTGTTCGGGCTGGAAGCTCCGGCTCTGGCGGCGGCACAGGCGCTTGTGCAGTGATCGCGTAAGGTCTTGGCCAGAGGGCGTGGCGCGCCACGTTCTGGCCGAGGCTGACAGCACCATGACCGCCGCAGCGCGGCTGGCCACTGGCAGCGCGCCAACATGGGTGTTGGCGCTGCGCCAAACAGCGGGCCGTGGTCGACGCGGCCGCGACTGGCGCGATCCGCCGGGCAATTTCGCAGCCACGCTTGCGCTTCGGCCAAAATGCGCACCCGCCGAAGCCGCGCTGTATTCCTTTGTGGCAGCGTTGGCGCTGCACGAGGCGCTGGGGGCGGTTGCGGGGCCCGACGCGCCCCTTGCGATCAAATGGCCCAATGACGTGCTGCTGAACGGCAGCAAGGTGGCGGGGATACTGCTTGAAAGCCACGGGCAAGGGCAGGGCGTTGCGCAATTGCTGATTGGCATCGGTGTGAACCTTGCCCAAGCACCTGACCCCGGCACGCTGGAACCCGGCGCGCTGGCGCCCGTGGCGCTAGCCAGTGCGGCGGGGGTGCACCTGACTCCCGAGGCGTTTCTAACCCCGCTCGCGGCAGCCTTCGCGCGCTGGCAGGCGCAGTTTGAAACGTTCGGCTTTGCACCGATCCGCAGTGCGTGGCTGGCGCGCGCCGCGCGGCTGGGTCAGGCCGTGACCGCCCGCACCGGGCAGCGCACACAGAGCGGAATTTTTGAAACCATCGACGAAAGCGGCGCGATAGTGCTGCAAACGCCGCAAGGCCGGGTTAGCATGGCGGCAGCCGATATATTTTTTTGACCCCGGAGGGCCGGACATGCTTCTGTGCATTGACTGCGGCAATACCAATACCGTTTTCTCGGTCTGGGACGGAAAGCAGTTTCTCGCCACTTGGCGAATTGCCACCGACCATCGCACCACCGCTGATGAATATTACGTCTGGCTTTCCGGGCTTATGGCCCTGCGCCGGATTGATGCGCAGATCAGCGAGGCGATCATCTCATCGACCGTGCCGCGTGTTGTGTTCAACCTACGTGTGCTCTGCAACCGGTATTACGAGTGTCGCCCACTGGTGGTGGGCAAGCCCGATTGCCTGTTGCCGGTGGCCCCGCGGGTCGATCAGGGCACCACAGTCGGCCCCGACCGGCTGGTCAACACGGTCGCGGGGTTTGATCGCCATGGTGGCGATTTGATCGTTGTGGATTTCGGCACCGCCACCACCTTTGACGTAATAGATATCGACGGCGCCTATATCGGCGGGGTCATCGCGCCCGGCGTCAACCTTAGCCTTGAGGCGCTGCACATGGCCGCCGCGGCCTTGCCGCATGTGGATATTTCGCACCCCACTGTGGCGATTGGCACCAATACGGTCGCCTGCATCCAGTCCGGGGTCTATTTTGGCTATATCGGGCTTGTAGAAGGTATCGTGCGCCAGATAAGGAGCGAACGTCCGCGCCCTATCAAAGTGATCGCTACCGGCGGGCTGGCCGCGCTGTTTGACGCGGGGTTCGATCTGTTCGAAGCGGTCGAGGACGATCTGACAATGCATGGGCTGGTGCTGATCCACCGCTTCAACATGGAGACGCAGGCAGCATGAAGAAGAAAAACCGGCTGATTTACTTACCGCTGGGCGGCGCGGGCGAAATTGGCATGAATGCCTATGTCTATGGCTACGGGCCTGAGGGCGCAGAGCGGCTGATACTGGTCGATCTGGGCGTGACCTTCCCCGATATGGATACCTCGCCGGGTGTCGATCTGATCATGCCCGAAATCGACTGGCTCGAAGCAAACGCAGGCAGGCTTGAGGCGATCTTCATAACCCACGGGCACGAAGACCATCTTGGCGCTTTGGCGCATTACTGGGCGCGGCTGAAGGTGCCGGTGCATTTGCGCAAATTCACCGGGCGCCTGGCCGAGCTGAAGTTTGAAGAGGCAGGGTTGCCAACCGAGGCGCTCAATCTACACGCCCCGCGCCCCGATGTGGTGCAGGCTGGGCCCTTTTCGGTGCAATTCGTGCCCGTCAGCCACTCCATCCCCGAAAGTTCGGCGCTGATTATCGATACGCCTGCGGGGCGCATCGTGCATACCGGTGACTTCAAGCTCGACGGCAATCCGGTGGTGGGCGAGGCGTTCGACCCGTTGGTCTGGCACGCGGTCGCGCGCGAAGGCGCGGGCGTGAAGGTGCTCGTCTGTGACTCGACCAACGTCTTCAGCCCGCTTCCCGGCAGATCGGAAACCACGCTTGCGGTGCCCTTGGCCGAGTTGATTTCAGCGCAGAACGGTATGGTTGCAGCCACCACCTTTGCCTCGAACGTGGCGCGACTGAAAACACTCGCCGAGGCCGGAACTGCGGCCGGGCGGCAGGTGTGCCTGCTTGGGCGCGCGATGAAGCGGATGGTAACGGCCGCGGTCGAAACCGGTGTGCTGACCAATTTCCCAACGATTCTGCAGCCCGAAGATGCGGTAAAGGTCCCGCGCAACCGGCTGATGCTGATCGTGACTGGCAGCCAGGGCGAACGGCGCGCCGCCAGCGCGCAACTTAGCCGTGGCAAATACCTCGGGTTGCAGATGAAAGACGGCGACACATTCCTGTTTTCATCAAAGACGATTCCGGGCAATGAGCGCGGCGTGATCCGCATCATGAACGCGTTTTCGGAAATGGGGGTCAATGTGGTCGATGACCACGGCGGGCTCTACCACGTTTCAGGTCACGCAAACCGCCCCGATTTGGAAGCCGTGCACGACCTTTTGAACCCACAAATCCTTATTCCGATGCACGGTGAACACCGCCATCTGCGCGAACACGCGCGGATCGCAACCGCCAAAGGCATCGCCTCAGAAGTGGCGACCAACGGCACCATGCTGGATTTGACCGGCGACATGCCCGAGGTGGTGGAACATGTCGAAACCGGGCGCGCCTATCTTGACGGTTCGGTGATGATCGGCGCGCTTGACGGCGTGGTGCGCGACCGCTTGCGCATGGCGATGGGCGGCCATGTTCTGATAACGGTGATCGTAGACGAAGAAGACCTGCCACTGGGCGACGCCTGGGTAGAGCTGATGGGGCTCGCCCCTACCGGCCGTTCGGGGAACGCCCTTGACGAGATGATCGAGACGGAAATCGCCGAGTTTCTGGAACGCGCCGGTGCCAAGGTGATCGCGTCGGACGAAAAACTTGACGAGGCGATCCGGCGCATCGTGCGGCAGGTGACGATGGAGGAAATTGGCAAGAAGCCCGAGGTGACGCTGGTCGTCAGCCGCTTGATTGCCGACTGATCTGGCCCCAACGCACGGACTATAAAAGAAAACGCCCGCAGCCTTTCGGCGCGGGCGTTTTAATTGGCGGTTCCGATCAGCCCTCGGCGCTGTCGTCGCCCGGTTCTGGATCGGTTTCTTTCGCGTTGGGCGCCGCAGTCGTGCGGAAGCTGCGCAAGATGAAATCGGGCACATGGTCACCCATGCCGACCACCGGCTTGCCGCCGCCTTCGCGCCGATCGCGGTTATCGCGGGGGGTGCGATCTTCGCGCGGCTCGTTGCGCGGCGGGCGCGGTTCGCGCGGTGTGCGAGCCGCTGCGGCTTCGGGCACGGCAACGATATCGGACACCTCGGGCGCTTCGATGGCTTCGGGCAACGGCTTCGACTCGGGCCGCTCGCGGCTGCGATCATCCCGCTCGCCGCGCGCACGCGATGCGCCACCACGGCTGCGCGAGCTGGACCCACCGCGCGAGGGCTTTTCGTCGCGCGAGCGCGGCGCCTCGTTTGACGCGGCCGAAAACGCAAAACCTTCGGGCAGGACGCCTGCCGGAATCGGCATCTTGATCAGCGCCACGATCGCACCAAGGTATTTGTCGTCACCGGGGGTCGCAATCGTAAACGCCCGCCCTGCGCGCCCTGCGCGGCCGGTGCGCCCGATGCGGTGAATGTAGTCTTCGGCATGGCTGGGCACGTCGAAGTTGAACACATGGCTCACCGCCGGAATGTCGAGCCCGCGTGCCGCCACGTCGGATGCGATCAAAAACTGCACTGTGCCATCGCGGAACCCGTCAAGCGTGCGGGTACGCTGGCTTTGGTCCAGATCGCCGTGGATGGGAGCTGCGTTGAACCCATGCGATTTCAGTGACTTGGCCAGCACGTCCACTTCTGTCTTGCGATTGCAAAAGACGATTGCGTTGGTGCATTCAGCACCTTCCGAACGGATCAGCGCGCGCAGCACCTCGCGCTTTTGCTTGGCAGACTGGTCGCGCCGGCTCGGTTGAATGGAATAAAGCCGCTGCTCGATAGTTTCCGAGGCGGTCGCTTGCCGTGCCACTTCGATCCGCGCCGGGCTCTTGAGGAACGCCTTGGTGATACGCTCGATCTCAGGTGCCATGGTGGCCGAGAAAAACAGCGTCTGGCGGCTGGCGGCGGGGGTCAGTTGGAAAATCCTCTCGATATCGGGAATAAAGCCCATGTCGAGCATCCGGTCGGCCTCGTCGACCACCATGATCGACACGCCGGTCAACAGCAGCTTGCCGCGCTCGAAATGGTCAAGCAGGCGTCCGGGCGTGGCAATCAGCACATCTACACCGCGGTCGATCAGCTTGTCCTGCTCGCCAAAAGACACGCCGCCGATCAGCAAAGCTTTGGTAAGCTTAGTGTATTTGGCATAGGTGTCAAAGTTTTCGGCCACTTGCGCGGCCAATTCGCGGGTCGGGCACAGCACCAGGCTGCGCGGCATCCGCGCGCGCGCCCTGCCACGGCCAAGCAGCGTGATCATTGGCAGCACATAGCCTGCGGTCTTGCCGGTGCCGGTTTGCGCAATGCCAAGCACGTCGCGACCCTCAAGCGCATGTGGGATTGCGCCCTCCTGGATCGGTGTTGGCGTTTCATAGCCAGCGTCGGCAACGGCGGAAAGGACCAAAGGGTCCAGCTTCAGGTCGGAAAACTTAGTCATCAGCGTCCTTGAATACGGTATCGGACCGCATGGTGTAAGGGGACGCAAAAATCCGGGCGTCCCGTGCAATGCCGCCGGTCGCGGCTAGAGTGGCCTAGAGCAATTGACGCCAAAGGTCAATTGCGCAGGCCGCAGCGGGTGTTGTGTTTCAGGTGGTATGAACATCAGTTTCAGAGGGTTTGGTCGCAACACCTCGGACAAATCGGGATTTGCTAGGAGCAGCCGCGAGCACGTGGTAGCGCTTTCAGTGCCGGGCTGCGCTTGCGCCACCAGCGTTGCAGTGACGAGGCGCTGATGTGGCGGTCTGACGGGAAGGCTCGCGCCACCGCTTCGACCACTTGAGCATAGGTCATGGTCTCGATGATGCCGAGGATGAAGGCCTCGACCTCGGGGTCGCAGGTGATGCGTGGCAATGTGCCAGGGCGGTGCGCGCGGCGGTGTTCGGCCCGCGGATCGGCGGGCGCAGGCGCGGCTTGAACGGCCCGCTGAAAGGGAGTTTTAACACCCGCTTCAATGGCGGTTTCAAGTGAGTCGGAGAGGCGCTCGGCTCGTGAGATTGCCCCGTTCAGCGCAACGTCAAGTCGCGTCATGTCCGCGAGCACCATTTTTGTCATAGCGAAGCTGCAAGCGGTGACCGGTTGCGGCACACATTCCGCGCCAACGTCGATAGCCTCAATGGCGCTTTCGAGAGCATCTGCCATCTGAGCAACACGAGTAAATGACATGTGCAAGGTGGTCTCGATATTGGTTAAGAGCACCATTGCATCAGTCACCAGCGCGTTGTCGCGCGCGGGGCCCGAATCAGCTGGACGAGTTTCGGCGTGATTGGTCATTCAGAAACGATCCTTTGCGGTGGTCGGGCGCAGGTTTGGCGTGGCGTCGCGGGCCTTCAACCAGCCGCGCACGGTCACGTCGCTGACATGCAAGGTTCGGGCAACCTCGGCCGTGCTTGTGCCCTTCGCGCGCAACCATGCGGCAAGCCAGGGTTTGGCGAGCGGAATGCGGCGCGGCACGGTCAGAAGCTGCCCAAGCGCCCTGGCGTTTTCCAGCCCGACCAGCGCCACCAGCTGCGAGTTTGCGCGCGGGTCTTCCGACAGGTGCAGTTCGGCGCCACCGAAGCGCAGCAGGAAGGCCACGGTAAGTTCGAGCCCGAGCACCTGGACAAAAGGCGCGATCTGCGCCGGGGGCTGCGGGATTGGCAGGCGGTGATCGTTCATGCTAAAATCTCGCGGTGGGCGTGACACGGTAATATTCTCGCGGCCGTAGCACGGTCTTCGGACCGGAGCGTCATGTGGGGTAGCCGGTTCATCCGGGCAGCGGGGCCCCACCGCCCACACCTCTTTGCGGTTCCACCGCGCGCCCCGGATCAGGAACCAGGGCGCGCGGTGTCCGGCGAAGGTGGGGACTGGCACCTTCGTCGTTTCAGGCCGGTCAACTCCGCGAAGCCCGGCCCGATGGTCAGTCTTTCAGCGTGCCCGCAGGCAGGCCGAGTTGGCGGCAGATCGCTTCGGCCTCGGCCGAGCCTTGGGCGGCGGTCTGCGCGGCGAATGCGGTAGGCAAGAGCTCGCGAGTGAGGTGCGCATAGGCTGGCACCGAAGAGGCCAGAAACCCCTCGAAGCTCGCAGGGTCTTGGGCGCAAAGCGCCGTCGCCCAGCTGCGCATTGCGGGGGTGATGAAGCCGCGCTTGAGCGCGTCTTCAACCGCGCCCGAAACGGCGCGTTCGCTCATGGTGGCGAGCTTGGCGTTGCGGTCGCGCAACAGGTCTTGCATCGCCTCGACCGGCACGAACTTGGCCGGATCAGGCGAGGCTTTCTCGCCCAGCAGCTCGGCAATCGCCGCCGAAACTGCGGCCTCGTCGGCATCGGGCGGCAGGCCCAAAAGCTTGGCAAGGCGCTGCACCAGCGGTAGCTTGGCGTCAGGCGTGGTCTTCGGCGCGTCGGCCATGTCGGTTTCCTCATTGGCAAGGGCGGTCAGGTGCAGGTTCGGGTTGTGCACCAGGCCCGCGCCCTTCAGCTTGACGATTGCCTTGGTTTTCGGGTGGTAGAGAAAGCTCGGGCTGATGTAGCGATATTCGCGGTTGCCGATCAGCTCGCGCGCCGTCGCGGTCCATTCGACGCGGCCCCAAAGCCCGCCTGCGGCAAGCTTCAGTTCTTTGATCCAGCCTGCGGCAGGCACCGGGCCATTGCCGCGTGCCTCGGGCCGGTCGTTCTGGTGCTCGTAGTCGATCGGCAGATCAACGCCGCTCGACTGAAACGCCAGCACCAGCGCGCCGGGGTCGGCAAGGTCGAACTCGCGCCCGTCGCGGCCCGTCATCTGGCCTTCGGGGAAAAGATGCACCCATTCCGGCGCATCGCCACCAGGGGCGAGCGCACGGTCGCAGGTGCCCGATACCAGCCCGCGCATTGGATCAGGCCAGGTAGGGCGTGACGATCAGCTCGGCCGTGCCCTTCCATTCGTTGGTCTCACCGCCAGCGGCGAATTCCGAATTCAGCAGCTTGCGCGCCGCGCTTTCGAGCGACGGCGGAACGACCAGCGTGGTCGGGGTGACGCCCAGCACGCGGCCGCCATCGCTCTTGAATCCCATCATCGCCGCACGCGCGGCGGCGTAGTTGGTGGCGTCGAGCGTTGCCTTGGAACCGAAGGCGAGCTGCCAAAGGCCGAAGCCCGCGTTGACCCGCGCCCGCACGCCGTAGATGTATTCGTCATTCAGAAAAACATGGTGATCGCTCGATTGCGTGATTGCCTGGAACTCGTAGCCTTCGCGCACCTGCCAGACGACCGGGCGCACTTCGCGCGAGGTATCGAGCAGGAACCACGGCGCGCCTGCGCCCGCCTGCATGTTCGAGACGCTGACCGGCGCCGCGCCCTGTTCCATCTCCACCGGGTGGTCGGTATCGAAGAAGTTCTGCCCGTCATAGCAGGGCAGATCGAAGCCCGCTTTCAGAAGCGCAAAGATCAGCTCTTCGGGGTGGCGCCGCGCATCGCGGCCCATTTCCGAAAACACCGGCTTGAAGATGCCCAGGCGATCGTCGGCAATCTCGGTGCGCCCGACCGAAACCGTCGCCTCAAACTTGCGGTTGGCAATCGTGTAGGCGTGCGCGGTGAGGTTGTTCACATGGCGCGGCCCGATCCATTCGCGCAGCCGCGGGAACAGGCCCATCCAGCCGTAGGTTTCATCGCGCGACTCGCTCGGCACGGTCATTGCAATCTTGTCGGCGAAGGCCGGGGCGGCATCGAAGGCGCCGTTGAAAACGGCCTTGAAGCCCTTGAAGGCGAGGTCGAGATTTTGGCTGTTGATGATCATGGGGGCAAATCCCTGCGGGTTGTTTCTTCGGCAAACGTAGGAAATCGCCGATAACGAAACCATCCCCACACCCTTGCGGGGGAATTGCCGGTGCGCTGGCAGGGTGCCCGCCCCCTTTGCATTAACGTCCGAAACGACCATTGCCGACCAAGGGCGCTCATGTCTGACGGGCACCTCAAAATGCGCCATTTCGGCCCGCTCCGTCAAGCCCGCCCGAGGTGGCGCCCCGCGTTTGGGAGATTAAACGGGTTTCAGGCGAAATTAAACGGGGTCAGGCTGTTTCAGGTATCCAAGGGACCGAAACCCGACACGGCCCCTCAGCGGCCTTCCTATGCGCTCTCGCGAAATAGGTTGGGCGGCGCGATTGCCCGCGCCGCCCGACCTGGTTGCCGCGCGTGTCTTAGGCCGCCCGCGTTTTCATCGCCTTCAGGGCGGTGATGACCTTCGCCGCCGCATCGGCGCGCAGGAAGCGCAGGTTCGAGACCTTGAAGCAGCGTTCGAGCCATTTGTTCAGCCCGTCCTCGTCGCTGGCACCGTGGGTGTATTCGCTCCACAGCACCCGGATCAGCTCGATCTGCGCAAACGACGCCATGCCCGGCCGCGCGCCGAAGTTCGGCCCTTGCGCGGTCAGCGGCTTGAAGCCCGCCCATTCCAGAAAGGCCATGATCGCGTTGAAGCCCGCCGCGTCAAGCTCGGTCGAGCTGGTTACGCCCGCGATCTGCACCAGGGCCGAGCGCCAGTCGGCATCGGCGATGCCGAGCTTGGCCCTGGCAACATGCAAAAGCGCGATCTGCCGTTTCGTGATGCTCATTGTCTTCCCCTTCATGCCAGGTCGCGCAAGCGCGAGGTGAGGTGTTCGAGGTCTTCGAGTTCCTTTTCGGTTCCGGCGCCAACCGCCCTCGCGGCAAGCGAGGCCATCGCGGCAATGCCTAAGTGGCCCGTAAGGTCGCCATCTTCGAGGATGCGCGCCAAGAGGGCGAACACCTGTTCGGCTTCGGCCATGCGGATCGACACGTCGCCAAGCGCGCCGGTGTAGAGGGCGACCTCGGCCGCCGTGAAGCGGATCGGCGGCACCTTCGCATCCGCCGCCGCCCGCTCGGCCGCGAGCTTGGCCTTGGCTTCCTCGACCGTGTGGCCGGGCACATAGAACGCGCGGCCCTCGCGCGCGGCCTTGACGCGGTAGTCTTCGGGTGCCGGGTCTTCGGGCTGCGCGGCGCTCATTGCAGCGGGCCTTTCTGCGTCCTGCCAACGAACTGCGCCCGGCGCAAGACCGCCACGACCTCGCCATTCCATTGCTCGGCAACGCGGGCCGAACTCGCGAGGATCGCGGCCATCGCCTTGGCCTCGGACTCGTCGATCATCTCGACCAGCGCGGCAAGCCCGGCCTGCGCCGCGTCGTGATAATTGCCCAGGTGCATCATGGTGTATTGCACCCCCGCCACCTCGCCAGGGTTCAACGGAACAACCATCATGGCGACCTCGCCCGCCTCGAATGCAACCGCCAGCGCTTCCGGCACCGCGACTTCAAAAGTGAGTTTCCGCATCACTTGGCCCCCAGGCGATTGAGGTTGAGGTATTCGATCACCGCCAGCACGTGCGCGCCTTCGACCCGGCCATTGCCTGCCGCCTGGCGCGCGCGCGCGGCAATCCTGCCGACATAGCCGAGCCCGCCCTCGCGCCGTGCAATCTGATACAGGGCTTCGACCGATGCAGCATCGGACACGCCGAAACTGGCCGCCAAGGCCACCACGTCGCCCCGCTCGATGCTGCGCAGAACAAGCCGCCGCCCTTCCCCGGCGCGCCGCCACAGGCCGGGCCGCTTGTCCGCCAGTTCCAGCAGCGACAAATCACCGACGAAGGCTATGGAAAAGCACCCTTCTTCGGACATGGCGCGCAGCCAGTCGAAAGCCGACCAGTCATCCGCGCCGCGCGTGTTGCGGCGGGCGATATACTGCGCCTCGTCCACCAGCACGAGGCCGTCAACCCCGATCGCCGCACCGATCCGCTGCCGCTCTGTCATCAGGTTGCGCCCGTTCGGCACGCCCAGGTCAAGCAGCTGCATCAGCTGGCAGGCCACGCCCCAGGTGCCGCCCTCGCCGTCAACGGCGGTGAACATCAGCGCATTCTGTCGCTTGTGCCTGAAAAAGCGCAGCGCCTCGGTCTTGCCGACACCCGGCGCCGCCGCGACCAGCGTGATTGCCCCGCCCGCCTGCGAGCTCACCAGATCAAGCGAGCGCAGGATATTCTGCGCGGTGGGAGTCGATACATAGCCGCCAAGCACCGGCGGTGCTTCGGGCTTCTTGTCGAACTTCAACACTTCTGCCATTGTGGCCTCCGTTCAGGATGCGAGCCTGGCTCGCGATGAATGGCCCGGTGGGTGCCGTAAACACACGCCGGGCCGCCTAGACGCCGTAACGGGACAGATCGACCCCGTTGGCGCGATCGAGAATTTCCAGGTATTCTGGGGTCAAGGCGCTCTTCGGCGCGGCCTTGCGCTTCGGTTGCAACGGGCCGCCGAAGCGCGCCCCGACAACCTTGGCCGCAGCGGGTGGAGCGGCTTCGTCCACAGGGCCCAGCGCAGCAAGTGCTGCGGCCATTTCGTCGGTTTCCAGGTATCTGTTGGCGGTCTCGGCCTGTGTGACTGCCACGCGCGCCGCCTTGCGGTTTTTCGCGCTTGCAGACGCCCCTTCAACACTGTTGTAAACGCCCGGCTTAACCGGTTCTATCCCCTTGCAGATCAGCCGCCCGGCCTCGTCAAAGGCCACGGCCGGAGCTTCGAAATCGTCAGGGTCGCGGCCGATCAGCACGCGGCCCTTGCCGTGCCACGGCAGAAGCTGCGCCTGTGTTGCCGGGCCGCCGTAGGTCCATGTTTCGATCGTGACCCGGCCGACGCGATCGACCGCTGCCGCCGAATAGATCAGCCCGGCATAGTAGAGCTGTTCCTTCGACGGTTTGCGCAGCGTCCGCTCGGCCAGCAGCGCGCGGAAATGCGCCTCGTAAGAGCGCCCGCGCGCCCCTTGGCTGGTCCGCCCGGCCTCGCGGTTGTGCCGCGCAATCTCGCGCGCAATCACTGCCTCGGCCGTCGCCAGCGGCACCGGGCGCACCGAAGCGTTCGGCGATGCCCCCGGCGCGTGTCCCGCATGCGCCCCGGCGAACTCCGGGCGATCGTCGATCACCCGCGAGAGGGTCGCGAATGTGCGCTCGGCAATCTTGGCCTGCGCGTTCTTCGGAATTGCGAAAGTCACTTCGATTCCGAGGATTTGGCAGACCCCGAGCGGCTTCACGCCCGGCGCGGCGTTCCGCTTGCCCCGCCACTTGTGCACATTGCCGCCCGCCACCAGATGCCCGGAGAAGGCCGAGCCGTTGTCGGTGTAGAGGCGATCGAAGATGCCAAAATCGCGGCTGACATGCCGGATCACGCGCGATGTTGCGACCGCGTTTTCGGTCTTCGCCAGCTCGTAGCCGAGCACGAAATTCGTTGCCACGTCCACCAGGGCAATCATCACCGGCCGCGCCGCCTTGCCGTCGCCGAAGTCCACCCAGAAATCGAGCGTTCGGCCGTCAAGCGACACCAGTTGCAACGCGCCGAGCGTGGTCTTGTCGCGCATGATCGGCATCGAAAGGGCCTTCGCCGCCGCCTCGTGCCCATGCCGCGCCACCAGCTTCTGCGCCGGATCGAGCGCGCTCCACCGCCGATGCACGGTCGGGAAGGAAGGGCAGACCCAGCCCATCTTGCGCGACACGTCCCGCACGTCGCGCCACGCCTGCCGAAGCGGAAACTGCGGCCCGGCATCGCGCAAGGTGGTCAGGAAGAAGGCCCATGCCTCTGCCGACATTGCCGCGCGCTTGCCACCTTCGCGGGAATAGCCATGCAGCAAGGCAGGCGCATGGTTGATCGGCGCAACCCCTTCGATCTGTTTGAGAATGCGGCGTAGGCTATGCGCGCTGGTGCCGACCGAGCCGAACCGCTCACGCACCGCCCTGGCAAGCGAGTCGCGACCCATGTGTTCCTGCCGCGCCACCATGAAGCGCGCGATCTCGGCCCGCCGCAACGCGGCCGAGCGCATTGTAGGCGTGGCGTCCAGAAAACGCTCCTGCGCCTCGGCATCCCACTCACCAGGCTCAAGCCCGGCCCGCTCGATCTCACGCTCGGTATAGGCGCGCTGCACCTCGTCTGGCAGGTCGGAAAGGCGGACAATCTCGCGCTGCCCGCCGTTGCAGCGTGCCAGCTGAATAGGAATATCTTGCCGCTTTAGCCAACGTGAGGCCGCCGTTCGATCATTGGGAATCTGGCCGAGGCCAAGCAGGTTTCGAACTGGCACCATCATTCTATCACGCCTGCGGCAAGTAAAAGCCGCTCCGCCAATGCGGCTGCCTTTGGACCCTTCGATTGGCCATTGATCGCGCGGCGCGCTGTCGGGGTGTCGATCCCATTTTCCCTGCACCAGGCGTGCAGGCTCGTTCCTTGTGCGACGAACCCGGCACGGACTGAATTGAGCTTGTGGCGCACGTCGCCTAAGTCATGTATGCTTTGCATGGCACATCGTTACTCCATCTTTGGGCACAATACCCCAAATATGGGCAATGACAAGGGACATTATGATCGGGCAACTACCTCTTCGCCTTCGCGAACTTCAGTCGCGCAATAACTGGACCGTCGCCGACATGGCGGAACGGACAGGGATTCCCAAGCGCACACTGGACAAATACCTGCTGCGCAACGGTGCAAGCCTTCCCGGCTTCGATGCTCTCTGTTCGCTGGCGACTGGCCTAGGCGTTTCGCTTGACTGGCTGGTCTTTGGCGCTGGCCAACCAGGCGAGCGAACCGTGCTTATAGCCGATAAGGCGGCTTACCTTGAGGCTATCCGTGTATTGGAAGCCTTCTTACATCACCATGCCGCTGGCCAGCAGCTGATCGAGGGTGAGCTGATACTCGGACTTTCCCTAGAGGTATGGGCAGCCGAGATAGGTGCCCGCTCAGGCGAAAGAGCACGCGAATTGCTGGCCGCTGGCGTGACCATGGAAGAGCTTCTTACGTGGCTTGAGGCGAGGAAAGAGCGGCTTCTGGAACTGATGCGCGACAGGACGGAGCGCATCACCTCGTTCGGTGAAAAGCAGTCTCAATAAGGTGTTGGGTGTGGGCAAAACTGCCCACACCCAACAGATTCGACCATTGATTTTGTTGACATTTTTTCTTGTCACAGTTCGCCGCTGACCGTGAAAACCGCAAAATCGTCCAAACCCTTTGAGACAACCAGCCCGCAACCCATTGATTTACAACGGCTTCAAAAACCGCCAAGATCAAACCTTTTGAGACGCGCCAGCGGGGCGCTGCCCCGCACCCCGGGATATTTTTACCGAAGCAGAACGCGCTCAATGCTTCAGTTCAAATATCCCGGGGGTCCGGGGGCTGGCCCCCGGTACGTGCCAATGCGCGCTGGCATTGACGCCGCGCGAGCGCTCTGGCAGGACCGTGGCCAACGAAGGGGACGGGCATGAACGTTTTTGCCGATATCCGCGCCGCTGTTGTCGGCGCGCTGGAAGAGATGCAGGCGGCGGGCGCCTTGCCTTTGGGGTTGACGTTCGAGGCGGTGGCAGTTGAGCCGCCGCGCGATGCAGCACATGGCGATATGGCGACCAATGCGGCGATGGTGCTGGCCAAGCCCGCTGGGGTCAACCCGCGAGCATTGGCCGACGAATTAGCTGCAAGGTTGCGCCACGATGAGCGCATTCTGCTGGCAGAAGTGGCGGGGCCGGGGTTCTTGAACCTGCGCCTGGCGCACGAGGTCTGGCGGGGTGTGGTCAAGTCGGCGCTGGCAGATGGAGGCGACTTTGGCCGCTCTCAAGGCGGGCAGGGGGCGCGGGTCAACGTCGAGTTTGTTTCTGCTAACCCGACAGGGCCAATGCATGTGGGCCATGTGCGCGGTGCGGTTTTTGGCGACGCGCTGGCGGCGCTTTTGGATTTTGCGGGTTACGCGGTCACACGCGAGTATTACATCAACGATGGCGGCGCGCAGGTTGATGTGCTGGCGCGTTCCGCCTTTGAGCGTTACCGCGAGGCCAACGGGCTTTCGCCGGAAATTCGCGAGGGGCTTTACCCCGGGGATTACCTCATTCCGGTTGGAGAGGCGCTGAAGGCGAAGTATGGCGCAAGCCTACTCAATCAGCCCGAGTCGGTCTGGCTTGCCGATTTGCGCACGTTCTCTACCGAAGCGATGATGGAGATGATCCGTGCCGATCTGGCGCTTCTCAACGTGCATATGGACGTGTTCTCGTCGGAAAAGGCGCTTTACGGTACCGGCAAGATCGAGGCGGCGATCGCCAAGTTGCGCGCCCAGGGGTTAATTTACGAAGGCACACTTGAACCGCCCAAGGGCAAGACCCCGGAAGATTGGGAACCTCGTGTTCAGACGCTGTTTCGTTCGACCGATCATGGCGACGATCAGGACCGCCCGGTTCAGAAATCGGACGGTAGCTGGACCTATTTTGCACCCGACATCGCCTATCACTTCGACAAGATCGAGCGCGGGTTCGATCAGTTGATCGACGTGCTCGGGGCTGACCACGGCGGATACGTCAAGCGCATGAAGGCGGCGGTTTCAGCTCTTTCGGGCGGGCGCGTGCCGCTGGATGTCAAGCTGATCCAGTTGGTGAAGCTGTGGAAGAACGGCGAGCCGTTCAAGATGAGCAAGCGCGCGGGCACCTTTGTGACACTGCGCGATGTGGTCGAGCAAGCGGGGGCTGATGTCACCCGTTTCGTGATGCTGACCCGCAAGAACGACGCGCCGCTGGACTTCGATTTTGCCAAGGTTCTGGAGCAGTCCAAGGACAACCCGGTTTTTTATGTGCAGTATGCGCATGCGCGGGTGTGTTCAGTACTGCGCAAGGCTGGCGAGGCGGGCATTGACGTTTCAGACGCCGCATTGGCGGGGGTCGATCTTTCGGGGCTTGGTCACGATTCCGAACTGGCGTTAGCCAAGCGCATCGCCGAATGGCCGCGGTTGGTCGAGATTGCTGCCAAAGGGCAAGAGCCGCACCGCATCGCCTTTTACCTCTACGATCTGGCCTCGGACCTGCACAGTCTCTGGAATCGTGGCAATGACGAGCCGGGCTTGCGCTTTTTGCAAGCTGATGCTGCCACATCGCAGGCGAAAATCGCCCTAGCACGGGCCGCGGGCGTTGTTATTTCCACAGGTCTTGCTATTCTTGGTGTAACTCCTGCCGAAGAGATGCGCTGATATGGCGCGCCTAGGCGGCGGCGTTTGAGGCAGGCCGGTGACCCCGGCACATAAGAGCAAGCCGGAAAACCGGCAGCGAGGCAGGCATGGCGAGCATTCCCCTCCGCAATAGCGGCGCTGCGGGCTTTGGCGCAACTGCGTCTGAGGCGCAGCCCGGCGCTGTGCGGGTGTCCGGGCTTTTCAACGCAGCTGCGGTTTTGGTGTCGCTTGCGCTGATGCTGGGGCTTGCGGTCTGGGGCTATCGCCTTGCGGTGCGCGATGTGGCTGGTGTGCCGGTTGTGCGCGCCCTTGACGGCCCGGCCCGGATCGCGCCGGCGGATCCGGGCGGCGAGCTTGCGCGCCATGTTGGTCTGTCGGTCACCGCTGTGGCCGCCGGTGGCACTGCGCCATCCGCGCCCGATACGGTGGTGCTTGCGCCGCGCCCGATCGAGCTTGACGCGGACGATGCGCCAATGGCGGCGTTGGCGCCGCTACCCGAAGTCGCCTTGCCCGTCGAGCCGGTCCTGCCCGCTGCAACACCTGCCACCACGGCGCCCTTTCCCGAACCGCATTTTGATCTGGCGGCGGCCCCGATCGCGCAGGCTCATGCCGAGCCCGAGGCGCTTGGCGGCGAGACCGACGCGCTGACGCTCGCGCTGGCCGAAGCGATGGCCTACGAGGCGACGCTGACACCCGTGGCCCATGCCGTTCCGGTGCAGCAAGGCGGCAAGGTTGCTGCCAGCGTGCGCGCCGATCTGGTGCCTGCCTCGGTGCCTGGCGTGGTGCGCTCGCCCCGCCCGCTGGCGCGCCCTGCGCGGGCAAACATTGAACCTGTTGTGCTTGACCTTGCGCCCGAGGCCTTGGTGACTGGAATGCGGCTGGTGCAGCTTGGCGCTTTTCCGACGCCCGAGCAGGCGCGCAGCGAATGGGACAAGGTCGCAGCGCGGTTTGAGGCACTGATGGCGGGCAAGCAGCGCGTGATACAAGAAGCAGCCAGCGGCGGGCGGGTGTTTTACCGCCTGCGCGTTGCGGGCTTTAACGATGCCGACGAAGCACGCCAGTTCTGTGCCGCCCTTGATGCCGAGCAAACCAACTGTATTCCTGCGCAGGTATTCTGATGCCCGCCGCCGCAATTCTTGGCTGCGCCGGGCCACGGCTTGGGGCGGACGAGGCTACGTTCTTTCGCGCGGCTGACCCTTGGGGGTTCATTCTTTTCACGCGCAATGTCGAAGACCCGTGGCAATTGGCGCGGCTGGTGGCCGACTTGCGCGCCTCGGTCGGGCGCATGGCGCCGGTGCTGATCGATCAGGAAGGTGGGCGCGTTGTGCGGCTGCGCCCGCCGCATTGGCGCGAATGGCTCGACCCGCTGGAACAGGCGGCCCGCGCCGGGGCGGCGGCACCGCGCAGTTTCTGGCTGCGCTATCGTCTGATTGCGGCGGAGCTGGCGGCTTTGGGGATTGATGTGAACTGCGCGCCCACAGCCGACATCGCGTGGCCGCGTACGCACCCGTTCCTGCGGCCACGGTGCCTGGGGGTTACGGCGGGCGAGGTAGCCGTCAATACGCGCGCCGCTGCCGAGGGGCTTTTGGCGGGGGGCGTGCTGCCGGTAATCAAGCATCTGCCCGGCCACGGCCGTGCTGAGGCCGACAGTCATCTGGCGCTGCCCGAGGTAGCGGCGGATGGCGCAACGCTTTCGGGCGAAGACTTTGCACCGTTTCGCGCCCTTGCCGGGCTGCCGCTGGCGATGAGCGCCCATGTACGCTACCCCGCGCTTGATGCGCTGCCCGCCACGCTTTCGCCCACCATCATAGGGTTGATCCGGGCCGATATCGGCTTTCAAGGGATGCTGATCAGCGACGATATTTCGATGCAGGCGCTTTCCGGCACGATCGGCGCGCGGGCGGGTGGGGCAATCGCTGCGGGCTGCGATGCGGTGCTGCATTGCAACGGCAAATTGCCTGAGATGGCCGATGTGGTTGCCGCCACGGGGACGCTTTCGCCCGAGGCCAGCGCGCGCGCCGAAGCGGCGCTTGCGCGCCGTGCGCCCCCCGATGCCATTGACAGCCGCGCGCTTGCGGCCGAACTTGAGGCATTGTTGCAAGGCCCGCCCGATGCATGATGCCACCTTCGAGCCCGATACTACCAGCGTTGCCGACCGGCTTGCTGCCGAGGCGCTGATTGTCGATGTCGATGGCTTTGAGGGGCCGCTTGATCTTTTGCTGGCGTT
This sequence comes from Rhodobacteraceae bacterium UBA6213, assembly GCA_002421605.1. GTDB lineage: Bacteria > Pseudomonadota > Alphaproteobacteria > Rhodobacterales > Rhodobacteraceae > UBA6213. The sequence goes on along the minus strand of DISJ01000008.1, from coordinate 174,376 downwards.
GTCGCGCAGCCAGCGGGTTGATCTGCGCCGAATTTCGGTGCTGGCGCTGGCCGAGCAGTATCTGGCCTTTGTTGATAGGGCCAAGGCGCTGCGGCTTGAACTTGCAGCGGATTATCTGGTGATGGCGGCGTGGCTTGCTTTTCTCAAGTCGCGTCTGCTGCTGCCACCTGATCCCACCGATGCCGGGCCAAGCGCCGAAGACATGGCGGCGCATCTGGCGTTTCAGCTAGAGCGGTTGGCGGCGATGCGCGAGGCAGCGGCGCGGCTGATGGCGCGTGCGCGGCTGGGGCAAGATTTCTTTGCGCGCGGCGAGGTGGAAACACCCACGCTTTTGCGTCGGGTGCAATATACCGCGACGCTGCTTGATTTGATGCAAGCCTATGCGCGCATACGCACACGCGACGAGTTTCGCCCCTTTGCCTTCAACCGCCAAGATATCTGGACCATGGAGCAGGCGCTGGACCGGTTGCGCGGCATGATCGGTTTTGCCGGCGAGTGGACAGATCTGGCAAGCTTTCTGCCCGATGGCTGGTCGGGCGATGCCGCCCGCCGCCGCTCGGCAACTGCCGCCACATTTGCTGCGGTGCTAGAACTTGCCCGCACTGGTCAGTGCGAGCTGCGCCAGTCCGAAACCTTTGCCCCCCTTTCGATCAGGCGCAAGTCATGACCGCTTCCCCCTCGCTTTTTGCCGCCCCACCGCTGGCCGAACAGGAACGTATGCTGGAGGCGATGCTGTTTGCCTCGGCAGAGCCACTGACGCTTGGTGCGTTGCAGGCGCGTATGCCTGATGGCTGCGAGGCAGCGGCGGCGATGGAGGGCTTGCGGCGGCGTTATGAGGGGCGCGGCGTGGTATTGGTGCAGGTGGCGGGGGCTTGGGCATTTCGCACCGCGCCCGACCTTGGCTTTCTGCTACAGCGCGAAACCATCGAGACGCGCAAGCTTAGCCGCGCCGCGATCGAAACGCTGGCGATCATTGCCTACCATCAGCCCGTCACCCGCGCCGAGATTGAGGAAATCAGGGGCGTTGCCGCGAGCCGTGGCACCTTGGAGCAATTACTGGAACTTGACTGGGTGCGCTTTGGGCGGCGGCGGATGACGCCCGGGCGGCCCGTGACCTTTGTGGTGACGCAAGGCTTTTTAGACCACTTCGGCCTTGAAAGCGCGCGCGATCTGCCGGGGCTGCAAGAACTGCGCGCGGCGGGTCTGCTTGAATCCACCCCAACGCCCGATCCGCAAGAAGCGGAACCAGCGCAAAGCGAAGGCGACGAAAACCAGAGCGATATGTTCGAGGAGGAAGTCGATGGCGATTGAGCAGATACTGAACACGGTGATGCGCCTGTTCGGGCGCCGCATGATCAACCTTGGCATCAACAAAGGCGTTGATGTGGCCGCCCGGCGCGGCAAACCCGAGGCCGATATGACCGAGGCCGAACGCGCCCAGGCCCGCTCCGCGCGCCAGGCCGCAAAACGCGCGCGTCAGGCCGTGCGCTTAGGTCGGCGGCTGGGTAAGTGAGCAAGGGGCGAGGCGGGGCTGCTACCTCGCCCTGAGCGCCGCGTTGGCGCGCAGCGGTCAGCCTGCGCGGAAGTTTTTGGCAAGTTTCAGACCCTGCCCCTGGTAGTTCGAGGCGATGCCCGCGCCGTAAAGCCGCTCGGGCGCTTCGGCCATGCGTTCATAGACCAAACGGCCCACCACTTGGCGGTGTTCAAGCACGAAGGGTGCTTCGTGGCAGCGCACTTCAAGCACGCCGCGCGAGCCTGTGCCGCCTGCGGCGCCATGGCCAAAGCCGGGGTCGAAAAAGCCCGCGTAATGCACCCGAAACTCGCCCACCATCGCCAGATAGGGTGCCATTTCGGCGGCGTGGTCGGGCGGAATCGTCACCGCCTCGCGGCTGACCAGAATGTAAAAGGCACCGGGGTCAAGGATGATGCGCCCCTCGCGCGAGTGGATTTCTTCCCAAAACTCGGACGCCGGATAATAGGCGATGCGGTCAAGGTCGATCACTCCGGTATGCGGTTTGGCGCGATACCCCAAAAGGTCGCCCGTTTCGGGGCGCAGATCGACCGAAAAGCCAAGGCCGCCGTCGAATAGCGGCGTGCCAGACACCAGTGGCTCTTCGGTATGCAGGCGCGCCAGTTCAGCATCGCTTAGCACCGCTTGGCCCGCACGAAAGCGGATCTGGTTCAGCCGCATGCCCGGGCGCACCAGCACCGAAAACGAGCGCGGACAGATTTCGGCGTAAAGCGGGCCTTGATAGCCTGCCGCGATCCGGTCGAACTCGCTGCCCTCATCGGTCACAAGGCGGGTCAGCAGATCAAGCCTGCCGGTCGAGCTTTTGGCGTTTGCGACGGCGGTGATACCTTCCGGAAGCGCCAGCGTTTCCATCAGCGGCACCAGATAGACGCAGCCCTTTTCCAGCACCGCGCCTTCGCTCAGATCCATCCGGTGCATCTCGAACTCGGGTAGGCGCGCGGCGACTCGGTTGCCACGTCCGGGCAAAAAAGAGGCGCGAACCCGGTAGGCCACATGGCCAAGGCGCAGATCAAGGCTGGCAGGTTGCAGCTGCGCGCTGGTCACAGGCGGGTCGGCTGCAATTTCACCGCGCGCGATCATCGTGCGCAGCATGTGATCTGGCAGCACTCCGGTGCGCATCGGCTTCCCCTTATCCAGCCTGCGCCGCAACCGGCGCCAGAAATGCCAACGCCCACCGCCCGGTGGGGCGATGGGCGTTTTGGTTAATGGTCGGGCCGGAGAGATTTGAACTCTCGACCTTCCGCCCCCCAGACGGACGCGCTAACCAGGCTGCGCCACGGCCCGACGTGGGGCATATAGAGCGAAGTCGGAGCCGGGGGCAAGCAACAAAACGCAGCGGCGCCATCAGCGCCGCGCGGGTGCCGCAAGGCGCGCACGCAGTGCCGCCGCACGGGTGGCGAGTGCCCCAGCAACCGCTGCGATTTCGGGCGTAGCCTGCGGTGCCGCCCGGCGCAACCGTTCAGACCAAAGCGCGGGCGCTGGTGCCTCGGCGCGCGCAGCTGGCCGTGCTGGCGGAGCGGTTACGGGCGCCGGTGCCACAGGTAATGCGTCAAACAGCAGCGGTGCCTGCGAATCGCGCGGGCTTGCGGCGCTGTGGGGTGTTGGCGTTTCCGGTGCATTGGCCGCCACGTCTGGCGCAGGCTGGGCTTGCGCAATTTCGGGCGTTATGGGCGTTGCCACTGCCTGTTTGGTGCTGTGCCCCGCAGCGGGCGTGACAGAGCGGGCAGGGGCCTCAGCGCTTTTCTGCGGCTTGGTGGCGGGCGCAACCGGCGCACCGAAGCATTCGTCGGCCAGCGCAGCGACTTGGCGTATGCCGTCTTCACGCAAAATCTTCTGCACACCCCGAATAGTGACGCCGCGGTCATGCAGCAGCACCTTGATGCCTGCCAAAAGCGCCACGTCGGACGGGCGATAATAGCGCCGCCCACCGGCGCGCTTTACTGGCTTTACCTGCGAAAACTTGCTTTCCCAAAAGCGCAGCACATGCGCAGGCGTGCCCAGAGCTTCGGCCACTTCGGAAATGGTTCGGAACGCTTCGGCCGCTTTCGTCATTCCGCGCGGCCCTCCGCTTAACCTTTGTTGCCCGCTGCCACACGGTCTTTCATCAGATGCGAGGGGCGGAACGACAGCACGCGGCGCGGGCTGATCGGCACTTCCTCGCCGGTCTTGGGGTTGCGGCCCATGCGCGAGGTCTTGTCGCGCACCGAAAAGGTGCCAAACGACGAGATTTTCACGGTTTCGCCCGCCACCAGCGCGTCGGACATGAGCGTTAGCACGCTTTCTACCAGTTGCGCGCTTTCGTTGCGCGATAGGCCAACTTCACGGAATACGGCTTCCGACAGGTCCATACGCGTCAGCGTCTTGCCACTCATGCCAAATCTCCCTCGGCGGCTCCCTTGGGGGCAGGATGGTCGCTTTGAAATCACGAGTCAATATCAATGGCTTGCCCGGGGCTCTTGCAAGCAGGTTACCAGCGCAAAACCACAGCACCCCAGGTCAATCCGCCGCCGATAGCTTCGGTCACGATCAGATCGCCTTCTTTGATCTGTCCGCGTGCGCGCCCCACCGACATCGCCAGCGGAATCGAAGCAGCCGAGGTGTTGCCGTGGTCCTGCACCGTCACCACCACGTGATCCATCGACACTTGCATACGTTTGGCGGTGCCTTCGATAATACGGATATTGGCCTGATGCGGCACGATCCAGTCGATATCGCCATCATTCAGGCCCGCTTTCGCAAGTGCCGTTTCTGCGGTTTCTGCCAACTTTTCAATGGCATGCCGGAAAACTGCGTTGCCCTGCATCCGCAAAAGCCCGGCGGTGCCGGTAGTGGAAGGCCCACCATCGACATATAGCAGCTCGCGCAGGCGCCCGTCGCTGTGAAGGTCAGTCGCAAGAATCCCGCGGTCGGCCGAGGTGCCGTTACCAGGTGCGGCCTCAAGCACCAACGCCCCAGCGCCATCGCCAAACAACACGCAGGTCGAGCGGTCGTTCCAATCGAGGATGCGGCTGAAGGTTTCCGCGCCGATTAGCAGCACCCGCTGCGCTTGCCCCGAAAGAATCAGCGCGTTGGCATTGGCGAGTGCGTAAACGAAGCCCGCGCAAACTGCCTGCACGTCAAAGGCATAGCCCGTGGTGTTGCCAAGCCCCGCCTGAACCATAGTTGCAACCGAGGGGAAGGTAAGGTCGGGGGTCGAGGTGGCCACGATAATTGTATCGATCGCCGTGGCGTCGATACCCGCATCCGCCAGTGCGGCGCGGGCGGCATGGATGGCCATTACGGACGTGGTTTCGCCCTCAGCGGCGATATGGCGCCGCTCGATGCCCGAACGGGTGCGAATCCATTCGTCCGTGGTTTCCAGATGCGCCTCGAACTCGGAATTTTCCATTACGCGCGCAGGCAAATAATGCCCGACGCCGCACACGACGGCCCTGATGGTCATACGGAGTTCTCGCTCTCTGCGCCTGTTTGCGGGGCATCCTGCGCGCTTCTTGACGCAAGGGCAACCCGCGCTGCGACACGCTCGCGAAAACCGCTTTGGGCTAGCTGGCAAGCAAGGCGAAGCGCGGCGGCAACGCCGGTTGCATCAGCGGAACCGTGCGATTTTACGACGATACCGTTCAGGCCCAGAAATACCCCGCCGTTGACGTGGCGCGGATCTATGCGCGCTGAAAGGCGGCGCAGCGCGGGCAGGCCAAGCAGCCCGCCCAGCCGGGCGCGCCAGCTGGAATTCAGCGCCTCGCGGGTCAGCGCGGTGACCAGTTTTGCGGTGCCTTCACCGGTTTTCAGCGCGATATTGCCGGTAAACCCGTCAGTGACGATGACATCGACCTGATCCGAAGGCAGATCGCCGCCTTCAACAAAGCCCACGTAAACAAAGCCGCCGGATTCGGCGGCAGCGGTCAGCAATTCGGCGGCAACCTTGAGTTCCGGGCGGCCCTTGTGTTCCTCGGTGCCGACGTTCAGCAAGCCGACGCGCGGCAGTTCTACGCCCAGACCGTTGCGCGCATAAGAGGCGCCCATCATCGCGTATTGCAAAAGGTCGTCGGCATCCGCCTTCACGTCAGCGCCGACGTCGAGCATGACGTTGAACCCCGAAGGGTTGCGCGATGGCCAGAGGCAGGCGATGGCGGGGCGGTTGACGCCGGGAAGGCGGCGCAGGCGAATAATCGCAACCGCCATCATCGCGCCGGTATTGCCGCAAGACACGGCCACCGGCGCCTCGCCAGCGCGCACCGATTCGATAGCCGACCACATCGATGTGGCTTGGCCCGAGCGCATCACCTGACCCGGCTTGGATTCCATGGTAACGACTTCGGGGGCGTGGCGCAGATCGCATCGCCCGGCAAGGCCCGGCTCACGCGCCAGAAGCGGTGCCAGCTCAGCCTCGGGGCCGTGCAAAATGAAATGTGCCGAAGGAAGGGCTGCGGCTGCCAGCGCAACCCCTGCCACGACAACCGCTGGGCCGCGGTCGCCACCCATCGCATCGACCGAAATAACGACGCTGCCCGCCCGGTCGGGCGTGGCAGCGAGCTTTCTTGGGTCCTGCGATGCAGGCATGAGCCGAGCGCCCCGCGGCTCAGGCCGCGTCTTCGTCGGACTCGACGGCAGCCTGTGCGATCACTTCACGCGAATCGTAGTGGCCGCAGGAGCCGCACACGTGGTGCGGGCGCTTCAGTTCGCCGCAGTTCGGGCATTCAGCGGGGTTTGCAGCAACCAACGCATCATGCGCACGACGCATGTCGCGACGCGAGCGGGTGGTGCGGTTCTGTGGGACGGCCATGTCTCAACCTCGGGTTTCGGGGGCCATTGGCCCAGTATTTCATGGGGTAACTGCACGAACGCCGCAGCGCGGCAGGGGTGCGAACCCGATCTCGGAACGAGGCCGGGAACATACTGCGATTCCGCACGGGCGCAAGCCCTTTCTTGCTCGCGCGGGCGCATGCCTCTTGGGGGCGGCTCAGTCGGGCTTACGGGATTTGGCATCCAGCATTGCCGCGAGTCCGGCAAAGGGGCGCCGGGCTGCGTCGTCAAGTGGCGCAAGCCCCACGTCGGTCACTTCGGCTGCGCCGAATTCGACGCCCGGTGCGCGTGGATATAGCGGCAGCGCCAGTTCCAGCGCCTCAAGCATCACAGCGCCAAGGTCGATTTCGTCCGCCAAAGGCTCTAGCGCGATATCTTCGGGCATCTCGGCCTCGTCGGCCTCGGGCGTGGGCAGATCGGCCAGCCAGCGGCGCTCGACTGGTTCGCTGATCTTGGTTGTCACTGGCGCGAGCGTGACCACGCAAGGTTGCACCACCGTCGCCTCAAGCACCGCCTCAAGCTGCCAGTCATGGCGTCCACGCGGCGTAAGTGCGCCCTGAAAGCGCAAGCGCGCCACAGCGTTGATGCCCGCCCAGAGCGCGATTTCGGCGCGTACGGCGGCATCGGGGGTCAGTGTAAAGCGCGTCGGCTTGCGCCCGGCCAGATCGGAAAGGCGCAATACATGGTGGAACGGCGGGGGTAGGTCGGGCATCGGCGGCTCCTTCGCGGCACTCGCGCGGGGCATCGGCGCGGATTTCGGTCACAGCGTCCTTGAGGGCGGGCCGCGTCTGATGTAATCGGGATAAAAGGCTTGGCGCCGCAAGGCAAGAGGGGGTTCAGCGTGGATAGAGGTTCGGTGACGCGGCGCGGCGCGCTGGTCCTTGCGTTTGCGGCACTTACCATGGGCGCGGCCTGTTCGCCCGTTTATCGCAATAATGGCTATGTGCCGACCGATGAAGACCTTGCCAAAGTTGTGGTGGGCAAAACCACACGCGAGCAGGCAGCAGCAGCGGTGGGGCGACCCTCGGCCGAAGGCTTGCTGGAAGGTTCGGCCTGGTACTACGTCGGCAGCCGCTGGAAATACTTTGGCCCGTTCGCCCCGCGCGAGATCGAGCGGCAGGTGGTGGCGATCAGCTTCAACAGCCGCGGCATCGTCAGCAATGTCGAGCGTTTCGGGCTTGAGCAAGGCGAGGTCGTGACCCTGTCGCGCCGCGTCACCGACAGCAACATCAAGGGCGTCAGCTTCATTCGCCAGATGATGGGCAATATCGGCAACCTGAACGCCGGCCAGTTCTTCAACTAACCGCCGCCGCCAGATCAGCCTTTGTCAGGGGTGAAATCCAGCGCGACACCGTTGATGCAATAGCGCAGGCCGGTAGGGCCGGGGCCATCGTCAAACACATGCCCAAGATGTGCCTCGCAAGCTGCGCAGCGCACTTCGGTGCGCACCATTCCGTGGCTCACATCTCGCCGCTCTTCAATTGGTGCGCTGGCAAGGGGGGCGCTGAATGAGGGCCAACCGCAGCCCGAATCAAATTTTTCGTCCGCCGAGAACAGTGGCGCGCCGCAGCAGACGCAGCGAAACGCGCCAGGGCCATCGGCAAAGCCGGGGTGGCTGAAGGGCGGTTCGGTAGCGGCCTTGCGGGTAACGGCATAGGCCATCGGCGAAAGTTTTGCGCGCCATGTGGCGTCGCGCTCGTCGGCATTCTGGCTCATCACGCCTCCTTCCGCTTGTCGTGCCCTTGGCATAGCGTACCGCCAAGGCGCACCCTGTTCATATAGGGCGTGGGTGCGACCATGCCAAATGCAGGAACGCCCGCCGATGGAACCGCTTTGCCGAGGCCACCTGATTGCCCGCCTTGCCCGTTCGGGCGAGGACCTGGCGCGCGCGCAGGCGCTGCGCTGGCGGGCTTTTCGCGCCCCTCTGGCCGGGGTGGCGGCGCGCGCGGGCCGCGATGTTGATGCGTTTGATGCGCGCTGTCTGCACCTTCTGGTCGAGGATGGCCGTGAAGGGGGCGAGCTTTTGGCGACCTGTCGGCTCTTGCCACTCGCCTCGGGGGCGGCGATCGGGCAAAGCTACGCTGCGCAGTATTATGATCTGACACGGCTGCAATTCTACCCCGCGCCGATGCTTGAAGTGGGTCGATTTTGCACCCGCGCGGGCCCGGTTGATAGCGATGCCTTGCGCCTTGCCTGGGGTGCGTTGGCGCGATTTGTCGATGATCGGGGCGTGGCGCTGATGTTTGGCGCGTCATCTTTTGCAGGCACTGACCCTGCGGCCTATGTGGCGGCTTTCACGCATCTTGCACGCCACCACCTTGGCCCGGCCCGCTGGATGCCCAGAGTGAAGGCCCCCGATGTGGTTTGTTACGGCGCAAACCTCGCCAAGGCCCTGCCGCTGGCCCCTACCGCCACGATACCCGCCGCCGCGATGCCCGCGCAAATTCCCCCTCTTCTGCGCAGCTACCTTGCGATGGGTGGCTGGGTTTCGGACCACGCGGTGGTGGACCGCGATATGCAAACCTTGCATGTTTTCACCGGGGTTGAGATAGCGGCAATTCCACCCGCGCGGGCGCGGCTACTGCGTGCGCTTGCGGGGCAGCAGGAAGCCGCAGTTCCGTCCTGATCGTGCCAGAGGCGGCATCAGGGCTGTGCAGCACCCGTTGACCTTTTGCGCGCCGCCCGCTAGCCCGCAGCCATGGCACGCGCACCCCTTCTGCAACTTTCCGGTATTACCCTCGGCTATGGCGGCAATCCGCTGTTCGCCGGGCTTGACCTTGTGGTGCAACCGGGCGACCGGCTGGCATTGGTGGGGCGCAACGGTTCTGGCAAATCGACGCTGATGAAAGTGATGGCCGGGCTGGTAGAGCCTGACGCCGGCAGCCGCGTAGTGCCGCCGGGCGTTGCAGTGGGCTATATGGAGCAAGATCCTGACCTTTCCGCCTTTGCTACGCTGGGCGAATTTGCCGCCTCGGCACTGGACGATGATCTGGGCTACCGCGTGGCGATGGTGGCCGAGGGGCTGCATTTTGACCCCGACATGCCGGTTGCCACCGCCTCGGGGGGCGAGCGGCGGCGAGCGGCGCTGGCCAAACTGCTGGCCGAGGCGCCCGAGCTTTTGCTGCTTGATGAGCCGACCAACCACCTCGACATCGCCGCGATCGGCTGGCTTGAGGCGGAACTGGCAGCGACGCGCACGGCATTTGTGCTGATTTCACACGACCGCACCTTTTTGCGCGACCTCACGCGCGGCACGCTTTGGATCGACCGCGGTCAGTTGCGCCGCCTTGAGCGCGGCTTTGACGGGTTCGAAGACTGGCGCGACACTTTCTGGGCCGAAGAAGACGAGGCGCGCCACAAGCTTGAGCGCAAGATCAAGGCCGAGGCGCGCTGGGCGGTCGAAGGTATTTCGGCGCGGCGCAAGCGTAATCAGGGTCGGGTGCGCGCGCTTGCAGACCTGCGCGCTGAACGTGCGGCTATGATTCGCAGGCAGGGCACAGCCGATATGGCGCTTGATGCGGGCAGCTCGTCTGGCAAGCGGGTGATCGAGGCGCGCGGGCTGAGCAAAGCCTTCGGTGATCGTCAGATCGTCAAGGACTTTGATCTGCGCGTGCTCAAGGGCGACCGGATTGCCTTTGTCGGCCCCAACGGCGTTGGCAAGACCACGCTTTTGAAGCTGTTGACTGGCGAAGAGACGCCCGATTCCGGCACCGTTACACTGGGCACCCGGCTTGAAGTTGCGGTGTTCGATCAGGCCCGCGCCACGCTCGATTTTTCGATGTCGCTCTGGGATGGGATGGTGAACGATCCCGAGATGAGCGTGTCAGGCCGCTCGGATCAGGTAATGGTGCGCGGCGCACCGCGCCATGTGGTGGCCTATCTGAAAGATTTTCTGTTCGACGAGTCGCAGGCCCGCGCCCCGATCGGCTCGCTTTCGGGGGGCGAGCGGGCGCGGCTGCTCTTGGCGCGAATCATGGCGCGGCAGTCGAACCTTTTGGTGCTCGACGAGCCGACCAACGATCTGGACGTGGAAACGCTCGACCTGCTGCAAGACGTGCTGAACGATTATGACGGCACCGTGCTTCTGGTTTCGCACGACCGCGATTTCATCGACCGGGTGGCGACGACAACGGTGGCGATGGAGGGCGACGGGCGCGCAACCGTTTATGCCGGTGGCTGGTCGGATTATCAGGCGCAAAAGGCCGAGGCACTGGCCGCGGTCGAGGGCGCACCTGCGGCGGGTCGCACCGCAGCGGCGGGCAGGGCGGCGCGTGTCGGGGGGCAAGCGGCGCAATCCAAGCCTGCGTCGCGCAAGCCGCCACCGGGCCTCAGTTTTACCGAGCGCCACCGGCTGGAGGCACTGCCTGCGCTGATCGCCCGGCTTGAGGGCGAAATTGGCAAGCTGACGGGCCTGCTTTCAGACCCCGCGCTGTTCAGCAGCGCACCAGAAAAGTTCCGCAAGGCATCAGAGGCGCTTGCTGAGCGGCAAGCGGCGCTGCGTGCTGCCGAGGAAGAATGGCTGGCGTTGGAAGAGCGCGCAGGCAGCTGACGCGTGGCGCTAAGCGCGCGACGCCCCAAGTTCAGGTCGCCACCCCCAACCGGGCAAATCGGCGGCGTGGCGCAGACCAGGGCCATCTTGCGAATTGAAAGCCCACGCTAGCGCATTGCCACCTTTCGCGCAGGCCGCCTTTGCCGCTAGCCCGCCCGCGCGGCACCCTTTCTGCGCGCACTGCCGTTTCTCGCTTTGCGCAGCCGGTTCGCACCCATAATCTGCCCGCACCGTACCCGCGCGCCGAACGAAAGGAACCGCCATGCCTGCTGCCCAAGGCCCGCTTGCCGGGGTCCGCATTGTCGAGATTGCAGGGCTTGGTCCCACGCCTTTTACTGCGATGCTGATGGCCGATATGGGGGCCGATGTGATCCGCATCACGCGCCCCAATGGCGCGCCGCATGTTCTTGGCCTTGCCTATGACGTGCTTGATCGGGGCCGCGATGTGCTTGAGCTTGATCTGAAGACGCCCGACGGGGCCGCCGCTGCTCGCGCGCTGATTACCCGCGCCGATGCGCTGATCGAGGGGATGCGGCCGGGGGTGATGGAGCGGTTGGGGCTTGGCCCCGCCGATTTTCCCCAGAACCCGGCGCTGGTCTATGGCCGCATGACTGGCTGGGGGCAAAGTGGGCCGCTTGCAGAGGCCGCCGGGCATGACATCACCTATATCGCGCTTTCGGGGGCGTTGCATGCAATCGGCGGGGCCGACGCACCGGTGCCGCCATTGAATCTGTTGGGTGATTTTTGTGGCGGAGCGCTCTACCTTGCGTTTGGGATGCTTGCGGCGCTGCTGCACGCGCGCGCCAGCGGGCAGGGGCAGGTGGTCGATGCGGCGATCTCGGACGGGGTCGCGCATCTGATGGCGATGATATCGGGCATGGCGGGGCAGGGAGCGTGGGCCGACACCCGTGCGGCAAACCTGCTGGATGGCGCGGCACCGTTTTATACCACCTATGCCTGCGCCTGTGGTGGCCATATCGCGGTGGGCGCGATCGAACCGAAGTTCTGGGCAGAGTTGCTGGCCCGGCTGGGCATCGACGTGCCAACCCTTGGCCCGCAGATGGAGCGCGCCCGTTGGCCGGAAACCCGCGCGCAGCTTGCCGCGGTATTTGCCACGAAAACCCGCGACGACTGGGCGCGCGAGCTTGAAGGTACCGACGCCTGCGCCGCTCCGGTGCTGCGCATCGCCGAAGCACCCACCCACCCACATAACGCCGCCCGCGCGACCTATCAATTGCACGACGGGCTGATGCAACCAAGCCCCGCACCGCGCCTGTCGCTGACCCCCGGTGCGATTGGGCAAGGCTCGCCTGCGCGGCGGGTCGAGGTTGCCGAGGTGCTGGCGCGGTGGAAGTAAGGTGAGGGGTGCGGATTGCCTATTGCATAAGCCTTGCGCAGTTTGCGCGCGCCGGATTGGCAAGCGTTCTGGCGCTTTTGAGTGGTTGGCATAGGCGCGCAGCGTCGTGGTTTGTGCCCGTCAAAGCCAAGCAATCCTGCTTGACAGCGCGCCCCCCATCTCCGATAAGCGCCCGGTTCGGTGGAGGCATCCTGCTTTCCGCCGGCTCTTAATTGCAATAACGCCCTTTGCGGGGCGCGCTGTCCGAGGCGGGGGGAACCCCAAAACACCGGAAACGGGGCCACACGACGCGAGTATGAAAAAGGAATGACCATGTTCGCGGTCCTCAAGACGGGCGGCAAGCAATACAAGGTGCAGGCGGGTGACGTGCTGCGCGTGGAATTGCTGAATGCCTCGGCTGGTGAAAAAGTCCAGTTCAATGAAATTCTGATGCTCGGTGGCGATGCGCTGGTGATCGGCGCGCCGCTGGTAGCCGGTGCTGCCGTGCAGGCAGACGTGATCGACACGATCAAGGCCGACAAGGTCATCACCTTCCACAAGCGTCGCCGCAAGCACAGCTCGCAGCGCACCCGTGGCCACCGCCAGCAACTGACGCTGCTGCGGATCACCGACGTGCTTGCCTCGGGCGCCGAGAAATCGGGCGTCAAGGAAGCCATCGGCACCGCTATCGCGCGCCGCGCCGCGCATGGTAGCGAAGCTGCCCCGGCCGTTGCCGAGGCCGCCGCAAAGCCAAAGCGCGCCGCCAAAGCCGCCCCGGCCGCAGTTGCCGATGCCCCCGCCAAACCGAAGCGCGCTGCTAAAAAAGCCGCTGAAGCTCAGGAGTAATTCCCCATGGCACACAAGAAAGCAGGCGGTTCTTCGCGCAACGGTCGTGATTCGGCCGGCCGTCGCCTTGGCGTCAAACTTTACGGCGGCCAAGTGGTCGTTCCCGGCAACATCATCGTGCGTCAGCGCGGCACCACCTGGTGGCCGGGCGCGGGCGTCGGCATGGGCCGCGATCACACCCTGTTCGCGTTGAACCCCGGTCTCGTCCAGTTCAAGAAAGGCCTCAAGGGCCGCACTTATATTTCGGTTATCGCCGCGGCAGCGGCCGCCGAGTAAGCCGAAACAAACCCGAAAATTCTGGGGGGATCGGCTGAAAGGCCGGTCCCCTTGGGCATTTCGGGAACACGAATTTTACAATTGCGGGCTAAAGGCTGTAACGGCCACGCCCCACGTCTTATCTGTAGGGCAAGTACCGCCCGCCGTGCGCTCTGAGGAGGGATAGCATGCTGCAAGAGTCCATCGAGACCCAGCCGATCATAGCCGCCGAGCGATTCACTTTGCGCCCGCTGCGCCGCTCGGATGCAGGGCTTATTGCGCTTTATACCGCCGACAAGCGGCTGGCGCTCGGCACGCGCACGATTCCCCATCCCTTGCCGCCGGGTGCGACCGAGGCGTTCATTGAACGCGCCTTGGCCGACGGGCGCTCGCAGGATGTCTGGGCGATGGACGGCACCGACCAAGGGCTTGATGAGGTGTTGGGCCTGATCGCGCTGACCCGGGTCGAAGAAGGCCAATCTGAAGTGAGCTTCTGGGTGGCGCCGGGCCTTTGGAATGCGGGCTTCGCCTCTGAGGCGCTGGCCGCACTGCTGGCCGCCAACCCGCACCGCTCGCGCGCGCTTTTGGCAGAGGTGTTTCAGGATAATCCGGGTTCGGCGCGGGTGCTGAGCCATTGCGGGTTTGAGTATCTGGGCGACGCCGAGGCGTGGTCGGTGGCGCGCGGTGCGCGGGTGCCGACCTGGACCTATGTCTGCAAGCTTGGCTGAACAGGGCAGAACATGCGCGCAAACCTGACCACTGCGCGCCTGCTGCTGCGGCCTTTAGCGGCAGCGGATGAGGCGATCTGGCTTTATACTTTCAACCGCCCCGAAGTTGCGCATTGGCTTTCGCAGCCGCCGTTTCCTTATACCGATGCCGATTTTGCCGCGTTTCTGGCAACCGCATCGACCCGCGCGCTTTGGGTGATCGAAGATGAAAGCGGTGCCTGCGGCTCGGTCGCGCTGAACCCGGCGCTTGGCTACTGGCTGGCGCCGCGCGTGCAGGGGCGGGGCTATATGCTCGAGGCGGCGCAGGCGGTGCTTGCAGATCACTTTGCCGATCCGGCGGCAAACGAGGTTCGCTCGGGCCATTTTGAGGGCAATACCGCCTCGGCGCGGGTGCTGACCCGGCTCGGGTTCACCGAAACGGTTCGCACGCTTGAGCTTTGCCGCCCTTTGGGCCGCAAACGCCCCCATGTCGGCATGTCGCTGAACCGCGAAGGGTACGCCGCCGCCAACCCGTTTCGCCTGACCACCCAGCACCTTTTGCTAGACCCGGTGAGCGCAGCAGATGCCCCCGCTATCCGCCGCATCGTGACCGATCCGCGCGTGGGGCGCATGCTCTTTGTGTTTCCGCCCGATCTTTCCGAGGAGGGCGCGCGCGATCTGGCGCAAGGGTGGCGCTGGATGGGTACGCCGCCATTTCGTCTTGCCATGCGCGATGCAGCGGGCGGTGCGCTGATTGGCACGATCGGGCTGCGGTCGCTCGACGATCCCGAAATCTATTACTTCCTCGCGCCCGAGCGGCACGGGCAGGGGCTGATGCGCGAGGCGCTGGCGGCGTTCATCGCTGCGATCATCGCGCGCTTTGGGCTTGTGCGCCTGACCGCCAAGGTCTTTGCCGATAACTCTGCCTCGGCGCGGTTGCTGGTGGCGCAGGGCTTTCGCCCCGGCGCGGCGGCGTTGCAGGCAAGCCCGGCGCGCGCCGCCCCAACCCCAGCGATTTTTTACGAACGCCCATGATACGCTGCTAAAAGGGCCCCGAGGGGCACCCGGCGCGGCTCGCCCTGCGCTCTGCCCTTGAACAATGACCCTGCACGCTCTATCGCCTCGGCTGTCCCGCTAAGAAAGCTTGCCCGATGAAATTTCTCGACTTTGCCAAAGTGAATATCCGCTCAGGGTCGGGCGGCAAGGGCTGCGTCTCGTTTCGACGTGAGAAGTTCATCGAGTTCGGCGGCCCGGATGGCGGCGATGGCGGAAATGGCGGCTCAGTCTGGGCCGAGGCGGTCGAAGGGCTGAACACGCTGATCGACTTTCGCTATCAGCAGCACTTCTTCGCCAAAAACGGCCGCGCCGGGATGGGCGCGCAGATGACCGGTGCAAGTGGCGATGACATTGTGTTGCGGGTGCCTGCGGGCACTGAAATCCTCGACGAGGATGAGGAAACCGTAATCGCAGACCTGACCCGCCCCGGCCAACGCGTCCTGTTGGCCAGCGGTGGTAACGGCGGCTTTGGCAACCTGCATTTCAAAAGCTCGACCAACCGCGCCCCGGCGCGCGCCAACCCCGGGCAAGAGGGTGTGGAGCGAGTGCTTTGGCTACGCCTGAAGCTGATCGCCGATGCGGGGCTGCTGGGCCTGCCCAACGCGGGCAAATCGACCTTTTTGGCCGCCGTATCAAACGCGCGGCCCAAAATTGCCGATTATCCCTTTACCACGCTTTACCCCAACCTTGGCGTCGTGGGCATCGACGGCAAGGAATTCGTGATGGCCGACATTCCGGGGCTGATTGAGGGCGCATCGGAAGGGCGTGGGCTTGGTGACCTTTTCCTTGGCCATGTCGAACGTTGCACGGTGCTGTTGCACCTTGTCGATGGCACCTCTTCGACCATAACTAAGGATTACCGCACGATTCTGCGCGAACTGGAAGCCTATTCGCCCGCGCTTGCCGCCAAACCGCGCATCACCGCGCTGAACAAGATCGACGCGCTCGACACCAAGACGCTTGGCACCCGTCGCCGGGCACTGGAAAAGGCCGTGGGCGGGCCGGTGCTGCTGATGTCCGGCGTCTCGAAGGCCGGGGTCACAGAGGTGCTGCGCGCGCTTTGGGCGCAGATCGTGGCCGGGCGCACAGTTGCCACCGAGGATGCACCGTGGCGACCCTGACCCCCGATATTGCCGCCGCACGGCGGCTGGTTGTAAAGATCGGCTCGGCGCTTTTAGTGGGCAACACCGGGCTCAAGACCGCGTGGTTGGCGGCGCTGGCACATGATGTGTCGCTGGCGCGCGGGCGCGGGGCAGATGTGATTCTTGTCTCGTCGGGCGCAATCGCGTTGGGGCGGCGGGTGCTAGGCTTGCCGGCAGGCGCGCTGACGCTGGAACAAAGCCAGGCTGCGGCCGCTGTTGGGCAAATCCGGCTGGCGCGCGCCTATGAAGAGGTGCTGACCCCGCACGCGGTAACCACCGCGCAGATTCTGGTGACGTTGGAAGACACCGAAGATCGGCGCCGCTACCTCAACTCGCGCGCCACAATGGAAACGCTGTTGGGCCTTGGCGTTGTGCCGATTGTTAACGAAAACGATACAGTCGCCACTGATGAGATCCGTTTTGGCGACAATGACCGGCTCGCCGCACAAATCGCGATAACAATCGGCGCCGATCAACTGGTGCTTTTGTCCGATGTGGACGGGTTCTATTCGGCAAACCCCAAGCAAGACCCGACCGCCCGCCGCTTTGATCTGGTCGAACACATCACGCCCGAGATCGAGGCGATGGCAGGGGACGCGATTTCCGGAAACTCGAAGGGTGGCATGAAAACCAAGCTGATGGCGGCCAAAACCGCTGTGGCGGGGGGCTGCGCGATGGCGATCATGGAAGGGTCGGTAACGCGCCCGCTTACCGCGCTGGCGGCGGGGGCAAAATGCACCTGGTTCCTGCCCGATGGCGACCCACAGGCCGCGCGTAAACGCTGGATCGCGGCGATGAAGCCGCGCGGCGAATTGCGCCTTGATGCGGGCGCGGTAGCGGCATTGCTGCTTGGCAAATCACTCTTGCCCGCGGGTGTCGTGGCGGTCACGGGCAGCTTTGGGCGCGGCGATCCGGTGGCGCTGCTTGGCCCCGATGGGGCCGCACTCGGCAAGGGGCTGGCGCGGTATACCGCGGCCGAAGCACGCGCCATTCGCGGCCACAAATCGGGCGAGATTGCTGCGATTCTTGGCTACCCCGGTCGCGCCGCATTGGTGCACCGCGACGATATGGTGCTCTGAGCGGCCCGACCGCCACCCCCGTGCCGGGCTCTGGCGGCGCCTTAGAAACTAGCCGAGCGTCACCAGCGCGTGGCGCTTGCGCCCCGCGGTCAGCTTTAGCGGCGTGGCCAGATCGGCCGTGCTCAACATGCGCCCCGGATCGGCTGCGGCCTCGTCATTCACGCGCAACCCTCCCTCGGCGATCAGGCGCTTTGCGTCCTTGCCCGATTTCGCAAGCCCCGCCCGCACCACCAGTTGCGCAAGGCTGATCCCGCCGCCCAGTTCGGCGGCAGCTAGCGCCAGTGTCGGCAGATCGTCGCCAACACCTCCGCGCTCGAACACCTCGCGCGCGGTGGCCTCGGCGGCCAATGCGGCGTCGCGCCCATGCAGTAGTGCTGTGACCTCATTGGCAAGGATGATCTTGGCAGCGTTGATGTCCGCACCTTCCAGCGCGCCAAGCCGGTCACATTCGGCCACCTCAAGCTCGGTGAACAGCTTCAGGAACCGCCCGACATCGGCATCGGTGGTGTTGCGCCAGAACTGCCAGAATTCGTAAGGGCTAAGTAGATCGGCGCTAAGCCAGATCGCCCCCGAGGCGCTTTTGCCCATTTTCCGCCCATCCGAGGTGGTCAGAAGCGGCGAGGTCAACCCCCAGATCTCGCTGTCGAGTACGCGGCGTGTCAGATCGATCCCGTTGACGATATTGCCCCACTGGTCCGAACCACCCATCTGCAAGCGGCAGCCATAGCGGCGGTACAACTCCAAAAAATCATAGGCTTGCAGGATCATGTAGTTGAATTCAAGGAACGACAGTGATTGTTCGCGATCAAGCCGGGTTTTCACGGACTCGAACGACAGCATCCGGTTGACGCTGAAATGCCGCCCGATATCGCGCAGAAAATCGAGGTAGTTCAGCTGGTCGAGCCATTCGGCGTTGTTAAGCATGATCGCATCTGTGGCGCCCTCGCCATAGCTCAGGTAGCGCGCAAATACGCGCTGCAAACCGGCGATATTGGCGTCGATCTGCGCGGGGGTCAGCAACGGGCGTTCTTCGGCCCGAAATGAGGGGTCGCCCACCTTGGTGGTGCCGCCGCCCATCAGCGTGATCGGCTTGTGCCCGGTCTTTTGCAGCCAACGCAGCATCATGATGTTCAGCAGATGCCCCACGTGCAAACTGGCGGCGGTGGCGTCATACCCGATATAGGTGGGCACCACGCCCGCGCACAGTGCCTCGTCCAACCCCTGATAATCGGTGCAGTCGGCCAGAAAGCCGCGCTCGAGCATCACTCGCAGAAATTCGGATTTGGCGTGGTACGTCATGGTGCTTGTTCCCCGGTTCCTGCCTGCCCTATACCGGGGCAGGCGGGCGAGGAAAAGACCATGTTGCGGGCAGGTGTGGTGCGGGTGGCAGCAGCGGTGCCGGTGGCAGAGCCGCCGGGGCTGGCGGCCGCATTGATCGAAAGCGACGGGGCGGCACTTCAGCGCATCGGGCGCACAGGGTTTCGCGGCTGGAATGCCGCCGAACGCGCGGCGTTCAGCACAGGCGCCTCGGACGACGCAACCGAAGCGGTGGAAACCGCCGCAGCCGAACTGCTCAGCGGTTTCCCCGAGGCCGAGTTGCTGGGCTTTCGCGGCCCCACCGTGGCAGGCGTCGAGCTTGGCTCGGGCGCGGTGCTGGCGGCAGTTCTTGACCGCCCCGTTGTGTGGGATTTTCGCAGTGCCGATCTGCGCCTTGGCGGGCGCGGTGGGCCACTTTCCCCCTACTTTCACCACGCGCTGGCGCGACATATTGGCCTTGGCGCGCCACTGGCGGTTCTGACACTGGGCGCGCGCGCGTCCCTTTCCTGGGTCGATCCGCGCGCCTCTTGCCCCGAGGCGGCGGGCGCGGTGCTGGCCTTCGATGCAGGACCCGCCGCACCCGACCCCGCAGGCTCCGGCGCGCCAAACGCAAGGGCCGTGGCGCGGATGCTGGCCGCGCCCTATTTCCTGCGCATACCGCCCAAGGCGCTAAGCGCGTGCGACGCCGACGCATTGGCCCACGCCCTGGGGCTACGCGCTACGCGCGCCACACGCATCGAGGCTACCGCCGGCGCCATCGCGCGCGGCTTCGAGCATTTTGCGCAACCGCCCGCGCGGCTTCTTGTGGCAGGCGCGGGGCGGGGCAACGCGGCCTTGCTGGACCGGCTTGCTGCCCTTCTGCCCTGCACGGTTGAAACCGTCGATGCGGCGGGCCTTCCGGGCGATGCCTTCGCCGCATGTGCCGCGGCGCATCTCGCGGTCCGCGCGGCGCGCGGTATGGCGACCTCGGGCCCCTCCACCAGCGGCGTTGCGGCGGCCGTGGGCGGTGCGCGGATCGACCGCCGCTGACCCATGTCATCTGCTTCAGTTCAAATATCCCCGCCGGAGGCGGCAACCCTTGCGCTTGCCTCCCCCGTCGATATGTTCCATGAAACAGTCGAAGTAGCGCCCGCGCGCGCCCGAAAAATGGCGGAAATCATGTTAGATCAAAACGCGAAACCCAGCGAAGACATCTCGGTGCGCGAGGTATTCGGAATTGACACCGAAATGAAAGTGCGCGGTTTTGCCGAGCGTTCGGAGCGCGTGCCCGACCTTGATATCACCTACAAGTTCGACCCGGATACCACCTTGGCTATCCTCGCAGGCTTCGCCTACAACCGCCGCGTGATGATTCAGGGCTATCACGGCACCGGAAAATCCACGCATATCGAACAGGTCGCCGCGCGGCTGAATTGGCCCTGCGTGCGCGTCAACCTCGACAGTCACGTGTCGCGTATCGATCTGATTGGCAAGGATGCGATCAAGCTGGTTGATGGCAAGCAGGTGACGGTGTTCCACGAAGGTATCTTGCCCTGGGCACTTCGCAACCCCACTGCAATCGTGTTTGATGAATACGACGCCGGGCGCGCCGATGTAATGTTCGTGATCCAGCGCGTGCTGGAAGCCGACGGCAAGCTCACACTGCTCGATCAGAACGAGATCATTACGCCGAACCCCTATTTCCGCCTGTTTGCAACCTCGAACACCGTGGGACTTGGCGATACCACCGGGCTTTACCACGGCACGCAGCAGATCAACCAAGGCCAGATGGACCGCTGGTCACTGGTGGCGACGCTGAACTACCTCAGCCACGATGCCGAAGTGGCGATCGTGCTGTCGAAGAACCCCCATTACAACACCGACAAGGGCCGCAAGACGATCAGCCAGATGGTGTATGTGGCCGATCTTACCCGCACCGCCTTCATGAACGGCGACCTTTCCACCGTGATGAGCCCGCGCACGGTCATCACTTGGGCACAGAACGCCGAGATTTTCCGCAACATCGGCTATGCGTTCCGGGTGACGTTCCTGAACAAGTGCGATGAGCTTGAGCGCAAGATGGTCGCCGAGATCTATCAACGCCTGTTCGATGAAGAACTGCCGGAAAGCGCCGCCAGCCAAAGCATGAAGTAATGCATATCGGGCTGATCGGAGGCATCGGCGCGGCGGCGACGGTGGTGTACTACCAAAGGCTTTGCGCTGCGATGGCAACGCGGGGCAAGCGGCTTGAACTGACCATCGTGCAGGCCGATATTCACGAATTGATCGCCAACAACCTTGCCGATCGGCGGGGCGAGCAGGCGCGAGTCTACGCCGGGCTCATTGATAGGCTCGCCGCTGCGGGCGCGGACTGTGCCGCGATCACCTCGCTGGGCGGGCATTTCTGTTTTGCGGAAACGCAGGCGCTCTCGGCGCTGCCGCTGGTTTCTGCCGTGGCACCGCTTGATGTGTATTTCGCGACCGAGGGGCTTGGCGCGGTGGGTTTGCTTGGCACGCGCGTGGTCATGCGCACGCGGCTTTATGGCCAGTTGCACCAGACCCGCGCCGTGGTGCTTGACGATGAAGTAGAGAATCTTGGACAGATGTATCAAGAGGTTGCGGTGGCGGGCTGCTGCCCCGATGCCGCACGAGACGCGTTTTTTGCGGCCGGGCGGCGGATGATCGCCGAGCAGGGGGCCGAGGCTATCGTGCTTGCAGGTACCGACCTCAATCTTGCCTTTGACGGGCGCGACCCCGGTTACCGGGTGATAGACGCGCTTGATGTGCATGTGGCGCTTTTGGCCGATCTGGCAAGCGATACGCGCAGCTTGGCCGACGTCGGCTGAATTCCCCCGGCGCGTCTGGCGCCGGAGGGAAACTGGTGCGAATCAGGCGGCTTGTGCAACCGCTTTAGCGCGCGCCGCCATCGTGGCCTTGGCCCACCAGACGATGTCATCGAGCAGCGCGGTTGCCGATTTTGCGATTGCGCCGTCGATATCGGCAAGATTACCCGAACCGCCCATACCCGGATGCACCTTGAAGAAGTCGGCGCCCCCGATCGACACAGAATTGCGCACCGGCACCATCTGCAATTCAACCGCGATGGTGCGTAAATGTTGCAGCGCCGAGGTACCACCCATCGAACCATAAGCGATTGCGCCCATCGGCTTGTGGCCCCATTCGACATAGGCCTGATCGAGTGCGTTCTTCAGCGCTGCGGTGATCGAGCGGTTGTATTCGGCCACAACAAAAATATATCCGTCAAATTCGGCAAGTTTTTTCTGCCATGCCACGGCGACCGGGTTTTTGCTGGGTGCCCACGCGTTCGAGGCGACTTCGTCGAAAAACGGCATCGGATAGTCGCGCAGATCAAGCACTTCCACATCGATGTCAGCGCGCGCACGCGCCTGTGCTTCGACCCATGCGGTGGGAATGTCGGCAAAGCGGGTCGGGCGAGTCGATCCTATGATGATGGCGATGTTCGGTTTGGTCATGAAAGCCTCCAGGCTGGTGGGTTGTCTTGAGAGAGATATTGGCCTCTGCGTAATCGCGCACAACCGCCGCTATTGCGCAGATTATGTGCCTGGGTGCACATATCAGCCTCTTGCCTGCCCACCCTTGCCGCCGCCCGCGCGGGGTGCTTAATCTGGCGCATGATGAAACCTGCAGACAACCCCGCCGATCCGTTCAAAAAGGCACTCGCCGATGCCACGCGCACACTGGCGGACGATGCTGAACTGAGTGTGACCTATTCGGTCGATCCGCCCGGCAATGTGGGCGAAACCATGCGCTTGCCGCAGGTCAGCCGCCGTATGACGCGCGATGAGGTTCTACTTGCGCGCGGCACGGCCGATGCCTTTGCGCTGCGCCGCCGCCACCATGACGATGCGACCTTTGCCCGCTTTGCGCCGCAAGGCCCGATGGCGCGTGACCTTTATGAGGCGATGGAGCACGCGCGCTGCGAAGCGCTTGGTGCGCGCGACATGCCCGGCACGCTTTCCAACATCGACGCCAAGATCGCCCATGAGGCCGAGCGCAAGGGCTACGGGCAGGTGCGCGATCAGTCCGAGGCGCCCCTCTCTGCAGCGGCGGGGTATTTGGTGCGTGAGTTGGGAACCGGGCATCCGCTGCCAGCGGCTGCCGCCCACATGACCAACCTCTGGCGCCCGTTTATTGAAGAGCAAGCGGGTGGCACGCTTGAGGGGCTTGCCGATGCGCTGGCGGATCAGGCGGCCTTCGCGCGCCTTGCCCGCCGGGTGATTGCCGACCTTGGTTTCGGCGAAGAGCTGGGCGACGACCCCGACGCCGAGGACGACGAGGCCGAAGACAATGCCGAACAGGATGAAGAGGCGGGCGATAACCAATCGGGCGATGAAAGCGACGAAAGCGAAGCAAGTTCCGAACGCAGCCAGGAAGCCCAGCAGGACGCCACGCAGACCACGCTCAGCACCGACGACATGTCCGATGATCAGATGTCAGAAGACAACGCCGATATGCCCGAGCCGGAAGCCCCGCCAGAGCCGCCCGCGCCGCCACCACATTCTGCCGCCGATCCCAATTACAAGGTGTTCGACACCTCCTTTGACGAAGAGATCCGCGCCGAAGAGTTGGCCGACCCGGCCGAACTGGAGCGCCTGCGCGCCTATCTCGACCAGCAGTTGGAACCGCTGAAAGGCGCGGTGAGTCGCCTTGCCAACAAGCTGCAGCGCCGCTTGCAGGCACAGCAGAACCGCGCTTGGGAGTTTGACCTTGAAGAGGGTATGCTTGATGCTGGCCGCTTGGCCCGCGTGGTGGCCAACCCGACCACGCCGCTTAGCTTCAAGATCGAAAAAGATACCGAGTTCCGCGATACCTGCGTGACCTTGTTGCTCGACAACTCCGGTTCGATGCGCGGGCGGCCGATCTCGATTGCCGCGATCTGTGCCGATGTGCTGGCGCGCACGCTGGAACGTTGTCAGGTCAAGGTCGAGATCCTCGGCTTTACGACGCGCGCCTGGAAGGGCGGGCAAAGCCGCGAACGCTGGCTGAACAGCGGGCGCCCGCAGCAGCCGGGGCGGCTGAATGACTTGCGCCACATCATCTACAAAAGCGCTGATGCGCCTTGGCGACGGGTGCGCGACAATCTTGGGCTGATGATGAAAG
The DNA here is from genome assembly GCA_002421605.1 of Rhodobacteraceae bacterium UBA6213. Lineage (GTDB taxonomy): Bacteria > Pseudomonadota > Alphaproteobacteria > Rhodobacterales > Rhodobacteraceae > UBA6213. The sequence goes on along the minus strand of DISJ01000008.1, from coordinate 150,634 downwards.
AAGGTTTGCTCAAGGAAAACATCGACGGCGAGGCGCTGGAATGGGCGCACAAGCGGCTGGTTGCACGCCCCGAGGCACGCAAGATCCTGATGGTGATTTCCGATGGCGCCCCGGTGGACGATTCAACTTTGTCCGTTAACACCGCGAATTATCTGGAAAAACACCTGCGCGATGTGATCGCGATGGTTGAACGGCGGCGCGCGGTAGAGCTTTTGGCGATCGGCATTGGCCACGATGTCACGCGCTATTATGAGCGCGCGGTGACTATCACCGATGTCGAGCAGCTTGCAGGTGCCATGACCGAGCAGCTTGCGGCGCTGTTCGATCCTGATCCGCGGGCTCGCGCGCGGTTTCTTGGGATGAGGAAAGTCAGCTGATGTTTCAATCATTTGTCGCCGAAACCTCGCCTGAAAACGGGGCGGCGCGCCTAGCGGCGCTGCGCGCTGTAATGGCGAGCGAAGGGCTTGCGGGCTATATCGTGCCGCAGACCGACGCACATCAGGGCGAATACCTCGCTCCACGCGATGAGCGGCTGGCGTGGCTAACTGGTTTCACTGGCTCGGCTGGTTTTGCCATTGTTGTCGGTAGCTTGGCGGGAGTTTTTGTCGATGGTCGCTACCGCGTGCAGGTGCGCGCCGAGGTTGATCTGGCAGCTTACACCCCGGTTAATTGGCCCGAGACCAAGCCCGCCGATTGGTTGATTGCGCAACTGCCGGGTGGCGGGAGGGTTGGGTTTGATCCTTGGTTGCACAGCCACAAGGCTATCAATGAGCTTGAAGCGGCACTTGAAAGTCATAGCATAACCCTTTGGCCGACAAGAAACCTTGTCGATGTCATCTGGGCCGACAGGCCGCCGCTGGCAGAGGCCCCGGCCTTTGTGCACCCGCTTGATCAGGCGGGCGAAGCAAGTAGTGCCAAGCGCGCGCGGCTGGCCGAGGCACTTCGCAAGGCCGGGCACAAGGCGGCGGTGCTGACGCTGACCGATTCCATCGCGTGGCTGTTGAACATTCGCGGCGCTGACATCGTGCACAACCCGGTGGTGCAGGCCTTCGCGGTGTTGCATGACACGGGGCACCTGACGCTGTTCGCGGCGGCGGGAAAATTCGGGCCAGACCTGATTGAGCACTTTGGCCCCGAGGTTCGGCTGCGCCCGCCAGCCGCCTTTGCACCCGCGCTGCGTGGGTTTGAAGGGCCGGTGCGTGTTGATCCCGCCTCGGTTCCGCGCCAGGTAGTGCTGGAATTGCAAGAGGCCGGAGTAGAGATCGCCTTTGCCGACGACCCATGCATTTTGCCCAAAGCGTGCAAGAACCCGGTCGAGTTGGCGGGTGCGCGCGCAGCGCACGCGCGCGACGGTGCGGCGATGATCGAGTTTCTGGCCTGGGTCGATGCGCAGGCACCCAAAGGCGGGCTGACCGAGATTGACGTGGTCAAGCGCCTTGAAGGTTTTCGCAGTGCCACCAACAGCCTGCGCGAGATCGCCTTTGACACGATCTGTGGTGCAGGCGCGAATGGTGCCATCGTGCACTACCGCGTCAGCGAGGCAAGCAATGCGCCAGTGCGGTCGGGCGAATTGCTGCTGATCGATTCCGGCGGGCAATACATCGACGGCACCACCGACATCACGCGCACCCTGTCGATAGGGCCGGTGCGCGAAGACGCGCGCGCGCCCTATACGCGTGTGTTGCAAGGCATGATCGCGATGAGCCGCGCGCGCTTTCCCAAAGGGCTTGCCGGGCGTGACATCGAGGCGTTGGCACGCGCGCCGCTTTGGCTTGCCGGGCAGGATTATGACCACGGCACTGGCCACGGAGTCGGTTCGTATCTTTGCGTGCACGAGGGGCCGGCGCGGCTGTCGCGCCTGTCAGAGGTGGCGCTGGTGCCCGGCATGATCCTTTCCAACGAACCGGGCTATTACCGCGAAGGTGCCTTTGGTATTCGCATCGAGAACCTGATGGTGGTGATCGAGGCACCGCCGCTGCCCGGTGCTGACGCGCGCACCATGCTGGCATTCGAGACATTGACGCTGGTGCCGATTGACACCCGCCTGATTGTGCCCGAAATGCTGACCGTAGCCGAGCGCGACTGGCTTAACGCCTATCACGCACAGGTGCTGGCCGAACTGCGCGGGCGGGTTTCTGCCGAGGCGGCGCGGTGGCTGGCACAAGCCTGCGCGCCGATCTGAAGTCCCCGCGTGACATTCTGCGCGCTGGACTTGCCGCCGGGGGTTCGGCACGGACGGCGCTGCACAACTCTTGCGCCCTGACCGAGGTGAAAATCGATGAACGCTGATGCCCTTTCCGCCCTGACAGAACTGCTGGGCGCGCGCCTGAGCACAAAGCGCGCTGAACGCGATCAGCGCGGGCACTCTGAAACCTGGTTCGCGCCAAGCCCGCCCGATGCGGTGGCATGGCCCGAAAGCACCGCGGAAGTTTCGCAGATTCTCAAGATTTGCTCGGCGCATCGGGTGCCGGTGGTGGCCTTTGGCGCGGGAAGCTCGCTTGAGGGGCACACACTGGCTACCGAGGGCGGGCTGTGCCTTGATATGGCGCACATGAACCGGGTGTTGGCGGTGCATGAAGGCGATATGCAGGTGGTCGTGCAGCCGGGCCTGACGCGCGAAGAGCTAAACACCGAACTGCGCGCCACAGGCCTGTTCTTTCCAGTCGATCCGGGCGCCAACGCCAGCCTAGGCGGCATGGCGGCTACGCGCGCCTCGGGCACGACCACGGTGCGCTACGGCTCGATGCGTGCCAATGTGCTGGCGCTTGAGGTGGTGCTGGCAGACGGGCGGATCATTCGCACCGGCTCGCGCGCGGCCAAAAGCTCGGCCGGGTATGATCTGACCGCATTGATGCTTGGCTCGGAAGGCACGCTTGGCATTATCACCGAGGTGACACTGCGCCTGCATGGCCAGCCAGAGGCGGTTTCGGCGGCGGTCTGCGCCTTTGACAGCCTGCACGCGGCGGTCGAAACGGTGATGGCGACGATTCAGCTGGGTATCGGCATGGCGCGCATCGAGTTTGTAGATGAAGGCGTGGTTGAGGTTTTCAATGGTTATGCGGGCACGGAAATGCCACTGAAACCGCATCTGCTGGTCGAGTTTCACGGCTCACCCGCCGCCGTGGCGGAAGAGGCGCGCCGCTTTGGCGAGGTGGTGGCAGATATGGGCGGCGCCGATTTCAGCTGGGCCACCACGGACGAGGCGCGCCGCAAGCTGTGGAAAATGCGCCACACGGCCTACCACGCCTGCCTTGCCTCGCGGCCCGGCTCGATCGGGTTGGTCACCGATATTTGCGTGCCGATCTCGCGCCTTTCGCAGGCTGTTGAAGAAACCCGCGCCGATATAGCGGCGGAGGGGCTGCTCGGACCGATCCTCGGGCACGTGGGCGACGGAAATTTCCACGCGATCCTGCTGCTAAAGAAGGATGACGCGGATGAGTTGGCGCGCGCGCGTCGGGTTGGTGGGCGCATGGCAAAACGGGCGCTGGCGCTGGGTGGCACGGTGACGGGCGAGCACGGCATCGGCATCGGCAAGCGCGGCTATATGGAGGCCGAGCACGGCGAGGGCTGGCAGGTGATGGGCGCGATCAAGGCGGTACTCGACCCCTTGGGTATTCTCAACCCAGGCAAGCTTGTGCCAGAGCGGGCGGCGCCATGAGCCTTGCCGCGCCTGCCGATCTTGCGCGCGCTTTCGCCGCCGTCTGGGCTGCGCGCGACGCCGAGGCGTTGGCGGCGCTGTTTGCCGAAGACGGCGATTTTATCAGCCTGACCGGAGGGGCCGCCGAGGGGCGCGCGGCGATTGCCGAGCTTGTCGCATCCGAGTTTGCGGGGGCTTTTGCGCGGGCGCGGCTGGTCACCGGGCGCATACGGGTGCGCCCGCTGGGGCCACATGCGGCGGTGGTGCTGCAACGCTTCGTGCTTTCAGGGTTGGTGCATGCCGATGGGACTGATGCGGGCCGCATTGGCGCGGTGCTGGCGGCAACGCTGGCGGCAACGCCGCAAGGATGGCTGGTGGTTGCTGCGCAATTTGTGCCCGAGGCCTGATGCCATTTGGCGTGGTTTTGCCAGCCCGTGCATGATCTTGATCTGAATCATGGCGCCCTTAGCGGTTTCACCGCGATCCTGCTGCCAATGCCTAACGCAGGAAACCCCACTGTGCCCGCTTCAAGATCGCTCCATCATCACGCTGCATTGCTCGACCGTATGGCCGAGTCACTTGGGCTGGATCTGACCGATGTGATGGCGAAAGGTGCGCTCTCAGGCGAAGACTGGCGCGATGCGGTGTTGCGCTGCGCGTGCTGCGATGAGCCCGATGCCTGCCTTTACTGGCTGCATGGGCGCGATGGTGCACCGGTGTCAGAGTCTGCGCCTGAAATCTGCCGTAACGCCGCCCTGTTTGACGAATTGCAGCGCCAGATGGCGCTTGGCGGTGCGCGATGAGCATTAACGGAGCCAACATCGACCTGCATTACTGGATCACCCGCGGAATGGCGCGCAACTACGGGCTCAACCTGAACGAGTTGATCGCCGAGGGCGTGATTTCGCGTGGTGACGTGGCCGAAATGGTAGCGCGCTGCCGTCATTGCCCGGGTGTGCACGGCTGCCTTGCGTTTCTATCCGCGCCGCAGCCCGCGCAAGCGGCCGCCGCGCCTGACTGGTGCCGCAACTCACGCCTGTTGGCCGAACTGCGCGCGATGGTCTGACTGGCGCACATTGCAGAGCATCTGGCGCGATGCCAAATGCTCGCATACTCTGCTCGACAAGACTGCACCAACTGGGGGAAGGGGAGGGCCGCCATGTTGCAAATACTCAGTGCCGAAGGACGGCGGTTTCGCAACACGGTGATCTGGTCGCTGCAGGGCTGGATAGCTGCTTGGGCAAGCGAAAAGACGCTTCGCCAGTGGACCGTGGTGCAGGCGATTTCGGTGTCGCTTGCCTGCTGGCTGGACATCGCGCCTGCCGAACGCGCGGTCATCATCGGGCTTGGCTTTGTGCTTTTGGCGGCCGAACTGATGAATACCGGGATCGAGGCGGCCATTGACTACATCTCGCTTGATACGCACCCGCTGGCGCGCAAGGCAAAAGACTGCGGATCGGCGGCGGTGGCGCTGTCGGCGATTGCGGCTGGGGCGGCGTGGCTGGTGGTGCTGGTCGGTTAGGGTGCCGCGCGCGTCAGGCGCACATCCAGCCGCCCGGGCCGCGTTTCCACACCCGAGACGATGGCAAGCGTCAGCGCACCATCGTCAAGGCGCATTTCCAGCGCCGCAATACCTTCGCCTTGCAATACCAACACCCCATCCGCAAGCGTGCCTTCCAGCAGCGCGGGCAGGTTGCCGGGCGGGTCCATGCGGTTCTGGGCGCTGATCTGGCCGCCTTCGCCCACGCTCACCTCTAGCCCGAATACATCCGAGCCTTCAGCCGTGGCGCAGCGCCCCTCGACCAGCGTGGTGCCGCGCGCGGTGTCGGATATGCTGATGTTGCACCGTATCCGCCCCGGCTCGTCGGTGCCGCGGGCAAAGCTGCCCGCGCCCTGCCAGTCGCCGCCAAGCGAGGCAAGGTCAAGTGGGGCTTCGACCCCGGTGACCGTGCCCGCGACAAGGGCGGACAGCAGCAACGCAAGCGAGAGTCGGGTGGCAGCGATCATTTCAGGCTCCAACGCACAAGGCCCGGCAACAGCAAGATAGAGGATAGCATCGCCAACATCAGTGCCAGCGCCACCAATATACCAAAAGTGGCCACCGAGGGCATCGACGACAAGAGCACCACCGAAAAACCACCCAGTAACAAGAGCGTGGTAGTAATGATCGGGGGCGCTGAATGGTCAAGCGCATAGCGCAGCCGTGCCGCGACCGGGCCTGCTGGAGCAAGACGGAAACGGTTGAGCAGGTGGATGCCGTTATCGACCGCGATGCCAAAGGCGACGGTGGTGGCAATTGCCGAGGTCAGCGTGACCTGCTGGCCGGTCAGCAACAAGAATGCATCGACGCAGAGAATCGGAATCACGTTCGGCAACACCGACACCGCCGCCAGTCGCGCCGAGCCGAGCATTGCCCAGATCAACCCGGTGATGGCCAGAATCGAAAGGTAAAAGCCCAGCCTGAGCTTGCCGATCAGCCCCGGCAGAACCTCGACCATGACAAGGCTGTAGCTGCGCAGCACCACTTGCCCCGCCAGCCCCATTTCGGCAAACCGCGCCTCAAGTTGCGCCCGCGTTTCTTTGAGGTTTTCGCTACCACCGCGCTGCACCGCGATTGCCAGAGGCAGCGCATAGGCCAGCCCGTCTTCTGCGATGAAGCGGCGCATCAAGGCGGTGCCCGCCCCGGCCTCGGCCCATGCCGAAAGCGCGTTGGCATCGCCTGCGCCTTGGCCATAGATTTCGCTGGCCACCAGCGATAGGCGGGCGCTGTCCGCCTCGGATACGCCCGGTATGCCATCAGCGTCGGTCACGATCACCTGAATACTGTCCGAGGCAAGCCCGGCTGCTGCCAGATCGTCCAGCGTCAGGCCCACATCGGTCTTGCGCGGCAGATATTCGGTCATGCTAAACGAAGTGGTCACTTGCGTTTCCATTGCAAGCAGCACTGCCGCGAGTATCAGCGTGACTGCCAACACACGGCGGGGCATGCCCAAGACCACTTTGGCCAGCGACAGCGGCCAGGCGAATTGCGGCAAGGTTTTGCGTAACCCGCCATGCCGCGCGCCAAATACAGAGAACAGCAGCGGAAAGCTGAGCGCCACCGCCATGAAGGTCAGCCCCATGCCCGCCGCCCCCGCCAGCGACAGCTGCGAAAGCGCGGGCGCCTGCACCACCAGCAGGCTGAGAAAAGCGATCGCGGTGGTAAACGAGGTCATGAAAGCGGCAGGCAAAGTTTCGGCCTGCGCACGCAACGCCGCATCCGGATCGTCGGGCCCCGCGTCGGTTCTGACGGCCGCATGATAAAGGTGCACGCAGTCTGAAAAAGATAGCACGATCAGCACCGTCGGCACCACTGCCATGAACTGGTCGATCGCCATGCCGCTCCAACCAAGCCAGCCGAAGAACCACGCCAGCCCCATCAGCGGTGGCACACCGCAGATCACAACCGCGCGCCACGACCCGAACAGCCAGAAAGTGATGGCTAGGCAGATAATGATCGAAGCGGGGGTCAGCACCAGTTGATCGTGCAAAAGGCCGAAAGCGATGGCGCGCTGCATCTCGTTCAACCCCGCCGGGCGGAGAGTCAGCCCGGGCGGCGGCGATGCGACCATCGGGGCAATCGCCTCGGCCAGTGCAGCGTTGTCTTGCCCCGCTGCTGGCATCACGATCACCAGCGTCGAGGTAAGATCGGGCGAAAGTATCTGCGTTGCGGTGGCGTTTTCAGCGCGCAGGGCCGTCAGCCGCGCGGCGGGTTCCAAGGCTTTGGCCACGTCTGATTTCAGCCATGGCCGACCCGGTTCTGACTGCGAGAGGATCGAGTGGATGCTGAGCGTCGCGGCGACGCCGGATGTAAGGTTCAGATCAATCAACAGATCTTCCAGCGCCGTCAGCCGCGCGGCGTCCGCCAGCGTGCCGCTGTCGGCACTGACAACATAGACCTCGTCTTTTGAAAACGGGGCGAAGCGGTTTTCGACCTCGGACCATTGAGTGTAGATCGTTGACTTGCCGCGTAAAAGCGCCGAAATATCGACCTCGGCGCGCAGGCGCTGGGTGCCAAAGGCCGCAACGAGCGTGATCAGCGCCAGTATCACCAGCGCCAAGCGGCGATGCGCCTGCCAGCCCGCCAAGAGCCGCGCAAGTTCGAATGGCCGCATTTTTGCTACCTCTTTTTGCCCGAAGCTCGCAGCGCTTTGGCGCGCGGTCTTATCGCCCGGCAAGTAAAAGGAAATCGACGGTAGGTTCAAGCGCCAGATCGGGCATCTTTACAGCGGGCGTGTTTAGTGTTCAGGCCAAGGGGGGAGAGTGCAGAAAGGCAGCGACGCGATGCCAAACGATGACCAGCACGGGGCACACGAGCCAGCGCATGATCACGGGCACGGGCATGACCATGGGCACGATCACGGGCTTGCAGCCGCGGCGGCAGAGGGGGCAGGGCCTGCATTTCGGCTCGCGGTGGCGCTTAACCTTGGCTATTTGCTGGCCGAGGCGCTTGCTGGGTTCATGACCGGGTCGCTCGCGCTATTGGCGGATGCGGCGCACAATCTGACCGACGTTGCGGGGCTTTTGCTGGCCTGGGGCGCTGCGGTGCTGGCGCGCCGCGCGGCATCGGCGCAGTACACATGGGGCTACGGGCGCGCCACCTTTCTGGCCGCCCTTGGCAATGGCACGGCAATTCTTGTCGGCGCAGGCGTGGTGATTGGCGAGGCGTTGGGCCGGTTCAGCGCGCCGCCCGAGGTGGCGGGCGGCACGGTTGCACTGGTGGCGGCGGTGGGAATTGCGGTGAACGGCGGCACTGCCATGCTGTTTCTGCGCCACCGGGCCGAGTTGAATGCGCGCGGTGCGTTCTTGCACATGGCTGCAGATGCTGCGGTTTCGTTGGCGGTGGTGTTGGCGGCGGTGTTGATGCAGGCGACTGGCGCGCGCTGGCTTGACGCTGCGGTGGCCATTGCGGTCAGCCTGCTGGTTGCGCTGGCTTCGGCGCAACTGCTGGCCGATGCAGCGCGTGGTTTGATGGACCGGGTGCCTGTAGGGCTGGACGGTGCTGCGATTCGGGCGACGTTGGCTGGCTGGCCGGGTGTCGCAGGGGTGCATGATCTGCATTTGTGGCCAATTTCGACCAGCCGCGTGGCACTTAGCGCGCATTTGGTGATGCCCGAGGGCCATCCGGGCGACGATGTCATTGCGGCGATCGCAGAGACAGCGGCAAACGAGTTCGGCATTGCCCACGCGACCTTTCAGATTGAAACAGGGCCCGGTCCCGACTGTGCGACGGGCAGCGATTGCGGCGCGAAAACCGTTACCAAGCAAAGCTCTAGCTGACTTTCCCTACGCCGACCCGCATCAGCTTTCGGCATTTGCGCCCCGACAAATGTTTGCGCAAAAATCTGCCATAGACCAAACCCGCGCCCGCGCATAAAGTGCGCCCACTTTCCGCCTAAGGCGGATCACAGCTTACGGGGCAATGCCCCCGTCAACGGAGGACAGATATGAAGACGAAACTGCTGCTCTCAACCATCCTTGGTCTGGCGCTCGCAATGCCCGCTTGGGCTGCGACGCATCCGGTAACTGGCGAAGAATTAGCCGCCAACCAAGACTACACCTACTGGTTGCTTGACGCGATCAAGTCGATGGACCCGCAGATCAACACAGACGTTGAAGGGTCTGGCGTGCTGCGCTCGCTGTTTGAAGGCCTCTTCAACGAAGATCAGGTCGGCGGTCTGGTGCCCGGCGCGGCGCTCAACTTCGACCTTTCGGACGACAAGACGGTTTACACCTTCCATCTGCGCCCCGAGGCCAAATGGTCTGATGGCAAGCCCGTTACCGCGCAGGACTTCGTCTATGCCTGGAAGCGTCTGGCCGACCCGGAGTTTGCTTCGGAATATGCCTGGTACATGGAACTGATGCAGGTCGTGAACGCCTCGGCGATCATCGCGGGCGAAAAGCCGGTTGATGAGTTGGGCGTGAAAGCGCTTGACGATAACACGCTGGAAGTGACGATCGAAGCGCCGCTGCCCTACTTCCCGCAGATGCTGACCCACGCCTCGACCTTCCCGGTCCGTCAGGACGTGATCGAAGCTTGGGGTCCCAAATGGACCGATCCCGAGCATATGGTCGGTAACGGTGCCTACGTGCTCAAAGAGCACATTCTTGGCGAAAAGGTCGTGATGGAGCCGAACCCGTCCTATTGGGATGCCGCCAACACGATCCTGCAGCATGTGACCGCGCTGACGATCAACGACAACAACGCCGCCCTGACCCGCTACCTTGCGGGCGAGCTTGACCGGGTTGCTATTCCTGCTGGCCAATACCCGCGCCTTGCCGCCGAATACCCCGCCGAGGCAAATTCGGTGCCGCAGTCGTGCTCGTATATCTACATTTTCAACATGGACCCGGTAAAAGGCCCCGCCGCATTGCAAGACGTGCGCGTGCGTCGGGCACTTTCCTATGCCATCGATCGCGACGTGATCGTGAACAGCGTTCTGCAAGGCGGTCAGGCGCCGAGCTATAACTGGACCCATGCGGCGACTGCCGGGTTCGAGATGCCCGACATCGAATACTCGCACTTGACCCAAGCCGAACGCGATGCCAAAGCGCTGGAACTGATGACGGAAGCTGGCTACGGCCCCAACAATCCGCTGGCGCTGACGCTGAACTACAACACGTCGGATGCGCACAAGAAAATTGCGATCGCCGTGCAGCAGTTCTGGAAGAAGATCGGTGTCGATCTGACGCTCAACAACATGGAGTGGAAGGTTCACACCGATAAAATGCAGGCCCAAGACTTTGACATGGGCCGCTACGCCTGGTGTGGCGACTACAACGAAGCCTCGACCTATCTCGACTTCTTCACCTCGTATTCGGGCCATAACAACGGCAAGTTCGTTAGCGAAGAATACGACCGCTTGATGAAGGAATCGAAGACGGCGGAAAATCCGAACCTGATGTACACGGCTGCCGAGCAGATCCTTGCGGACCAAATGCCGATGGCGCCGATCTACCAGTACACCCAGGTCGAGATGATCAAGCCGGATATGCGCGGCATGTCGACCGAGAACCTGATGCAAAACTGGTATCTTAAGGATATGTACCGCGTCGCCCAATAACGCGGGCGTCAATCGGGGCGCACCTTCGCGGGTGCGCCCCACCCTCGTGTCCGGATACCTCATATGCTTGCATTCATCGCGAAGCGGCTGGCCATCGCTGTGCCAACGCTGCTGCTGCTTGTCGTTTTTTCGTTCCTGCTGATGCACGCGGCCCCCGGTGGCCCCTTCACATCGGAACGTGGTCTGCCCCCTGCGGTGCTGGCCAACCTCAACGCCAAATATGGGCTCGATCAGCCGATGTGGCGGCAGATGACCACCTATGTGTGGGGCATCGTCAGCCATTTCGATTTCGGGCCGTCGTTCATCTACAAGGACCGCACCGTCAACGAGATCATCGCGCAAGGCTTTCCGGTCACGCTGACCTATGGCTCGATTTCGTTCGTGGTGGCGGTGCTGACGGGGGTCGGGCTCGGCGTTTCGGCGGCGATCTGGCACAACTCGTGGCTCGATTACCTTGCGGTCGGCATTTCTATCGGCGCGCAGGTATTGCCGAACTTCGTGATGGCGCCGATTCTGGTGCTGGTCTTTACGCTCTGGCTTGGCTGGTTGCCCGGCGGCGGCTGGGAGGGCGGGCAGTGGCAATACGTGATCATGCCGGTGGTTGCACTTTCAACCTCGTTCATGGCCTCGATCGCGCGGATCACCCGAAGCTCGATGCTTGAGGTGATGAACTCGAACCATATTCGCACTGCCAAAGCCAAGGGCCTGCCGATGCGCAAGGTCATTTTGCGCCATGCGCTGAAACCGGCGATGTTGCCTGTGGTTTCGTACCTTGGCCCCGCATTTGTGACCATGATCACTGGTTCGGTGGTGGTGGACATGTATTTTTCCACTGGCGGCATCGGCAAAGCCTTTGTCGATAGTGCGCTTAACCGCGACTACGCGGTGATGATGGGGGTGACGATTCTGGTCGGCACGCTCACCGTGCTCTTCAACCTTCTGGTCGATGTCCTCTATGCGTGGATCGACCCCAAGATCCGGTATTGATTCATGGTCATCGACAGCACCCGAATGAAAAGCCTCGCCGACCGGCTGGCTGTTGACGAGGTCAAGGGCCGCTCGCTCTGGGCCGATGCGCGCAAAAGGTTTCTGAAGAACAAGGCGGCGGTGGGCGGGCTGATCGTGCTTTTGCTCGTGCTTGTCTTTGCCGCTTTTGGCGGAACAATTGCGCAATACTCCAACGAAGAGCTCGACTTTTCGATCATGGGGCAAATCGCTGAAAAGGGTGGTCCGTCGCTTGCCAACGGCCATTACTTTGGCACCGACGACCTTGGGCGCGACCTTTTCGCGCGCACCGTGCAGGGTACTCAGATCAGCCTTGCGGTGGGCATCGTCGGCAGCGCAATCGCGGTGCTGGTGGGCACCTTCTACGGCGCCTTTGCAGGCTATGTGGGTGGGCGCACCGACAACATCATGATGCGCACGGTCGATATTCTGATGTCGATTCCCTACATGTTCGTGCTGATACTGCTGCTGGTGGTGTTCGGGCGCTCGATCATCATGCTGTTCGTGGGCATCGGGCTGATTTCGTGGCTCGACATGAGCCGGATCGTTCGAGGCCAGACACTGAGCCTCAAGCACAAGGAATTCATCGAGGCGGCAGAGGCCACGGGCGTTTCGCGGCTGATCATCATTCGCCGCCATATCGTGCCAAACCTGCTGGGGGTGGTGGCGGTTTATGCCACGCTTCTGGTGCCGCTGATGATCCTGACCGAAAGCTTCATCAGCTTTCTCGGGCTTGGGGTGCAAGAACCGCTGACCTCTTGGGGGGCGCTGATTTCCGAAGGCTCTGGCACGCTCAACTACGGCACGTACTGGCAGCTTGCCTTCCCGCTTTTCTTCTTTGTCATCACGCTTTTCGCCTTTTTCTTTGTGGGCGACGGGCTGCGCGACGCGCTTGATCCGAAGGACCGCTGAGATGCCGCTACTGGAAGTTCGGGACCTCGGCGTCTCGTTTGCCACCAACGACGGCACCGTGAACGCGGTGAACGGCGTAAAGCTTCGACTGGAAAAGGGCGAGACGCTTGGTATCGTTGGAGAATCGGGTTCTGGCAAAAGCCAGCTTGCCTTTGCGATCATGGGTCTTCTGGCACCAAACGGCACTGCGCGTGGTTCGGTCAAGTTTGACGGGCAAGAGATTCTCAACGCGCCCCCTGCGGTAATCAACCCGATCCGGGCTAATCGCGTCGCGATGGTGTTTCAAGACCCGATGACCTCGCTCAACCCCTACATGCGGGTTGCTGACCAGATGGCCGAGGTGCTGGTGCACCACAAGGGGCTCAGCAAGCGGGCGGCAGTTAGCGAATGCGTGCGCATGCTTGATGCGGTGAAAATCCCAGATGCCAAGGGCCGCATCAGCCTTTACCCGCACGAGTTTTCCGGCGGGATGCGCCAGCGCGTGATGATCGCGATGTCGCTTCTGTGCCGCCCCGATCTGCTGATTGCAGACGAACCGACGACCGCGCTTGATGTGACAGTGCAGGCGCAGATCATGCAGCTTCTGGCGGAATTGCAGCGCGAATTCGGCATGGCGACAATTCTGATCACGCATGACCTTGGGGTTATCGCCGGGTTTTGCGAGCGGGTGATCGTACTTTACGGCGGGCGGGTGATGGAAGAGGCGCCAGTGCATCCGCTGTTTGCCGAACCAAGCCACCCCTACACGCGCGGTCTGTTGCGCGCGATCCCGCGGGTGGACCACGAAGGTGCGGTGCTCGACAGCATCCCCGGCAGCCCACCCAACATGACACGGGACCAAAAGGGCTGCCCCTTCGCGCCGCGCTGCGAATTTGCTGGCGATGACTGCGTTGAGGCGCTTGCACCGCTTGCCGAATTTGCGCCGGGCCGGTTTCGGGCCTGCAATCGCAGCCTGGAGGAAATTGCATGACCGCCACCCCCTTGCTTCGGGTCGAGGACCTGCACGTTTCATTCAGCCTGCGTCGCGAAGGCGACTGGCCCTGGACCCCGCTGCGCCGCCTGCATGCGGTGAACGGAGTGACCTTCGATTTGGCAGAAGGTGAAGTTTTGGGCATTGTTGGTGAATCTGGCTGCGGCAAAAGCACGCTTGCGCGCGCGCTGATCCAGATGGTGCCCGCTACCGGGCGCGCGATCTGGGAGGGTAAGACCGACCTCTTGTCGCTCAACCGCCACGCGATGTTGAAGTACCGCGCCGACATCCAGATGGTGTTTCAAGACCCGCTGGCCAGCCTGAACCCGCGCATGACGGTGGGCGAGATCATTGCCGAACCGCTGCGCACGCATCACCCCGAACTCGATACTTCCGAGGTGAAGCTGCGCGTGAAAGAGCTGATGGATCGGGTGGGGCTTTTACCCAACCAGATCAACCGCTACCCGCACGAGTTTTCGGGCGGCCAGTGCCAACGCATCGGCATTGCCCGCGCATTGGTGGTGGGCCCCAAACTGGTCATCTGTGACGAGCCGGTTTCGGCGCTCGATGTCTCGATTCAGGCGCAGGTTATCAACCTTTTGATGGAGTTGCAGCGCGATCTGAAGCTGACGTTGATCTTCATTGCGCACGATCTGAGCGTGGTAAAACACATCTCGAACCGGGTGATGGTGCTCTATCTCGGGCAGATGATGGAAATGGCCGCGGGGCGAGAGCTTTATGGCAATTCGCAACACCCCTACACGCAGGCGCTGCTGTCGGCGGTGCCGATTCCCGACCCGGTGCGCGAGCGTGAGAAGGTAGTGATCCCGCTTACCGGCGATCTGCCGTCGCCATTCAGCCCGCCGTCGGGCTGCGTGTTCCGCACCCGTTGCGCGCGAGCGCAAGGCATTTGCGCCGAAAAGGTTCCCGTACCGCTGCCCGGCGATCATCTGGTAGCTTGCCATTTCCCCGGCCCGGCGGTGGTCTGAAACTGTGTTCAAGCGCAGGCGGCACCTCGGTATCGAATGCGATTGCAGTGGTGTTCGCGCGTCGTTAGCGTAACCAGTACCAGAGCGGGAAAACCCCGCCGCTGCCAGACTGCCACCCTTTTCCAACAAGAGGCCCTGCCATGTCCCTGACCACCCTCTCGCGCCTGACCGGCGCGGCTTTGCTGACGCTTTCAACTGCAGCCATGCCACAACTCGCCTCGGCCAAAACCCTGACCATCTCGTGGTGGGGCTTTAACGGCGACAAGCTCAACGAGTTTATTGTGCAGCCGTTTCAAGAGCTTTGCGGTTGCGAGTTGGTGTTTGAAACCGGCAACAACGCGGACCGCCTGAACAAGCTGCGCGCGCGCGATGGCAAAGGCGTTGATGTGATCTACCTGACCGACAGCTTCAGCCAGATTGGCATCGAAGAAGGTCTGTTCCAAGAAATCGACCGCGCCAAGGTAACCAACATTGCCGGTCTGCACGAAATCGCGCAGGCCCCGCAGGGCAACTACGGCCCGGCCTACACCATTGGCCGCGTTGGCATTGTCTATGATTCCGCCAAGGTCTCGCCGCCGATTACCAGCTGGAATGATCTGTGGCGCGCCGATCTGGCCTCTTCGCTATCGCTGCCGGGCATCACCACGACCGCGGGACCGATGGTGGTCATGCTGGCGGGCGACAAGGCCGGCACCTCGGTCTTTGCAGACTCGGCCCCGGCGTGGGCTGAAGTTGCCGCACTCAAACCCAACGTGGTCAAAAACTACAATACCGGCTCGGAGATGATTAACCTGTTCTCGACCGGTGAAATCACCGTGTCGCTGGCGCAGGATTTCAGCCTTGGCCAGTTGCAGGCGGCGGTGCCCAGCGTGGTCTGGGCCGATCTGAGCGATGGCGACTATGCCACGCTCAACACGGTCAACATTCCCAAAGGTGCGGAAAACGTCGAGTTGGCCGAGCAGTTCATCAACTTCATCCTCGACCCCGCGCTGCAAACCATCGTCGCCGAGAACGGCGTTGACGCCCCAAGCGCCAAATCGGTGATGTTGAGCCCCGAAGCTGCTGCCAAGTGGACCTATGGCGAAGAGATGATCAACGGCCTCAAGCGGATCGACTATGCCGCGATGAACGCCGCCAAAACCGGTTGGATTGATCGCTGGAACGAAGTTTTCGGCATGTAATGACCAAGAGGCAGTGCGGCGCTTGCCGCTCTGCCTTCCCCAGCCGCGTGCCGGGGTATGAGAAAGGCACGGTCTGATGGTGAAGCGTTTTGCAGGCTGGCTGATGAGCACCCCGGCCACGCTTCTGGTGCTGTTGCTACTGCTGGTGCCAGTGGCCGCTACCATTGCCGCCACCTTTGGCGATGCGCGCGGCCCGTTTGCGCCCTATGCCGATTTCTTTGGCAGCGCGTTTCGGCGCGCGGTGCTTTGGCGCACCATCGAGATCGCCACCATTACCACGCTGATTGCGCTGTTTGTGGGGTTTCTGACCGCCTTTGTGGTGTCACGAGCGCCGGGGCGGTTGAAAAGCATCCTGATTATCGCTGCGGTCTTTCCGCTTTTGACCGGGGTGGTGGTGCGCAGCTTTGCCTGGCTGATCATTCTGGGCAAAAACGGCATTTTGAACAATTTTCTGCTCTGGCTCGGCGTTACCGACAAGCCCTTCGCGATGCTGTACACCGAAGGGTCGGTGATTGTGGCGATGGTCTATCTGTTTGTGCCGCTGATGATCCTTACGCTGGTGGGGGTGCTGGAAGGTATCCCCGACGATCTGCTGCAAGCCGCCTCGTCACTTGGCGCAACGCCCGCTGCGACGTTCCGCCAGGTGGTGTTTCCGCTGGCGGTGCCGGGGCTGATCGTGGGGGCTGTGCTGGTATTCACCGGCTCGTTCACCTCTTACGCGACACCGCAACTTCTGGGCGGCGAGCGGCAGATGGTGATGGGCACGCTGCTGTATCAGCGCGCCATGGTCGCATTTGACTGGCAAGGCGCCTCGGCAGTGGCCGCGATCATGGTGGTGGTCACGGTCTCGGTGGTGCTTGGCATGACGCGCATTGCCCGGCGCCTGAACCCGATGAGCAGCTGATGAAACAGCCCCTGCACCCTGCGCTGATCGCCTTTGCCGTGGTGGTCTTTTTCTTTCTCGTAGCGCCCTTGGTCATCATCCTTGGTGCTGCGGTATCGGACACGACCTTTCTGACCTTTCCACCGAAAGGGTTTTCAACCCGCTGGTTCGTAAAGATATTCGAGATGGCGGCGTTTCGGCGCACGATCGTGACCAGTCTCGAAATTGCCTTTCTGGCAACCGGGCTTGCGCTGCTGTTCGGCCTGCCTGCCGCCTATGCGCTAAACCGCTACCGCGTGCAGTTGCCAAGCTGGCTTTCAACCGTGTTCGTGCTGCCGATCCTTGTGCCTGAAATCGTGCTTGGGTTTTCGCTGCTGAAATCGGTGGCGGTGGGGGTGGATATGCCGGTGTTTGCCACGCTTGTGGCCGGGCACACGCTGATCGTGCTGCCCTATGCGGTGCGGGTGATCTCGGCCAGCCTGTCGTCGTTCGATTTCTCGATGGAAGAGGCTGCGATTTCGCTTGGCAGCCCACCAATCAAGACGTTTTTCACCATCGTGCTGCCCAATGTCCGTTCAGCGGTGATTGCCGCGTTCATTCTGGCCTTTATCACCTCGATCAATGACGTGTCGGTGTCGCTGTTTCTGACCGGCCCCGGCGTTTCTACCTTGCCGATCCAGATCCTTGCCCATGTCGAGCAGTTCTTCGACCCTGTGATCGCCTCGGTCTCGGTGCTGCTGATGGTGCTGACCGTGGGCGTGATGGCGGTGGTCGAATTGACGCTCGGCCTGACCTTTCTTGCGAAATGAGATGACATGACCCAACCGCTCACAATCGAACGCCTTTCTGCGCATTACGGCAAGGTGCAGGTGCTCGAGGACTTTTCGCTGAAGATCGAGGCGGGCGAACTTGTCTCGCTGCTTGGCGCGTCGGGGTGCGGTAAAACCACGACGCTGCGCCTGATCGCGGGGTTTTTGGAACCGACTGGCGGCACGATCCGGCTGGGCGATCAAGACTTGACGCGGCTGCCTGCGCATCGGCGCAATATTGGCCTGGTGTTTCAGAACTACGCGCTTTTTCCGCATTTGACGGTGGCCGAAAACGTGGGCTTCGGGCTCAAGCAACGCGGCGCAGCGGTACCCGAGCGCGCAGCGCGGGTGGCCGCGATGCTGGAGCGGGTGGAGTTGACGGACCTTGGTGATCGTTTGCCCGCCGCACTTTCGGGTGGGCAGCGCCAGCGGGTCGCACTGGCGCGCGCGCTGGTGATCGAACCGCCGTTGCTGATGTTCGATGAGCCGCTTTCCAACCTCGACGCCAAGCTGCGTGTCGGTATGCGCGCCGAAATCCGCCAGATGCAGCGCGCCAATGGCACCACGTCGGTGTTTGTGACCCACGATCAGGAAGAGGCGTTTTCCATCTCGGACCGCGTGGCGATCATGCAGGCGGGTCGGATCATGCAATTTGACACGCCCGAAACGCTTTACAGCCGCCCCGCCAACGCTTTTGTGGCGCGCTTTGTCGGGTTTGAAAACCTGATCGAAATGCGGGTGCTGGCACGCAAGGGCGATCTGGTCGAGGCAGAGGCCATGGGCGGTGCACGCCTGACACTGTCACAGGTCGAATTCGGCGCAATTCCGGATGCCTTCGTGCTGGGCGCGCGCCCGGAAGGCTTGATGGTAGTTGGCCCCGATGCGCCGGGTATTCCCGCCACGCTGGGGCTGCGCAGCTATCTCGGCCGTGCCTACCAATATCTGTGCGATAGCGCCGTCGGGCCGCTTACCGCACAAGGGCTGCTGGGGGCTGCGCAAGAAGTGGGCAGCGCCGCGCGGCTGCAACCCGTCGCTGCGCAGTGCTGCATTCTTGCGCCCGAGGCATGAGCACGCTGATCTACAACGCGACGCTGCTGCCCTGCACCGCCGCGATGGAGGTTCTGCCCGCCGGTTGGGTGCAAATCGAAGGCGCGCGCATCGTGGCGCTTGGCACTGGCGCGCCACCCGATCTGCCGGATGCCGAGCAGATCGACGCGGGCGGCGATGTGGTGATGGCGGGCATGGTCAACACCCATTGCCATATGGCGATGTCGCTGTTTCGCGGGCTTGGCGAAGATGTCGATGATCGCCTTGTGCGCTATATCCTGCCGCTGGAACGCCGCTTTGTGACGCCGCAGATGGTGGGCGCGGGCACCGCCCTCGCCGCCTATGAAAGCATCGAGGCCGGTGTAACCACCATTGCCGATATGTATTACCACGAGGTCGAGGTTGGCCGCGTGCTTGATACCGCGGGCCTGCGCGGTGTAGTCGGCCAGACGATTGCCGATTTTGCGCCCCCTGATCATGCGAATATCGATGCGGGTTTTACGCTGGTTGATCAATTGGTTGCGGCTTTCGCAGGCCATGCGCGCGTGACACCATCGATCGCGCCGCATGCGCCCTATTCGACCGATATTCCAGTTCTGGCGCGCGTTGCCCGCTACGCCGAGGCGCATCCGGGCGTGCCGGTGCAGATCCATCTGGCCGAGATGGATAGCGAAATGGACTGGGCGCAGCGCACGCATGGCTGCCGCCCGGTCGAGGTGGTGGCGCGCGCGGGGTTGCTGCGCTGCGGGTTGATTGCGGCGCATTGCTTGCACGTGAACGCCGATGAGGCCGCCCGGATGGCCGCAGCTGGCGTAGGGGTAGCCCATAACGCGCGCTCTAACGGCAAGGCCGGGCGCGGCATCGCCCCCGTCGAGGCGATGCGCGAAGCAGGACTGGCGGTCGGCATCGCCACCGATGGCGCGATGAGCGGCAACACGCTGGACCTTTTCGCGCAATTCGCTCCCGTGGCAATGTTTCAAAAACTGCTGGGCCACTCGCGTGCGCGCATGCCCGCGCTTGAGGTGATCCGCATGGCCACAATTGAAGGCGCGCGCGTGCTGGGGCTGGCGGGGCAGATCGGCTCGATCGAGCCGGGCAAACAGGCTGACCTGATCCGCGTAAGCCTATCGGCGGCGCGCCAGCAGCCGGTTTATGACGTGTATTCCACGCTGGTTTTCGCCAGTGTCGCCGAGGATGTGCGCGATGTGATGGTTGCCGGGCGCTGGCTGATGCGCGCGCGCGCGGTCCAAACGCTCGAGCGCAAAAAGCTGATGCGCGATGCGTTGCAACTGGCCACGGCTTTCAAAGCCGAAATGCATCTGATTGATACAGGAAGGAAAATTTCATGACCGACGTGCTAGACAAAGTATTGGCGGCGGCCACGGCGGGGCTGAATGACAGCGTTACGCGGCTATCAGATTTGATCCGCATCCCTTCGGTTTCCACCGACCCCGCGCATGCCGCAGATTGCCGTAAGGCCGCTGACTGGCTGGCGGCAGAACTGGTGTCTTTGGGTTTTGACGCCTCGGTTCGCGCCACAGCGCGCCACCCGATGGTGGTGGCGCATGACGCGGCGGGGCAGGGGCCGCATGTACTGTTTTACGGTCACTATGATGTGCAGCCCGCCGATCCGCTGGAGCTTTGGACGACGCCGCCCTTTGAACCAACCCTGATTCTACGCCCCGATGGTGACACATGGATCACCGCGCGCGGTGCCTCGGATGACAAGGGGCAGCTTCTAACCTTTGTCGAGGCGTGCCGCGCGTGGAAGGCCGTCACCGGCAGCCTGCCGATCCGCGTATCCATGCTGTTTGAGGGCGAAGAGGAAATCTCGTCACCTTCGCTTGCGCCATTTCTGGCCAAGACGGCCGAGGAATTGCGCGCCGATGTGGTGCTGGTCTGCGATACCGACATGTGGGACCGCGACACTCCCGCGATCACCACGATGATGCGCGGGCTGGTCGGTGAAGAGATCGAAATAACCGCCGCCAACCGCGATCTGCATTCAGGCATTTTCGGCAACGCCGCGCGCAATGCGTTGCAGGTGATGGCCGATGTGCTGGCCAGCCTGCGCAGTCCCGATGGCGCGGTGGCACTGGCGGGGTTTTATGACGGCGTGCGCGAAGTGCCTGCCGAGATCACGGCGCAATGGGCGCGCTTGCCCTTTGATGCCGAAGGGTTTCTGGGCGATGTCGGCCTGAGCATTCCCGCAGGCGAGGCTGGTCGCACCGTGCTGGAGCAATGCTGGGCGCGCCCGTCGTTCGAGGTGCACGGGGTCTGGGGCGGATTCATGGGCGAGGGGTTCAAGACCGTGATCCCAGCCAAGGCGCATGCCAAGGTCTCGTTCCGCCTCGTCGCGGGCCAAGACCCCGAGGCGGTGCGCGCGGCCTTTCGCGCCCATGTGCGCGCGCATCTGCCCGCCGATTGCGAGGTCATCTTTACCCCCCACGGCGGCAGCCCAGCCACGGTGATGCCGCCCGATGGCGCGCTGCTGCGCAAGGCGCTTGCGGCGCTGACCGCCGAATGGGGGCGCGAGGCGGCGGTGGCGGGCACCGGTGGATCTATCCCGATTCTGAACGCCTTTCGCAACAGCTTGGGAATGGATGCGCTGCTGATCGGCTTTGGCCGCTTTGACAACCGCATCCATGCGCCAAACGAGAAATACGATCTAAGCTCGTTCCACCACGGCATCCGCAGCTGGGTGCGCATCTTGGCGGCCTTTGCCGAGTAATTACCACACAACCTTGTGGCTTTCGCCGGTTTGCACGTTCACCAGCCCGTCGGGGATCGCCTCGGTTGGGGCCACCAGCACCCAGGCCCAGGGGGCGCAGGTCAGTGTGGCGAACTGCAACCGGTGCGGAAAGCCGGGAAACCAGCGCGGGCTGAAGCTTGGCTCGTAAAGCCAGTCGATCCCGGCCGCGGCGGCCTCTAGCGCGTGATAATCTGCGGCGACCGCTTCGGCGGGCCGCGCGCTCATCAGCCCGCCCACCTCATAGGCGAGGTCGGCCAGAATGCACCCGCCCGAAGCCAGCGCCCAGCCCCCCTGCAACTCGCGGATGCGGTTCACGGCCAACGCCATTGCGGCATCTGAAGAGCCCACCACCCAAATATTGTGCTGATCGTGCGCGACCGAGCAGGCCAGCGCGGTATCGCTGGTTGCAGGTCCGCAGCCGCGCCAAAACATGCGCGAAACGCCGCCCTTGCCCGAATAGCGGTCAACAACCGCGAATTTTGTAATGGCGCGCGTCGCATCGCGCTGCACCGCACCGCCTGCCACCGATAATTCCTCGGTCAGAAAATCTGCGCTCCAGTGAAACGGGCGCAAAACGGCGGCCTGCATGGTGGCGCGCCCCGGCGCGGCGGCAATGGCGAAATCGGCGGCGACAAGCGGGCGCGGCAGGTTCACGGTGCGCGTGGCCCATTCGGGCCAGTCGATGCGGGGCAGCGGGCCCGTGTAGCGTGCGCCTTCGCTGATCTGCTTTCCGTCAGCCCAGACTTCAGCGATCTCGACCTTCGCCACATCGGACAAAAGCACGATGTCGCCATAGCGGCCCGGTGCGATGCTACCCACCCAAGGCGTCAGGCGCATGTGCCGCGCAGGGTTCAGCGTTACGCATTGAAGGGCCACTTCGGGTGCGAGGCCACTTTCAATTGCCAGCCGCACGTTGTGGTCGGTGGCGCCGATCGCAAGCGTATCCTGTGCGGGGCGGTCATCAGTGGCAAAGGCGATCTGGCTCCAATCGGCAAGGCCACGCGCCAGAAGCCCGGCGATGATCTCGGGCATTGAATGGGGGCGAATCTGCAAAAAGATGCCATGGGTCAATTTGTCCCAAGCCTCCTCGGGGGTCCATGCCTCATGGTCCGAGGCAAGCCCTGCGGCGGCAAAGGCATTGATCGCGGGCAGATCGCGCAGGCCCGCACCGTGCCCCTCGACCACGCCGCGCCCGGCGAATGTGGCCCCGATCATGCCCCAAAGCCGCGCGTGCGATGGGTTTTCGGGCCGCGTCAGCGCGGGCCAATCCATCACCTCATCCAGCCCCGCCACCATCGGGTTGGCCATGAAAGAGGCCTGTTCCGCGCCGCCAAAATATCCGCCGCCGCCCTCGTAGGCCGTGGGTGGCACGGCAGAGCCGGGCAGCGGAAAGATTTTCGCCGGGCTACCTGCGCGCCGCGCGGTCAGCCAAAACTCAAGGTTTTTCGCGCCGTTGACGTTGGAAAACTCGTGACTCGCCTCACAGGTCCACGTGCAGCCGCGCGGCAGCACCAGTGCGGCCTCATATTCGGGCGTCAGATGCGCGCTTTCGATGTGCTTGTGCACCTCGCCAAAGCCGGGCACGGCGGCAAGGCCGGGGCGCTCGACCACTTCGGCGGCGGTTCCGGGGTAGCTGCCTCTCGGGCCGACATAGGCGATGCGGCGGCCACGGATGACGATTTCGGCATCCTCAAGCCAGCTGCGGCTGGCAACATCAAGCAGTCGACCGACACGCAGAATGCGGTCAGCCGGGCGCTGACCAAGTGCCACCTGCACAAGGTCTTGGCGAATTGTCACTTCGTCGGCGGCATCGAACAATAGATCGTCGGGCAGTTTGGGCATTGGAACTCCTCGCACCGCTCTCTTGTGGATGCGCGCCGATTCACTATGAAAGAGGGGGGCGTTGCAAGGGGGCCAGGATGGCAAAAATACGCGCGGTGATCGACACCGATCCGGGCATCGACGATGCCGTCGCCATTCTGTACGCGCTTTCCTCACCCGCGTTTGAGGTGTTGGGCCTGACCACGGTGGCGGGCAACATCGGCATCGCGACCACCACGCGCAACGCAGGTGGGCTGCTTGCGTTGATGGGGCGGTCGGATGTGCCGCTCGTGGCGGGGGCTGCGGCACCGCTGGCGCGCAATGGATATGACGCGTCCGAAATTCACGGCAATGACGGGTTGGGAGGCGTGGTGCTGCCTGCGCCCTTGGTGCCCGCATTGCAGGGTGCGGTCGAATGGCTAGCGGCGCTTTTGCTGCGCGAACCTGCGGGCAGCATCGACGTGCTGGCGTTGGGGCCGATGACCAATATTGCGCGGCTGGTGCAAGAACACCCCGGGGCGGCGGCGCGCATTGGTCGCCTGATCGCCATGGGAGGCGTCATTCACGAAGCTGGCAACGTCGGGCCGCGCGCCGAGTTCAACATTGCCGCCGACCCAGAAGCGGGCGAGATCGTGTTGCGCGCGGGTCTGCCGATGTGGCTGATACCGCTTGATGCCACGCGCCAGGTGCGGGCCGATGCGCCCTATCTGGCCAATCTGGACGCGACCGGGCGGCCTGCGGCCAAGGCCACGGCAAAACTGGTTCAGGCCTATTTCGAAAGCACCACCGTTGCCGGGGCCTTGGCCACCAGCCGCCCACTGCATGACCCCTGTGTGATGCTGCTGGCTGAGAATCCTGCGTTGTTTGGGTGCGAGCCGATGGGCCTTTCGGTCGATCTGTCGGCAGGGCGCGAGGCGGGCACGCTTTCGCCCGATCATGCCGCCCCGCCCGTGCAGGTGGCGCTGCGGGTTGACGGCGCAGGTGCGCTGACGCTTTTGGCCACGCATCTGGGGAATGGCGCGCGATGATCGAGCATCCGCACGGCTTTTGGCAAGATCTGTACCCCCCCGGCACGATTCAGCCCGAGGCAGGGGGCTGGGGCAAGGTCTTCCCCGGCACCTTGCCAGACGGGCGGCAGGTCGCGCTGCCGGTGCGGGTCTTGCCGGGGGACGGGCAGGCGGCCGTGGCCTCGCTGATCGTCAATCAGGCAAGCTTTGTGGTTGAAGAGGCGCTGGTGGAGGCGATGGCCGATGCCGCGCGCCCCTTTGCGCCCGACGTTGTGGTGGGCGTTCCCACGCTGGGCCTATCGCTTGCGGCGGGTGTGGCGCGCGCGCTTGGGCATGCGCGGATGGTGGCCTTGGGCACCTCGCGCAAGTTTTGGTATGACGAGGCGCTGAGCGAGCCAATGAGCTCGATCACCAGCCCCGAGCAGGTGAAGCGCGTCTATCTTGATCCGCGCATGTTGCCGCTGTTCGAGGGGCGACGGGTAGCGCTGGTCGATGATGTGGCAAGTTCGGGGCGCACGCTTGGTGCGGTGTTGCGCCTGCTTGCGCGCGCCGGGATCACACCGCAGGTGGCGACCTTTGCGATGCTGCAAGGCGAAGGCTGGCGCACGGTGCTGGCGAATTCGCCATTTCCGACGCTGCATGTCGTGGGGGCAATGGAAACGCCCCGGCTGGCGCGCACGCCGGATGGGCGCTGGCGCGCAACGGAGGGCGGCGAATGACGACGATCAGGGTATTGCGTGAGGCATGGGCAGATGCGGCGGTGCCGCTGCCCGCCTATGAAACTGCCGGCGCAGCGGGGGCCGACCTGCGCGCCAACCTTCCGCCCGAAGCGCGCGCGCTGGGGCTGCGGCTGGCGCCGATGCAGCGGGTGCTGGTGCCCACCGGGTTGCGGATGGAGATTCCGCCGGGGTATGAGGTGCAACTGCGCCCGCGGTCGGGCCTTGCGCTGAAGCACGGACTGGCGTTGGTCAACAGCCCCGGCACTATCGACAGCGATTATCGCGGGCCGCTTGGTGTGATCGTCATCAACCTTGGGGCAGAGGATTTCGTGATCGGCCACGGCGAGCGCATCGCGCAGATGGTGGTGGCGCCGGTGCTGCAGGCCGGGTTCGATCTGGTTGCGCAATTGGGTGAAACAACGCGCGGCGCGGGCGGCTTTGGCTCGACCGGGCTGAGTTAAAGGGGCGGTTCATGGTGTTATTGCTCATACTGGCGATTATGGCGTTCGCGGTGGCCTTCCGGCTTTCGCAACGCGCGATCGGTGGGCTCCTTGTGGGGCTCTGGGCGGCAGGGGTGCTCGCGCATCTGGCGCTGCCTGCGGGGCATCCGGTGCTGGTGCAGATCGGCGGCAGCCTTGCGGGATGGCTGGTGGTGGGCGGCGCGGTGGCGCTGGCGCTTGGGTATCGCGCGGGGTTGCGCTGGTTGCAGGCGCGCGCGCGCCCCGCGCCGGTTGCCGAGGCTACGCCCAAGGGCGCCTTTTCCCCGGCCGAATTGGAGCGCTATGCGCGCCACATCATGCTGCGCGAGGTCGGCGGGCCGGGGCAGGCGCGGCTGAAGGCGGCGCGGGTGCTGGTAGTGGGGGCAGGGGGACTTGGCTCGCCCATTCTGCTATATCTTGCCGCAGCAGGGGTGGGCACGATCGGCGTGGCCGATGACGATGCGGTTTCAAGTTCGAACCTGCAGCGACAGGTGATCCATACCGACGAGCGGATCGGCATGGCCAAGACGCGCTCGGCTGAAATGACGATGAAGGCGCTCAACCCTTTCATCACTGTGACTCAGCATCCCCAGCGTGTAACGGCTGAAAACGCGGCGGAGCTTTTGGCGGGCTATGATCTGGTTCTTGACGGAACGGATAATTTCGCCGCCCGCTACCTTCTTAACAGCGCCTGCATTGCGGCGGGCAAGCCGCTTTTGTCGGGCGCGATTTCGCAGTGGGAGGGGCAATTGAGCCTTTACGACCCCGCCCGCGGCGCGCCCTGTTATGCTTGCGTCTTTCCCGAGGCCCCCGCGGCGGGGCTGGCGCCGAGTTGCGCCGAAGCGGGGGTGATGGGGGCGTTGCCGGGCGTTATTGGCGCGATGATGGCAGGCGAGGCGATCAAGGAGATCACCGGGGCAGGGCAAACCTTGCGCGGGCGCCTTATTCTGCATGACGCGCTTTGGGGTGAAAGCCGGGTCATCGAGATTGCGAAAAACCCCGATTGCCCGCATTGTAGCGCCATGCAGAAGGGCCTTTTGGGAGAGCAACATGGTTGATCTTTTTGCAGGCGTGAACTGGCTGGCGGTGCTGGTGGGGGTGATTGCGTCGTTCGTGGCCGGGTGGATCTGGTATTCGCCCAAAGGGTTCTACACGGGCTGGTCGGCCGCGGCCCGGGTGACGCATGATCGCAGTGAACCGATGGCGGTGACCTTCGGCTCGCTGGTGTTGGGGTTGGTGCTGTTGGGGCTGTTCGTGGGTGTTATGATGGCGCGCGGGCAGTTGGGGCCGCTGCTGCTGGGGATCGCGGCCTATGTTGTGATGGGGTATTCCAACAACGCTTTCAAAAAGCTTGGTCCATTTGCGCGTAACGTCGATGCCGGAAGCTGGCTTTTGAGTGCTGCGCTGATGATCGGGGCGCAGTTGGTGCTTTAGGCGGTTCGGGCCGTTGATAACTCACGTGATAGACTGGTCAATACGTTGATTTAGAAGGATATTTCTGGGGGTGTTAAGGTGCTGTCAAGGGGTCGCATGATGGCGTTGTTGCGTGCAAAGCCTAGCTATCCGGATCATACATGAATTCGCGAAGTTCCTGCGGACAGCGGCAGGCGAGCGCGATTTTTCTTGCCCATTCCACGGCGTCCTCGCGCGTGGGCAGTTCGAGCAGCGTGAAGCCACCCTTGAGCCTGCTGTTGGGATAAATCTCGGAAGACACCGCCCCGTCGGCGGCGACCAGAACCGGGTCCACCCCCTCATGAATCCCGCCGGCGAATACATAGACGCCGGCAACCTTGGCCTCTGCAATGACCGCGCGCGCCGCTGCCGCCACGATCGGAAATTCTTCCGAGGTCAGGCGCAGGGCTTCGCTTGGGAAAGAGATGAGGTATCTGGTCATGCGTGAAATCTGCGTCTGAGAGCGGTGCAAAGCAAGTAGGCAGGCCGCTGCACGCCCAATAGTTTCACCACCCTGGCGTGTTTCCCGCTCGCGCGCCCGCCCCGCGCCGCGCCGCGCTGGACAGCATCAGAGCGCGGGCCTAGGATTTGGCGAAACCGCAGCTCATAGGAGTATCGCCCGTGAAGATTGTCGCAGCCCTTGCCGCACTTTTGCTTTCCGCAACCGCCGCCGTCGCGCAAGTGCCCGATCTGGGCGGGCGCAAGGTGGTGGTGGTTACTGAAAACGCCTATCCGCCGCTGCAGTTTGTCGATGGTTCGGGGGCCGCGATTGGCTGGGAATATGACGCCATGGCCGAGATTGCCACGCGGTTGAACATGGATGTTTCTTACGCCAATTCCAGCTGGGATGCGATGATTCCGGCGGTTTCGGGTGGGCAGTTCGACATCGGCATGACGGGCATCACGATCCGCGATGATCGCAAGGAAGTAGTCGATTTTTCAGATGCTTATATGCGCAGCGAAATGGTGATGCTGGTGCGCGGCGACGAGGCGCGATTTGCCGATGCGGCAAGCTTTGCTGCCGATCCCAAACTGCTGATGGCAGCCCAACCGGGCACCACGCCCTTTTATGTTGGCGTCTATGAGGTGCTGGATGGCAACGAGGCCAACCCGCGCATCAAGATGTTTGAAACCTTTGGTGCGGGTGTCGAGGCGTTGCGCGCGGGGGATGTGGATCTGGTGCTGACCGATGGCACGGCGGGCGCGGGATATGTGGCTTCATCGAACGGCGGGCTGAAGATTGTTGGCGAAAAGCTTGGCACCGAAGATTTCGGGTTCATTTTCCCCAAAGGCTCTGACCTTGTTGCGCCGGTCAACGCAGCGATTGCGGCGATGTTGGCGGATGGCACGATCGCGGCGCTGAACACCAAGTGGTTCCTTGACTACAAGATGGGGCAGTAGGGCGCGGCCGCGCGGCGCCGAAGTGAGCGCGCCAAAGCCCAAGGGCAAAGATTTCCCGTGGTGGTTGGTGGTTCTTGTAGCCACCGGCCTCTGGCTGTTTTGGCAGGTGGCCAGCGACGATGTTTATGCGCGCGTGCTTGCCACGCTTTCCAAGGGAATTGGCATCACGGTGTTGGTAACGGTGGTGGCGTTTTTGGGTGCGGCGGTGATCGGGCTTGGGCTTGCGGTGGCGCTTTTGTCCAAAAGCCTGATCGCGCGGCAGGCAGCGCGGTTATACATCGAGATTGTGCGCGGTGTGCCGATCATCGTGCTGTTGCTTTATGTGGCCTTTGCGCTGACGCCGATGCTGGTGGCGGGGTGGAACCGCGTGGCAGAGCCCATGGGACTTGGCGCGCTGAGCACGCGCGATTTTCCGCTGCTGGCGCGCGCGGTGCTGGCGCTGGTGCTGGCCTATTCGGCCTTTATCGCCGAGGTGTTTCGGGCCGGGTTGCAAGCAGTCGATCAGGGCCAGATCGAGGCCGCCGAGGCGCTGGGGCTGAACCGCTGGTTACGGTTTCGACACATCGTGTTTCCGCAAGCGTTTCGCACTATCCTGCCGCCTTTGGGCAATGATTTTGTGGCAATGGTGAAAGACAGCTCGCTGGTTTCAGTGCTTGGCGTGGCCGATATAACGCAACTGGGCAAGGTGACTGCGGCGGGTAACTTTCGCTATTTTGAAACCTATAACGTTGTCGCGCTGATCTATCTGACGATGACGGTAACGCTGTCACTGGCGCTGCGTCGGCTAGAGCAGCGGCTGCGCGCGCGCGGCGCACCGCAGCCTTGACGGGGCGCCTTAATCGCGCGCCACGTCTTGGTGGATGATCACATCGGCCTGCGGATACTTTAGCAGGATTTGCCGCTTTAGCCCGGCGCTGATCGCGTGCGCCTCGCGCAGGGTCTGGTCGCCGTCAAGCTCGACATGCAGATACACAAACAGCCGTGATCCGGCGGTGCGGGTTTTCAGGTCGTGATAGCCGTGCACGCCGGGCCAGTCGCGTGCTATGGCGGCGATGCTTTCAACCAGCGCTGGGTCGGCGGTGCGGTCCATCAGTGCATCCCACGCCCCCCCGCCAATACGCAGCGCGCCCCAAGCCATATAGGCTGCGGCAATCAGCGCCACGGCGCTGTCTATGCCGCCGATGCCCCACGTTGCAGATGCCAGCAGCGCGATGATCGCGCCGAGTGTTGGCAGAAGGTCGCCGATGTAGTGCAACTGGTCGGCGGCCACCACGCGGTTGCCGGTGCGCCGCGCCACAAAGCGCTGCCAGAGCACCAACGCACCGGTCAGCGCCGCCGAAGTCAGCATTACTGCGATGCCCTCTGCCTCGGAGGCAAGCGGGGCCGCCTCGAAGCGCACGATCCGGGCAATCGCCGCCCAGCCGATC
Source organism: Rhodobacteraceae bacterium UBA6213 (assembly GCA_002421605.1). Taxonomy (GTDB): domain Bacteria; phylum Pseudomonadota; class Alphaproteobacteria; order Rhodobacterales; family Rhodobacteraceae; genus UBA6213. The sequence continues at coordinate 121,040 of DISJ01000008.1, read as the reverse complement.
AACCCCGCCGAGGCCAGAATAATCAGCGCCTGCGCAAGTGCGGCAAGGTCTTCGGCCGAGGTATGGCCAAAGGCGTGATCGGCATCGGGCGGGCGCGCCGCATAGATGATGGCCATCAGCCCGCCAAGCGACACCAGCAGGTCGATCCCCGAATCTGTCAGCGAGGCGGCAATGGCCAGCGAGCCGGTCTGGCTTAGCGCCCAGGCCTTCAGCGCCACCAGCGCCAGCGCCACCGAAACCGAGGCAATGCCCGACGACAGGTTCAATAGTCGATGCGTTTTGATCGCCATGGCTGCCCCGAGCTTGTTCTTTGAACGTGGCGCCTGCCTTACGTCGATGCCACGCCTATTGCCAGTTGCGATTGCTGGGCGCGCTGGCCTAATCGCGCAACTCGTCCGCGCTGACGCCCCATAGCGCGGATTTCGGCGCCCAGCCCTGCACCCCCGGAACCGAAATCCGGCACCAGTCAGTGAAGCATTCACCCAACCGGGCGATTGCGCCCTGTTCGGCCTGTGCCACTACCGGGGCGCCCGGGTCGGCGCGCACCCGCAGATCAAGCGATTCGACGGTTACAGTGACCGAGCGCACGCCCGACAAAAGGGAGTAGTGGACCCAACCACCTGCGCCCTCGCTGTCTTCGACGCGCCGCCAGTTGCCGTATTCGGCGGTGATCTTTAGCGGCATGCCATTGTGTTGAAAAATCCAGTCGATGCGATGCGAGAGCGAGGGGCCACGGCGCGCGTTGCCCTCGGACCCTTTCAGCGAAACAAAGCGCGGTAGCGGCAGGTTGGTCACCGGCCCGCGCTCTGGCGTCTCGACTGGCACAGCATCTGTTTGAGTTGCTGGGAGCGCGGCTTCGTCGGCCGCCGCCACGGCGCTGCCCAAGACCAGTGCCATCATGGCGCACCACAACGCCGCCTTGCCAATACCTTGCCCGGAAACCTGCATCTACTCGCCTCGCTTTTTGCGCGCCGTGTTGGCTTGAGGCGCGCGAGGCCTTGTGTATGGCCCCTTTGCGCGTCACTTTGCACCAAGGGCGAGGATTTGCAAAGCAAGAGGAGGGCCGTCATGCCTGCACCACGGTTGAGTGTTGTCGTGACGCGACGGTTGCCCGAGGTCGTCGAGACCCGATTGAAGGAATTGTTCGACGTTGAGTTGAACGAAAGCGACGCGCGCATGGGGCGCGACGAGCTGGCCGCGGCAATGCAGCATGCCGATGTGCTGGTGCCTTGCATCACCGACCACATCGATGCGGCGATGCTGGCGCAGGCCGGCCCGAAGCTGAAGCTGATCGCCAACTATGGCGCCGGGGTGGACCATATCGATGTTACCTCGGCGCGCCAGCGCGGGGTGATGGTTTCCAACACGCCGGGTGTGACCACCGATGACACCGCAGACATGGTGCTGGCGCTGATCCTTGCGGTGACGCGGCGCATTCCTGAGGGGCTGGCGGTGATGCAGGCGGGGGAATGGCAGGGCTGGTCGCCCACTGCGTTCATGGGCGCGCGGGTGGGGGGCAAGCGGTTGGGCATTCTTGGACTCGGGCGGATCGGGCAGGCGGTGGCGCGACGCGCCCGCGCCTTTGGGATGCAGGTGCATTACCACAACCGCAAGCGCCTGCGCCCCGAGACCGAAACGAGCCTTGAGGCGACCTATTGGGAAAGCCTTGATCAGATGGTGGCGCGGATGGACGTTGTGTCGGTGAACTGCCCGCACACGCCCTCGACCTTTCATCTGATGAACGCGCGTCGGCTGAAGCTGATGAAACCTTCTGCGGTGATCGTGAACACCTCGCGCGGTGAGGTGATCGACGAAAACGCGCTGACGCGGATGCTGCGGGCCGGTGAAATAGGCGGCGCCGGGTTGGATGTGTTTGAACATGGCCACGAAATCAACCCGCGCCTGCGCGAGTTGCCCAATGTGGTGCTGTTGCCGCATATGGGGTCTGCCACGCTGGAAGGTCGCATCGAGATGGGCGAAAAGGTGATCGTCAACATCAAGACCTTTGCCGATGGCCACCGCCCGCCAGACCTTGTGGTGCCGGGGATGCTGTGAGGCCCGACGGGGCAAGCAGAGGGCCACGCGGCTGGGGTAATGCACTGGTCTTGCTGGCGGCGCTGGGGGCGTGTTCGCGCGGCCTGACGCCCAACGAAACCGCACTTGCGGGCGCGCTGTTTGGCAGCGCACTGGATACCGGCGCGGTGCGCGTGCTGGTGGGGGTTGGCCTTACACCGCTGCCAGAACCGGTCATCGCGGCGACTGCGTCGCCCGCACGCAGCGCGCCGCCCGACCTTTGCGTGCGCACCCTTTCAGGCAAACGCAAGTTTGTGTGGCCCGCTGCCTTTACACTGGGCGACCATGTTTTTTTCAACCCACGGTATTATCTGGCCGATGCGGCGCGCGGCTTTCCCGCCGCGCTTCCTCTGCCTGCCTCGATGGTGCTGGCGCACGAGTTGGTGCATGTCTGGCAATGGCAGAACCGTGCCCAGAGCGGCTACACGATCCTTGGCACCGCCTTGGAAAGTGCCGCGCGCGTCGATCCCTATTGGTGGCAGACCGAATCGACGCACCCATTCATGGCGTTCGGGTTTGAACAGCAAGCGGCGATTATCGAGGATTTTGCCTGTTTTGCGCTGTTTGACAGCCAGAATCCCAAGCTGGACGAGTTGGCGGCGCTGCTGCGCGGCGTGTTGCCGGTTGATGACTTCCTTGTCGGGGTCGTTGCGCGCCAATAGTCGTGCGGCAAAGTCGCTTTCGTGCGTTCAGGTGTCGGCTGCCTCTCCCCTCGGGCGCGGTCCTGCGGCAGACTGCGCGCGCGGGTGTAGTGCAAGGAGTGGCGCCGATGAAAACGCATGTGAAGGCATTGGTCGTCGGCGGTGGTGCTGTCGGCTGCGGTATCGCCTACCATCTGGCGAAAGCGGGGTGGGATACGCTGCTGGTTGAGCGCGATGAGTTGACCTCGGGATCCACATGGCATGCGGCGGGGTTGTTGCCCTTGTTCAACATGGGTTATGCCACCACCCACATTCACAAATACTCGGTCGATTTCTACAAGAGCCTTGAGGCCGAAACCGGGCTGAACGCGGGGTTTGCGGTGGTGGGCAACCTGCGCATGGCGCAGCACCAAGCGCGGATGGACGAATACATGCTCTATTCGAGTGTGGCCGAAACCGGTGGGGTCTATCACGAGTTTCTGACGCCCAAAGAGATCAAGGAGCGCTGGCCCTTGCTGCGCACCGAAGATCTGAAAGGCGCGCTGTTTCACCCGCAAGACGGCTATATCAACCCCGCCGATGTGACACAGGCGATGGCCAAGGGCGCGCGCCAGCACGGGGCCGAGATCATGCGCAAGGTGCAGGTGCAGGGGTATCGCTGGACCGGGTCGGAATGGATCGTCACGCTGTGCCATATGGCGGAAAAGGGTGGCAATCTGGTTGAAACCGCCGACACTTTTGAAATCCACGCCGAGCATGTCGTTACCGCCACGGGGAACCACGCACCGCGCACCGCGCGGCTATTGGGCCTCAAGACCCCGGCGGTTGTGGTGGAGCATCAGTTCATCGTCACCGAGCCGGACCCGGCGTTGCAGGCATGGCGCGCGGCGGGCAACCCAGAGCATCCGGTGCTGCGCGATGCCGATGCCAAGTGGTATGTGCGCGAAGAGCGCGGTGGCTGGATACTTGGCCCGTACGAAAAGGGCGCCCCGGCGCGGTTCCTGTATGGTGTGCCCGATAGCTTCCGCGCCGACCTCTTTCCGCTCGATCTGGAGCGGATCGAGGAAGAATACATGAGCATGATCCACCGCATACCCACCTCTGAACATGTCGGGCTGAAAGACGATTTCAACGGCCCGATCTGCTACACGCCAGATGGTAACCCGCTGGTTGGCCCGGCGCCGGGCTTGCGCAACATGTGGCTGGCGGAAGGGTTCAGTTTTGGCATCACCGCGGCGGGGGGAACGGGCTATTACCTTGCGCAGATGATGGTTGAAGGGGAGGCCGAGATCGATATGGCCAGCCTTGACCCCAAGCGCTACGGCAACTGGATGACCACCGAATACGCGGCGCGCAAGAACGAGGAATGCTACGAGCACGTCTTTGTGCTGCACCACCCTGATGAGGAGCGCGAAGCCTGCCGCCCCTTGCGCACCGCCCCCGCCTTTGATCGCCAGATCGCGCTGGGCGCGCAGATGGGGCAGGTGAACGGGTGGGAGCGGCCAAACTACTTTGGCCCCAAGGATGCCCCTGCCGATTTTGACCATACCGGGCGCAGCTTCCGGCGCGGCGCATGGTGGCCCTACGCCGAGGCCGAGGCGCGCGCGGTGCGCGATGCCTGCGGTATCATCGACGCATCGGCCTTTACCAAGCACCTTGTGCGCGGGCCGGGGGCCACGGCTTTTCTGGACCAGTTCACCACCAACAAGTTGCCCAAGGTGGGGCGGATCAACCTGACCTATGCGCTGACCGCGGCGGGCACGACGCGCACCGAATACACCATCGTGCGGCTTGCCGAGGATTCCTATTACCTGATTTCTGCTGGCGCGTGGGCAGCTTATGACGGCGACTATCTGACCAAGGCGATCGAGGATTTTGCCGCCGGGGGGGGGGATTGGGTTGATTGCCATGATGTGACGACCCAGTGGGGCGTGTTCGCGCTAGCCGGGCCGAATAGCCGTGCATCGCTGCGCGATCTGGTGCGCGATGCCGATCCCGAAACGGCGCTGGGCAACAAGCGGTTTCCGTGGTTGAGCATGCGCCAGATCGAGCTTGGCATGTGCCCGGTGCGCGCAGTGCGGGTTGCCTATACGGGCGAGCTTGGCTGGGAATTGCACCACCCCATAGAAATGGGGTGCTATCTTTGGGATCTGATCTGGTCGGTGGGTGAAAAGCACGGGCTGAAACCCGTGGGCGCGCGCGCGCAAAACTGGCTGCGGCAGGAAAAAAGCTACCGCGCCTTTGGCACTGAACTTGGGCGCGATGCAACGCCGCTGGAAGCGGGGCTAGAGCGGTTTGTCGATCTGGGCAAAGCGTTTCACGGTAAGGAAGCGATGCTGGCCACCGGCATCCGTTCGGCCTGCGTGACGTTGCTGATCGATGGGCCGCCCGATACCGACCCATGGGGCAAAGAGGCGTTGCTGCTTGATGGCAAAAAGGTTGGGCGACTGACCTCGGGCGGCTGGTCGGTGGCGTTTGGCAAGCAGATCGGCATGGGCTATGTGCGCCCCGATCTGGCAGCGGTCGGAACGCGGCTCAAGGTTCGGATGCTGCGCAAGGAGTGGGAGGCGGTGGTGGTTGAAGACAGCCCGCACGACCCCGCCAACGCGCGCATTCGCCTGGATGGCTGATCGCGGGCGGGCGAATTGAAAAGGGCGGCGCCGAAGCGCCGCCCGTGGTCATTTCTAAGTCAGGCTTCAGAAACGGCCGTTGCCGAAGTCAGACGTGGTGATCACGCCGTCAACGTTACGGTCGCGCATCGCGAACCACGCCGGGGTGCCGTTCAGGAACTCCTCCATCGTGATGGTGCCGTCGAAATTGGCATCAAACATCAGGATTTCTTGCGCACTTCCGATGGTGGAAAGGTCGGTAAGGTTAGCGCGGCCAGCGCCACGGCCTTGACCCATCACGCCGGGTTGTTGCGCGGCCATGCCTTGGCCTTGCGCGCCGGGTTGCTGCGCGGCCATGCCTTGGCCTTGCGCGCCGGGTTGCTGCGCGGCCATGCCTTGACCCATCACGCTGGGTTGCTGACCGGCCATGCCTTGACCCATCACGCCGGGTTGCTGCGCGGCCATGCCTTGGCCTTGCGCGCCGGGTTGCTGCGCGGCCATGCCTTGGCCCCGCATGCCGGGTTGTTGCGCGGCCATGCCTTGGCCCATCACGCCGGGTTGCTGCGCGGCCATGCCTTGACCCATCACGCCGGGTTGCTGACCGGCCATGCCTTGACCCATCACGCCGGGTTGTTGCGCGGCCATGCCTTGGCCCCGCATACCGTGCTGTTGCGTGGCCATGCCTTGGTTCATCGCGCCAGATTGCTGTTGCGTGAACTGGCTGTGGCCGCCGCGACCGCCGCTTTTGCCGCCGCGCCCGTTAGTGTTCATCTGCGCTTGCTGGTTTTGCTGGTTTTGCTGCATCTGGGTGGTTGCGCGGCCACTATTGCGGCCTTGGCCCACGCCCATGCCAAGCTCGGCTTGCAGCGCCTTGTGCTCGTCGATGCCCGCAAGCTCGTCGGGCGAGTACACGCCGTTGCCGTCAAGGTCGAACATATAGAAGATCGACTCGCGCCGTTCAGTGGCTTCAGCAAGCGTCACTTGCCCGTCGCCGTCCATATCCCAGTTGAGCATGAAGTCAGCGCCCGGCGTAAAGGTGGCGGTGGTGGTGTCTTGCGCAACGGCCATACCGGCAGAGAGCGCGACGATGGTGGTAAGAGTAACAAGGCGTTTCATTTTAGTGACCCCTTCGGTTTGATGTTGGTTACATACATGAAACGGAATGCGATGTTTTTTCCGTCGCGCCAGATTTGAAAATCGATTTGGAATTACGGCTATAAAATCAAATAAAACAATGAATTATCTAGTAGTAACGGATTTTGCACATTTTTCGCACAGCTTTGTGATAGCGGTGCTGAATCAAAGAGGGCAGCGCTTGCGCACTGCCCCCTTCTTTTCCGACCCAGGAGGGATCAGAGACCTGGGCCGAAATCGGCCATAGTGACGACGCCGTCACCGTTAACGTCGCGCTGGATAAGCCATGCGCCGGACCCCGCGAGGAACTCTTCCAGTGCGATGATGCCGTTGCCGTCTGCGTCAAACATCAAAATCTCGGCGGCCGACCCTGTCAGCGTGGTTGCGCTGCCTTTGGGGCCCGTGCTCATGCCGACGGTCTGGCCCGCGTTTTGCCCGGCACCTTGCCCCTGAACGTGGCCCATTGCGGCCTGATTACCTTCCATGCCGGGGCCTTTGCCAGCTTCGGCTTCAAGCGCCTTGTGCTCGTCGATGCCGACCAGTTCGTCGGCGGAATAGAGGCCGTTACCGTCAAGGTCGAACATGTAAAAGATCGACTCGCGCCGTTCAGTGGCCTCGGCGACCGTTACTTGGCCGTCTCCGTCCATATCCCAGCTGAGCATGAATTCTACGCCTGGAACCATAGGTTCCTGCGCAAGGGCCGCACCGGCGGTGAGGGCAATGATGGCGGTAAAGGTGGCAAAGCGTTTCATGATCTGATCCCGTTTGATGCTGTGCGGCGTTGCGCCGGACATATGTGTAAAACGGTATGAGTCAGCGGTTCCGTCGCTGCGGGAAAGCATGAAACCAAGCGTGGAAGTAGGAGAATATATAGTAAAAACAATAGGATGATTTAAATATTTCAGAGAAATTTAGAAAACACACTTTTATGTGAAAACCCCCGCCTTTTGGAGGCGGGGGCAAAAGCGGCGCAAGATTGGTGCGATCAGGCGCTTTTGGCGGCAAGCTCGTCCCAGCAGGCAAGGGCATGTGCGGCATACATTAGCGCCGGGCCACCGCCCATTTGCAGGCACATGCCAAGCACATCCCCCAATTCTTCGCGCGAGCCGCCCGCTTTCATCAGCGCCTCGACATGCAGGTTGACGCAAGGCTGGCAGCGTTCGGCCACAGCAATCGCCAGAGCGATGTATTCCTTTTCCTTTACGCTCAACACGCCGTTGTCCTTGACGCCCTTTGACAGTGCGGCAAAACCCTTGGTCGGCTCGGGGATCAGTTTGTAAAGCAGGCGCAGCTCTGCGCGCAGCGAGTCGATTTCGCCTTGATAGTTCATTTACGTCTCCTGTCAGGTGTCGCGTGAATCGCGATAGATATGCAGGTGTTTGAATATTTATACAAGACGCCCCGGCGCAAGGGCGGCAACCGTCGCTGCGTCAATTTGTGGCTGGCGGCCCGCGATCAGATCGGCGGCCAGCGCGCTGGCAGCGGGCGAGGTTTGAAAGCCATATCCGCCTTGGCCCGCCAGCCAGAAAAACGCCGGATCACGCGGGTCGGGGCCTATGACCAACACCCGGTCGGGGGCAAAGGTGCGCAAGCCTGCCCAGCTTGCCAGTAGGCGAGAAACGGGTTCGCGTACCATTTCCTCATACCGCGCAAGACCTTCGGCAAGCACCATGTCGTCGGGCCAGGCGTCATGCGGCGTTGTCGGGTGTTCTTCGGCGGGGCTGACGATCAGCGCGCCTGCGTCGGGTTTGGAATACCAAGTTTCGCCCGCACCAAAGGTCATCGGCCAGCCTGACACATCCATTCCGCCCGGCGCAGGAATACGCGCCATCGAGCGGCGGAAGGGCCTAAACCCCAGCGGCGCTATTCCGGCCATGGTAGCGACGCCGTCTACCCATGCGCCCGCAGCGTTGATCAGCACCCGCGCCTCGAACGTGCCTTTGGCCGTGGCTACGGCCCATCCGTTTGCGGTGCGCGTGATCGCATCGGCGCGCGCGTTGGTCAGGATCTGCGCGCCGTTGCTGCGTGCCTCGCGCGCGAAGTTTTGCAGCAGCCGGTCCGTGTCGATATCGGAGGCATCATCGCCAAGCGCGGCAAAGGCCAGCGTATCGGGGTTGAGCGAGGGCATCTTTGCGAGCGCCTCGGCGGGGCTGATCTGGGTAAGCTGCATGGTGATTAGGTCATGGCGAAAGGCGGCTTCGTCGCTGGCCTTGGCCACCACCATCATGCCGCGCGGGCTAAGCACGCCGCCGTTCGCATCGCGCAGATGCTCTTTCGAGGCGTAAGACAGCACCACCACGGGGGGGGCGCCATAGCGGGGTTCATACAGCGCGGCTGAACGGCCCGAGGCGTGATGGGCAAGATGCGCCTCGCCCTCAAGCAGAGTGACGCTGCCCAGATGCGACAATCGCGCCGCCGCCGATACCCCGGCGATGCCGCCGCCTACGATGAGAAAATCCTGTGTCATGGCGCTGTTCTGGCATGAGCTTGGCGCAGAGGGAAGGGGGCCAAGGTGTCAAATTTTCGGCGCTTTGCCGCCCCGGCTGGCAAATAGTGCTGCGGCAATGATCAGCGTCGCGCCCATCGCCAGCGCCACGGTCGGGGTTTCGCCAAAGACGAAATATCCCACCCCCGCCGAAAGCACGAGCGAGCTGTAGCCAAGCGGCGCCAGCACCCCGGTATCGCCCCAGAATTGCGCGCGCAAAAAGCAAAATTGCGCCGATTGCGCGAAAACGCCGATCAAAAGCAGCGGCAGCAGATTGTCGCCCACCGGCTGCCAATACCAGATCGCGGGCCCTGCACTCAGCAGCGCGAGCCCGCCGGTGTAGCTGAGCATCATCACCAATGGCGCTTCGGCGCGCATCTGCCGCGTAACAATCACAGCGCCGGTTCCGGTGATCACTGTGGCCACCAGCGCCAGCAGCCCCGCGTTGGCCGCAAGCTGGCCGGGTTGCACCGCGACCAGCACGCCCAGCAAACCGACCCCGCCCGCCAGCCATTGGCGCGGGCGAATCGATTCGTGCAGCAGCACCGCCGCCATGCCCATCAGCAGCAGCGGGCGGGTAAAGTTGATCGCGGTAAACAGCGCCATCGGCAGGTGCGAGACTGCATAAAAGCTGGTGGTCAGCGTCAACGTGCTGAGCACGATGCGCAAGCTGTGCAGCCCCGGTTGTTGCGCCTTGAGCGGCACCCGGCTTTGCCACAGAATCGGTGCGAGCAGTACAAGGCCGGTCAGCGCGCGCACAAAGACCAGTTGCACCGAGGGCAGATCGACACCCATCGTCTTGACGATCGCCAGCGCCCAGATGTTCAGCGACATGTCGGCCAAAAGCCAGGCGCCGCCGCGAAAGTTGTTTCGCTGGGAGGCGCCGTCAGGTTCGATGGGCGATGCGCTCATGATGCGCTCATGCTGGTGGGGCGATCAGATTGGTCATCAGCCGGAAACCGCCGGGCACCAGCGCCTCCATCTGCAGATGCAGGATCAGCGCGCAGTGGCTGTGCCGCCCGGTGCCAATGCTGGCCGACAACAGCGCCCCGCGATGCGGTGCCTCGTCAGGGTCGGCCATTTCAAGAAGCGCCTCGTAGGCCGGATCCCAGCTTTTGGCGAAATAGAGCCCTCGTTCCTTGACCCAGCCTTGCCAGTCTTCGGGGCCAATCACGTTGGGGCCGGTCAGCAGCGGATGATCGGGGATCAGATGACGCACAGCGGCATTCTCGTCGGTCACGCGGTAGCGCAACGAGGGTTGGCCGACTTCCAGCCGCGCGGGCGGGGTGCTTTCAGGGTTCCAGTTATCCCAAGGTCGGTGGTAAAGCGTGACAAGGTTGCCCCCGGCGCGCACCCATGCGTGTATCTGCGGCATCGCCGCAGCGAGTGCGGGGCGGGCCTTGATGGCGAAAATGCCGACCACCAGCGTGTCGAGCTTTGCCAGATGCTCGGCGCCAAGATCACCGTCCTCCATCGTTTCCACATTTGCGCCGATGGCGCGAAGCCAGTAATCGACCCGGTCGTGGCCACCGCCGACATAGCCTACACGCGCGGTCGGCAGCGCGACATCGGTTACACGCAGGCGCAACGTGGCGGGCGCGGCATAGACCAAGGGGCCGGTGTGTGGCTTTTCGATTCGGGTCACGGTGCGGGCCGGATGGCCCTGAAGGCTGGCTTCTGCGGTGATAAGGCCCTCGGCCACATTGGCGGGGGCGTGCAGGGATGCGCCGCCTCCGCCAGCCTCGATCCGCCAGCCCGCGGGCAGCGCCAGCGCCGCGCCTTCGGTCAGGCGCAGCGGCAGCGGGCGTGGCGCGAGGCGGTTCAGCACATGCGCTTGCGGTTCGATCCGTGCCTCATAGCGTGGCAGCACCGAAAGCGCGCGTTCGGCCGGTAGGGTCAGCGAAACCTCTTGCCCCGCCAGATGCATGGTCAGCAAAAGCGCGACCGGGCCGTGCGGTTGATAGGTGTGATGCACGGTGGGGTAGGGGTTGGCCTCTGCCGCGTCGGCGGGCAGGGTGATGGCGGTGTCGCTAACGCGCCAGCCTTGCGGCACGAGCCAGCGCAGATCGGCGCTGACGGGGCCGTTGGGCACATAAAGCGCCTTGGTCGCCTCGACCGTGTCGCTGGGATGCGCAAAATCTTGCGCCAGTCGCCCTTCGGCGCGCAGCCCTGACGCAAGGTAGATGACGCGGGCAAGCTCGCGCTCTTTGCGCGCCAGTCGGTGCAGCAGCGCATCGGCGTGCGATTCCGGGCAGGCCGCGCGCAAATTGCGCAGCGCCTGTACGGCCGCCGCCGCCGCGCGCAGAACCGCGCCAGTGTCGGGGTAGGCCGCAACGGTTTCGGCCAGCGACAGATCAAGCGCCGTGCACTCTGCCAGATCGGGTGCAAGTTCGGCAAAACGCGCGGGCAGATTGTCGGTCAGTGCGCTGCTGTCATCGCCCACGTAGCTTTTGGCCAGATGCAGCGGCCAGCCTGCGCTTTCGCCCGCGCCAGTCCATCGCCCCATGCCTTGCGTGGCGTGGAACATGCGCGAGTGCTGGCCGATCTCCGACCAGCTCCACCCCGACACAGGCTCGTGCCCGTGGCCGGGAACGCGCACCGTTTCGGGCGGCGGTGGCAGATCGTCGTCATAGGCGTAACCGGCGCCTGACCATGCGGGCAGGTAAAGCTTGGATACCTGCCAGGGCGCGCCTTCGGCCTTGAACGCGGGGTCGGCGGCGGCGTCCATGACCTCATGCGCCAGTTGCGTCATGGCGCGGTGGTGGCCGTGCTGGCCGGAAATATCGAGGAAGGTCGGGCAAAGAATGTCGGGTCGATCAGCGCGAATAATCTCGACAAAGCGCAAGAGCGTGCGCGCATGGCCCCATCTGCGCAGCGTCTCTTCGCCGGATTTGGAAAAGCCGAAATCGGTGATCGGATCGTCGGGGCTGGTTGAAAGCCAATACATCGAAAGCCCGAGCACATCGCAAGCGCGCTCCATCTCAGCCGTGCGCAGCGTGCCAAGTGCGGCCCCGGCTTCGCGCCCGGTGTCGTTTTGCCCGCCTTCGCCGCGGGTCGAACAGGCGTAAGATAGTGTCAGCCCATCGCGCAGCGAAAGCGCCGCCAGCATGTCAGAGGTTTCATCATCAGGGTGCGCGCCAGAGTTCATGAAGCGCGCCAGCCCGCGCAGCGGTTGCAGGGCGCGCCAGAGCATCAGGCCCATCGGGGCGGTGCGCTGGGCGGCGATACGGGCAGGATCTGTCATCGGCATGGTCTGGCCTTTCAGAACGGGAAATAGGGCAGGGGACGGGAACGCGAAAGCAGACGCGGCACGGCCGCAGGCAGGGCTATGGGGCGGGGTCGAGCCGGGGGGTCATGGTATCGTGAATCACCAGCGCGGCGGCGCCGAGGGCGGCGGTGGTGGGGCCCGAAGCACCGCGCAGAACGCGCGGCAGCACGCGCCCGGTGCGCCGCGCCACCGAGCCTGCGGGCAAATCGAGCCTGCGGACCAGATCGTCAAGAATGGCATCAGGCAACGCACCGCCCAGAATCACCGCTTGCGGGTCGAACAGGTTTTCTAGCAGCCCCACCGCTTGCGAAAGCGCGGCTGCTGCCTCGGCAAGCCACGCGGCAAGGCCCGCATCGTTCGCCGCCAGCAGCGCCAGTGCCACGCTATCGGGGGCATCACCCGGCGCGATCAGCCCGCGCGCGGCAAGATACCGTTGCAGCGCCATGCGGCTGACGTATTGTTCCAGACAGCCGTGGTTGTGGCAATCGCAGGCCAGACCGCCCGGACGCACAATCACATGCCCAATCTCGCCCGCGTTGCCAAAGGCACCGCGCTGCGCCAGGCCGTGGGCGATGACGCCAAGCCCAAGGCCGGTGCCGAAATACAGGTAGCAGTAGCTATCGAGTTGATGCGCAACACCAGCAAGGCGTTCGCCAATCGCGGCGGCGGTTGCGTCTTTTTCCAGCATTACCGGCATGCCGAGCGCTTGCGCAGCCCCTGCGGCAGCATCGAGCGGGTTCCATTCGGGCAGCACCGTAGCCCCCGCCGCACTTAGCCCTTCGACACCGAAGGGGCCGGGAATCACCAGACCCGCGCCGATGATCCGTGGCACCGGGGCGGCGACTTTTGCATCGCGTGCCAGATCGGTCATCAGTGCAAAGACGGTTGCGGGTGTGGTACTGGTCAGCGGCACTTGCCGCGTGAACAGTTCGCCGCCGCCGAGATTGGTCATCACCATCACCAGCGCGTCGGGGCGCACCTCGAAACCCAGAGCCGCCGCGCCATCGGGGTTGAAAGTATAGACCACTGGCGGCTGACCGCGCGCGGCGCGCCGCCGCCCGCCTGAAACCACCAACCCTTCGGTCTCTAGCTCTGCGATCAGATTCGAGACGGCTTGCGTGCTCAGCCCGCAGGATTTGGCAATTTCGGCACGCCCCGCGCCCGCACTGCGCTGCACATAACCCAGCACCACCCGGCGGTTATGCGCCTTGGTGCGTTCCGAATTTGCGCCAGCAATGTGAGTACGCTGCAGCGTCACGCTGCCCCCTTAACTCAAACGGTTTGAATTAACTATTGATCTTTGAGAGGAAGCCGTCAACACTCGCTTCATCAAAGAGCAGCCCCGCCAGCTTCGGCAGCAAGGGGACAATACGGGATACGCGGCGCCACCCACGGGGCCGCCTAACAGAGAGGACGACCATGAAGGCCATCACCACACTGGCGCTTTGCGCCTCTTCCGCCCTCGGCACGCTGTTTGCGGCGGGTTCCGCCAGCGCAGTCGAGATTGAATACTGGCAGTACATCTTCGATGCGCGCATCACCGCGATGGATACGCTCATTGCCAATTTTGAGGCCGCCAACCCCGGCATCACGGTGAAGCAGTCGACCTTCCCTTATGCCGATTACCGCACCAAGGTTGCCGCGGCGATTCCGGCAGGCCAAGGCCCTGACGTTGTGCAGCTGTTCTACGGCTGGCTGAACGACTATGTGGCGGCCGACCTGATCCAGCCGCTACCCACAGACGTCTTCCCCGTCGAGCGCATCGAGGCCGAGTTCTTCCCGATGGTGCAGGCGATGAAGATCGACGGCAACTACATGGCGCTGCCCACCGCGGTGCGTTCGCTGGCGCTGTTCTACAACACCAAGCTTTTCGCCGAGGCCGGCATTACCGCGCCGCCCGCGACGCTGGACGAGATGGTGTCGATTGCCGAGAAACTGACCAAGAAAGACGGCGCGGGCAACATCACGGTCGAGGGCATTACCTCGGGCATGACCGCGCAAGACCACCAGTGGCTGCGCGAAGTGCTGTTCCGCCAGTTCGGCGCGGTGCCCTATACCGATGATTACCGCACCGTTACCTACAACACGCCTGAAGGTGCGGCGGCGCTGGAGTTCTACACCAGCCTCGAGCAGACGATGGGCGTTACCTCGTCAACCTTCATGGATGAACCGCAAGCGGCGTTCAAAGCCGGGCGCGCGGGCATGCATATCGACGGATCGTTCCGTATCGGCGCGCTGAAAGACACCCGCGGGCTGGAATGGGCGGTGGCCGAGCTTCCCGCCGGGCCGACCGGTGTTCAGTCGAACTATGCCAGCTATTGGGTGAACGCGATCACTTCGAAAGCGACGGGCGAAAAGTATGATGCTGCGGTAAAGTTCATGGACTACATCACCTCGGACGAGGCTATGCAGGTCTGGCTTGAAACGGTCGGTGAACTGCCCGCCAAGCCGTCGGCGGCGCTGACCGATGCGAATATCGCCGACCCGGTCTATGGCCCGTTCATCAAGGGTCTTGGCTATTCGCACGCGACGATCTTTGCCGATGAAACCGGTCAGCGCCAAGTGCTGGTCGATGCCGTCAGCCGGATCTTCCTCGAGAATCAAAGCCCGGCCGATGCGCTGGCAATTGCGGCGGCTGCCGAACAAACGCTGCTTGATGCGTATTACGCCAAGTAAACGCAGAACCTAGCGATCTTGCGGGCCCCGGAGACGGGGCCCGCGCACACCGCCCGCCCTCTGCTTTCCCGTCAGCTTGCTCTGGCTCCGCGCCAGCCGCCAAGAGGCTCAGCATGAAGCTCTACCGCAACCTCTCGATCAGTCAAAAGCAGGTGGTCTGGGCTTGGACGTTCCTTGCGCTGCCAGTGCTGTTTTATGTGGTGATCCGCTTTTACCCGACGCTCAACGCCATCGTGCTGAGCTTTCAGGACTGGAACCTGTTGGGCGCGCGCACCTGGGTGGGGCTTGAAAACTACGACAGGCTGATCCACGACCCGGTGTTTTGGAAGGTGTTCAAAAACACCTTTATCTACCTGATCCTCGGCACGCCGCTGTCGCTTCTAGCCAGTTTCACGATTGCCTATCATCTGGACAAGATACGGTTTTTGCACGGCACGCTGCGCGCTCTTTACTTTCTGCCGTTTCTGACCTCGACGGTGGCAATGGCATGGGTCTGGCGCTGGTTCTATCAACCGGTGCCGATCGGGCTGTTCAACAACTTCATCGCCTCGATGGGCTTTCAGCAGATTGCCTTTCTCAATTCCACCACCAATGCGCTGCCCGCAATCTTGTTGCCGGCAATCTGGGCAGGGCTGGGGTTTCAGATCATCATCTTCATGGCAGGCTTGCGCGCCATTCCGATCAGCTATTACGAGGCGGCGCGTATTGACGGGGTTTCTAGCTGGACGATCCTGCGCGAAATCACGGTGCCGCTGCTGAAGCCGACAATCGTGTTTCTGGTGGTATTCTCGTCGATCAGTTTCCTGCGGATCTTCGATCAGGTCTTCAACATGACCACCAACAACCCCGGTGGGCCGCTTGATAGCACCAAGCCGCTGGTGCTGATGATCTACCAGACCGCCTTTACCAGCTATGACATGGGCTACGCGGCGGCACAGACTGTGGTGCTGTTCTCGATCTTGCTGGTCGTCAGCCTGCTACAACTGCGCATTATGAGGGACCGCTGATGGCCGATAGCCAAATCCGCGCCAGCGCCGCTGCGCTGATGAACGCGCCGACGAGCGCAAAGCCGCGGCGTGACCCTGCGGCAATCATCCGCTGGACGCTGCTGGCGATGGGCGCCATCGTCATGGTGATGCCGATTGTCTACATGCTGTCTGCCTCGTTCAAGTACCCCTACGAGATGTACAATCTGAACATCATCCCGAAGGAGCCGACGGCGGAAAACTACGCCTATGTGCTGTCGGACGGGCGCTTCTACCGCTGGTTCATCAACTCGTTCATCATTGCCACCTGCACCACGGTTTCGGCGGTGTTCTTTGATGCGCTGGTGGGCTACGCGCTGTGCAAGTTCAGGTTTCGCGGTCGCTACATCATCTTCATCGCGATCCTTTCGACGTTGATGATCCCGACCGAGATGCTCGTGATCCCGTGGTATCTCATGTCGCGCAGCCTTGGCTGGCTGGATACCTACTGGGGCATCATGTTCCCCGGCATGATGACCGCGTTTGGCACCTTTCTGATGAAGCAATTCTTTGAAACCGTGCCTGACGACTTTCTAGAGGCCGCGCGGATTGACGGGCTGAACGAGTTTCAGATCTGGTGGTCGGTGGCCTTGCCATTGGTGACCCCGGCGCTGTCGGCGCTTGCGATCTTTGTCTTCCTTGGCAACTGGACCGCGTTTATCTGGCCCCTAATCGTCACCAACAGTCAGGAGCTTTACACCCTGCCGGTGGGGCTGACGACATTCTCGGTGGAACAGACAGTCGATTGGGAACTGATCATGACGGGGGCCGCACTGGCGACGATTCCGACGCTGATCGTGTTCCTTGTCTTCCAGCGCTACATCATCCACGGCATTGCGATGGCGGGGTTGAAGGGATGAGCGATACCAGCCAGTTCCCCGACCCGATTTACCGCGACACGGTGTTGGGCCCACTGTTTGATGCGGCCAAGCAGCACTATGCAGGCCCGGTGCGCGCCATCAACCGCGCGCATCTGGTGATGCTGTCCGAGACTGGGATTGTCAGCGCTGAAACAGCGACAGCACTTGCCGGCGCGCTCGAGGCGATCGACGACGAGCTTGATCTGCCCTCGTTGAGCTACACCGGCGAGTACGAAGATTACTTTTTTCTGGTCGAAGACGAGTTGAAACGCCGTCTGGGTGCTGATCTGGCAGGGGCGCTGCACACAGCGCGCTCGCGCAACGATATGGACCATACGGTGTTCAAGATGGTGCTGCGCGGGCGCACTGATGCGATGCTCGGGCAGGCGCTGAAGCTGGCCGAGGCGTTGGTGCAAACGGCTCAGCGCGAGCGCGATACGCTGATCGTGGCCTACACGCACGGCCAGCCCGCACAACCCAGCACCTTTGGCCATTACCTTTGCGCCGCCGTCGAAGTGCTGCTGCGCGACATCGCGCGGCTGAGCACGGCGCGTGATGCGCTGGACCATTGCCCGATGGGGGCTGCGGCGATTACCACCACAGGCTTTCCGATTGACCGCCACCGCATGGCAGATCTGCTGGGCTTCACCGAACCGCTGCGCAATTCCTATGGCTGCATCGCGGCGGTGGATTATGTGACGGGGCTTTATTCCGCGATCAAGCTGATGTTCCTTCATCTGGGCCGCGTTGTGCAAGATTTGCAATTCTGGACCGCCTTCGAGGTGGGTCAGCTGTATGTGCCCAACAGTTTTGTGCAGATTTCATCAATCATGCCGCAAAAGCGAAATCCGGTGCCGATCGAGCATCTGCGCCATCTGGCCAGTATGACCGTGGGGCGCGCTGAGGCGGTGATCGGCACCATGCACAACACCCCCTTTACCGACATGAATGACAGCGAGGGCGAGGTGCAGCTGGCAGGCTACGCCGCCTTTGACAGCGGCGCGCGAGTGTTGGCGCTGCTGGGCGCGCTTTTGCCTGCCTGTAGTGTGCGCGCCGATAGGGTTGCGGCGAACATGGACGCGGCCTGTGTGACCGTGACCGAGCTTGCCGATACGCTGGTGCGCGCCGAGGGGCTGAGCTTTCGACAAGCGCATTCGATCGCCGCGACCACCGCGCGCGGTGTAATCGCGGTCGAGCAGCCACTTCGTGCGGGATATGCCATCTTTTCCGCCGCTTTTCGCGCTGAAACCGGCCGCGCGCCGGGGCTTGATGCGGCCGCTTACGACGAGGCGGTTGACCCTGCGCATTTCGTCGCTGTACGCGACCGCTTTGGTGGCCCGGCCCCCGCGCCGATGGATGCCGCCCTTGCCCATTACACCGCCGAGGCTAGTGCGCTTGCCGCCCGGTATGCCGCCCGCCTTATACGCATCCACACCGCCGAGGCTGCCTCTGACGCAGCCTTCGCCCGACTTCAACCGGAGTAACCCATGGCCACAGTTTCGATCCGCAATCTGGTCAAGGCCTACGGCAAGACCGAAGTGCTGCACGGCATCAGCCTCGATGTGGCCGATGGCGAATTTGTGGTGTTCGTCGGGCCTTCGGGCTGCGGCAAATCTACCACACTGCGCATGATCGCAGGGCTGGAAGAGGTTACCGGCGGCGACATCATGATCGGCGATCGGGTGGTGAACAACCTCGAGCCGAAAGACCGCGACATCGCGATGGTGTTCCAGAACTACGCGATCTACCCGCATCTGACGGTACGCAAGAACATCGGCTTTGGGCTGCGCACCTCAAAGCTTTCCAAGCCAGAGCGCGAAGAGCGGATCAACGAGGTCGCGGCGATGCTGTCGATGACCGAATACCTTGACCGCAAACCCGGCCAGCTCTCGGGCGGGCAGCGCCAGCGGGTGGCGATTGGGCGTGCGATGGTGCGCGATCCGGCGGTGTTTCTGTTTGATGAGCCGCTTTCCAACCTTGATGCACAGCTGCGCAGCCAGATGCGGCTTGAGATCAAGAAACTGCACCAGCGCGTCGGCACCACGATCATCTTTGTCACGCACGATCAGGTCGAGGCGATGACGATGGCCGACCGCATCGTGATTATGAAAGACGGAAGTATCCAACAGGTTGGCACGCCTGCCGAAGTGTTCCACCAACCCGCCAATGCCTTTGTGGCGCAGTTCATTGGCGCGCCGTCGATGAACATGCTGCCCGCCCGCTATTCGGGCGGTGCAATCAAGGTCGCGGGCAGCTCGATTGCGATCGAATTACCGTTGCCCGATGGGTCGGAGCTGACCGTCGGCATTCGACCTGACGATCTGATCGTCAGCGCGACGCCGGGGGTTTTTGAAGGGCTTGTCAGCGTGCTTGAGCCGCTTGGCAGCCTGACGCTGGCGCATATCGATATCGACGGCGCCGATATCGTCGCCGTAGCTGATGGGCGCACGCCCCCCGCCGTTGGATCGAAAGTGCATCTGGCGGTGGAAACCGCCAACCTGCATGTCTTTACCCCCGACGGCGAGGCGCTCAGGTGACCAATCCGGCAGGGCGCGAAGGTGTGCTATGCACCGGGCGGCTATATTGCGACATCGTGATGGACGGGGTTTCGGCGCTGCCCGCGCCCGATAGCGAGGTCTATGCCAGCGGAGTCACGCTGGCCGCAGGGGGGGGCGCCTACATTACCGCCGCCTATCTGGCAGCGGTGGGGCGGACAAGCGGGCTTGCGGTTGTGTTGCCCACCGCCTCTTTTGCCGCGACCATAGCCGCAGAACTCGCGGCGTCGGGGATCGACCTTTCGGCCTGCCCTAATCCGCCCGCTGGGTCTGCGCCGCAGTTGACGGTGGCGATCATCACCGGGGGCGACCGCGCCTTTGTGACCCATCGGGCCGGAGCTGCGGTGCCCGAAACACTTGCCGCAGCAATTGCCACGGGGCGCTATCGGCACCTGCATCTGGGCGAGTTGGCTACCCTGGCCGAGGCGCCGGGCGTCGTGGCGCTGGCGCGCGCTGCCGGGCTGACGGTTTCGGTAGATTGCGGCTGGGATACCGCCGTTCTGGCGCGCCCGGACCTTCCCGAATTGCTGCGCGGTGTCGATGTGTTTCTGCCCAACCGCGCCGAGGCCGAGGCGCTATCGCGCCATGCGCCAATCGCCGATTATGCGCCGCTGGTGGTCATCAAGGATGGTCCGGCGGGGGCAGAGGCGATTTGCGGCGCGTTAAGCCTGCGCCGCCCGTCATGCGCAACCCGCGTGGTCGATACGGTTGGTGCGGGTGACGCCTTCAACGCGGGCTTTCTGGATGCTTGGCTTACCGATGCCAAACTCAGCGATTGCCTTGACGCCGGGGCGGGCACCGCCGCGATGGCGCTGGCGCGCGCGGGCGGCGCGCGCGGGCTAACAGCCCCAGCAAACGCGCGCCCCGCACGCGCCGGGCGCTAGGCCCGGCGGGCAGGGGCGATACTTCAGCCCAGATTGCGCGCGATCATCACGCCCGCCCAAGCGGAAAATCCAGTCAGCACCCCGCCCCAGGTGGTATCAACCGCAACCTGCTGGACCGACCAGTCGCGCAGCGTGGCGTAATTGGTGAACTCGTAGGTGCCATAAGCCAGAACCCCCAGCGCCACGCCACCCACAAGGGCGGCCACCGGATCACCCGCGCGCAGCGCAGGCAGCGAGACAAACCACAACAGCCCCGCGACATAGCCCAGATAAAACAGTGCCGCTGGCAGCACGCGGAACGGATCGGCGAACAGGTGGGCGATGTGACGCTCAAACACCGGTTTGACCAGCAGCCGCAGCCCGACTGCGTCGGCCGCAAAGAAAATGATCGCAGTGACAAGGTAGAGGATCAGGATTTTCACAGGTTTCTGCCTTTTACATGGGGGAGGGCTGCGCGCACTGTCAGCACCACAATTCCGCTGGCGGCCAGTAGCAGCACTTTCCAGTTTTCGCCGCTGGGGTTTGCCGCAATCACACCGATCAGCGCCCAGACCACTGCTGCGGGATAGGCCCATTCGCGCGGGCGACCCGCTTGCACCAGCAAGGTCACCGACAACACGCCAACGAGGCTAAGGATTGCGGCGGCCTCGGCGGGTAGTATCGCGTAACCGCCAAGCACGACACCCAACGCCACGCCCGACGCCGCCGTCAACCACCCGGAATAAAGTGCCACCGGCCGCGCTTGCAGCCACGGTTGCCCATCTCCCGCGCGCAGCAAGGCGATGATCGCCGCGGTGGCCATGGCAAAGATCATCAGCGTGGCGAGAGGTGGCGAAATGCCTGCGGCGGCAATCCAGAAAGCGCCGATCGCCAGGCTGATAGTCAGCGGGCGGCGCATCGGTTGCCAGCCGGGGTCACCTGCCGCGCGCCAGAACCCGTAACCCGCGCCAGCAATCAGCCACAGATAGATTACTCCCCAGATGGAAAAGGCGTAGCCAGCCGGTTGTACCGGCGCATTAATCTGGGGCACCGGAAATTGGCTGGGGGTAAAGCCGTTAAAGCCCATGGTCAGCATCGGCGATAGCACAAAAGCCAATGTCGCCAGCAGCACGTGCCCCGCCGCGCTACGCCAAAGCCTTGTAATACCGCTCATTTCACCAACCTCCGCGTTAGTGGCAGCGCCGCCCAATAGGGCAAGATGCGCAGCAGTTTCAGCCCGATGGTCAAGCGGCGCGGAAAATGCACCTCGAACCGGCGCCCGTTCAGCCCGGCGATGATGGTGCGGGCCGCGGCCTCGGGCGTCATCAGCGCGGGCATCGCAAAATCATTGCGCCGGGTCAGTCGGGTATCGACGAAACCTGGGCTGATCAGGCGCACGTCAATCTGCCCTGCCAGTTCGGCGCGCAGCGATTCTGTAAGGTTGATGACCCCGGCCTTGGTCGCAGAATAGATCTGCCCTTGGGGCAACCCGAAATAGCCCGCAACCGAGCCACATAGCGCCAGTTGCCCGCCTTTGCGCAGCAGGGGCGGCGCGATCTGGGCGATGTGAAAGCTGCCGGTCAGGTTGGTCGAGACGATGCTTGCAGCCGTTTCGGGGGCCAGATCCGCGATCTTGCCGGGGTCATAAAGTGCCGCCAGATGCACGACCCGATCAAGGGGACCAAGCGCGCCAATCGTTGCTGCTGCCCGCTCGACACTATCACGCTCGCTAATGTCGAGCGGCAGCGTGCGATGCGTGGGGCCCAAACTTGCCACCAGCGCCTTTAGCCGGCCTGCGGAGCGCGCCGATAGGATCAGCCGCGCGCCCCGCGCAGCCCAAGCGCGCGCAAGCGCTGCGCCGATCCCGTCAGAGGCGCCGATGATCCAGATTGTCTCTGACTCAGGCATGGGTCAGCTCTACCTGCACCACATCGGTGTGCCCCACGGCAAAAGACGCAGCACAGGCGCCGAGGTAATAGCGCCAGCTGCGCAAGAATCCTTCGGAATGGCCCATCCGCCGAATCCGATCTGCCTGCTCGCCCAGCCGGTCATTCCAAAGCGCGCAGGTGCGGGCATAATCGGCGCCAAACGCGTGATTGTCGCTGACGACCAGTCCCGCGCGGCGGGCCTGATCGGCTATCACCGCGTTGGATAGCAGCATGCCGCCGGGAAAGATGTGCTGGCGGATATAGTCGGAGGTGCGCTGGTAGGTGTCAAAATAGCTGTCTTGCACGGTGATCGCCTGAATGACGGCGCGCCCTTGTTCTGCCAGACGTGCCTTGATCGTGGCGAAATAGGTGGGCCAGTAATTCTGCCCGACCGCCTCGATCATCTCGATTGATACGATGCTGTCGAATTGCCCTGCGCTTTTGCGATAGTCTTGCAAGCGGATCTCGGCGCGCCCATCAAGGCGCGCGTCGGCATAGCCTTTTTGCGCGGGCGAGATGGTCAGGCCGGTAACATGGCGGCCGCTGTCGGCGGCGCGTTCGGCAAAACCGCCCCAGCCGCAGCCGATTTCCAAGACCCGATCGCCGCGCCCCAACCTGCCCAGAATACGGTTATATTTGCGGGCCTGCGCGCGCCCAAGGTCGGTATCGCCGGGGGTGAACATCGCTGCCGAATAGGTCATGCCCTCGTCAAGCCAGAGCTGATAGAACTCGTTGCCGACATCGTAATGCGCGCGAATGTTACGCGCGGCGCCGCGTGGGGAATTGGCGCGCATGAGGCGGTTTATCACGCGAAACTTCAGGTTGCCCCAAAAGCCCGCATAGGCATAGCCGCGAAACTGGTCGAGGTTGCGCAGCGCCACTTCGGAGAGATCCGCGATCGAGGGCGTTTCCCAAAGCCCCGCGACATAGGTTTCGCCAAGCCCGATATCGCCGCGCACAGCGATGGCGGTAACCACCGACCAGTCGCGGATGTGCATTTCGGCTGCGGGCGCGCCGTGGCCGAAATCTAACACTTCGCCCTCGGGCGTGCGCAGGCGCAGGCTGCCGATGTGGATCTGGGCGCAGGTGTCGAGGAAGTCGTGTTTTACGCGGTTGGTCAGGAACAACATCAGCTTACCTCAGATTTAGGAGGAGTGGGGCGGGTGCGGTATCTGGCACCCTTCAAGCGCAGGCGCAGGGCCTGCCAATAGATCAGAATGATCGTGCGCAGCGCGCCGAGCGGGCGGCGCAAGCTGGCGCGCACGATCCCGGCGCTGGTCAACGCCCGACGCGCCCCCGAAAGGGTGGCCAGTACGCCCTCGGTGCCATTGGTGTGCAGGATGCGAATGGCGATCTGGTCGGGGCGGATATCGAAGGCGAATTCGTAGCTGCCCTTGACCTCTTGAAAGGGGGATACGTGCAGGGCTTTTGGTGCAGTGATGCGCGCCTCGCGGGTGATTGGCGCAAAGTCCGGCAGGTGGCAGAGGTAGGAATGGCGGTCGCCAAACGGTGTTGACACCTCGGCAATCACCGCGATCAGCGTCGAGCCGTCCATCGCTAGCCAAAAGCTGACCGGGTTGAACACATAGCCAAGAAACCGCGGCTGGGTCAGCAGCATCAGTTGCACCGTTCGCGTGCCAAACCCATGCGCCGCCAGCACATCGCGCGCCCAAGATGGCCCGCGACCCGCTTTCAGCGGCCCGCCGTGATCGCGGTCATGCACCGAGACCATGTTGAAGCGGTTGCGCGTAAAAAGCCACGGGCCGCGCCCGCCTGCCTCGGCGTCGATCAGCACATAGTCAACGCCATAGCGAAAACCGTGCCGAACCGCGCCGCGCCGCGTGTGCGTGGTCAGCGCGGCCACATGTTCGGGCGCATGG
Source organism: Rhodobacteraceae bacterium UBA6213 (assembly GCA_002421605.1). Taxonomy (GTDB): domain Bacteria; phylum Pseudomonadota; class Alphaproteobacteria; order Rhodobacterales; family Rhodobacteraceae; genus UBA6213. The sequence goes on along the minus strand of DISJ01000008.1, from coordinate 97,043 downwards.
GTCATGCGAACTGCCGATCCATCAGGCGCGTGATGCGCGCGGCACTGGCAAAACCGTCTTCGTGAAAGCCGTGCCGGGTATATGCCCCGGCGAACCAGGTGTTGTTTTGCCCCTGTATCGCCGCCAGCTGGCGCTGTGCGGCCAAGGCTGCGGCATCAAACACCGGATGGCGAAAAGTTTTCTGGTCGTAGATCAGATGCTCGGGGATCGGCCGCGCGGGGTTGAGCGAGACAAACAGAGGGTCGCTTTCGGGGATGTTCTGCAAGCGGTTCATCCAATAGGTCACGCCCATTGCGGGTGCTGATTGGCTGGTGTCGGCCTTATAGACCCAAGCAGACCAAACCGCGCGACGGCGCGGCATTTGCGATATGTCGCGGTGCAGGATCACCTCGTTGTCTTGAAAGCGGATCGCTGAAAGTGCGGCGCGTTCTTGTACCGTGGGTTGCGCCAGCAGACGCAGCGCCTGATCGGAGTGGCAGGCGAAGATCACCTGATCAAAAGGTTCGTGCGCCGCGCTGCCGGTCGCCACGATGCTTTGTGCACCAGTGCGGGTGACGCTTTTCACCGGTGTGCCGGGCAGAAGCGTGACCCCGCACGCGCGCAGATGAGATTCAAGACGGCGCACATATTCTATGCTGCCGCCATCAACGGTCCACCATTGATGCTGCCCCGAGTTGCTGAGCAGGGCGTGGTTGCGGAAAAACTGCATGATCGGGCGGGCTGGAAAGGCGCGCATTTCGGCAGGCGGCGTGGACCAGATCGCACCGCACAGCGGCATCAGATAGTAGCGCTGGAACCAATCGCCCAGCCGCAACTGCTGCATCAACTCGCCGATCGTGGTGGTATCGTCTTTGGCAAGCGCTTCGGCCTGAGCGTTGAAACGCAGAATGTCGCGCAGCATACGCGCAAAACCGGGGCGCAGTAGGTTGCGCCGCTGCGCGGTTAGCGCGTTCAGATCGCGCAGGCCATATTCGATCTGCCCGTCGTTGATTGAGGCGCCAAAGCTCATGTCACTTTTTGCCACTGGCACGTCGAGCTTTTGGAACATCTGCGTAAGATGCGGGTAGTTTGCGTAATTAAACACGATAAAGCCGGTATCGACGGGCCGATCGCCCCGATGCCCGGCCATCACCGTGCGCGCGTGGCCACCAAGGCGGGGGGCGGCCTCAAACACTGTCACCGCGTGATGGGGGGCCAGTAGATAGGCGGCCGCGAGCCCCGAAATGCCCGCGCCGATTACGGCAATACGCTGGGGACGAATGGATTGCTGGTCAAATGACATGTTTGCTCCGTTTTTTTCTCGTATGGGATACGGGTGAAAAGAAAAATCGGATCAAAATTGATCCAAACCTTCGCATAGTTGCGTAATGCGGCTATGATTGACCTGCGCCTCAAAACCCAACATGCCGACTGGCGCCCTTCGATGGCGGCCCAAAAGGACAGGTCAGCGGTGACGAGCCCGTCTCCCCAAGTGTCTCAACAGACGATCTGCATGCTTGCGGTGCGTGACGCCCGTGACCGCGTAGCCTTTGCCGCGCTGTTCGACCACTTCGCCCCGCGCCTCAAGGGTTTCATCATGCGCTCGGGTACCGGCTCGGGGCAGGCGGAAGAAATCGTGCAGGACGTGATGCTGACGGTCTGGCGCAAGGCAGACCAGTATGACCCGCAGCGCGCCCCGGTTTCGGCATGGATCTACCAGATTGCGCGCAACCGCCAGATTGACGTGATCCGCAAGGAACGTCGCCCGATGCCTGAAGACCTCGGTGAAGACACAGAGGGCGAACCCGATGCCAGCCAGATCCTTGCTGTCGAGCAAGAGGCGGGGCATCTGAAAGAGGCGCTGGCGCGGCTGAAGCCCGACCAGCGCGTAATCATCGAGAAAGCCTATATGGGCGAGTTGACGCATCAAGAGATCAGTGCCCAGACCGGCTTGCCGCTTGGCACGATCAAATCGCGTATCCGGCTGGGTCTGGAACGATTGCGTCACGAGTTGAAGGATATACGTTAGATGCCCGCAATCACCCACCACATCCCTGACGCGTTGCTGGCCGCCTATGCGGCAGGCAACCTGCCTCAGCCCTATGCGCTGGTGGTGGCTGCGCATGTCTCGCTGTGCCTAGAATGCCGCGCCGCGTTTGAGGCGCATCAGGCGGTGGGTGGCGCTGTGCTGGAATCGGCTTCGGCGCAAGAGGTTTCGGCGGGGCTGAAGGCAAATATCCTTGATTTGCTTGATGCACCAGTGACCCCTGCGCCAAGCTACCGGCGCTCGGGCGTTTACCCTGGCCCGGTGATGGCGGCGCTTAAGGGCAGGCCGCCGCGCTGGAAATCGCTGGGGCTGGGGGTGCGCCAAAGCATCCTGACCGCAGGGCGCGAGGGGTCGGTGCGCCTGCTTTGCATTCCCGCGGGGCAGGCGGTGCCAGACCACAGCCACAACGGGCTGGAACTGACGCTGGTGCTGCAAGGCAGTTTCAGCGACGAGACCGGGCGTTTTGGGGTGGGCGATGTCGAAGTTGCCGACCAGGCGCTGGAACATACGCCGATCGCTGATGCGGGGGCTGATTGCATCTGCCTTGCCGCGACCGATGCGCCGCTGCGTTTTTCTTCGTTGATTCCGCGGCTATTGCAGCCGCTGTTCCGCATCTGAAACCCCGCAGGACATTGCGAAACTGGGCCTGAAACGGGTGGCCTAGTTTTTGCTGCTTTGCGCAAAGGCCTTTGCAGACTTGCTGAAAGGAGCCGCTTTTCACGATTCTGTGAGTGATTGAACCGCGCGCTGCCCCCCGCCGTAAACACCCTACTAACGCGACCCAGACCGGGCGCATATGCCATCTTAGGGAGATTACAGATGACAGCCAAACTGAAAGCCACCGTTGCCGCACTTGCACTGAGCCTTGCCGCTTCGGCCGCAAACGCCGCCAATATCGTCGAAATCGCTGCGGGCGATGAGCGCTTTTCGACGCTCGTTGCGGCAGTGACGGCTGCCGACCTTGTCGATACGCTTTCTGGCCCTGGCCCCTTCACCGTTTTCGCGCCGGTTAACGATGCCTTTGCGGCGCTGCCGGAAGGCACGCTCGACACCTTGCTGAAGCCCGAGAACAAGGGGCAATTGAGCGACATTCTGCTGTACCACGTTGTGCCCGGCCAGATCGAATCCGGGATGATCGCCGCGGGGGCAAACTCGGTTCAGCCCGCGCTTGCGAGCGCGCAGCTTTGCGTGATCGCGGCCGATGGCGGCGTGACGGTTGACGATGGCACGGGCATGAGCGCGCAAGTCGTGATTGCCGACATCATGGCCGACAATGGTGTGATCCATGTGGTCGATAAGGTGCTGCTGCCGGGCACCGCGCCTGCCTGCATGTAAGACGGCAAGCGCGCCCTGCCCCAATAGGGGTGGGGCGCAATTCCTCCCCCCCCGCGCAGAGTTTGCGCGGATACCAAGAAAGCGGCCTCAGCTCATCTGGGGCCGCTTTTGCATTTGGGCGCGCTGCGCCGAATGACGCACCCCTTTTCGTCTTTCAATCTGAACCGAGCAGGGCGGCGCCGATACGGGCGCGCACTTCGGGTGGTTCTTCCTGAAGCGCGCGGGCGAGCGCGTGCAGATCTTGGCGCGCCGTATGTAACTGATCTATCAGCGACATCACCACAGCCAGCGCCGACTCGTCCAGATCAAGATCGTCGGCCAGATTGCACAACAGCTCTAGCCGCGCGATGTCGATCTGGCGAAAGACATGGCCCGTTTCAAGCCGGATCGGGATCACCACCTCGGCCTCGATAAAGGCGATCAACCTTGTGTGGGTCAGGCCCGGGATGGCGGCGATGACGTCGTCCTCGCTCATGCGGTCGGTCATGATGCGGCCTCGTTCAGCAGGCCCGCGCGCGGGTCGTGGGCGTTGCTCTTGCGCCAGTTCGCAAGAAAATCGCGCAACGCATCGTCGATTGCAGGGGGCGCCACGATGCGCAGTTCTACCAGCTGGTCACCCGCCGTCGTTGCACCTTGCCGCGTAATACCCCGCCCCCGCAGGCGCAGCACACGGCCCGAACTGGCCCCTTTGGGAACCGTCAGGCTGACTGGCCCGGCGATGGTGGGGGCAGTGACCTTGGCCCCCAGAACGGCCTCGTCAATGGTGATCGGCAGGGTCAGCAGGATATCGTCACCCTCGCGGGTGAACACCGGATGCGGGCGGATCGACAAGGTGATCAACGCATCACCCGGCGCGCCACCGCCAAGGCCCGGCCCGCCCTTGCCACGCAGGCGCAGGGTTTGGCCTTCGCGCGCACCCTGCGGAATCTTGACCGCGATGCTGCTGCCATCGGGCAGTGTCAGGCGCATTTCACCGCCCCGTGCGGCATCCAGAAACGGCACCTCAAGTGCATAGTGAAAATTTGGACCGGGTGCCGCAAATCCGCGACCGCCAAAATCCTCGCCACTTTGCCGTGACCGCTGGCGCAGGATTTCGGCAAAGATGTCCGCAGGATCGCCCTGCGCCTGAAAGCCGCGCGTCTGCTGGTAGGGGTTGCCGGGGGCCTCGGCAAAATCGCGGTAATATTGGCGCGGCGGGCGTTCAGCGCCTGTGGCGTCAATTTCTCCGGCGTCAAAACGGGCGCGGGTTTCGGGGTCTTTCAGCAGATCGTAGGCTGCGGAAATCACCTTGAAGCGCGCCTCGGCGGCAGCGTCATCAGGGTGCAGATCAGGGTGGCTGGTGCGGGCCAGCTTTCGATAGGCTTTCTTGATCTCTTCTTCCGTGGCAGACTTCGTCAGCCCAAGCGTCGCATAGGGATCGGTAGTCATCCGTCAGCTTTCCGGCTTCGCCGCAAAAAGGCAGCATCCCCTTTTGTGCCACCACAATAAGGATCGGTCCTTGATCCACATCAGTGGTGGCACAATGTCGCCCGCACCAAACTGGCAAGTCGGCGCAGCGCCCCTTAGAGAATGCCGATCGAAAGTGCTGGGAACATGATCAACAAGATCAGCACCAGAAGCATCACACCCGCAAAGGGCAGGGCGCCCATAAACACGTCTTTGAGGGCGATGTCCGGCCGGTTCAGCGTGCTTTTGATCACAAAGCAGGAAATCCCGAGCGGCGGTGTAAGCAATCCGATTTCTGCGCCCACAACGGTAATGATCCCGAACCAGACAAGGTCGATCCCCATCGGCTCGACGATCGGCAAGAACAGCGGCACGACGATCAAAATGATCGATGCAGTATCAAGGATGGTTCCGAGAAAGAGCATCATCAGAACATAGATGACCATGATCGCGACAAATCCAAGATTGTAGGATCTGAGGATTTCCGAGATGGCATCGGGCAAAGCAGCGATACCCAACATGCGTTGATAAAGCGCGGCGGCCGTGATGAGAAACAGGATCGATGCCGTAATATGACCCGTCTCAAGCAGCGCGTTCCAAAAGCCCTTTGCCGACATGCTGCGACGCGCCAGCGCGATCATCAGCGCCAGCGTTGCCCCGGCGGCACCCGACTCGATCGGGGTCAGTTTGCCGGTGTAGATGCCGCCAAGCACAACCGCGACCAGCGCCCCAATGCCTAGGCAGCCCAGCACATGGCGGCCTTCTACTGCCACGCTCGCCTGCGCCAGTTTCTGGCCACGCGCGTTGCCGCCGACAAAGTTCGGTGTGAAGCGGCACATGAACATGATGGCAAAAATATAGGCGAAGGTCAGCATTATGCCCGGCACGATACCGGCCAGAAACATGTCGCCCACCGATTGTTCGACGACAAGCGCGTAGATGATCAGCATGGCCGAGGGCGGGATTATCATCCCCAGAACCGAAGACCCCCCGACAACGCCGACCGCAAAGCGTGCCGTGTATCCAAGCTCCAGCATCTCTGGCACTGCGACTTTGGTAAAAACCGATGCAGAGGCGATCGAAGAGCCGGTCACCGCCGCAAATAGCGCGTTGGCCCCCACCGTGGCCATGCCAACGTCGCCGCGAACCCGGCGAAACAGGCTGTTCATGACCACATAAACGTCCTTGCCCAAACCGGCCTTGGAAACGATTAGCCCCATGAAGGTAAATAGTGGTATCGTGGCATAGGTATATTCGCGCACGCCACTGGCCACTGCCGATTTCAGCAGGTTCATGGCAAGTTGGGGATTGTCGCGAATGACCCAGACTGAGATCAGCGACACCATCCCCAGTGCAACTGGGATATAGACCCCAAGATAGATGAGCGCGACAATCGCGACGACAGATATCAGGCCGATTTCGATAGGGCTCATGCGCCGGAATCCTCAAGCTTTAGCTGCGCCGGATGACGGCTGCCGGAGAGTGCTTTGCCAATGAAAAGCGCCGCCGAGAGCGCAGCGCCAATTGTGATCGCAAGGTATTGAGGCCAGGCTGGCAAGGTGAACACGCCACGCACGCCGAAATACCGGCCGTTTTCCAAGGTGGAGGTAAACTCTGGGTAGATCGTCCAGACAATCAACAGCATGAAGACGGCCGAGATCAGATCGATGATCCGTGCAAGCGGGTTTCCAATCTGCGGATATCGATCAGCCATGATAGCAAGAAAGCCATCCGAGCGCGTGAGGCGGTTCATTCTGACCACGTCGGGAAGTTGCAGAAAAACAATCAATACCATCAAAAGCTGAACGGCCTCGAACACGCCTCTGAACGGCGCATGAAGCACGTTGCGTGCGAACACGTCGAAGTTGATGACCACCACCAACATCAAAACGACCGAGGTGCCGAGAACGTTAAACAATTTCGCGACCCCTTCCAGAGACCGCAGAACTGACTGAAATACACCAGGTTTTTTTCGCCCAGATCAGGTTTGGACATGGCTGCCTCGCTCGCCTTTAGGGGAACGGGCCGCAGGGTATGCCCCTGCGGCTTTCATGGGTTGCGTGAGCCGCCTATCAGGAAGGAGCGTCATCCCAGTTGCGCGCGGGCACTTGCCCTGCGGCGCGCATCTTGGCCATGTAGGCATGAAGCATGGCCGTGCCGGGGCGCCCGGCTGCATCAAGATCGGCTGCCCATTCGCCCGCGATGTCGGGCATACTGTTGGCCCAAGCGCTGCGCGCCTCGGGCGACAGGTTGATGACCGTTCCGCCAGCCGCCTCATAGGCGGCAATACTCGCCGCGGCGACTTCCATCGCGACATCTGCAACTCGGTCGCGGTATTCGACCGCCACCTCGCGCAGGATCACGCGAACTTCCTCAGGCAGTTTGGCCCAGGTGTCGGCGTTTACGGTGACGGTCTTGGTATTGACCGCACCAAGGTCGGCACGCAGCATGTAGGGGGCAACTTCAGCGATCTTGTAGGTTTCCGCCGCTTCTGGCCACAGCAAGGCCGCATCAACTACGCCGGTTTGCAGCATGTTGTAGAAGTCGGTAAGCCCGCCCTGAACGCCCGCTGCGTTCGGGATACCTTCAAGATAGCGCTAGTTGATGCCCGCCCCGGCAACCTTGAGCCCCTCAAGATCAGAGACACTCGAGATCGGGGTTTTCGAGAACACCTGATAGGTGTCGAGCACTACGGCGGTGGCGAGGTAAACTTGGTTTTCAGCCGCATACTCTTCCAACGTGGAAGGGAATTCGGTTGCGATCTCATCGACAGCACGCGCAACAACGTGCGCGTCGGCCGACACGAAGGGTGTCACGCCGGAAATCGCCTGACTGGGTAGCGCCGAGTTGTGAAAGATGGTTGTGACGATGCCGATATCGCCAAGACCGAGCTTGATGCCTTCTAGCACGCCCTTCGGCTGCACGATCTGGCCGCCATAGGCTTCTTGCCAGGCAATCGAGTATTGTCCGCCTGCGGCAAGACGTTCGTTGACGCGCGGGATGAAGAATTCAGAGAATTCCCTGACCCACATGGATTTGGCCGGATATCCATCGATCGCGACCATCGGGATCACTGTCTGCGCTTGCGCAGGGATCCCTAATGCGCCAACTGCGCCAGCCAGCGCGCTGGCCATCAAAAACTGCCGTCTGTGTAGATTTTTGAACATTTCAGTCCTCCCAAACTGGTTTATACGAGGGTAGTTCTTCTTGCCTTCTTCTTTTATCGCAGCGTTCAGCCCCTCCTCAGGCCTTGCGCCACGTTTCGGTAATCGTCGTTCCCGCCGCACGGAACAACCGTGACATCGGGCAGTAGAGCGCGGTCTCGGCGCTTACACGTTGTAGGTCTTCTTCGGACGCGGAACCGTCTGCAATTACGGTCAGCGTGATTTCGCGGAAGGGTTGATCCACAATTTCCGTCAACGTTACGCCGCGCCGATCAAGTGTGCACGCAACGCTGATCTGAAGGTTTCCAAGATCGACCCCCAGCTTGTTTGCGCATTTGTGCCCGATCGTGTTGGTGCACCCAATCAGCGCCGCGAGCGCCGTTTCAGTTGGTGACGGGCCTTTGTCGGTGCCGCCGCGTTCGGGCGGCTCGTCGATGACAAAAGCTTTTTCCCCAGACCCAATGTCGGTGCGCGAATGCGACGGGCAACTGCCCGACACATTCAGTGTCACCACAAGCTTGGGTTTGAAGTTGGCCATTTTACCTCACAAGATTTTACAAACGTCTTCAAAGTCAAAGCGTGGCAACCTGCCGAACAGGGCGGTTTCGTTGCCGTAGCCGAGGTTGATCAGAAAGTTTGATTTGAGGGATGTATCGGCAAAAAACTCCTCATCGACGATCTTGTTGCTGAACCCCGACAGCGCGCCCACATCCAGACCAAGCGCGCGCGCGGCGATCATGAAATATGCGCCCTGCAGGGTGCCGTTACGAAAGGCGGTTTCTGCTGCGTATTCGGGCTTGTGCTCGAACAGGTGGCGGCGATCTTCGTGCGGGAACAAGCGCAGCAGCTGTTTCCAGAACTCCTGATCGTAGGCCACGATCACGGTTGCCGGTGCCGCGCGCATTTTCGGAATGTTCGCAGGCTTGAGCGATTTTTCCAGACGGGCCTTGGCCTCGGGGCTGCGCACGATGACGAACCTAGCCGGGCTGCCATTCATGCTTGTAGGACCATCAAGCGTGAGCTTCACGATCTCGCGGATCAGCTCGTCCGAAACCGGGCGATCCTGCCAAGAATAATGGGTGCGCGCACCGGACAGAAGCAGATCGAGCGCGTCACTGTCTAGCTGGGTGATACGTTTGCGTACGTCGCGCACATCCTGCTGCGCTTTGGCGCGTGGGTCGAGCTTTTGAATATTCATGACTCCTGTACCGAGTTCCCTGGCTGTATTTTTCCGCTCTGCACCCGCCTTTCGTAAGCAATAGCCGAGCGCCTGAGGCAGGCTGTCGAGACACTGTCCCTACTTGAAAATACCGTAGGTTGTCCCTTTTAGCCTGTCAATGTTTATACTGCATTGTGGGTTTACGATACTGCATATCAGGTCACACGGCAAGATTTGGATTAACGCTTTGCTTGTGCGCGCCGTCTTTCAAGCGCGCCGTGGGCGCGACGGCGACTCGCCTTGAGAGGTTTTTAAATATGGCAATACAGATAGTTAGCAGAAAGGATCGGAACCTATACCGCAGTTGGAGTGCGCACAGTGTGCATAGGTCTGTCAGTAAACCAGCACTGCGCAGCCACTGGTGCTTTCGGTTTACGCGAAAGGGCGCGCACGCCTATATCAGATAGCGGGTTGGGCGACGTGGAAGGCGGGCGATCTTAGTGGTGCCTTTGGCTTCGCGCCGCCCCTTGGGGCCTATTGGGCGGGGCGATCGTCCTGCGCTGTGCGTGTCTCCGCGTCCAGAATCTCCAGCGGCGCGGACCCAAGTGCGCGCTTGCGGTTGCCGGGAAAGTTGATGCGATTGCCATAGACCGATTGGTAGGTGTCGTGCCGCAAGCCGAGTGCTTCAAACAGAACCACAAGCCCGGCGATGATTGCCACCGTTGAAACCGCATAAAGGGTCACACCCGGCAAATGGAACTGGGCCAACCCGGTGGTGATGGCACCAAGCGCCATGATCGCGGTGAAATGGCCAAAGCTTTTGTGCCAGGCTTCGAACAGGCGCCGGTGCGTCGTGAAATCAAAGTGGTCGCCGCGCCATGTTGCCGGGTCTGCGGGGTCGGCGCCGGGGTCGCGCATGCCACCATGGCTGCCGCGATACCATGCTGAAACGATCTGCAGCACAGCGAAGATCATCGTGGCAAGCGCGAAGAATGAATGCAGCGTGCCCGATATGCCCCCCGAAAGCAAAATGGCAAAGCCACCCACCGCAAGCGTGCCACCTACGGCGGCATAAAGCAGGTAGAAATGCACAGGCCACCAGAAGTAGAGCTTGCTCCAATTGGCTGTGCCGCGCGGAATGCCATTCGGCGCCGGGCGGGGCTTGCCATAGCGGATCGTCAGAATTGCGATGGGCACCAGAAACAGCCAGATCGAAACCATAGCGATTGCGTGCAAATCCCAGTGAACTGCGATGGGTTCGGCAAAGAACGGAAGTGTCGCTTCGCGTGGGATTTCATAGCTCATGGCCAGCCGCCTCCAGCGCGGCGAGGTTGAAGACTAGACGGCGATCGACTTTGCCTTGCAGCGCCGCCACGATGTTTTGCGCCGCCACCACCGCCATGCGCTGTGCCGCCTCTGCGGAAAGCGCGGCCGAATGCGGCGAAAGCACAACGTTCGCAAGCCCGAACAATGGGTTGTCAAGCTTCGGCGGCTCGATCTCAAAACAGTCGATCCCGGCGCCTCCCGCAGCCATGCGGCCAGACAGCGCATCAAATAGCGCCGCCTCATCGATCAACCCGCCGCGCCCGGCATTAAGCAATATCGCGGTCGGTTTCATGCGCGCGAGTTCGGCCCGCCCGATCAGATTGCGGGTTTCGGGTGCCAGCGGCACATGCACCGACAGCACATCGAGATCCGGCAAAGCGGCCTGCCAGTCGGCCACCGCATCGTACCCTGCCGCCGCGATATCAGCCGCCGCCACGAACGGGTCATACACCGCCACATCAACATCGAAAGCCCGCGCGCGCCGCGCGACCTCGCGGCCGATGCGGCCAAAACCCATGATCAGCATGCGCTGGCCAGACAATTCGCGCGCGCCAAGGGAATCGCGCAAGCCCCAGTTGCCGCCGCGCACCGCAGCATCGTAGGCCGGGATGCGTTTGAGAAGCGCCAGCAAAAGCGCGATGGTCTGTTCGGCAACCGAAACCGCGTTGACCGGGCCGACCACGGTCACAGGCACGCCGCGCGCTGACAACAGATCAAGCGGCAGGCCGTCGCAACCGACACCGTGGCGCGACACGATGCGCAATCGCACCATCGCCGCAACATTGGCCGCACTCAGCGCGCCAAAGCGCAGCAACAGCGCATCGGCACCGGCAAGCAGCTCGGGCGCCAGTTCGGCATCGAGCTTTGCAACCTGATCGACCGCGACCCCGGCACCGGTCAGCACGTCCATGCCATCCTTGTGGATCTTGCCCGCCACCAGCACCCGGGCCATCATACGCGCTCCAATTCCATGATGGTCAGACCACCGTTCCAGTCGGTGACGTAGATCAGCCCGTTCTTGTCAACGAAGACATCCGTGGAATCGACCACCAGCGACTTGTTGGGGCGATAATCCATCAGCGTTTTCGGCGCCGGTGGAACAAGGGCGGCAACCTCTTTGGGGCGGAACGGGTCGGCGATGTCGTAAACCCGCACGCCTGCGTTCTGGTAGCTCACAAAGATCAGCTCTTCGCTCTGGAACCCTTCAGAGCGGTTTTCGTGCAGGTTATGCGGCCCAAACTGGCCACCCTTTGTGGCATAGTCAGCCTCAGACGGTAGCGGCGTGGTGGAAATCGAAACAGGGTTGGTCGGCACGCTGATGTCATAGACCCAGTTGCGCTTGATCCCATCTTCGCAATTGTCGAAAACCGCCTCTTCAACAACAAACATCAAGCCACGCCCGGGCAGCGGCAAGGTGTTGTGCGTGCCCCCGGCAAAGGGCGGGCAGGGGTTGTCATGCGCCAAAATCGTCGGCGCGTGCCGGTTTGAAACATCCATCAGCGTCACACCACCATCGCGCCACGCACCGCACGCCAGATCGCCTTTGACGATGGCGTGGTGAAGCGCATAGCGGTGCTTTTCGGCGTTCCAGCTGGGCGTTTCGCCCGCTGCGGTGTTCATGCCCGGTATCCACAGCTTCGAGATGACCTCGGCCTTCGAGGGCTCGCGGATATCGATGATGAGGAAGATGTCGTCGGAAAATCCGGGGGGCAGGGCGGAGGCATAGACGTAATCGCCACCGTCATAAAAGGTGCGGTGCACACCCAGCCCGGGAACCGAACAAAAGGCGATTTCCTTGGGGTTGGCGCGGTCTGCAATGTCATACATCCGGATGCCGGCCGCGTGGCTGGGCGCTTCAAGGTCGAATTTGCCGCCAATCGAGCCTTTGTAATAGCTGCCTGAGTTCATCTCGGGGTCGCGCATCACGTCCTTCATGTTGTTGACGATCAGCAGATCGCCATAGGTCTGAAGGTGCTGGCTCCATGTTCCTTCGGGTTGGGCGATGTGGCGCACAAACTTGGGCTTGCGCGGATCTCGCACGTCAATGACTGAAAACCCGCATGAAAACAGGTGTCCGACATAGGCATAGCCACCCGACACCATGACCTGAATCCCGTCAGAGCGGCCGCCCTGATCGGAATGGCCAAGCAACTTCATGTTGCGTGCAAAGTCTGGCTGCATCATTTCCCCCCCGTTACGCTGTCACGCATCCGGCCCAGTGCGGCGCCTCCAGCGGCAAGGAAATTGTGTTCAGACCCCGCAACAACGAAACTCGCCCCCGCCGCGACCCAAGGCGCGATGTCTTCGTTTGGCGCGCAGAAAAGACCTGTCGCAACACCTGGCGCGCCCAAAACCCGGCGGGTGATTTCGGTGGTTTTCTCGGAAAAGAAGTCGCGCAAGCCGTAGCTGACCGTCAGATCTGCGCGGCCCACGAAAAGCGCGTCAAGACCGGGCGTCGCCGCAATCTCGGCCAGATTATCAACGCCTTCGACATCTTCGATCTGGGCGATCAGGCTGACTTCGCGGGCGGTCTGTTCGAGGTGTTCGTCCAGCTTTCGCGCACCGTACCCACCTGCGCGGGGCGAGGCGGTAAAGCCACGTCCGCCGGGGCCGTAATGAAGCGCACGTACCAGCGCATCTGCCTGTGCGCGGCTGACCACATGGGGCACCATGACCGCAGCGGCACCGCAGTCGAGCGCGCTCAGAATCCAACTCGGGTCGGGCACACGAACCACGACGGGGCAGTCAACCGCCCGCGCGGCCAACAGGCAGGCATCAATCGAGGTGCGATCAAACGGCGCGTGTTCGGCGTCGAGCACCAGAAAATCCAGCGGTCCTGCGCCGAGAACTTCGATGATGATCGGATGCGGCGTCTTGATAAAACATCCGACCATGAGCTTGCGCTCGGCCAGGGCTTGCTTGAAGCGCGCGTTCGCGGACACCATTAGCGTTGCCCCCCAAAAATCTGACCTTGCTCTGCGGTGGCCATCTCGCGGTGGATAATTCCAAGGCTGGTGTGGCGCACGACCCCGTCGTGATGACAAAAGCGCATCGCATTTCTCCCCAAATGCAAATTCGTATTGATCAGATATGGCGGTACGCCACTGTATCTGACTATAAGACATGTAACCCGCAATGCAAGCGGCGTATTGCCGTCTCAGCGTGCCAGAAAATGATGATATCTGACTTTATGTATGGAATAGCGCACGAAACATTGGCAGAAGAAGTCTTGGAGCAAGCAGCAGATGGAACACGCGATGGATGGTCTGGGTAACGAGGAAAGCGTCGACCAGCAATCCGGCACGCGGCACGGAATTCAGGTCATTGCGCGCGCCGCAGACGTGCTGCGGGCGTTGAAGCAAGACACCTCTGGGCTGAGCCTTGGGCAAATTGCCGAGCGCGTTAATCTGCCGCGTTCCACCGTTCAGCGGATTGTGGCCGCGTTGCAAGAAGAGCGTCTGGTGATCGCCTCGGCGCGCGGCGGCGGGCTGCGGCTTGGGCCCGAGTTGCGCGCGCTTGGCGAGGCCACGCGCTACAATATTATCGAGGACTGTCGCCCTATCCTGATGGAAATCAGCGCCGCCACCGGCGAGACGGTCGATCTTTCGGTGTTGCGCGAAAAACGGATGATCTTTCTCGACCAGATCCCCGGCAAGCATCGGCTGCGCGCGGTTTCGGCGGTGGGCGAGGCGTTTCCGCTGACGCCCAACTCCAACGGGCGCGCCTGTCTTTCGCTGTTGCCCGAGGCCACCGCGCGCCAGTTGTCCGCCGATGAATGGAAGCGCAACGGAATCAAGGGCGATCTGGACGCTTTCATGGCGACTTTGGCCCGGTATCGTCAGCGTGGCATTGCAGAAGATGTCGATGAACAGTCCGAAGGCATCTCGGCCTTGGGGATCGCGTTTTCTGACTGGTCGAAAGAGCTGTACTCGATTTCGGTGCCGGTGCCGACCTCGCGCTTTCTGCGCAAGAAAGACGCGATCATCGCAGCCTTGACCCAAGCCAAGCTGCAGATCGACGCGATGCTGACCGAATAGACGCTATTCTGCCTGCACGGGCGGTGGGGTTGAAAGGCCCCGGGCGGCGCCATCAAAAGGCGCCGCGCGGGGTAGGGGTGTTAGCCTGCGGTATAGCCGCCGTCGGCGTAAAGCGTGTGGCCGGTGTAAAAATCAGATGCTTTCGACACCAAGAACAGAAGCGGGCCCGAAAGGTCTTCGGGTTCGCCAAGGCGGCCTTTGGGCAGCCGCGCGAGGAAGTTCTTGCGCACTGTCGCCGCTGCTTCGGTATCTTCAAACATCCATGCGGTCAGCGGCGAGCGGAAGACCGTCGGCGCGATCGCGTTGACGGTAATGCCGGTCGGCCCCAACTCGCAGCCCAGTGCCCGCGTGATCCCGTCAATTGCGGATTTGGAGGCGCAATAGGCGGTGTAGCCCGCCGGATGCCCAAGCAGGCCGCGTGCCGACGACATCAACACGATCTTGCCGCCATCGCCCTGCGCCAGCATCTGCCGGGTTGCCGCGCGCGACATCAGCCAGCTTTGCGTGACGTTGGCGTCCATGACGGTTGCAAAATCCTTCAGCGGCATCGAGTCGATTTTCGAGACGATGTTGACGCCCGAGGCCACAACCAGAATATCGACGCGCCCATAGGCTTTGACGGCTGCATCGACAAGATTGGCGCAGGATTCTTCGGTGTCGGGGCGGGCATTCACTTCGGTGACATCGGCGCCCAGATTGCGGCAGGCCTGCGCGGTTGCGGCCAACACATCTATTTTCGATGCGGCGAGCACAAGTTTGCACCCCGCTGCCGCTAATGTTTGCGCAGCCACAGCGCCAAATGCACCAGATGCGCCGGTGATAAGGGCGACCTTTCCAGCCACATCAAACAGTTTCATTGGGTTGAAGTCGGATTGTGTTGTCATTTTTTTACTCCCTGCGGGTACGGCATGACGACGAGCATCTTGCAGATGTCGTTCGTGCGGTTTTCAATTTTGCGAACTTCCCCGCCGGGGATTGTGCAGCTGTCAAAGCGGCCCAGAACGGTGTCTTTCCCGTCGATGGTCACGGTCATCTCGCCCTCAAGCACGACATAGACCTTTTCCATTGGCGACGAATCCGGGCCAGCGCCGCCGCCCGGAAGAAACTGGCTCAGCCCAACCCACTGATTGGTGGGGCCGCCCTCCTCGAATCCCTGTAAGCGCAACCCGGTCACGCCAAAGTGGTTGGGCGCCTCATAGGGTTGCGCGTCGGAAAATTTCTTTACTTTCATAGCCTCGTCCTCCCTTTCACCACTAACTGGAGCATCCCGGTCGCAAAACGCGAGCTTGTTCGGCGCGTCGTGCCGCAACAGTGCCCTAGACCTCCAAATTCTCGCCACGCCGCGGTGCCTGCCCGCCGAAAACGGCAAGATCGCAGCCTTGCCCTTCGGCCATTGGCACCACGAATTTGGACTCACCGTAGAAGGCCGCCCGAACGCAGTCAACAACTATACTGCATGGTGGGTTGAGGGTATTGCATATCAGGTTGTGTGCGCCGCATTCACCACCCAAGAGCGCGCCGTCACGTGGAAAAGCAAAGGCTTAGTCTGGTGCGCGCCGCGTGCGGTCTGGGGGTGCCGCGCCCGTTTGGCCTGCCGCGCACCGGAATGACAGCACCAAAATGAAACTGCGCTAACATAATGACAAGGCGCACTAAAAAGTCGCAGTCAAAGCAGCGGAGGCCACCGCTGGCGCAAAAATATTGCTAGCACGAGAACACGGATTGACCAAATAGCAATACACTTGCATTGTATCGCGGATGATAAGGGACCGGACGAAACCGGGCTCATCGTGGGAGGAAGTCAATGAAACACCTGATACCCGTGGCAATGCTTGCCGTGTTTACGGCAAGCGCATTGCCGGTCGCCGCTGAAACACTCAAAGTGTCCAGCTATCTGCCACCGAAGCACACGCTCAACACCACCATTGAAGCGTGGGGCGCTGAGCTTGCCGAAAAGTCGGGCGGCACCCTGACGCTTGAACTCTATCCGGCGTCGCAGCTTGGCCCGGTGAACCGCCAGTTCGATATGGCGGCCTCTGGCGCAGCTGATATTGCCGTTGTGTTGCACAGCGCGACCCCCGGACGCTTTCCGATGACAGAGCTGGCCGGTCTGCCGCTTGCCGCGCCAAGTGCCGGCAATGGCAGTGCGGTGGGATCGCCGCGCCTGACCGAGTTGGCGGACGAGTTTTTGGCGTCCGAACATCCGGGCACCAAGATCCTCTGGATGGCGGTCACGCCGCCGTTGAAGGTCAGCCTAAAGAGTGTTGAGCCTACGAGCCTTGATGTGTTCAAGGGCCTGCGCATTCGCTACGCTGGTCAGGTGTTCCAAAGCGTGCTGGAGGCGCTTGGTGCCACGCCGCTTCCGGTGCCGCCTGCCGAAGTGCAAGAGGGGCTGTCAAAAGGTATCATCGACGGTACTTTTTTCCCCTATGAGGCGCTCAAGGCCTTCGACCTCGGCTCGAACCTGAAATACACGATGGAGCCCGGGATCGCGTCGGCTACATTTGCCGTCGTGATGAATCAGGCGCGCTTTGACGCGCTTTCGCCCGAGCATCAGGCGCTGATTGTTGAGTCCACGGGCGTTGCTCGGGCTGCCGCGTTTGGCGCGCTTTGGGATGCGGCTGAAGAAGAGGGCAAGGCATACGTTCAGGAAAAAGGCGTGACGGTTGTCTCGCTGCCTGATGATCAGAAGGCCGCGCTGTTTGCAGCCATCACACCGATCATCGACGCCAGCATCGCGGCGGTCGAAGCCCCAGGAAAACCGGCGCGCGCATTCTATACGGCTTACGTTCAGTAAACGACCTCGGCATGACCCGGATTTCTTTCCGGGTCATGCGCTTCACGCTTGCTTGGCGGAATCGTTAATGGAGGCGCCCAGATGGCCGCGAATTTCGGAACTGTGTTTGCCCGTGCTGGCCAAATGATCGTGCGCGTCCAGCTTTGGGTGTCGATGGCGGCGCTGGTGACGATGATGATGGTGGTGGTTACCGATGTGGCGCTACGCCAGTTTTTCAATCACCCGGTCCAAGGTGCCTATGATGCGGTTTCGATCTTGCTTGGCATCTCGGTGTTTTACGCGCTTGGCGCGGTGATCGCGGGGCGCAATGAAATCGTCATTGATCTGATCGACAGCATGTTGCCCGCGCGTGTGGTGCGGTTTCTGAAACGAATCGCGGGCCTGATGTCGGCGCTGGTGCTGACATTCATTTTCTTCGCCATGCTGACCCCGATGCAAGAGGCCTATCGCTACGGTGACATCAGCCTGGAATTGCGCATTCCGCTTTGGATAGTGTGGGTGGCCGCGCTGATTGGTATGCTTGGCGGTATTATAGCCTCGATCATGATGCAGTTTTCGCCGCGCGAGCCGGGGGGTATGCACGCCCTGGATGCCGCCGGAGGGCACGCAGAATGACCCCCGCCATCCTTGGTCTGCTGGTCATCGGCCTTTTGTTCGTGATGCTGTTCTTGCGCATGCCGGTTTGGCTGACGCTGGCGCTCTGCGGCATTGGCGGTAATCTGGTGATGTCGAACTTCGTGGTGGCCAAAATGTTGGCCGGAACGACGCCTTTCGATGTTTCCAATGCGTATGGGCTTTCGGTGATACCGCTGTTCATCCTGATGGGTGAAATCGCGACCGGCACCCGGTTGTCTGCCGAGTTGTTTCAGGCGGCGCGGATAATCCTGTCGGGGCTGCGCGGTGGGCTTGCCATTGCCACGATCGGCGCCTCGGGGCTGTTTGGCGCGGTGTGTGGCTCTTCGGTGGCCACGGCGGCCACGATGACGCGGATTGCGCTGCCCGAAATGCGCAAGTCGGGCTACGAAGACGGTTATGCAGCGGCTGCGATTGCGGCGGGCGGTAGTCTTGGCATTTTGATCCCGCCGTCGATCATTCTGATCATCTTTGGCGCGATTGCCGAACAGTCGATCCGCAAGCTCTTTGCCGCAGCATTGATACCCGGCATTTTGCTGATGCTGCTGTATATCGTGGTTGCCGTTGTCGTAGCCGCGCGGGTGCCGGGTAAGGTGCCTGCGGACCAGCCTGCCAAATTTTCGGCCCGCCTGCGTGCGCTGCGCGATCCGTGGCAATTCGCGGTGCTGTTCACGGTGACAATCGGCGGCATCTACGCCGGGATTTTCAGCCCCAATGAAGCCGCCGCGATTGGTGCCTTTGGCGCGATCGTGATTGGCGTCGCAGGGCGCAGGGTTACGCTGCGCAAGCTGCTTGAAGCGGTTCGCACTACCGCCATAACCAGTGCTGTGCTTTTCATGATAATGATTGGCGCGACGATGTTTTCCAATTTCGTGGTGCAAACTCGCCTGCCACATGTGCTGCTGGACCTTGCGCAGTCATTCAACCTTCCCGGCTGGGGCGTTATGGCGTTGATCGTGGTGATCTACATCATTCTTGGCTGCTTTTTGGAAGGCATCGGCATGGTGCTGGTAACGGTGCCGGTGTTCCTGCCAATCGTGGTGGGCTACGGCTATGATCCGATCTGGTTTGCCGTAATCGTGGTGATCGTGGTCGAGCTTGGCCTGATCCATCCACCGGTGGGTATGAACCTGTTTGTCATTCAGGCGCAGGTGCCAGACCTCAAGATGACGCGTCTTTACATGGGGATATTGCCGTTTCTGCTGGCGCCGTTCGGGCTGATTGCGCTGTTGTTCCTGTTTCCCTCGATCGCAATGTGGCTACCCGACATGATGCGATAGGAGCGGCGATGACAAAAACCGTGCTGATCGCCGCGTTGAAGCAGGCAGGGCAATGACATGGCCGAGCGCGCTCTGATACGGGGCGACAATGCTATGCCATTGGCCGAAGGCATGCACCAAGGTGCAGGGCCCATGCTGCAGCGCGCCCAAAAACAGATTTTCGAGATTGAATGACATGCAGAAAGGCCGCCCCATGACGCCCAAGATCGCGCTTGAAGAGCATTTCCTTGCCCCCGGATTCGAGGAGTATCTGGCCAAGACCGCCATCAACATCAGCCCCGAGATGTTTGGCAAGGCCGGCGCAGCGTTGACCGATTTCGGCGAAAGGCGTTTGTCCCAGATGGATCAGTTCGGGGTGGAGATTGCAGTACTTTCGCTGGCGGGCCCCGGTGTGCAGGTCGAGCCTGATACCGCCGTCGCCATTACTAAAGCTAAGGAATGCAACGATTTTCTGGCCCGCCACATGGCGGACAGCAAGGGTCGTTATTCCGGCTTGGCGCATCTTGCGACCCAAGATCCGACTGCTGCTGCGAACGAGTTGGAACGCTGCGTGAGAGAGTTGGGTTATGTTGGTGCGATGATCAACGGGCAGACCAATGGCGCGTATCTGGATGACGACCGCTTTTCGGTGCTTTGGGAACGCGCCGCCGATCTTGGCGCGCCGATCTACATTCACCCCAGCAATCCGCCCGACTTTCCCTACATGTATCACGGTCACGGAGAGCTGTTTGGCCCTGTCTGGTCGTGGACTGTGGAAACCGGAAACCATGCGTTGCGCCTGATCTTCGGGGGGGTGTTTGACCGCTTTCCCAAGGCAAAGCTGTTGCTGGGCCATATGGGCGAGACGCTGCCCTATCAGCTTTGGCGCTTTGACAGCCGCTGGGAAATCGCGAATCGCGGAACGAAACGCCTTGCGCTGAAACCTTCGGACTATTTCCGCCGCAACGTATGGGTGACGACCGCCGGGGTTTGCTCGAACGAACCGCTGCGCTGCGCGATTGACGCATTGGGGGTTGAGCGGGTGCTATTTTCGATAGACTACCCGTTTGAGCATGCAGATCTTGCCGCCGACTGGATCGAAAAGGCACCATTGAGCGAGGGAGAGCGCGCCGCAATTTGCCATGGCAATGCGCGCGCGCTTTTGGGGCTTTGAGCGGTTTACAAAAACATGGGGGATCAGATGATTGAACTTTATCACGCAGCCAGCAGTGTCTGCTCGCAAAAGGCGCGAATTGCTTTGGCAGAAAAGGGGTTGGAATGGCAAAGCCATATGATCGATCTTGGCAAGGGCGATCAGTTTGCGCCTGCCTATCTTCGCCTCAATCCCGAAGCGGTGGTTCCAACACTAATCCATGACGGCCTGGTGATCCGGGAATCGAGCTTGCTGTGCGAATATGTCGATCGGCTTTCGGCTACCAACCCGTTGATGCCGCGCGAAACAAGCGCCGAGTTCACGACGCGGCTATGGCTGCTGCGCTGCATTTCGATTCACGAAGCAATCAACTCGGTCTCTTTTGCAACACTGATGCGCGACCGTGAACGCGCGGCCCACACGGCGCAAGAAACCGAAGCCGCACTGGCGCGCATCCCCAATCCGCAGGTTCGCGCAAAGCGGCGTGATGTGTTTCTGAACGGACCCGATTCGGTGTATGTCCAAGGCGCATTGCACGTATTGCGGCGCCAGTTCGAGGATATGGCGGCGCCACTGGCCAACTCTGCTTGGCTTACCGGTGCCGAATACGGTCTCGCTGATACGGTTCTGCTCGCCTATGTTGACCGGCTTGATCGGTTGGGCATGGCGGGGCTTTGGCAGAAAAAATTTCCGGCGGTCGGCACTTGGCTGGCGGCATCACAGCGGCGGCCAAGCTATGCGAGGGCGATTACAGCCTACATCTCGCCCGAAGATGCCGCCGCAACGCGCAAGATCGGCGCGGCGTATTGGCCCGCGATTGCAGCACTTTGGGAATAGCGTGCGGGGTGGGCGTCAGGAAAAGCCGACTTTGCGGATGTCTTGCAGTATTTTGGTAAGTTGCGCGCGCAACATCGGCAGCACCGCGGCAAAGCGCGCGCTCGGCACCGGAATTGACACGGCATAGATCAGCCCGGATGGGTCGCGAAATGCTGTGCCGATTGCTGAAATGCCGTCAGTATGCTCGTCACAATCGAGGCCAAAGTCGCCCGCACGTATCACTGCGATCTCTTGCGTGACCCGGGCTATTTCTTCTGCGTTATCAGAGAATTCGCGCCGCAGTACGTCATTGACCACAGCATCGTCGCAAAGCGCCAGCGCAGATTTTCCGTTGGCCGTTGTGGCAAGCGGAAACACCTCGCCAACTGCGGAAACGGTACGCAGCCTGTGCGATCCGGCTGCTTGATCGACGAAGATTATGGCGCCGTTACGCATCACACCCAGATCGACCGTTTCGCCAGTGGCTTTGGCAGTGCGCGCCAGTATCGGGTGCAGAATCTCGGCGGCGTCGATCAGCCCGGCCTTGGCAAGTGATTGAATCTCGGGGCCGAGTCGATAGCCGCTTGCGGGCTGGGACATCATCACCATGCCCTCTTCGATCAGCGCATTGACGATGCGCTGCACCGTAGAACGGGGCAGGCCGACGCGATCTGCGATCTGGCCAAGGCTCATGCCGGATTTTTCGTGCTTGAGCGCACGCAATACGTCGGCCGCGCGGGCGATTACCTGAATGCCTTGGGCGCGGCGGATCTCGGGGATTTCAGTGTTCAAGGCTTTGGCTTCCCGTTGCTCGAGGTGGCTTGTCGCAAAAAAGCAGAAATTGCAAGACACCGCTATGACTACTTGACAGTACACTAGTACTGTATTGTGATACGACAAATGAAAAGCGTGAAGGGGAGTACTGCATGACGATCAAGGTTCGTGGCATCGAGTTCGAAAGTAATCTCGATAACAGCATGGGTGTGGAATTTTACAACCTCAGCCATCGGTTCGGATTCCAGAATCCGAACTGGCCGTATTTCGAAGATACCAAGATCGAGCGTATCCATTACATGGCGAAATCGGGCGTACTCAGCCAGCGCATCACCACCACGATGCACGCCACCACGCATATCGATGCGCCCGCCCATGTGGTGCAAGGCACGCCCTTTATCGACGAGGTACCGCTGCCGCACTTCTTTGGCACCGGCATCGTGGTTTCGATCCCGAAGAAAAAGTGGGAGCCGATCACCGGCGAAGATCTGGAAAAAGCCTGCGGCCACGCAATCCGCAAGGGTGATGTGCTGATCATCAACACCGGCTGGCACCACCAGTATGCAGATGGCGACTACTTTGCCTATTGCCCGGGTTTCGTGCCCTCGGCGGGCGAGTGGATGGTCAAGAAGGGCGTCAAGGTCGTGGGCCATGACACGCAGGCCAACGATCACCCGCTTGCCACCGCGATCGGGCCGCAGCGCAACGGGCCGCTACTTCCGCATCTGGAAAAGGAATACTTCGAGTGGTCGGGCGGGCACGACTGGGCTGTCGATTTCCCCGATTGGGAGCCGGTGCACCAGATCCTGTTCAAAAACGGGATCCTCGGCATCGAAAACGTCGGTGGCGACCTTGATGCGGTTACCGGCAAGCGGTGCACTTTTGCCTTCTTCCCTTGGAACTGGGATCGCGGCGATGGCTGTATCATCCGCTTGGTAGCGATGATCGACAAATCGCAAAATTACCGTATCGAGCCCGGCAAAGCTTTCTGAGCATTTCGCATGACGGCGCGCCGTGGCCAAAAGGCCGCGGCGGTTATTCGGTAGCGTACCAGGGGAGGGGTGGCTGCGATGCAGATTGGCATAATCGGGGCAGGGCTGATGGGGCACGGAATCGCGTTGGTAATGGCGCGCGCCGGGCATCAGGTGGCTGTGCATGACCCGATGCCAGAGGCGCGTGCGGCGCTTTTGGCGCGCGTTGCCGATAGCCTTGCCACGCTTGGTGTCGAGGGCGCGGCCGCGACCACCGCGCTCGCCCAAATTCGCGTGGAGGCTACACTAGCCGGGGCTGTGGCGGATGCCGATGTGGTTTTTGAAGCTGCACCTGAAAAGCTTGCGCTGAAACGGTCGATTTTCGCTGAGATCGAGGCGAGCGCACCCGCCTCGGCCATTCTTGCGTCGAACACCTCGGTTATGCCGATCACCTCGATCATGCAGGACCTGAAGGCGAAAAACCGCGCACTTGGCACACATTGGTGGAACCCTGCGCATATGATTCCGCTGGTCGAGGTGGTTTCGACCGAATGGACCGATTCTGCGACGGCCGATACGATGATGGGGTTGCTGGCGGCGGCAGGAAAAACCCCGGTGCGGGTTGCCAAGGATGTGCCCGGCTTCATCGGGAACCGTCTGCAACATGCGCTATGGCGCGAGGCAGTCAGCCTTGTCGAGCGGGGCATTTGCGATGCCGAAGCGGTGGATGTGGTGATAAAGGCCAGTTTCGGGCGCCGTCTAGCGGTGCTCGGCCCGCTTGAAAACGCCGATCTCGTCGGCACCGACCTGACGCTTGATATTCACGAAACGGTGCTTGCCGACCTTGAGAACCGCGCGGGCCCTTCGCCCTATTTGCGCGCGCTGGTGGCCGACGGTAAGCTTGGCATGAAAACCGGGGAGGGTTTTCGACACTGGACACCCGAGGAGGCCGCCGCAACACGCGCCCGTGTGGCGCGCCATCTGCTGCGACTGCAAGACATACTGCAAGACTGAACCGCTGCATCGGCAACGACCGGGCAGCGCCGGCCAACGTGCCATTTAGGGAGGAGACCCATGAAATACCTGAACCCAAGCCGTCGCCATTTTATGACCGGCACCGCGGCAATGCTGGCCGCTCCGGCCATTTTGCGCGCCACTCGCGCCTATGCACAAACGCCAGTGCTGCGCGTGGGCCATGTCAGCCCGCGCACCGGCCCTCTGGCGGGCTTTGCAGAGGCTGATGACTATGTGCTGCAAGCAATCAGCGAGCGTTTTGCTGGCGGAATTCAGAACAACGGTAAGACCTGGGCTGTTGAAATCATTTCCAAGGACAGTCAGTCGAACCCGAACCGTGCCGCCGAAGTTGCCGCCGATCTGATCCTGCGCGACGAGGTGGACATCATCGTAGCCGCATCGACCCCTGACACCGTCAACCCGGTGTCCGATCAGGCCGAAATCAACGAGGTGCCTTGCGTCACAACGGACTGCCCATGGCAGCCATATTTCTTTGGCCGTGGCGGCAACCCTGCACAGGGTTTTACCAATACCTACCACTTCTTCTGGGGCCTTGAAGACGTGATTGGCGCATTCCTTGACATGTGGGGGCAGACCGGGGTTGCCAAGATTGCCGGCGGCCTTTTCCCCAACGACGCCGATGGCAATGCCTGGGGTGATGCGGAAAACGGGCTGCCAAAGCCGCTGGCCGCCGCTGGCTACTCGTTGACCGATCCGGGCCGCTATCAGCCGCTGTCGGACGACTTTTCCAACCAGATCGCCGCGTTCAAGGCGGCCGGGTGCGAGATCGTCACCGGCAACATGATCCCGCCCGATTTTGCCACCTTCTGGGCGCAGGCTGCACAGCAAGGATTCACCCCGAAGATCGTGACCATCGGCAAGGCGCTTCTGTTCCCCTCGGTCATCGAAAGCTTGGGTGAGCGCGGTAATGGGCTCAGCTCTGAGGTCTGGTGGTCGCCCAACCACCCCTTCGCCTCGTCGCTGACCGGTGCCTCTTCGCGCGAGCTTGCCGAAGGCTACACCGCCGCGACTGGGCGGCCTTGGACGCAACCAATCGGCTTTAAACACGCGTTGTTTGAGGTGGTGGCCGATGTGATCGCGCGCGCGCAGGATCTGGAAGACTCCGGCGCTATTGTCGAAGCGATCGCTGCCACCAGTCTGGCAACCATCGTCGGGCCGGTGGATTGGTCGGTCGGGCCGGTGAAAAACGTTACCAAGACCCCCTTGGTGGCGGGCCAGTGGCAGCGCGAGGGCGACAAGTTCGACCTCAAGATTGTGGCCAACACCGCGCAGCCATCGATTCCGCTGACTGGAACCATGCAGCTTCTGTAGTGCCAAGCTGGTCTGCGGCCCCTCAGGGTCGCAGGCCAGCCCGGGAGGGATAATTGGGCGAATTGCTAAGACTTGACGCGGTCAGTCGCGCTTACGGCGCGGTGGTTGTTGCCGACGCGCAAAGCTGGTCATTGGCGGCAGGCGAGGCGCTTGGCGTGATCGGGCCGAACGGAGCGGGCAAGACCTCGATGTTCAATCTGGTCACCGGCACGTTGAGCCCGCAATCGGGCCGCATCTGGTTTGACGGTCGTGACGTGACCGATATGCCCGCCGCCCGCCGTTGCCGCGCTGGCATGACGCGATCGTTTCAGGTGCCCCAACCTTTTGGCGGTATGACGGTTTTTGAAAATACCCTTGTCGCCGCCACGCAGGGCGCGGGCGAGAGAGGCGCCAAGGCCGAGGCAACTTGCCTCGAAGTTTTGGCGCGAACCAGGATGATGCCCAAGGCGAACGTGCTGGCGCGCAGCCTGACGCTGCTGGAACGCAAGCGGCTGGAGCTCGCGCGTGCGCTTTGCACGCGCCCAAAGCTGTTGCTGCTTGATGAAATAGCGGGTGGTCTGACCGACTCCGAGTGCGGCTCGCTCGTGCAGACTATCCGCGATGTGCGCGAAACCGGTGTGTCGATTGTCTGGATCGAACATGTCGTGCACGCGCTCATGGCGGTGGTTGACCGACTGATCGTAATCGATTTCGGGCGCGTGATCGCGGACGGTGAGCCACATGCGATCATGGCAAGCCGCGAGGTGCGCGAGATTTATCTGGGGCTGGATGCCGATGTCTGAGCCGATTCTCGCAATATCCGCGCTCGATGCCTATTACGCCGATTTTCAGGCGCTTTATGATCTGTCGATGCATGTCATGCCGGGTGAAGTGGTGGCGATCATCGGCGCCAACGGCGCGGGTAAGACCACGTTGATGCGCTCTGTCTCAGGTTTGATCCGCAACGCGCCCGAGGCGATCCGCTATCGCGGCGAAGCGATCGGCGCGCTGCGCGCCGATCAGGTGGCGGCGCGCGGCATTGCGTTGGTGCCCGAGGGGCGGCTGTTGTTTCCCTCGCTTAGTGTCGAAGAAAACTTGCTGATCGGCGGTCAGATGCACCGGCCGGGGCCGTGGTCGCTTGAGCGGATCTACGCGCTGTTCCCGGTTTTGCAGGAACGCCGCCTTGTGCCATCAACCGCTCTTTCAGGTGGCCAGCAGCAAATGGTGGCGATTGGCCGCGCGCTGATGGCCAACCCCGATCTGCTGTTGCTCGACGAGATCAGCCTCGGCCTCGCTCCGGTGATTATCAAGACCATTTACGACGCACTTCCGGGCATCGTCGAAGAAGGCATGGCCGCTGTGATCGTGGAACAAGATATTGCCAAAGCGCTTTCTGTCTCGTCGCGGGTGTATTGCCTGCAAGAGGGGCGCACAGCGCTTGAAGGCCGCTCGGACGTGGTCACCCGCGAAGCAATTGCCGCAGCATATTTCGGAATGTGAGGGTCGATGGACTGGATCAACGCGATTGTTCAAGGGACTTTGCTGGGCGGGCTTTACGCCCTGTTTGCGGCAGGGTTGAGCTTGATCTTCGGCGTCATGCGGTTGGTCAACATCGCGCATGGCGATCTGATCGTGCTGGCGGCCTATCTGGGGCTGTCGGTTTCAACCGTGCTGGGGATTCACCCGCTGGTCGCGCTGGCGCTTGTGGTGCCGATCATGGCAGCCCTTGGCTACGGGCTGCAGCGCGGTATCTTGAACCGCACACTTGGCGACGATCTGCTGCCGCCGCTGCTCGTGACCTTCGGGCTTTCGGTCATCTTGCAAAACGGGTTGCTCGAGATTTACTCCGCCGACCCGCAAAAGTTGCAAGCTGGCGCAATCGAAACCGCAAGTCTGCAACTCGGCTCCCTCGCGCTGGGGTATTTGCCGCTACTGATGTTTGCCTGCTCGGTTGCCATTATCGCGGGTTTGCAGTGGATGTTCTACCGCACCGCACTGGGGCGGGCTTTTCGCGCCACCTCGGATCGCCAAGATGTGGCGCAACTGATGGGGTTGAATCGGGCGCATGTGTTCGGGCTGGCAATGGCGCTTGCGCTGGCGGTAACGGCGGTGGCGGGCGTGTTCTTGGGCATTCGTACCTCGTTTGACCCCTCGATCGGCGGTGGTCGGCTGATCTTTGGCTTCGAGGCGGTGATTATTGGCGGGCTTGGCAATATTTGGGGCACGCTGGCCGGTGGGGTGGTGCTTGGCATCAGCCAGAGCATCGGTGCCGAGATCAATCCGGGCTGGCAGGTTCTGGCCGGGCATGTGGTATTTCTTGCAATCATCGCGCTGCGACCGCGCGGACTGTTCCCGAGGATGGACTGATGACCCATGCCGTAACCCGGTCATCGCGCACCTCGCGCATCGCCGCCGTTGTTGGGGTAGTATTGCTGCTAGGGCTGTCGGCCGCGCCGTGGTGGGCGGGACGCGCCGATATGCGGCTGATGGGCGAGATATTCTTGTATCTGTCGCTGGCAACGCTTTGGAACCTCCTTGCAGGCTACGCCGGGCTCGTGTCCGTGGGCCAGCAAGCCTATGTCGGGCTTGGCGGTTATGCACTGTTCGGGTTGACGATTCTGGTTGGGGTGCCTGCCATTTGGGCGATCCCGCTGGCAGGGATTATCGGCGCGCTTGTGGCGGTGCCGGTCGCGGTGCTGATCTTCAGGCTGCGCGGGGCATATTTTGCCATCGGCACTTGGGTGATTGCCGAGGTATTCCGGCTGACCGCCGCGCAGGTTTCCGCGCTTGGCGGTGGTTCGGGCACCAGCCTGCCCGCAGATGTGGTGCGCGCCATGGCCGAGGGGCGCGATGCCCGTGAAGCCTTGGCATACTGGCTGGCGCTTGGCGTCGCTGTGCTGGTAATCGGCCTTGCCTTTGCGATCCTGCGCTCGCGCCTTGGTCTGGCGCTGACGGCGCTGCGCGATAACGAGCTTGCGGCGCGCAGCCTTGGCATCGACATCTGGCGCACCAAGTTCATCGTTTATATCGCCACCGCAGGGCTAACCGCGATGATCGGCGCGCTGATCTTCATCCAGAAGCTGCGCATATCGCCCGACGCCGGGTTTTCGGTCAACGACTGGACCGCTTTCGTGATCTTCATCGTGGTTATCGGCGGTATCGGCACGCTGGAAGGGCCGATCTTGGGAACGTTGGTGTTCTTTGCACTGCGCGAAACGCTGGCCGATCTTGGCACAATCTATCTGATCGCCCTTGGAGTGGTGGCCATAGTGGTCATGCTGCGCGCGCCTTCCGGTCTTTGGGGGCTGATCCGCGCGCGCGCCGGGGCAGAACTTTTCCCAATCAGCCACCGGGTCCGGGGCGAAACACAGCAAGGAGACCGCTGATGGCCAGAAAGCCGAAAACCATCATTACATGTGCCATCACTGGTGCAATCCACACCCCCACGATGTCGGATGCCTTGCCCTACACGCCCGATGACATCGCCGGGCAGGCGATTGCGGCGGCCGAAGCGGGGGCTGCGATCCTGCATCTACACGCGCGCCGCCCCGCCGATGGCGGTGTATCGATCAATCCTGATGATTTTGCAGCCTTTTTGCCGCGTGTTAAACAGGCCACTGGGGCGGTTGTGAACATATCGACCGGCGGCAGCCTGAAAAATTCGATCGAAGAGCGCATCGCCCCGGCGCTTCGTTTTTCGCCCGAGATGTGCAGCCTCAACATGGGGTCGATCAACTTTTCCTTTCACCCGCTGGCCAAGCGCTACGATACTTGGAAGTTCGACTGGGAAAAGGACTATGTCGAAAACTCAGACACCTACATTTTCCGCAATACCTTTCGTGATATTGGCACCGTAGCGGCGGCGCTTGGGCCGCATGACATCAAGTTCGAGCATGAGTGCTACGATGTAGGCCACCTCTACAACCTGCGTTTTTGCATGGATATCGGGTTGTTCAAGGCACCGATATTCATTCAGTTCGTGTTCGGCATTCTCGGCGGCATCGGACCCGAAGTGGACAACCTGATCTTCATGAAACGCACCGCCGATCGGCTTTTTGGGGATGACTACCGCTGGTCGGTCCTTGGTGCCGGGGGGGCGCAGATGGGGTTGGCCAGCACCGCCTCGCAGATGGGCGGGCACGTGCGGGTCGGGTTGGAGGACAGCCTGTTCATCGAGCGGGGTAAGATGGCAACAAGCAATGCCGAGCAGGTCGCCAAGATCCGGCGTATTGTCGAAGATCTGGGCTGCGAGGTGGCAACGCCCGACGAGGCGCGCGACATACTCGGGCTGAAGGGAAGCGACAGGGTCGCTTTTTAAAGGCGCCAAAATGCGCCACGGGGCAATGATCGGCTTTGATCAGACGGGTTTGCTGAGCCCCCGTTTGATTTTTACGTGTGCTATGCCGGATAGCCGCATTGCGAAGGGTTTTGGAAGCTGGCGCGTGTCCGTCGTCGAATGATCTGTAACAACCCACCGAGGGCGTTGGGCCGGCATTCCTATGTTCTGGATTCCTGTATATGAGCTTCCCGGCCCACAGCGGTCACTTAGCACATCTCAAGACTGCTCCGAAATCTGTCGGTCGTTTGCAACCAGCACGCAGAACCAAGCTACGCTGACCTTTCAGATGAGAATCGGAATGCATTAGAAAATGCCACTATATCGCGCGATTAGACATCCGCGACGGCTTTCGCCGCCCCGTCAGTCGGACACAATGAAGGTGTCGTTACGCACCAGATCCCGCAAGCACGCCTAGCGCGAAAGAGATCACGCTGCTGCGTTTCAATCCCGCTTTAGCGCGCGCACTTTGCGCGGTAACGCCAAAGCATTTGCGGCAGCCTTGAATAAAGCAACTCGTGCATTTCCGAAGCGCAGGCAACCGCGCCATGTGTCGAATCGTGAGGCGATCAACGAGGGATTCTTGCTGCGCAGAAGTCCGGCAACCAAAGTTGGGGCGAAGCCGCGTTTTGTTACCCTAAACGGTAGCCTCGGCGGATAGTGAGCGGAATCGCCGAAGCGATCCTACGCTAAGTTTATGGTATTGATAGGATTATTGGCTCCGGCGGCAGGGAGCGAACCGGCGACCAATTGATTTACAGTCTATTTTTTGCAATCTATCGGTGCCGAGCGTGTAAAACTATCGGCGCGCACAACGCACTGAAAATCATTATTTCCAGACGTTTTCGGCTATGATCGTCTGACGCTGGGGAACGGCGGATATCCGCTACTTTATTCCCCAAGTTGCTCCCCCGAAGGACAAATCGACATGGCAAGCTCGGCCTTTGGGCAGCAGCGTGCCAATCTTAGTTGCCTTTTTCACACACGGAAGAGTTGTGCGATAGGCTTCAATTACCGACCTTGGTTTGACGTGTTAATGGTTAACAACGACACGATTAGAAAGCCGCTCCTATGAAAGATGAAACCTCTGCGGAAGATGTAACCGGGCCTGCACAGACACTGCTTATCAATGTTCTAAGCGATCTATTGGCGGCGTCTGGTACCGGGATCGACGCCGCTTTGCGCGCGGCGCTTGGTATCGTCGGGCAGTATCTCGGTGTGGCCCGAGTGTGCATTGTGCGCGGCTTTGAAAACGACGCGCCGCAGATCAGTCATGAGTGGCGCGCTGACCCATCCCCCAAAAAGTCACCGGCGCTGCGACCTCTGACAAAAAAAGAGCTTCGCGAGTTTGCCGATGTGCTAGGCGATGCGGCACCCGGTGCCGTCGTAGTGGTCCCAAGAGGGCACGAGGCTGCAGGTAAACGCGGCTTTGACGCTGGTCCTGCCGGCGCTAGGGTCGCGCTGGTGCCGATGCACTTGGATAGCACATTGTGCGGCATGTTGCTGTTCGAAGCCTGCGCGCCAAGCGACGCCTTTTCCCTGGCGGTTCTTTATCAGATCGCACCGCTGGCCGCGGCGGCGGGAAAGATTCTGCGCCGACAAGATCATAGCGAAGAAGTGCTGCGCGCCGCCGCCGATAGCGCGCATGAACAAACCCGCCTGCGCGCGATAGCTGGAAGCTTGCCCGATGTTCTGCTTGAGGTTGATTCCGAAGGCCGGTTCTCGTTTGTTCAGGTCAGCAACGACGCGTATTTATTGGCACCTGCCGAGCAGATCGTGGGCAAGATGCTTGAAGACATTCTGCCTGCGGAACTTGCCTTGAAAGCCCGTGCTCTTATGCGCGCACTCGACACCGGCCATGGACAGAAAGAAGTACAATACCAGCTTGATCTGCCGAGAGGGCGGTGTGTCTTTAGGCTTGTCTCGATGCTGATGCCCGCGACAGGCGTGGATGCTAGCGCGAAATACTTGCTGATCAGCCGCGACATCACCAAGGAAGCCAAGTTGAACCGCGAACTGCTGCGGCTGAGCGAGGTTGCCCGCCGCACCTCGAACATCGTGGCAATCACCGACGCCGACCAGCGGATCGAATGGGTGAACGAAGCGTATACACGGCGCACCGGTTATTCGCTGGAAGAGGTGCGGGGCAAGCGGCCCGGCCCGCTCGTTCAATACGAAAAGACAAATCAGGCAACTGTCGCTAAAATTCGTGAAGCGCTGCGGGCGGGCAAGGCGGCGCGACAGGAAGTTCAAAACCGCTCCAAGTCGGGCGAGGAGTACTGGCTTGATCTGAACATCGAACCCTTGCATGGCGATCAGGGCGCACTCTTGGGTTTCATTGCGGTACAAACCGACATTACCGAGCGCAAACGGCACGAGGCGTCTTTGGAGGCCGCGGTCAAAGCAGCGCGGGCCCACCAGCATCAGCTTGCCGCAGCCATCGAAACCGCCGATGAAGGCTTTATCCTTTATGATGTTAACGACAGGATGGTGATCTGCAACCAGCGCTTCAAGGATTTTTATCCTTATAGCGACCACATGATGGTACCCGGCGCTGATTTTAAAGAAATGATTCGAAACGAACTAGCGCACGGGCAGCGCCCCGAGGCGATTGGGCGAGAGGAAGCTTGGCTTGCCGAGCGTATGGTGGGGCGCAAAGCCGCTAAGGGTGCCTGGATCCAGGAGTTGCCCAGTGGGCGCGTACTTCGCGTTACCGAGGCGCGCACCCCCGACGGCGAGTTGATTTCGGTGCATAGCGATATCACCGACTTGAAGCTTGCGGAACAACGACTGTTGAACGTGATTGAAGGCGCGCAAGTTGGCACTTGGGAATTGGACGTAGCCGCAGCGACGCTGCAGGTTAATTCGATTTGGGCCGAAATGCTTGGCTTTAGCGCTGAAGAATTGGGCTTGGTAGACAAAGACAAATGGATGCAATTGGTTCACCCCGATGACCTTGCCACTGCTTGGACGCAAGTCAGCCTATGCCTGTACGAAGGCCATGAAACCTTCCAGACTGAATATCGCATGCGTCATAAGAGCGGGCACTGGGTTTGGGTTGAGAACCGTGGTCGTGTCATTCGCCGCAAAGCCAGTGGTCAAGTCGAACTCGCGGCAGGCGTACAGATAGATATTAGCGGAATGAAGGCTCGCGAAGACGCCGAGATAGCCGCTCGCTTGGAACTCGAGCAGACGATCGCCAAACGGATTGCTGCCGAGCAGCGGTTTTTTGACGTCGCGACAGTCACTGACGGTTGGTTCTGGGAGCAGGACGCCGATCTGCGATTTACCTATATTTCGAATACAGAATTTTTCGACACGGCCGGGTCGCCCGGCACTTCGATCATCGGAAAAACCCGCAAAGAGTGGGTGAGTCGCGATCCGGTTCTACTGGCCCTTACCGATTGGGCTGATCTAGACGCAAAATGCGCAGCGCGCGAGCCGTTCCGAAATTTTGTCTATTGCGGAAACCGCACTACAGAACAAGATCTGCGTTGGCTCCAGATCAGCGGCATGCCATTTTTCGATAGCGAGGGTACCTTTCAAGGTTACCGTGGTGTCGGGTCAGATGTGACCGATCTATTGCAGAGCAAGTTGCAGTCCGATGCCGCGAACCAAACCAAATCAACGTTCCTTGCCAATATGAGCCACGAGATTCGCACGCCGCTCAATGGTGTGCTGGGAATGGCGGAACTGCTGGAATCGGAGCTTGTGGAAGCGTCGCACAAGCGCATGATCGGCATCATCCGCCAATCCGGTCGAACGCTGTTGAATATTCTAAACGACATTCTGGACATGTCGAAGGTCGAGGCGGGCAAGCTGACACTTGAGCAAATCCCGTTTCAGCCAACCGATGTTGCACGCGAGATGGAAAGTCTGCATAGCCTGCGCGCGCAAGAAAAGGGTGTCAGCTTCGAAGTGCTGGCAAACGCAGGTGCCGAGCTATGGCGGATCGGCGACCCGCTCCGCTTGCGCCAGATACTCGATAACCTTGCGAGCAACGCAATAAAGTTCACCGAGCGCGGCGAGGTGACGATCAAGTTGCGCGGCAGCAAGACTGCGCCGCTGATCATCGATGTGCAAGATACTGGCATTGGCATGACGCCAGAGCAGGTTGCGACAATAGGTGATGATTTTACCCAGGCAGACAGCACAATTACGCGGCGCTACGGCGGAACCGGGCTTGGCATGGCGATAACCATTAAGCTGGTCAAAATGATGGGCGGCACAATTTCCATCACCTCCGAGGTCGATGTCGGAACCACGATTCGGGTAGAGCTGCCACTACCGATCAGCGAACCTGTCATTGCCCGGCCCCAGACTGACGAGCCGTCAACATCGATTAAGGGCGTTCGGGTGCTTGTCGCCGACGACAATGAGACCAACCGCACGGTTCTAGAGGCGATGTTGCAACACAGCGGCGCAGAGGTCACGATGGTCGAGGATGGCCTTCAGGCGGTGAATGCATGGGCAGCCGGGCGTTTTGACATCGTCTTGCTCGACATCTCGATGCCAGTCATGGACGGCGTGACCGCCCTAGGCGAAATCCGCGACCGTGAAGCCGCAAGCGGCGCGCCCGAAGTGCCGATTATCGCGGTGACTGCAAACGCAATGTCGCATCAGGTCGCAGAGTTTCTGATGAGTGGGTTTGATAGTTGCCTTGCAAAGCCGGTTGAATTGGCCGAACTCGCCAAGGCGATCCAGGCGCTGGTCAGAAAAAGCTGAGTGGTTGGCAGCCAGCGTCCCCGCCGCAGAGGTGGGCTATTCGTCCAGGATGCATTCCATATCGTCCAGAAGCGCTTCCAGCATCGGCGAAACGCTGCGCCAGATTCCGGCGACCGTCTCGCCCGCCGCGAGCCCGCGCTGGATCGTGGTTTCTATCGTTGTGGCGTGATCGCCCGCGCCCGGATAGCCCAGCGGTGCTGCAACTCCTGCAATCTTGTGAGAAATCTCGACCACATCGCGAAGCGCGGCAGCCCCACCCGAGCCTTTCTCAATAGCCAGGCGAAGGCTTTCAAACGCCAGAATCCTTGGCACCAAAAGCTCGCGAAAACGTGCCAGACCCGGGACAGGGGCATCGGGGGGCAGTTCCCAATCTGATATGTGCCTTTGCATGTCCCACTCCTCAGAAACTGCTTAACCGGCAAGCAGCCGTATCTTGGACATTGTGCGCTTGGTCGGCTGTGCTGCGCGGATTGCCTGATCGAGGATCTTGGTTGGCCGATTCAGCGAAAACACCGAACCGCGAATTAGTTCTCCAACACGCACGTCGGGCAGGGGCAGTTTGTCGGCGTCATAAATGTCTTTGAAGTCGGTCAGGGCAAAATTGATGCTCTGTTCCAGCTCATTTAGATCTGTCGAAATCGAGCGACTCGCCAGACCGACAAAATTTCCTTCGCCCGCGTAGGCTAGCAGCATCTGCGTTGTCTTAAGCCCGTCGCAGATCGCGAGCGCCACATCGCTGAGCATGGCAACAAAGGTCGGGGCGTCGGTTCTCGTATAGATACGCGCCGCATTTGTGACGTGAATCCCTAACGCGGCATAGGAATAGGCGCTCTTGCGGCCAAGGGTGAGCAGGTAATTCTCAAGCGCCATATATTCGATTGCACGGTTGATGCCGGGGATCAGAAATGGTGCATCGAACTCCACCTGCTTTTCGGCGGCACCGACTGAGAGTCCGTTCTCGCGCGCGTAGGTCGCTAGCCGCTCGCGCTCCTCGTGCAGCCGCGCGGCCATACCTACGCGAGCCTTGAGTTCAAGGCGGTCGAGCGGTTTGGTGATGTAATCTGTAGCCCCGGCCGCAAACGCGCCGTCAATAAAGACGCGCTCCGTCATGGCCGTGACCATTACGACCGGCGTGCGGCGGTAAAGTTGCAATTTGCGGATCCGCGCACAAAGCTCTATCCCGCTCGTTCCAGGCATCTTGATGTCAAGCAAGAAGCAATCGAAAGAAGGCTTCGCCTTTTCGACCCAGCCAAGCGCTTGCTCTGCAGACTGCGCCGTCACGACGTCGTGGTGGCCCAAAGCGGCGAGCCCCGCCAATATCTGCTCAAGAAAGACAGGGTCGTCGTCTACTGCTAAAATTCGCATAGTGTTCTGCCCCAATTTCGCACGACGCATCGTCAGCGCGCCCAGGATCTGTGTCCTAGAAGTGCGTCCAAAGTCAGGCTAAGTGGCAATAGTGACAAATTTTGGGCAAATTACCGACGATTGCGAGTGATTGCGCGCCCTTCACGCACCAATAGGAACAAAATTGGCGACGGATTCCCCAGTGTGTCAGAGCGGCGGCTGCAAAAGGCCGCGGATCGCTGCAAGAAACTCGCTCTGGTTGACCGGCTTCGACAGCGTCACGTTGGCAGCGCATTTCGCGCCAAGTTCGACGATCTCGGCCCCCGTCGAGGCCGAAAGCAGAATTGTCGGTGTAGCGGAGTTCACAGTGTTTGAGGCGTGCAGATGTCTGATCAACTTGTCACCGTGGATGAACGGCATCGCGCGGTCGAAAATCAGCAAATCAAACTGACGCGCCATGCATCGACCCAGCGCCTCGCGCCCGTCCGGCGCGATCTCGAGATCGACAAAGCCGAGCGAAGCTATGAAATGCGCGATGATCTCTTGACTGACCTCGTCGTCCTCTGCGAGCAGGCAAGCGAAGCGTCGCTGAGTGCGATCGTCGTCACGCGTTGTGTTATTGCTCATAATCAGTCCTGACCTCTTGTCGAATTTCGTCAAAGGCTGCGACTGAATGCAAGCCGGTTTGTAAAGCGCAACTTTCCGACTCTACGCACCCTGCCCTGAACACGAACCCACACGGCGGAAAAACCGTATGCTTCAGCTAAGTGTTAGTCAAATGATCAAATATTGTCATGATGGACCGTTTTGCCCTCCAGCGAACAGGTTACGCAGTTCACAGATTTCATGAACCATATGGTCGCGGAACAATTGGACGCGTCGGTTCTGCTTCAAGTCGGCGTGGTAAAGCATCCAAAGGCCCAGGTCATGCGCGCTGTTGGGCGGGCAGTGACGTTGCAGGGTATCCTCGCTATCGCCCATGAAACACGGCAAATAGGCTAGGCCCAGATCCTGCTTCAGGGCCGCAAGCGTCAGCAATGTGTCGTCCACATAGAAACGGTGATCGTGATCCGGGCAGGCCTCCTCGGTCCACGATCGATGGAACGCGCAACATTCGATTCCGAGCCATTTCGGGGCCGCGCCCTCCGCCAGTGAGGCGATATAGCGACGCGATCCGTAAACGGTCGACGCCACGGTTGTCAGACGCTTTCCGACTAACGTTTCTGGCGGTGTATTGGTCAGCCGGATGGCAATGTCTGCCTGACGCTCGGCAAGGCTGACGTATTTGTTCGAAACTTGAACGTGCAGCCTGATTTCTGGCTGCGCGCGACTGAACCGCGCAAAGATAGGAAGCAGAATGGTCGAGGCCATGTTGTTGATGGCAGCGACGGTCAGTTCTCCAGCAGCCGTGTCGTCGTGGTTCGACAGCGTTCCTTCAAGCCCCAAAACCTCACGCTCGATCCGCTCGGCGGAAAACGCCAATTCTTTGCCGGCTTCCGAAAGCTCAAAGCCGGATTTCTTTCGCTCGAACAGAGTGGTTCCGAGTTGCGCCTCAAGTGATTTGATCCGACGCGACACGGTCGAATGCTGCACGTTGAGCCGCTTAGCGCCGCCGCTAATCGAGCCTTCTCTGGCAACTGCAAGAAAGACTCGCAGATCATCCCAATGCACCGGCGCACCTCCTGAATTGCATTTTTGCAATTCCGATGTCGAACATTCGCCAATGGTTCTGGCGATCCGCACGCGTCATCTTGGAAAGAGAAAAAACGGGAGGAGAAGATGACTACGCAAGTTTTCGACCCTGTGAAGTTCAAGATTACCACGCGCCAGCAATGGGACGCAACTGCCGAGGCCTGGAACCGGTGGTCCCCGCTTCTGTCTCGCTGGCTTGGCGCTGCAACCGAGCTGATGCTGGACATGGCCGGCGTCCAGAAGGGAAGTCGCGTGCTTGACGTGGCCGCTGGTGCCGGAGAGCAGACGATGGCGGCGACGCGGCGTGTCGGCAGCACAGGTTACGTGCTGGCGACCGACATCTCGCCCTGCATCCTCGACTATGCCGCGCGCAATGCAGAACTTTTGGGGTTCGAGCATGTGGGCACTGCCGTGGTGGACGGTGAGATGCTGGGTGAAATTACCGCCAAGCCCTTTGATGCCGTTATCTCTCGAGTCGGGCTGATCTACTTTCCAGACCAGAATGCAGCCCTGAACGGCATGAGAAAACATCTTCGACCGGGTGGGCGCGTCGGTGCGATCACCTATGCAGCCGCTGACCGGAACGGGTTCTTTTCGGGCCCGGTCGGCATCATCCGCCGCCGCGCAGCTCTGCCCGCGCCCCTGCCGGGCCAGCCTGGGCCGTTCAGCCTAGGCGATCCCGAGGTGCTGGCCAAGCGCTTGAAAGACGCGGGTTTCACGGAAGTCGAGATCAAGGCCGTGGACGCCCCTCTGCGCCTTGGGTCGGCCGATGAATGTCTACAGTTTGAGCAGGAGTCGTTTGGCGCTTTGCACCAAATGCTGGGCGGTCTGTCGGCCACCGAGCAGGACGATGCCTGGGACGAAATCAGCGAACATCTGGAGACATACGAACAGAACGGCCGTTTCATAGGCCCCTGCCAGATGCTTGTTGTCGCCGCCACCAACCCCGGCTGAGCGACCAAACCGAAGGAGGAGAATATGCCTACGACACACACAGGAACCTGGTTTTGCGGCAAGGTCGAGATCGAGGTTACCGGCGCGCCCGAAGGGATGGGCTATTGCCACTGCGCCTCCTGCCGCGCCTGGTCTGCTGGCCCGGTAAACGCCTTCACCCTTTGGAAGCCCGATAACGTTCGCACGACCAAGGGAAAGGACTTGCTTGGCAAGTTCGCCCGCTCGCCAAATTCGGTCCGGAAATTTTGCACGGTTTGCGGTGGACACCTGCTGACGGATCACCCCGAATGGGGCGTAACGGATGTCTTTGCCGCAGTGATCCCCGACCTCGATTTCGTGCCCGGCGTGCACGTCAACTATGCAGAGACTGTGCTGCCGATGCACGACGGATTACCAAAGTTTCGGGACTTCCCCGCCGAGATCGGTGGATCCGGCGAACAGGTGCCGGAATAGAACCGGCAATTCCGACCTCACCCCTTCAGAAAGGAAAACGGCATGACCAAGATCGCAATCGTGCAAGAGCCGCCTGTGTTTCTGAACCGCGAGCGAACCATCGCCAAAGCCGCTCAGAAAGTCGAAGAGGCGGCTGCGCGCGGCGCCAAGCTGATCGTGTTCAACGAGACTTTCGTGCCCGGATATCCAGCTTGGATTTGGCGGCTGAAACCAAGCGGTGACTGGGGCCTGAGCGAGACACTCCATGCAAGGCTGGTGGCTAATGCCGTCGATCTGTCGAGCGAGCAGTTGCAGCCCCTCTGTGAAGCTGCGGTAAAAGCCGGGGCCACCGTCACTTGCGGGATCAACGAGCGTGACAGCGAGGTCAGCGGCACGACACTTTACAACACCCTGATCACGATTGGACCGGATGGGACTCTTCTCAACCGGCACCGCAAGCTCATGCCGACCAACCCCGAACGCATGGTCTGGGGTTTTGGCGATGCCAGCGGCCTACGCGCTGTAAAGACACCCATTGGCCGGGTCGGTGGGCTGATCTGCTGGGAAAACTTTATGCCTTTGGCGCGATACGCCCTCTATGGTCAGGGCCTCGAAGTGCTCGTCGCGCCGACCAATGACAGCGGCGACGGTTGGATCGGCAGCCTCCAACACATCGCGCGCGAGGGACGTTGCTGGGTGCTGGGGGCGGGCAACGTGCTTCGCGTGTCTGATCTTCCGGCAGATTTCCCCGACAAAGAGCGGCTTTATCCCGATGCCGAAGAGTGGATGAACGGGGGCGACAGCGTGGTGATCGCGCCGGGTGGAGAAATAGTCGCCGGTCCAATGCGCAAGGAAATCGGCTTGCTTGAGGCCGACATTGACCTCGGTCGGATCGTCAACTCGCGCCGCCCATTTGATGTTGCCGAGCACTACAGCCGCCCCGACATATTCACACTGAAAGTGGATAGTCGACCGCAACGTTCGGTCGTATTCAAGGCAGGAGCGCCCCCACTATAGCGGTTGTAACCCGCTGTGCAGGGACTTTACCCGCCACAGTACCATCCGAATGCCCAACCCGGGAATTGTGCCATTGCGTGCCGAGCGACTTGGCGGCACCATCAAGGCAGAAGCATCGAAAGGTGGGCAGACCGATGCAGATCAATCGACGCAGGTTCGGGCAGGGGCTGATGAGCGTCGGACTTGCTGCCTGTTCGCGCCCTTTTCCGGATGGCCAGAGCAGCAATCTCCCGGCGGCGTTGCCTGATGATCTGCGACCCGCTGCAAATGGCGATTATGACGCTTGGGTGGCATCGTTTCGTGGGCGTGCGACGGCGCAAGGGATTTTTCCTGCCACGCTGTCCACGGCGTTTCGGGGCGCGGGCTTCCTGCCCGGCGTCGTCACGCGCGACCGCAACCAGACCGAGTTCCAGCGAACCCTGGAGGATTATCTGTCCATCGCAGCCTCGGACGAACGAGTCGCCAAAGGGCGGCAGGCCTTGGCGCGGCATCGCAGCACGCTGAACGCGATTGAGGCGCGCTACGGCGTCGACGCCCATATTATCACGGCGATTTGGGGGCTTGAAAGCTTCTACGGCGAGCGGCAGGGGCAGATTCCCGTAATCTCGGCCACCTCGACGTTGGCCTTCGAGGGGCGTCGCGGTCGCTATTTTGAGCGCGAGTTGATAGCGGCGCTGCGGATCGTGCAGAACGGTGACATTCTGGCATCGCGTATGACCGGTAGTTGGGCGGGTGCGATGGGGCACACGCAGTGCATGCCCACTGTATATCAGGAGTATGCCGTGGATTTCACCGGCAACGGACGGCGAGACATCTGGTCCGAGGACCCCTCGGACGCGCTGGCCACGACGGCGGCATATCTGCAGCGCCACGGCTGGACCCGCGGGGTGCGCTGGGGCGGCGAGGTTGGCAGCGGCGGGCCATCGGGCACGGTGATCCAACCGCAGCCGGGCGGGCCGCGCTTTGACACGACAAGCAATTTCCGCGTGATCAAGCGCTACAACCCCTCAGACGCTTATGCGATCGGCGTCGGCCATCTGGCCGATCGGATTGGCGGGGCCGGGCCTTTGCGGGGTAGCTTTCCGCCCGACGAAAACGGGTTGACCAAGGCGGACAGGATCACCTTGCAAAAGCGTCTAACGGCGCTCGGATACGATACGCAAGGTGCGGACGGTGTAATTGGTCGCAACACCGAATCCGCGATCCGCGCTTATCAGGCCAGCCGGGGCCTACCCGTCACCGGAACTCCGTCACAGGCGCTGCTGCTAAACTTGCTTTGAGGCGGGTGGCTTACGGCCCGAGGCCGCCGGTTGACTTGTCCGACCTTGCCGACGGGGGATTGGTGTTTTTGGTGCCCACAGGCCAGCTTGCCGCCCCCTTCGCCGCCGACCGCATTGAACGGCCCGTTGACGGCCTGCCGTCGCCCGCAGAGCGTGTGGCGCACCTGTTTGGGCGCCGCCTTGGGGTAGACCTGCCCGACGTGCTGACTGTGGCCCTGTCGTCGCCCGCGCAAAGCGTCATGGGCGTTCTGACCGGGGAAGGGCTAGGCGACCTTGACCTTGCCGCCGTGGCCGTCTTGGCGGTGCCCCTGTGGGCACTTCCCGCCGATCAGCGGTCAACCGTCGCGGCTCTGTGCGAACACCCCTGACAAACCATCCCTAGTGCCAAGGGCAACTAGCCCCGGTCGCGTGCACCGACGCAGCCGGGGCATTTATTCCGGCACTTCGTCGTAGGTGTGCGACTCACTATTGGGAACAGCACGCATAACGCGTGCATTGGGATAGCGGGAAGCCATTGTTTCACGAATG
This sequence comes from Rhodobacteraceae bacterium UBA6213, assembly GCA_002421605.1. Taxonomy (GTDB): domain Bacteria; phylum Pseudomonadota; class Alphaproteobacteria; order Rhodobacterales; family Rhodobacteraceae; genus UBA6213. The sequence goes on along the minus strand of DISJ01000008.1, from coordinate 55,514 downwards.
CGCATAGCAACGTCCGGGCGCGTTTTTGCACCCAAAATAACCCGGTCAACGGCTTCCGGCGGAAATTCAAGCAACTGAATGGGATCGTCGGCACTACCTACGGTCAAGTCGGCTTCGCCATTCTTGATATAGAGCCGCCATTCTCGTTCGTAGGTCCAATCGGTAGTCTTGGATACGAACGCCGCCTGTGGGTTATCAAGGGGTTCGTCAAGTTTACCGTCGAAGTAAGCAACCTTTTGCAACCGAGTTTTCTTACCATTTTTCCGCTGTCGGAACCAATTGTGTGCAGTGTCGAATGCCACAACGAAACCTGCATTGTTCTCCGCATAGTGTGCCCACATGGGCGGGCTATCCATGCGTTCAGACAGCGAAAAACAGAGCAAGTCGCGCCCAAGCTTTTCCAGTAGTTTCTTAGCGTTTTCGGGGTCGTTGAAGTGCGGGACAAGCATCGTGACCACGGCTTGCTGCATTTGCGCCCTTAACAGTCCCATGAAGTTGCCGCCGTAGTGTTGTTCGGCAATCTGCAAAGCCAATTCAGGCGGCATGAAGTCTAAGCCGTTTTCTTTCATCATGTCCGCTGTAAGCTTGCGCACTGAATCTTCGGACAACGTGCTATCCATTTTCTCCGAAAGCATGGCCAGCATTTTTGGACCTGCCAGCTTGTCAAAGGTTGAACGAACTTCAAACGTGTCGTTCGTGTCTAGCATCGGTGTGAACCTAACCGTGCCACCCTCAAGCACGTTCCCAACGCGGTCAGCCGACAAATACTTATAGAGGAAGCGCGGCGGTGGCGGTGGATCATCGAAGTCGTCTAAGTTGAAAGTATCCATGCTGCGCACTTTTCATATTGCTACTGGCAGCATTCATACAGCATCCAAAACCGGAAAACAGCCGCGCCAAACCTATGTGTAGGTTGTTAGTAGATTTTATGATTTGCCAAAAGTCCCAATGAAATCAAAGGGATTTGGCTCCGGCGGTAGGGATCGAACCTACGACCAATTGATTAACAGGCACCGCCAGAAATCAGCAGAATCAAACGGTTAGGGTAGGGTTCCGAAACCGTTTGATTGCTGCTTGACCGTCAAGCGACTTCGGGGCTCAGGGCCGTTTCCGGCTCATTCAGCCAGGGGCAGTCTTTCTTCCACTGCTCGACCTCCCACGCGTCGGCGTGGGGGTTGATGGGCAGCCGGCCGAAGGCACGCTCGAACCAACGAAACCAAGCCGTGTCAGGTGCCTTGCCCTTGCGAGGGTTGAGGCTGGCACGATACGCGCCGAGCAGCTCCTTGTTCTCCTCCCGCCAAGCCATGTAACGGGCGCGCTGTTCCGGGTCCTCGATTTCAGACGGCGCGCGCCAGTACGCGGGCGGCATCGTCATCTTCTCCTGGTCGATGGTCTCGATCCGCCACGCGATGGCGCGCTCGAGGCGCGTTTGGGCGTAGCCATAGTTTGCCATCGCGACACTGCAGAGACGAGCAGCTTCGCGGTCGTCGCAGCCTGCGCCGATGGCTTCGAGGTAACGTGTGACCGCGCGGATGATGGTCGTGTCCGGGGGCGGTTTTGAGGCGAAACGTTTAATTGCCATGATCTATCTCCTGTGTTTGGCAGGTCGGATATAGGCGCGGCGCAGGAAGTGAATAAGCGCCAACTTGGAAACAGTCTTTCACCTAAGCCATTTGATTTTAAGGTATTGACCGGCGTTTAAACGCGAGGCTCCCTCGCGCCATACTCGCGCCCAATTGTCATGCGATGCAGCCTCGAATCCATTGCTGGAGGCAAAAATGGCAGATTTGAAACTACCAGGCGACGGAACGCTCGGGATATTGTCGAGCACGGGGCCGCTGATCCCGAAGCGCGGCAGCAAAGACCTTAGCGCAAAGGCTGAACTGGATGCAGTGAACCGTTCCCGCGATTTTCCGAAGACATCAGCAAAGATGCGCGCACTGCACGATAAGTACGACGCGCTGCCAGTAGAGCCTAACCGCCCCGTGCCCGACGAGGACGACGACGGCAAAGCGCCTTTCTGACGAAAAGCAGTGACTCGACTGCTTAATGAAGCCACAGAGACCGGTCAAAGCGTCGATTCTAGGCGGTGTCTGGGGGTTCGCCCCTACGGGCGTAGGGCGCTGTGCGTATAACCGAGTTATACGACGTGCTGAGAAAAGATTGCGACAGCCCTTGAAACCGCAGCGGGGCTCCCTATTTCGCTCACAACACGACATTGCGTCTGGGTCCATACCGGACGCGCCGAAAGGCGTCGGAGCTCGCCGGGAGCGCGGACACTAAACAATCCCGGCAAGCTGGCCTAGTGCGCGGAGCCACGCCCCGTAAGGGACCCCCGCGCATAAGAAAAAGGTGATTGCCATGTCGGCGATGATCGTTTTCCAAGCCAGCGGATCGAAAGGCGGGGAATACCGTCTTGAGGTCAATGTGAGCGTTCCTGCGCTCGCCTGGCTTTGGGACCTGTTCCGGTGACGTCCGGTTGATCTGAGGAAAGGCCACCCTTCGGGGTGGCCTTTTTATTTTGCTAGCAGTGCGTTTAAACGTTGTCACTCAGCCGCGATCAGATACGGCGCGGGCCGTTCAGTTTTTCGTCGCGTTGCAATTGGTGCCAGCGCGCGCAGACGGCCCAGCATTGGGTTGGGGCGGTCGGTTCGCCATTCAGCCCGAAGGACGAGCGGGAAGTCGCGCGGCGGCAGCACAGGTTTAGTCGCCATCAAGTCCGCAGCTTTCTGGCTCAGGCGCTCGATTAGGTTCTCAGTGATCAAGGTAAACCCCCAAATGAAAAGGCCAGGGACTGCCCCTGGCCATCATTCAATCAGCGATTGTGCGGCGGGTATGCGACCGCGATCCCGAGACGGTTCCCGAGGAAAGTCGAGAAACCGTCAGTCAACCTCCTCGAAGTCGGGGGCAGCTGGGTGCGGCTGCGTGTAAACGAGGGTCCGCGCGCCGTCGGGCCAGACGGCCTTCCAGCAGCCTTTGACGTAGGGGTCAGGGATCAGCTTGGCCGCTTCGGGACCGTAGCCATCGACGCGGCGGCTCTGCCGCAGGTCGCGCAGGAGGCTGCGCGCGCCTTCGGGGGTGTCAGGATATTGGGTCATTTTGCGGCTCCCAATGCATCGACGCGGGCTTGACCTTTTTCGACGATTGCAGGTTTGGCGAAGCCCTTCGGCAGGATCAGGAAGTATCTGCCGCCTTTGCGTTCACAGCCGCAGCCAACTTGTACCAAATCCCACCTCAAAGCCGACGTCACGGTCTCCTTGCCCCAGCCCGTCGCGACCATCAGTTCTTCGACAGTCGCGCCCTTTTCCAGCGCCTGAATGAGCAGGTGCCGTTTGCTGCCCTGCGTCACGGCCTTGACGTGCTTCTGATCCTGGGCGGGCTGCGTGATCACGCGGTCGTCGAGGACTCGGGCCGCGCGCGGCTTCGGTTGGGCCGTTGCAGCCTTGCCAGAGTCGATCTCGCCCTTGGTTGGTTCAGCGCCGCCCAGAATCGCCTCGTTTCGGTGCATGTCGCGCTGCTCGTTGAAAGCCCCGACGATGCCCGCGAAGGCTGCAATCGCGGCCTTGTGCGACGAGGCGTTGCCCAGGGTCTCGGCAATCTTGGCATCCTCCATCGTCTCGACCACGACGTCCCAGCCTTTGGCATAGTTGGTGGTGGCGTGGGCTTTGATGAAGGCGACGAGTTGGGTGGTGTTGAACTTCGGCATGTCTTTCACTCCGTTGATGGGGCGCATGGTGCGCCCGGTGACACGACGATAAGTTCCTTCTTTGTTCTCGCTCAACCGGGTATCATGGGTGCTTGGTGATGTTTGTTTGAGACACTCGACAGCTAGCGCTTTCGCGAAACATGCGGTAATGCTTTTGTAAATAACTTCCAGCGGCAGATTCAATGAAGTACGTTCCTCCCTCGGCAACTCAGACAGCGTTCAATTGCCCGCATTGCGGAGTACTTACGACACAATTCTGGCACTTCGGATTTGCACTACCTGTGACTAACTTCGGCTTGCCCATTTTCCACGATGCAGAAAGCGCGAAGGCTGTTACGTTTGCCGACGTCAAAGAGGCTGACGAGAAGAGAAAAAAACAGGAGCATTTGGCGCGTCTTGCTGCCGGGGAGATTTTTGTCAAACAAGGCACCATGCGCGCCGACCGGCAAGTCCACAACCTGCATATCACTTCCTGCTATGAGTGCAAAAAGGTGTCGATCTGGCTCTACAAGTCGCTGATATATCCGATCACAGGCGACGTGCCCCCTGCCAACCCTGACTTGCCAGACGATATTCGCCGCGACTACGATGAGGCTGGCACCATCCTAAACGCTTCGCCTCGCGGCGCTTCGGCCCTCCTGCGCCTCGCCATCCAGAAGCTCTGCGTTCACCTCGGTGAGCCAGGGAAGAACATCAATGACGACATTGGCGCGCTTGTCGCGAAAGGCCTGAGTGTTACTGTGCAACGAGCGCTAGATGCCGTTCGCGTCGTCGGCAACAACGCAGTTCATCCCGGCAACATCGACATGACCGACAACAGAGAAGCGGCAGAAATTTTGTTTCGCCTCGTCAACCTCATCACCGAGAAGATGATTTCCGAGCAGAAGCACGTGGACGAATTTTATCAAGGTCTGCCAGAAGGTATCCGGCTGGAGATTGAACGCCGGAACCAAAAGGCTTTAGAGGGACGATAATGCTCGAAGAATTCGCACTCCAATACGTCAGCCAATCCGAGGACGGCCTGCGCTTGAGCGGATACGCGATCGCCATCGTGGGCGCGGTCGCCGCAGGTTTTTTCCACAGCCGCAATTCTGCATTGCGCCGCGCGCCATATTTTGCCTACTCAGGTCTCCTATTCCTAATCGTTGCAGCCTCCCAATTGGTCTGGCTCGGGTCGATCCCTGCAATGACAGGAGGATACCTTTGGGTCTTCATGCTTATTGACGTCGCGGTCAGGTTGGCCGTCGGGTATGCGTTCGGCGTGATCGCTATGGCGAGGTCTCGCGATGCCTACGGGCATGGACGGATGGCTGCGCTGGCCTTCATCCCGTTTGCCAACCTCTGGCTCCTGCTGACCTCGTCGAAGTACGACATTTCTGCGAACCGCGCGCCGACAATACCGCTGCTCTCTGGCGGCGTCGGTGTCGTCGCAGGTTTTGTCTTCTTTGCCGCAGGTGGTGCGTTGACCGCCTTCATCCGATACGAAGGCGAACGGATGGCTGCCGCGGCACAAGACGATCCGGCTATGCAGCAGTTCGGTATTGACATGATGCTGCGGTCGGGCGGACTTGTAGACACGCTTCGCGAGGTTGCTCTTGGGGCGCAAACGCCGAGCAAGGTCGATGAGGTGACGACGATTGTGCGGGTAGTCGGTGACGGCACCACGCTGCGCTACGTTTACGAGGTCAACTCTGGCGCGACGTCATTTCCAGATTCAATGCGGACGGGCCTCGTGAACCAAAACTGCAACTTCGCGCCACTGCGGCCCTTGTTCGATGCAGGGGCGACAATTGAACACCGATACCAGGCACCCGACGGGACTGAAATTGCTGTGATTTGGGTTGATCGAGCTGCCTGCGGGTTTTAGGGCGGTCCGGCCCGTTTAAACGCGGCACCTTAATCTGCCACCGCAAGACCTTAATCTCGCGCTGAACTCGCCTAGATCGCCGTATATTGTCAGTGCAGCAGACATGGCGAAGGAGCGAGAAATGACTGTGCAAGCGCGGGTTATTCCCGAGTGGCCTGAATGGCTGTCTCCCGAGACGGCGGCGAAATACCTGGACACGTCGATCAACACGTTGACGGACTGGCGCGCGAAGGGGGTGGGCCCCGCCTACAAGAAAATCGGTCAACGGATGGTGCGCTATTTGCGGGCTGACCTCGACGCGTGGATGGCGAGGGTTGGCTAATGGCACCGGAAAAAGATCGGTTTGAACACCCCGACTTGAAGCTGTTTCTCCTGCGCAAAAACAATCGCGCGGAAGCTTGGATCGAGGAAAACTGGGAACGCCTTGGCCTATCGAACGCGCTCGACCCGAGCACGATCAGCAGGACGTTGAGTGGCAAGATGGTGCCCGTGCGCGTTGTTCGCGCGTTCGAGGAATTGTACCGCGTGGTCCAGGACGATCCGTGGACATGGGCGCATCCCGGCGACCTTGACGGGTTGCGGGGCGTTGCGGCGCTGGGCTGGTGGCATCACACGCTCGAGCTTGGGCGGATCATCCCATTCAACTCCTGGCAAGCGGCGGGTCACCGCGGCCTGAAGGACGAGCTGCGCGCAGCCGTCCTCGAACGCTTCGACGCGTGGTCAACGAGGCTGCGCACGACCTGCGACACGTTCCAGGAGCACGTCGCGCTCGTGCGGGCCTACACGGCTGATCTTGCAGCCCGCGACAAGCCGGACCTGCAGGAGTGGGTTCGTCGTGACGGCGCGGTGCATCGTGCGATGCTGTATCAGTCAGGCGAGCACGTCGCATGGGTGCGCAAGCCGCCTTTCGGCCTGCATCAGCTTTTCCGCAATTCTGCGATCCAGACCGAGGCCCACTTCATCGAGCGGGCGGCGCTTGCGCGGGCGTTGTCGCAAATCGACATGCCCCTGCCTGACGTCGCATTGATGGCCCTGCGCTACAACGTGCCCGAGCCGACAGCCGACGACCTCGCATGGGCTGAGGTCGAGGTCGAGCGCATGCTCCTGTCCAAGTTTGCCGAGGCCGTGCCACGCGCATGGAATGGGGAATCCTGGGAGTTCGTCACGAAGAAGGAGAACGCGCGTCAGGTGCTGTCCCGCTACGTTTGGGATGATGCAGCCTGGGACTATCGCACCGAGGTCGTTGACACGTTGCACAAGGTTTGGCAGGGGCGCAGCTACACGGGCACGGTGATCGAGGCGCACATCGACGAGCCACCGAAAGACAACCGCGAGTGGGTGCCCGAGCGTGAAGTCATGGAGTCCGTGCGCGAAGGCATCGGGCGGGAGTGGAAAGACGTCAAAAGGAGCCTTCCTGGGTTTTGGGCGTATCCGGGCGAAAAGCAGAAGCGTTGGGTCGAGGCGCAGGAGTTCGGCGGTGAGTGGGTCGAGGGTCACTGGCGCGATGCGACACAGGCCGAACGTGACGCGGACGCGACCGGGCTGGCCCGCCTGACGATGCGCACGGTCGAGGCCGTGAAAGCTGCCAGTTTAGCGAGCGCGCGTAAATCGGACCTCGAAGACATGCAAAGCGGTGGCGTCACCTTGGTGATCGACGACGAAGGCAACCAATCGGTCAAGCAGAAGCGCCTGCGCACGGAGGAGGAGCTCGAGGCGCGTTGGGCTGAGGTTTGTGAGAGCGTCATGGCGAACGAGGCGCGCAAGGTCGCCGAACGCGATGCCGAGATCGCAGAACGGCTCGAGGCGCTCAGTAAAAGCCCGCCGCATTGATGATCGGGGTGCTTGGGTAGGCGCGTTGTCGATCCTGGAACACCTCGGCGCAGAAATCGGCAAGTGCGGCCCGTGTCATGACGACGCGGGCCGCAGCCAACTCGGACAGGATGATCTCGAAGATTGCGGCGAGGGTGTCGGGGGCTGCAATGCGCGCGAGGGCGCGCTGTTTGACCAGGACGAGGTCGGGGTTCGCTGTGCGCCGCAATGCGAGGGCGATCAGGTCAGGGGCGAGGTCAGCCATGTGGTGCCGTGCGCAGGTCCGCGGGCCAACCTGTTGTCCACCGGTGGTAGATGGCTTTCGACCGCATAAGCTTCTGCGCTTCGGTCGGGTTGTGCGCGTTGTGCGCCTTTGCGACAGCCCGACCGAACGTTGCAAGGTCGGGGAACGTCGCGACTGCGCGCAGCACCTGCATGACGTCGTCTGGGAAGTCGCGATCAGCCATTTGGAAACAGGGCGTCGAGGAACAGGTGTGCCTGCGTGTTGTCGCGGGTGCGCAGCGACAACCACCGCCAGGCCGACGCGCGGTTTTTGATGCAGCCCGACCGCGTGAGGCCTTCAAACAGGAAATCGGCGTAGGACGATTGCTGCGGTGCGCGCGATTGGGCAAGGGCGATTGCGTTCATGTCGGGTGTCCATCCGTTGGTGGCTAGAGCTCATGTATAAGCCAGTGGTAGGCGGGGCTCGACCACGCATTGAGGTGAAACCTCGCAGAAATTAGCGAGCGCACGTATGAACAGATGGAAAAAGGCAAACCATGATCTACGTGGATGCGGTATTTGCGGTAATTTCCTGCCGTTCATGCGGTACTGCTAACGTCGAAAGAATGCTGCGCATCAACGCGTTATTACTGGGCTACCGCATATACCGCGCATACCGCATGGTGTCTGCGCCTGCACGCTATGCAACAAAATAATAATCACCCGTCCGTGATTATTATTTTTTTGTTGCATCACATGTGACGCGCATGACTATCGCTGCTCCTGTGGCGCCCCGTCCGTGATTATTATTTTGTTGTTGCACTGCGCATGACATGCGTGACTATCACCGCCTGCGGTATCGCCCCTATCCGTGATTATTATTTTGTTGTTGCATGGGCCTTCGCACGTGCGCGCTAACTGACCCCGGTACTGCTCCTGGTCAAACCGCGATGCAGCCTGCCTACACGCGCTGCTCAGTCAGAGGATTCCCGATTTGGAATGTGATAATATAACATTCCACGGCAACCCCCGCGAAAAACGCGCAGCGAAGGCGGTAGTCGCCGCTCCCCCATCGTCGCGGGGAAAAGCTCGTGACCCCGCCTAGAATCGCAGCAGATCGCGGCTCTGCCCATATTGCGCCCGACAGCGCGCCGCAGCCTATGCGTGCTCGACGTCGTGTTGCGGTCAAAACTCGATCATTCGCAATCCGCTGATGCTTTAACCACTTGGCACCAGGCGCGTGTTGCGGTGACGCATAATCAATTTGCCCATTGAGACCTTTGTCTTTGGTCGAGCATCGCAAGGCTGCGTCGTATCATCGAACTGCATAGGAAAAAGGAGACCCTCACCATGCAATTGACTTTCGCTGACACGCCCACGGGCTGCAAGCTCACCGGCACCGCATTGAACTCGACCTGGGCGCAAGCCGTGCCCTTGTCCACAGCCAACCTTAAGGTCCTGATCGCCAGCCTGCTCGAAGACCCCGACCTGACCTTCGTCGAAGGCACGGGCGTCGTTGTCGCGCGCACCAATACAGGCATCACCATCAAAACTGCTGACGGCGTGTTTGACATTCACTGGGGCGTGCTCGTGACCGTCTCGGGCGTCTGCGCATGAAGCCCCGCCGCATGAGGGCAAACACTGCCGACATGCAGGACGCGCACCGCGTCACCGTGACCGACGACGACCTTCTCGCGAAGGTCGTCGCGCATGGCCTGAACGTGCGCGGTGTGTTGCGGGCTGAAGGCGGGTCCTTGACCGTCGTGTGGCGTTCGCACCCGACGGAGGCCGAACAGGCGTTCGCGCAGGAGCTCCTGGGCGAGCGTGTCGGCCATGCAACTTGAGTGGCCCGACCTCCCGCACCTGATCGAAGTGCGCATCAGCGGCGCGACCAAGACTTTCCTCTGGTCCCGCCCGCCCTCCTTCGTCGAGATGGAACGCGTTGCCACCGGCCTACGAGGCTGCGTTGGGCATTCCTGGCCCGGCCCCAGCGACCACAACGCGAAGTCCATGAAGTGGCGTTGACCGACCCCGCAATCGCGCGCGCCTTGGCACTGTTTGACGCGCATGACGTCGCAACCGAACCCGACGAGGACGACGGCGTGTCCGTCTTGTCGCTCGTCTTTGGCCTGTTAGGCATACCTCATGACGCGATCAGTGACGACGTTCCAATACTCGCCGGTGCAACACATAATCGAAAGCGAGACGGTCGATTATGACAACCGCACTATGTCCTTCACGGTCTTCGGTGAACGCGACCCCAACCTCGTCACAGTGAAGCTTGACGGCTACGTCCGCACGTTGTCGCGGGATGCGCATATCGAGGGCCTAACGCGGCTCCTGGAGGCAATCAAATCCTGCCCACCGCCCGAGGCATAACTGAGTGATATGCACACATGACGTCACGCGCCACCTGCACTTTCGGTCGATTGCAACGCCGGTGCGTGACATGATCGACACGAAGGCTCCTCACCTTCCATGTCCTGTGCAAGCCGGTAGCGGGCTGGCCTTCGGGTTGGCCCGCAACCATTTGAAAGCAGAAAGACCTTATGGCCACGTATAAGAACATCTCAACCCGCACGGGCAAACCCGTCAAATCCAAGGACGAGCTTGCAGCCCGCATCGACGCGAAACTGCGGGAGATGCGGCTGCACGCTGGCCCCGAAGAATTCGATCCTGTGGTGCTGTGCGCGATCATCGCGGCGGAATCGTATGACGCAGGCGACCTCACCCTGGCGCTCGCCGCAGCCCGCGAGGTTGCGCAATACGTCCGGCCCAAGCTGCAATCGGTGCAGCTCACCGCGGATGTCCACGTCGATTCCGACGCCTTCGGCGCGCGAGATCGTTTCATTGCGATGGCACGACGCAACCCGGCCCTCGTCGCCGCAATCAAAGCCCCCTTCGATCCTGAAGTCGAGGAAGCCGAGGTCCTCGGCAGCGACCTGATTGAGGCCACCCGCGTCAAATAAGCTGCGCACCGCTCGTGGCTAGGCTGCGCCACGACGTCGATACCATGCGCAGCTCGTCACAGCTCGTCAGCGAACCGGTATCCCCGCATAGCCCCCTAACCATATGCCCCCGAACGTCGATCCGCCCGCGCTGTGCGCGCTGTGCGCGCGTCGATCAAACCAATTGATGATCAATCACCGCAAAGCCCCTGCATCGACGCGCGGTTAGTGATCGGGCTGCGCCTGGTTTGATCGAAATTTGACTGTCGCACCTCGTTTTCTGCCCGCTGGACCTCAAATTGTGGGATCACCTTTGCCCGTGTTCTCGATACGTTCGCAATACGGCACAAACACAGGAGACAACCTCAATGGTCGAACAACTTAAATTCTACGTCCTCAAATCGGATGCCGACGCGAGCAACGCCGAGTTCAAACGCAAGAAAGCAATGGCTGACGCGGCGAACGCGCCCCTGATCCACGTCACCGAGGCCGACCTCACGTTGACGCGGGCCGACGCCCGATCACGCGTCAAGTACGAAGCAGCCCGCGAGGCTGCGCGCGGTCTCGGTATGCAGGTGAAGATCACCAGCGACGGCGCACCGGCGCAGGTCGCAACGGGCCTTGGCGAACGCAACCACGTCGTCACGGCTAGCACCATTTACATGACGCGCGAGGCAACCCTGGATCGCAAGACATATCTGCGCCTGCAAGCTGAGGCCGCGCGCGATTTCAAAACCCTGAAACCCATCCGCTCCTGGGGCGATCTGCCCGAGGCCGAACGTGACGCGCTCGAGGCCAGCCTCAAGGACGCGTGACATGTTCGACGCCCGCACGATGGAATCGCCCGCGGCCAACTTGTGGGCCGCGGTCCTTCTCAATGCAATCGCGGACGGCTTTTACGGGTGCTCTATAGGCTCGGGTGCCTACGAGAACCAAACGTCGGTCGCGTTCCTGGTTGCTGATACGGGCGATTGGGCCGTGTCACGTCGCAACGTCTGCGCCGTGCTTGGGATCGACGAGCCGTCTCTCGTTGCGATGTGCAAGGCCGTATTCGAAGGCGCAGACCCACCGCGCCTTCACGTCAGCACGAATGGGCGTGGGAGCATCGACACGCAACGCAAGCACTACCGGCGGCTGCTTGGAAAAAAGGAGCAGCCCAAGCTTAAGGCATCGCGCAGCCCGGTGCGTGGGCGCAGCCCGGTGCGTGGGCGCAGCCAGCCCGTCTTGATCGACGACGACACGCGCTTCCTATACTGGCCGATCAACAGCGAAACAAAGGGCGACTTTGGCGAAATGACCCTGCCACGTCCTGGATCGTGCGCCTACAAGGTCATGCGCGTTTTGACGCGCAAGGGCGGGGGCAACCCGCGTGGGCTGGTCCTTGCCACCAGCACGCACTGGGACGAAATGATCGGGCACATCTGCGAGCGCTTTGGTGTCGAGGCTATCTATTTGTCACGTGACGGTTTTGACGTCGGCGCGAAGGGCCACTGGGACAAGGTATTCCTCAGACTGCCCCCTTGACCTGTTCCATGATGGCGTCCGCGACAGCCTGCACGGTCGCGCGCAGGTCGGGCGTGACAAGGTAGCGGCCTTTCACGCCTGACAGCGCATGACCCAGCTGCATCTCGGCAAGGCTTTCGTTCACGTTGATTTCAGCCGACACGGTTTTCCACTCCTTGCGAGGCTGCTTTGGCGTCCAACGATACTTGCCGCACGTGAGCCCTGGCAACGATTGCAGCCTCCCGCCCGTTGGGCCGCAGAACACCCATTCCTTCTCGCCCTGTATCGACGCGAGGCGCGTCAACTGCGCAACGGTCCACGACGACAGCGCAACCTCGCGGTAGTCGGTGGTCTTTGTCAGGCCGAACCAGGCCTTGCCCGCCTCGAGGTCAACACAATCCCACCGCATCGACAGCACCTCAGACGGGCGCATCCCGGTGAGCAACGCGACCTTCAACGCCGACTTCGGGATCAGCGAAAGATGATCGACCTTGCGCCACCAAGCACGAAGGTCCGCGATGCGTTCAACCCCGTTTTGAGCCTTCAGCGTTTGCCAACCCTTGGGCAACCCGACGCCATCGCCCGCGACGTCGATCATAAGCGGGCTGGCTTTGATCGGCACCTCCTTTTTCGCGACCGCGTAGGTGAAAAGGTTATGAACAGACAGGAAGAACATCTGAGCTGAGCGACGCCCGCGCGTTCGCGTCAGGCTGCGCCACGTCCTTGAGCACAGTTCGGGGGTGATTGTCGTGATCGGGCGATTCCACCAGCCTTGCGGCCACTCGAGCGTTGATGCGCACGGCCCATCGTTGCCGTATTTCCTGCCCCCGCCGAGGTATTGCCGCTGCTGCATGATATGCGTCTCCGCGCGCCGTGCCTTTTCGGGCCCGTGCTCCTCAAGGATCGAGGCGCGGTGGAACGCCTCGTATTTCTCCCAAACCTGCCCAACCGTCAATTCGTTCGCGCGCGACGTGACCTTGCCGCGCAGGATACGATTCGCCATCTGATCCGTCAGGTCCTCGGGACGTGCCTCGCGAATGCCCGCAAGGATGCTCGCATGATCGGACGCGCGTTCGTCGTCGGTCATCGTCTTGGCCCGAGGATCGACGCCGCGACGAAGTTCGGGCAGCAGATAATTCTGCGCGACAGCCCGCGCCTTGTTCACCTGCGTTATGTCAGCCCGCCCGATCTTAACGCGAATGAAGCGCTTCTTGTGCTCGCCCGTCGCGTAAAAGGTTTTAGCCGTTTTGCCGACCGCAAGGTTGAACCCTGGCAGGTCCGTGTCGTGGTACCAGACCGTTGTATCGTGAAAGGGCAGGCTGTCCACGAGCGCCTGTGTGATCTTTTGGTGCATGGCCGACTCCATCGCTTTGACCGTATTTTGACCGTATGGTCAGCAATGTTGTCGGGCCTTGTCGGTGTATGGCGCAACCAGGAGCTTGAGGTAGCACCTTGATTTTATTGGGAGAAAATCATCATCTTGCCCGAGGCGGTAGCAATGGGGGCAAGATATATGGCTCCGGCGGTAGGGATCGAACCTACGACCAATTGATTAACAGTCAACTGCTCTACCGCTGAGCTACGCCGGAACACGAGGGGGTGTATAGCGGCAGGTTCAGGGGGCGTCCAGAGGGTTTTGTAGGGAAAATGCGGGCTTGTCAGCGTGTGGTGTAGCGGGGTGGCGCGCCGTTGGCATGAAACACCGATACCAGATTATTTTCTTCAAGATCAATAAGATGGGCCAATACGTTGCGAGCGGCGGCGGGATGTAGGGCGGCGGGGGTGTCGGAATAGAGGTGCGCTACGAGGGTTGCAATGTCGCACGGCGTTGTAGCGAGTGCCGCCAATATCTGTGCGCTACGTGCGTTGCGGTGGTGGGCAAGCTCGCCGATCCGCGCTGCGGGGTCTTCAACCGGCGCACCGTGGCCGCAAAACAGCCGAGCTGGCGCGGCGGCGGCAAGCCGGTCAAGGGAGGCGAGGTATTCGGCAAGGTCGCCATCGGGGGGCGAGATCAGCGTCGAGGCCCAGCCCATCACATGATCGCCACTAAAGGCGCAGCCCTGCCACAGAAAGCTGAGGTGATTGCCAAAATGCCCGGGCGTGTGCAGCGCCTCAACCGCCCAACTTGCGCCGGTCACACGCTCGCCATCGGCCAGTGCGATGTCGGGGACGAAATCCGCATCTACCCCCTCACCACCGGGCACTAGGCCCGCGGCACTTAGCGCCTGCATGCGCGCAGATCGCCCTGCCAATGCGTCACCAAAGGCCAGCACTGGGGCGCCGGTTGCCTCGGCCAAGGGGCGCGCAAGGCCAGAGTGGTCAAGATGCGCATGGCTGACGAATATGCGGCTGACGCGCTCGCCGGGTGCGAGTGCGGCGAGGATCGCCGCCAGATGCGCGGGCAGGGCGGGGCCGGGGTCGATGAGCGCAACGTCGCCTTCGCCCAAAATCCATGTGTTGGTGCCCATTTGCGTCATCGGCGAGGGGTTCGGTGCGAGCAGGCAGCGCAGCCCTTCGGCGGGGCGACTAAGTGCGGATGGTGGGGCGGGTGCTTGCATCTTGTACTTTCCTCGGGCGGGCGCACCGATTAGGTTGCGGGCATGGTTTCAATCTCGCAATGGCTCAAGCGCAAGCTGCCCTACGGGCTATACGGTCGCGCAGCGATGATCCTCATCCTGCCGGTGGTCGTGCTGCAGCTTGTCGTCTCGGTGGTGTTTCTGCAACGCCATTTCGAAGGCGCGACGCGGCAGATGACGATGTCGATGACCTACGAGATCAGCTATCTGGCCGCGTTGGCCGATGCTGCGACTGACCCGAGCGGCGCATTGGCCGAGGTGCAGGCGGTGGCGACGCCGCTTGGCTTCAAGATGGCGCTTCCAGTGCCGGCAGAGGCGGGCACCAAACGCGCGTTCTGGGATCTTTCAGGCCGGGCCATGGCGACGGTGCTGCGCGAGCAGATCGCCTCGCTTACCCTGGTCGATCTGAGCGATCCGCGGGGCGTGCGGCTGGTGCTTTCCACACCGCAAGGGCCGATGCAGCTAGAGTTCAGCCGCAGCCGGGTGGCAGTTTCCAACCCGCACCAGTTGCTGGTGTTGATGCTGGCGACCGGGGCGCTGATGACCTTGGTTGCCTACGCGTTTTTGCGCAATCAACTGCGCCCGATCACCCGGCTCGCGGCGGCGTCAGAAGCTTTTGGCAAAGGCCGCACCTTGCCCTATCAGCCGCGCGGCGCCACCGAAGTGCGCGCCGCGGGGGCCGCGTTTCTGGCGATGCGGGCGCGCATCGAGCGGCAAATAGAGCAGCGCACCCTGATGCTGTCGGGCATAAGCCACGATCTGCGCACGCCGCTGACCCGGCTGCGACTGGGCCTGTCGATGATGCCCGAGGGCCCTGAAGTTGCGGCGATGGAACGCGACGTTGTCGAAATGGGCAGGCTGGTTGATTCCTTCCTTGAGTTTGCGCGCGCCGATGCCGCTGACACCCCGCCTGTTGCCTGCGACGCAGCGGCTTTTCTGACCGCGGTGGTGGCCGATGCGCGCCGCGCCGGCCAACAGGTTGAGCTGCGCGATGTCGATTGTGATGGGCTAGCGACATTTCGCCCCGAGGCGGTGCGCCGGGCGCTGGAGAACCTTTTGGGCAACGCCGCGCGCCACGCCCGCCGGGTTGAGGTTTCAGCGCGGCTCAGTGCCAACCGGCTTTCGATTGTGGTTGAGGACGATGGCCCCGGCATTGCCGAGGCAGATCGCGCCGAAGCCTTGCGCCCGTTCACCCGGCTGGACGCTGCACGCAATCAGAACAGCGGGCAAGGTGTGGGGCTTGGGCTTGCCATAGCCGCAGATGTGGCGCGCGCGCATGGTGGAGAATTGCGCTTGGGCGCAAGCACGCGGCTGGGGGGGCTGCGCGCCGAACTGTTGCTGGCGCGTTAAGTGATGGCGGCCAATTTGCACGCCGCATTCCAAGATGGGTTGATACGCAACATTGGCACCCCTAGATATTGGGACATCAGTGGGAAAGGTCAGGCTGCCGAGGTCGGGGCCGATGCCTTTTGCCAGAGAGGAAAATAGATGAACGAGATCCTCGCGACGACTTACCCGGTATTGCCGCTGCGCGATATCGTGGTGTTTCCACACATGATCGTGCCGCTGTTCGTGGGCCGTGAAAAATCGGTCCGCGCGCTAGAGGCGGTGATGTCGGAAGACCGCCAGATTCTGCTGGCCAGCCAGATCGACCCCGGCGTGGATGACCCTGACGTAGAGGGTATCTACCGCACGGGCGTATTGGCCAATGTGCTGCAATTGCTGAAGCTTCCCGATGGCACGGTCAAGGTGCTGGTCGAGGGAAAGACGCGTGTGCGGATTGCGGAGTTCGTGCCCAATGACCGCTTCTTTGAAGCGCGCGCCGAAGTGTTGAACGAGGTGGAAGGCGACAGCGCCACCACCAAGGCGTTGCTGCGCTCGGTTGGTGAAGAGTTTGAACGCTACGCGAAGATCAAGAAGAACACCCCCGAAGACGCCCTGACCGCGATTGCCGAGGCGCAGGACGCGGCCAAGCTGGCGGACCTCGTTTCCGGCCACCTCGGCATCGAAGTCGGGCAAAAACAGGACTTGCTGGAGACGCTCAACGTCTCGGAGCGGCTGGAAAAGGTCTATGGCCTGATGCAGGGCGAAATGTCGGTGCTGCAGGTCGAGAAAAAGATCAAATCGCGCGTGAAAACGCAGATGGAGCGCACCCAGCGCGAATACTACCTCAACGAACAGATGAAGGCGATCCAGCGCGAGCTGGGTGATGGCGAAGAAGGCCAGAACGAACTGGTCGAGTTGGAAGAACGCATCAAGAAAACCAAGTTCTCGAAAGAGGCGCGCGAAAAGGCGCAGGCCGAGCTGAAAAAGCTGAAGGCCATGAGCCCGATGAGCGCCGAGGCGACTGTGGTGCGCAACTACCTCGACTGGCTGCTCGCCCTTCCATGGGGCGTGAAAAGCCGCGTCAAGAAAGACCTGACGGCGGCTGAAACGGTGTTGGACGCCGATCACTACGGGCTGGAAAAGGTCAAGGAGCGGATCGTCGAATACCTTGCGGTGCAGGCGCGCTCGACCAAGCTGCATGGCCCGATCCTGTGCCTTGTCGGCCCGCCCGGCGTGGGTAAAACCTCGCTTGGTCGTTCGGTGGCGCGTGCCACGGGGCGCGAGTTCATCCGTATCAGCCTGGGCGGTGTGCGCGACGAATCCGAAATTCGTGGGCACCGGCGCACCTATATCGGCTCGATGCCGGGCAAGATCATTCAGGCGCTGAAAAAGGCGAAGACTACCAATCCGCTGATCTTGCTGGATGAAATCGACAAGATGGGGCAGGATTTCCGCGGTGACCCGGCCAGCGCGATGCTTGAGGTATTGGACCCGGAACAGAACTCGACCTTCACCGACCACTATCTGGAGGTCGAATATGACCTCTCGAACGTGCTCTTTCTGACCACGGCGAACAGCTACAACATGCCGAGCCCGCTTTTGGACCGCATGGAGATCATTCCGATCGAAGGCTATACCGAGGATGAAAAGCGCGAAATCGCGCGCCAGCACCTGCTGCCCAAGCAGATCAAGGCGCACGGGCTGAAGAAAGGCGAGTTTTCAGTCAGTGACGGTGCCTTGACCGAGATTTTGCGCCACTACACCCGCGAGGCGGGGGTGCGGAACCTTGAACGCGAAATCGCCAAGATGGCGCGCAAGGCTGTGACCGAGATCCTCAAGGGCAAGACCAAGTCGGTCGATGTGACGCCCGAATTGGTCGAGCACTTCCTTGGCGTGCCGCGTTTCCGCTTTGGCCTGGCCGAAGAGGCGGATCAGGTGGGTGTCGTCACCGGGCTTGCCTGGACCTCGGTTGGGGGCGATTTGCTGCAGATCGAGGCGCTGAAGCTGCCCGGCAAGGGGCGGATGAAGACCACCGGCAAGCTTGGCGACGTGATGAAGGAATCGATCGAGGCGGCCTCCAGCTTTGTGCGCTCGATCGCGCCCGAAATCGGGGTCAAGCCGACGGTGTTTGAAAAGGTCGATATCCACGTGCACGTGCCCGAAGGTGCAACGCCCAAAGACGGACCAAGCGCGGGTGTTGCCATGGTCACCTCGATCGTCTCGGTGCTGACCGGTATCGCGGTGCGCCGCGAGGTGGCGATGACTGGTGAGGTTACTCTGCGTGGCAATGTGCTGCCAATCGGGGGCCTGAAGGAAAAGCTGCTCGCGGCGCTGCGGGGGGGCATCAAGACCGTGCTGATCCCGCAAGAAAACGCCAAGGATCTGGCAGAGATACCGGCCAATGTTAAGGCTGGGTTAGAGCTGGTGCCGGTGTCGCACGTGCGCGAGGTGCTGGCGCGTGCGCTGGTGCGTGCACCTGAGCCGATCATCTGGGACGAGTTGGCCGAAGAGGCGGCGCAAGCCGCGCGCGGCAACGAACCAGAAGCACAGGGCACGGTTGCCCACTAAGGCGAAACCAAAAAAGGCGCGCCATTGGCGCGCCTTTTGCATGATATGTCAGCGGGTTAGTGAACGACCTTCATCTCGAGCCCGAGCATATCGTATTTCACCGCTAGTACTCCGCCGGGGCGCACAACCACAGCGTCAGGGAAGCGCGCCAGCACGTCTTGCGCCATGACGCCTTCGTAAACCGCTGGAAGGCCGTGATAGCGGAAATGATAGAGCGGTAATCCGTTCGCGGCGGTGCCGACCCGCGTGATGTCGGTTTTCAGCCGGATATCGCTTGCTTCAGACTCATCGATTCCATCATCATCGTTGGCGACGATCAGACCGATGACCAGCAACAGTGCCAGCGGTATCCAGATGCCAGCCGAACTCGACGAGCCTTTTTCAACCACAACCGGGGCTGGAGCAACAACCGGGGCGACGTAACCACCGGCGATGGCCGAGGTGGCGGCGACCGCGGCGATAGCTGACGCCAGAAGAAGTCTGCGCATGATATCCCTCCTGCAAGTTAACCTTGCGTCAGGATGCGCCATTGCGGCGGGCGCGGTCAAGCGCGGCGTGAAAAGCGCGCTTGGTGAAATGAAAAGCGCACCCCAAGGGATGCGCTTTTGTCGCTATTAACGGTGTCGTCTACGCTAGCGAACAAACTGGTTCTATTCCGCGGTTATGAGCCCATCGAGTCGTGCATTTCTACCGGATCGTCGTCGTTCGCAACGATCACGCCGATGAGCAACAGCAGCGCCAGCGGAATCCAGAGGCCAGCCGAACTCGACGAACCTTTTTCCACCACAACCGGGGCCGCGGCAACAACGGGGGCAACGTAACCACCGGCGATGGCCGAGGTGGCGGCGACGGCCACGACTGCTGTTGCGAGAAGAAATTTGCGCATGATAGGCCTCCTGCAGGTTTGCTATGCGTAGACAGTCTTCCTTGGGGCAGGTGGGGTCAAGACCAGTTTTGAAATGCGCCCCCCTAAATGAAAAGCGCACCCCAAGGGATGCGCTTTTGTCGCAATTAGCGGTGTCGTCTGAGCAAGGCTCAGATTGGTTCTTTGTCGTCGTCGTTTGCAACGATCACGCCGATGATCACCAGCAGCGCCAGCGGAATCCAGATGCCGGCCGAGCTCGACGAGCCTTTTTCGACAACAACCGGGGCCGCGGCGACAACCGGGGCGACGTAACCGCCAGCGAAGGCGGAGGTGGCGGTAACGGCCGCGATGGCCGAGGCGAGGAGAAGTTTGCGCATGGGGTTTCCCTTGAAAACAAAACGTGTGGTGACCATCGCGGAAGCCAGTGATGCAGTCAAGTTGGTGACAAAAACCGCCATATTGTGCAACAAAAAAGGCGCACCCCAAGCGGGATGCGCCATCTAATGCACTTAGTTCACCCGCCCGTCGTCGATGGCGGAGTATCGTCGTCGTTCGCAACGATCACGCCGATGATCAACAGCAGGGCCAACGGAATCCAAAGCCCAGCCGAGCTCGACGAGCCTTTTTCGACCACAACCGGGGCGGCGGCGACGACCGGGGCGACGTAGCCACCGGCGAGTGCCGAAGATGCAGTGACGGCGGCAATGGCCGACGCTAGAAGTAGTTTGCGCATGGGGTATCCCTCGTTTTGAAGCACGGTCGAAGCTTCGCGCGTGAGGGCTGTGCCAGTCAATCGCCTTGAAAAGGAATTGTCGAGCGCGCAACAAAAAAGGCGCACCCCAAGCGGGATGCGCCTTTGCGTTCTGGTTACGATATCACTCGATCGGCTCGTCGTCGTCGTTTGCAACGATCACGCCGATGATAACCAGCAGCGCCAGCGGAATCCAGATGCCAGCCGAGCTTGACGAGCCTTTTTCGACCACAACCGGGGCCGGGGCCATGACCGGGGCGACGTAGCCACCGGCGAGTGCCGAAGAAGCAGTAACGGCCGCGATGGCCGAAGCAAGAAGAAGTTTACGCATGAGATACTCCTGAGTTTAGATTGCCTTGCCCCGGCGTTACCATATTCGCGGCACTGGTCAACAACAATTGGTGGCTTGCTTAACTGACCCCGGCAACCTGTGCCATTGCGCACACGCTTTACTTTGCTGCGCTGCGCAAAGCGGCAAAATCCCACGCTGCGACCGCCGCCTTTGGCGCTCGCCCCTGTCGTGTTGACCTTGACGCGCGTTAGTCTTTGTCAGAGCCCGAGCTCGCATAGACCAGCCCGACCAGAAGCAAAATCATGATCGGCACAAGCGCCGTGTTCGAGGACGGCGTGGCGGCAACGACCGGCTCTGCGGCGACCGTGGGGGCAATATAGCCACCGGCAAGGGCGGCCGAGGTGGTGCCGGCGAGCAGCGCGGCAGCAAGCAGCATTTTACGCATGTTAAGCAGCTCCCAATAGGGGGTGATAAATTACTGGCGGACCCTGCACCTCTCGGTGCGCAGCGTCAACAATACCGCGTCGCAAGCTGCCGCGATCATGGCATTTTCGCAACGCCCGAGCTTGGGTAAAATTCAGATTGCTGTGGATTGTTCGTGGGCACCCGCATACTCTGTTGCCAGTATAGAAACAAACGGATGTCGACATGACCAAAGCTCCAACGCCGGTCGATGCGGCCAGCAAGCAACCCCGCAAACGCGCGACAAAACCCGCCGCGAAGCCCGCGACGAAGCGCAAACTCGCCGCCAAGCCTGCGGCGGTGCTTGCCGTCGCGCCTAACCCAAGGCCAACAATCGTGCAGCCATTTTCAGTAGTGGCACCGCTTCAGGCGGATGCTGCGGTTGCCAGCGCGCCGTTGCCGGGTTCTGGCGGTGGTGACGACAGCCCGACACTTCGGCGCAAAGATTTTCTGGAGCGTGTCCTGACGCGTTCGGGCGCGAAGAAGAAAGACGCCCAGACAGTGATCGACGCTACGCTGAAGGTATTGAGCGAAGCATTCTCCAACGGCGAAGCAGTTGTGTTGCCGCAATTCGGCAAAGCCCGCGTCAGCCGCCAGGTTGATGTGAAGGATGGCGAAATGCTGGTGATCAAGCTGCGCCGGGGCGGTGAGGCAAAACCCGGCAAGGGCAAGAAAACCGCCGACGAATCCCTTGCAGAAGACGATGACTGAGGCTATTACGCCGCGCACCGGGTGATTAGCTCAGCGGTAGAGCGCTTCGTTCACATCGAAGATGTCAGGGGTTCAAATCCCTTATCACCCACCATCTTTTCGCACGCGCGCCTTTTTTTGGCGCGCGTTTTGCTTTGTGACACTACGCGGTGCACCAATGGCGCGCGAGGCCCCCGTATTCTGTTTGCCAGCACTTGCAAGGCGCGCGGGCACGGGGTATTGGCGCGGCGTCGGGTGATTAGCTCAGTGGTAGAGCGCCTCGTTTACACCGAGGATGTCGGGAGTTCGACCCTCTCATCACCCACCAGCCCCACGCCTTTGCCAATTCAGTCGTCGTCACGTCCACGCGGCCAGGCGGGAGTGGCGCGCGCTGCCATCTGCATCTTGCCCCAACGGTGCCAGCCCAGCAGCTGGGACATGCTGGTCGCTTGCAACCCCACCGCTGCCAACCCCTCAAGCGTGGCAGGCATGGCATCGACCGTGGGCCCGTGGATGTCGTGCGCCAGCACGATCGAGCCGCTGCGCGCCTTGGTGACGATCCTGCTTGCAACGACGTCAGAGCCAGGGCGGCGATAATCGGAGGGGTCGACCGACCACATCACCGTGGGCAGCAGCCGGTTTGCGTGTACCATCTGCGACTGATATTTGCTGATCGCCCCGTAAGGGGGGCGCATCGTGACCGGCAAGAACCCGGTTGTGCGCCAGATCACTTCGTTCGTGCGGTCGATCTCTTGCAGCACATCGTTATCACCAAGGTCCCAAAGATGTGGGTGCGACCAGGTGTGATTGCCGATCTCGTGGCCCTCGTCGGCGATGCGTTTGGCCACATCGGGGTAGCGGCGCACCATTTGCCCGACCACGTAAAAGGTGGCCGTCGCGTTATGGGTGCGCAGAATGTCCAGCAGGCGCGGCGTGTGCACCGGATGCGGCCCATCATCAAAGGTCAGCGCGACGAAGGGCTTGTCGGTTAGCACCGAGTTGACGATGACAACGTCGTGCTGTTCGGTCAGCGCAGGCATCGGAAGGTCTGCAGGGTCACTTGCCCGCGCCTTGCTTGCCGGCAAACCAAGGCCCGCGGTGAAGGCACCGGAAAGCACGCGCGCCAAGATTTTTCTGCGCGTTAGCGCCACTGTTGCCACTCCAAACCCCCGATTGTTCCGAAACGTTAACCTTGCGGCGGATTTCCGCCAAGCGAGCATTGCATTTGAACGACATCGCGCACCGAGTGTGACGTGCGTGCTGCAAAAGGGTGGCGAATTAGCTGCTGCATTCCGCTTGACGCCGCATACCCCCATCGCTAAGACCGCTGCACGCCGGAACCGGGGGTTCCTGCGGGCATATGCGCGGTTGTAGCTCAGTTGGTTAGAGTACCGGCCTGTCACGCCGGGGGTCGCGGGTTCGAGNNCGAGCCCCGTCAACCGCGCCATTTCCCCTCTTTGTAGATTTGGCGCCGAAACGAATCTCAGGTCAGATCTCGCTAAAGGCAGAGCAGATCGGCGCGCTTGCGCCCTTGAGTGAGCGGTATTTTGGGGTGCGGCGTGCGCGAGAGGGGTTTGCCCCTGTTGCTGCGGCTTGCAAAGCTGTGGCAAAAGCAGCCGCGCTGCGCCTTTCGCGCCAGCGCGACGCCCGCTATATCGGGACCGAGGTGCCAAGATGACAGATACAAGCGACATTCCCGCCCTTATGGCCAAAGTCGGCGCGGCCGCGCGGGCGGCGGCGGCGGAACTGGCCTTTGCCAGCGCCGAGCGCAAGCATGCAGCGCTGATCGGTGCGGCGGACGCCATCCGCCGCAATCACGTGGCGATCTTTGAGGCGAATTGCGAAGACCTCGTTTATGCCGAGGCCAAAGGCATTTCGCCCGCGATGATCGACCGGCTTATGCTGGATGAGCGACGCATTCTTGCCATTGCCGATGGGTTGCGCGCTGTCGCGGCCCAGCCTGACCCGGTGGGGCAGGTGATGGCCGAATGGGATATGGCCTCGGGCCTGCATATCCAGCGCGTGCGCACACCGCTTGGCGTGATTGGCGTGATCTTCGAATCGCGCCCCAATGTCACCGCCGATGCCGGCGCGCTCTGCCTCAAGGCGGGGAATGCGGTCATCCTGCGCGGTGGTTCGGAAAGCTTTCATTCTTCGGTGGCGATCCATGCCTGCATGCTTGAAGGGCTGCGCCAGGCCGGGCTGCCCGAAGCGGCGATTCAGCTGGTGCCCACGCGCGATCGCGCGGCGGTCAGCGAAATGCTACGCGCCACCGCCTATATTGACGTGATCGTGCCGCGCGGCGGCAAGGGCCTTGTCGGTCTTGTGCAGGCCGAGGCACGGGTGCCGGTATTCGCGCACCTCGAAGGGATCTGCCACGTATACGTTGACCGCGACACCGATCTGGAAAAGGCGCGCCGCGTGGTGCTCAACTCCAAAACGCGCCGCCCCGGCATCTGCGGTGCTGCCGAATGCCTGCTGATTGATTGGCGCTTTTATACCCAGCACGGGCCGGTGCTCATTCAAGACCTGCTTGATGCGGGCGTCGAAGTGCGCGCCGAGGGCGCGCTTGCCAAGATCCCCGGCACCGTCAAGGCAACGCCTGAAGACTTTGGGCGCGAGTTTCTTGACATGGTGATTGCGGCAAAATTGGTCGATGGCGTCGATGAGGCCATCGCGCATATCCGCCACTACGGATCGGGGCACACTGAATCGATCCTGACCGAAAATGAGGCCACCGCCGCGCGTTTCTTCACCCGGCTCGATTCGGCCATACTGCTGCAAAACGCATCGACCCAATTTGCCGACGGTGGTGAGTTTGGCATGGGTGGCGAAATCGGCATCGCCACGGGCAAGCTGCACGCGCGCGGCCCGGTCGGCGCCGAGCAACTGACGAGCTTCAAATACCTCGTCACGGGTGATGGCACCATTCGCCCCTGAATGCGCGCGCGCTTAGAAGGTGATCGTGGCGCAGGTATCGTCGATTTCCCACGCGAGGGTGCGCCCCAATCGCGTAACTTCGCGCGGCAGCAGCGCAAACTGCACCTGCGCGGGCGTAAGGGGCGCACCTGCCGCGCCGCCGTCCAGTCGCGCCCAAAGGGCGGGCTCAGGCTTGATACGTTGCGCTTGGCCTTGCAGCGCCCAAGCTTCGCCGCTGCGGGCAATCGTAATCTTGCCGCCCCAAGGCAGCGCGCTCTCAAAGCAAAGCAGTGACAGAAACACTGCCTTAACCTCGCGCCGCGATTGGTCACCCACTGCCTGCAGGTGAAATTCAAGCCTGCCACCGCGCGCAAGATCGGCCAATAGTGTTGCGATTTCGGGCTGCCCTAGCCTCTGCTCGCCCCCCGCTTGCCCAAATGCCACGCGGAAAAATTTCAGTCGTGCGTTAGCGTGCGCGACGCTATCGCCGATCAGCGCAAGCTCGGGGCTGCCCGCGCCACCCACCGAAAGCCCCAAAAGCTCGACCCCATTGCCGATCGCGCCCAGTGGGCTGATAAGATCGTGGCAGAGTCGCGAGCCGACTAATGCGGCAAGGTCGGCCGCCGCGGGAAGGGAGTCATCCGCCATGAGCAACCTCTCTGGGAAAGGGTCAAACGCCATTTTGCACCCCGGCATGCTGGTGCGCCACCCCAGCAACCCCGAATGGGGCCTTGGCCAGGTGCAATCGGCCTTCGACGGCAGGATCACTGTCAATTTCGAACATGCGGGCAAGCAGGTGCTGAATGGCGACAAGGTGCAGCTTCAGCTTGTCTTCGGGCCGCAAGGTTAAGAAATCGTTACCCGCGCGTGCAAAACCTGCGCGGGCTGCGGCATTGTTGTCTGGGCGTGCGCCTTGCATTGCGACGCCTGCAACCCTAGAAAACAGGCTAACCATGCTGATCCGCGGCGAAATGACCTCCGAAACAAATCAACTGCAGCTTCGTCTTGCGCGCGACCCTGCTGATCTGGCAGCGGCGCAGCGCTTGCGTTTCAACGTGTTTGTCAAAGAGCTTGGGGCGAAGTGCAAGGGCGCGGCCTGCGCCGAGCGGCTGGAGCAGGATGAATTCGACGCCATCTGCGATCATCTGGTGCTGGTCGATCCGGCGCGTGATGCGGGCGCACTTGACCATGTTGTGGGGGTGTACCGGCTGCTGCCGGGCGAGCGTGCCGCAGAGTTCGGACGGTTTTATTGCGACGGCGAATACGATCTTGCGCTGCTGCGCGCCACCGGCAGGCGGCTGGTTGAAGTTGGGCGCTCTTGCGTGCATGCCGACTATCGCGGCTCTGCGGCGCTCTACCTGCTTTGGAACGGGCTGGCCGAATATGTGCTGACCAATGGCATAGAGGTAATGTTCGGTGTGGCGAGTTTTCATGGCACCGACGCCGAAGCGCTGGCAGAACCGCTCTCGTGGCTGCATCACTACCACCTTGCGCCCCCCGCGCTGCGCGCCCGCGCCTTGCCTGCTCATTTCCAACATATGGATTTGATGCCCGCCGAATCGCTTAACCGAGGCCGCGCGATGGCGCAGATGCCATCGCTTATCAAAGCGTATCTGCGGGCGGGTGGCTTTGTCGGCGAAGGCGCATTCATCGACTTTGATTTCAACACTACTGATGTGCTGTTGATGATGGACACCGCCGCGATGAACCAGCGCCATCACAGCTTTTATACGCGCCGCCGGGAGGCGCTGGCATGACCACCTGGCGCGACGCGCCGCCGCAGATATTGCAACCGATCGGACCGCTGGCACGCGCCTTCGGGCTTTTGCGGGGCGGTGTGCTTGTGGCGGTGGTGTTTGGCGGGCTGGCGGTGCTGTTGCTCGTGCGGCTGATCGAGTGGCCACTGTTTCGCATGAAACGGCCATTGACCCCTTGGATTACCCAAGGCGTCTGCCGCGCAGCACTTTTCATTCTTGGCATTCACTACCGCGTACATGGTCACCCGCTGGGGCGAATGGGGGCGGTGGTGGCCAACCATTCCTCTTGGCTCGATATTTTCGCGCTCAACGCCTGTCAGCGGGTCTATTTTGTTGCCAAGGCGGAGGTTGCGGGCTGGGTGGGTATAGGCTGGCTGGCGCGTGCCACCGGGACTGTGTTCATCCGCCGCGATCCCCGCGAGGCCGCAGCGCAGAAGGCACTGTTCGAGCAGCGCCTGAAGGCGGGTCATCGTCTGCTGTTTTTTCCAGAGGGCACGTCGACCGATGGCCGGCATGTTTTGCATTTTAAATCAACGCTTTTCAGTGCGTTCTTCAATGGAGGACTGGGCCGCGAAATGCGGGTGCAACCGGTTAGCGTGATCTATCGCGCGCCCGCCGGTGAGGACCCGCGCTTTTATGGCTGGTGGGGTGACATGACGCTTGGGCCGCATTTGATGGCGGTGCTGTCACGCTGGCGGCAGGGCGAGGTCGAGGTGGTGTTTCACGCCCCCGTGCGGGTGGAAGATTTTGCAAGCCGCAAGGCGCTGGCGGCGCATTGCGAGCAAGAAGTCCGAAGCGCCTTGTCCTTTGAGTGAGCGCGCGTGCCGCGCGCCGCCTGCGGCGGGCGGATATTTGGACTGAAGCAGGTCAGGGCGCGCGCAGAGTCGCCAAAACATGCAGCCTTATTGCTGAGGCAAGGCCGGTATCCGCGCCGCGGGATGCATCAATTTCGGCGGCCAGCGCATTGATGCCCTTGCCAGATTGGGCTGCAATTTCGCGAAAGGCGAGCCAGAATTCGGGTTCGAGCGAGACGCTTGTTCGGTGCCCGGAAAGGGTCAGCGAATGTTTTTGCGGGCGGCTCATGGTTCGCGCAGATGGGCGTCGAGGGCGGCGCGGGCGCGCGCCGCCTCGGCTGCTTCGTGGAGTTTTTCAGCCTTTGTTTTGCCAAAACGCGCTGCATTTTCCGCGCCTTGCGCGGCAATCTTCGCGCGCGCAAGGCGTTTTTTTGCGGTCTTGAGTCTGACCACCTCTGCCATCGTCAGTCCTCGGGGCCAACCATATGTTCGGGGCGCACGATGCGGTCGAAGGTTTCGCCATCGACATAGCCCAAAGCAATCGCTTCTTCTCGCAGGGTGGTGCCGTTCTTGTGCGCGGTTTTGGCGACCTTGGTGGCGGCGTCATAGCCGATGGTGGGGGCAAGTGCGGTAACCAGCATCAGCGATTCTTTCATCAGCTTGTCGATCCGCGCGATGTTGGCTTTGGTGCCCACCACCATGTTGTCGGTAAAGCTGGCCGCCGCATCGCCCAAAAGCTGCATCGATTGCAGCACGTTATAGGCCATCATGGGGTTGTAGACGTTGAGCTCGAAGTGGCCTTGGCTGCCGGCAAAGCCTACTGCCGCGTCATTGCCCATGACATGAGCGCAAACCATTGTCAGCGCTTCGGCTTGGGTCGGGTTGACCTTGCCGGGCATGATGCTGCTGCCCGGTTCGTTTTCCGGCAGGATCAGTTCTCCCAGACCCGAGCGCGGGCCAGAGCCCAGAAGGCGCAAGTCGTTGGCGATCTTGAAAAGGCTGGCAGCTACGGTTTTGAGGGCGCCCGAAAACATCACCATCGCGTCATGTGCGGCGAGCGCTTCGAACTTGTTCGGCGCGGTCACGAAAGGCAGCGCGGTGATTTCAGCAATTTTCGCGGCGATCGCTACATCCCAGCCCTTTTTGGTGTTGAGCCCGGTGCCGACGGCCGTGCCGCCCTGCGCAAGTTCGTAAATCTCGGGCAGGATCTTGTTGACCCGCATGATGCCTTGCGCGACCTGCTGGGTGTAGCCAGAAAACTCCTGCCCAAGCGTTAGAGGCGTGGCATCCTGCGTGTGGGTGCGGCCGATCTTGATGATGTCCTTGAACTCGACCGATTTGGCCGACAGCGCCGCTCGCAGCTTTTCCAGACCCGGCAGCAGAACGTCGCGCGCCATCATGGCAATGGCGACGTGCATCGCGGTGGGGAAGGTGTCGTTCGAGCTTTGACCCATATTCACATGGTCATTTGGGTGGACCGGTTTTTTAGAGCCCATCTGGCCGCCCAGCATCTCGATAGCGCGGTTCGAGATCACCTCGTTGGCGTTCATGTTCGATTGCGTGCCTGAGCCCGTTTGCCAGACCACCAGTGGGAAGTTGTCGTCGAATTTACCTGCCATCACCTCTGCTGCGGCTGCGGCAATAGCCTGGCCCAGCTTTGTATCGATCGCACCGGTGGCCATGTTCACTTCGGCTGCGGCCTTCTTGATGACCCCCAGCGCGCGCACAATGGCGACGGGTTGGCGTTCCCAACCGATTGGAAAGTTGATGATGGAGCGCTGCGTTTGTGCGCCCCAGTATTTGTCGCCCGGCACGTCGAGCGGGCCAAAGCTGTCAGTTTCGGTTCGGGTATTGGTCATGGCGGATGCCCCGTTTTTCAATCGATCGGGGCAAGTGCTATGCGATTTTTCGGCTGGGAACAAACCCCGATTCATGGCGAGGGGTCAGGAATCGCGCCGTAGCGCGAATTGCGGCGCTAACAGTTTGTGTCTGCAGCCACAGCGCTGCCGCGTGGCGCCTATTTGCGCCAGGTGTCGAGCGAGACAACCTCTGCTTCGGCGCGGGTTTCTTCAACCTCAAGATCGGTTTCGTCCTCGTCTTCGTCGTCATCGTCGCTTGGCTGCGTTTCGAAGCGCAGGCCAAACTCGACCGAAGGATCGACAAAGGTGCGCACCGCGTCGAAGGGAATGTAAAGCGGCTCGGGCGCGTCGCCGAAGTTGAGCGTGATTGCAAAGCCTTCGGGGTCAATCACCAGATCGGCGAACCAGTGCTGAATCACCACCGTCATTTCTTCCGGGTAGCGCGCGCGCAGCCAGTCTGCCAGCTTTGCATCAGGGTGGCGGGTATCGAAGGTGATGAAGAAATGATGCTCACCCGGCAGCCCATCGGCCGCGACACCTTCCAGCACCTGCTGGATTAGGCCGCGCATGGCACGATGCATCAGGTTTCCGTAGTCGATCGATTGCGTCATGCGTCACCTTCTTGCCTGCGAATCCACCTTAAAGGGGCGCGACGGCGAAATAAAGCGGGGCGATGAAATGTTCAATCATCGCGCGTGCAGATGCGCTACCCGCGATCGTCACTACTTGTGCAGATGCACCGCGCCGCAGGTTTTACCCTCTAGCACGCCCTGACTGAAAGAGAGCATCGGCGCACCTTCTGCTCATGAAGGGATAGCCCAGCATTTGGCGCAGCCGGAAGGGGAGCAGGCAGTCAATCATTCACGGCGCCTTTGGGCTATGCGCCGCGTGCAGGCAAAGCCGATCACAGGGTCGCGCCGCAAGGTAACTGTCGTGGCAAGGGTGAGAAGGTGCAGGCTTCTGTTGCCAGGTGCCTGCGGACCCCGCCTTAAGCTGCTAAGCCTAAGGACTTAGTTTCGGCGACTCGAACTGCTTACGCAGCCAGAGCCATTGCCGGAGCACGGTTGTCATTGGCAACTGTACTTTTGCACCGATAACGGTGGTAGCTCACCGAGACAAAGCATAACCCCTTTAGACGTTCGTCGATCCTGTTTCGGCCCCCTCCGCCCCCAATGAGGGAGTATTGGTGGAGCCGCCGGGTACCGCCCCCGGGTCCGATCCGCGTATTACGAGCGCGTTTATGTCCATAGTCCGGGTTGCCCCGCACAGGGCCAATATAGGGGCCGGTGGGCGGCGCCGCAAGCGCGCGCTTTGCTGTGGATTTTCTTTCGCAAAAACAGTTCGCGGGGGTAGCATACGAGAACAGACTAGGGAGTGGTTTTTATAGGAGGAGTGTTGACATGCGCGCACGTATCATGACGGCGACACGTTGGCTTCTGGCGCCGGGTATTGGGGCGCTGATGCTTGGCATCGGATTTTTTGCATCGGCAGGCACCGCCGGGGCGCAGACTTTACCGGAATGCAGCTACAGCTACCCCTCGGGGCAAGCAGAGTACAATTGCTTCTGCCCCGCAGGGCGCGGCGACGGGTCGATCTGGGGCACAGATATCTATACGTCTGACAGCGACATTTGCACTGCGGCCAAACATGCGGGCTATCTCGGCAAGGCCGGTGGCGAAGTTCGCGTAGTGATGCAGCCGGGGCAGGGCAGTTATCCTTCAAGCACGCAGAACGGTATCACCTCAAGCGAGTGGGGTTCGTATTCGGAAAGCATCGAGTTCTATTTGCCGGGGCAGGCGATCACGCAGCGCTTGCCGGGATGTGCTTACAACATGCCCTCGGATCAGACGGAATATGCCTGCACCTGCGCGCCGAACGATTTTGACGGGTCAGTCTGGGGCAGTGGCACCTATACCTCGGACAGCAGCATTTGCACCGCGGCGCTTCATGCAGGCGCGGTGGGTCTGGCGGGTGGCGACGTTCACGTTGTGGCACGCCCGGGACTTGAGAAATACAGCTCAACCACGCAAAACGGCGTTACCTCGTCGGATTGGGGTTCGTATTCCAGCTCGATCGAGTTTGTGCAGGCCACGCCTGTCGCGCCGATGCCGATGCCGATGGCAAACGGGCCGGTTTGTGGCAAGTTTCCGGTAGGGGCGAGCACGCATGATTGCGTCTGCGGTACTGCGGGTTCTGTGGCAGCCGGGCCGGTTTGGGGCTCGAACCCCTATGTCACCGATAGCGACATCTGCGAAGCGGCGCGCCACGCGGGCGTGATCGGGAATGTGGGTGGCGCTGTGCGGCTGTTCGGTTTGCCGGGGCTAGAGTCCTATAAGGGTAGCCAGATGAATGGTGTCACCAGCTACGACTGGGGTGCCTATGGGGCCTCGATGAGCTTTGATGGCAACCTGCGTTAATGGACGAGCGGGGAATGGCATGGGCCGTTCCCCGCAGCGCCAGAGAATTGTTCTAGGCGATTGGCAAAAAAATACGCCCGGCAGCGTTACTGCCGGGCGTTTTTGTTGTGCGGGTGGGTAGGCTCAGAAGCCCGCCTTGATCATTTCGAACTCGGCAAGTTGACGCTCGCGCATCGCCGGGTCGTTCGGGGTTTGCGCCAGAACTGGGGCGTTCACATCGGTCAGGCCGGCTGTTTCGCGGTCTTCCTGCGATACCAGCGCCATCGCGTGGGTGTTGGTGTGCCCATAGCCGATCGTGTCCAGCAGTACCGGGCCTGCGTCGGGGCGCAGCCACGAATTGACGAAGTCATAGATCTTGTCTTCGCTGCCCGGCCCGTCTTTGAGGTTAACGAAGCCGCAGAACCAGCTTGACGAGCCCTCGACTGCTTCACGCTGGAAGGCAACCGGGTAGCCATCGTCTTGCAGGTAGGCGACGCCGTCGTTCCAAGACCAGGCCACAAGCACCTCGCCAGAGGCCATGATCTGGCTCATCTCGGCCGGGTCGGCCCAGTAGGAGGCCACGTTTTTGTGCGCCTCGCGCAGCCAGTCGGCGGCGGCCTTGAACTGTTCGTCCGAGATAACCGTCCAGTCGGTCACACCCGTGGCAAGATAGGCCAGCGCCCAAACGTCGTCCGCGCTATCGGGAAGCGACGTGCGACCTTGATATTTTGGGCTTAGGAACACTTGCAGGCTGGCAACATCTTCGGCGGGCACCAGATCGGGGTTATAGGCCACCGCAGTTGCGCCCCAATCGCTGGGAATATACCAAACGCCCGTGTCATCCTTGAAAATCGGCGAGGCAAGGAACTTCGGGTCGATATTGGCGAATTCGGGAATGCGGCTCACGTCCCAAGGTTCGATCAGCCCGGCGTCGCGGTATTTCGACACCATCTGCGAACATGGGTGGGCCACATCAGCGCGAAAACCCGAGGCGATTTTTTGGAATGCCTCGTCGTCGTCGCCATAGAAGCTATAGCTGGGCGCATCGCCGTATTTTTCGACATAAGTGCTAAACAGACCAGGCTCTTCAAACCCGGCCCAGTCGAATACCAGAAGCTGCGGGTCCGAGGCCCCAGCAGGAAGGGCAAGGGCAAGCATGGCAGCTGAGGTCAGCAGGAACGTGGTGGTTTTCATCGGCGTCCTTTCCGGGTTTGGGATAAATCGCCTAGACGCTAGCGCCAAGGGGGCTTTCTAACAAGCAAAAATAGGGAAGCATTTGCATGAGCGCAGGCCCTTGACCCCGCCCGGCGCTCAAGGCCAGATGGCGCGCGCGCCGTCTTGGCGCTGCCAGCCCGAATGAGGAGCCTCCGGTGACCCTGCCAGCACTTGATATGCGCCATGTGCGCGCGCAATTTCCCGCTTTTTCGCAACCCGGCCTTTGCGCGCAGGCGTTTTTCGAGAATGCAGGCGGATCGTACGCCTGCGCGCCGGTGATCGAACGGTTGACCCGGTTTTATCGCAGCCGCAAGGTGCAACCCTACGCGCCCTACGCCGCCGCGCAAGCGGGCGGTGAAGAGATGGACGAGGCACGAACCCGGCTGGCTGCGATGATGGGGGTGGCGCATGATGAGCTAAGCTTTGGCCCTTCGACCAGCGCCAATACCTATGTGCTGGCGCAGGCGTTTCGCCGCGCGCTAAAGCCGGGCGAGACGGTCGTGGTAACCAATCAGGACCACGAGGCAAATTCGGGCGCGTGGCGGCGGCTGGCCGAGGATGGGGTCGAAATCCGCGAATGGCAGATTGACCCGCGCACCGGCCACCTAGACCCCGCGCGGCTTGCGCCATTGTTGGCTGACGGGCGGGTGGCGCTGGTGGCGTTTCCCCATTGCTCGAACGTGGTGGGCGAAATCAACCCGGTCGCTGAGATCGTGGCGATGGCACATGCCGCCGGCGCGGTCACTTGCGTTGATGGCGTAAGCTATGCGCCACACGGGCTACCGAATGTGGCCGCGCTGGGCGCCGACATTTATCTGTTCTCGGCCTACAAGGTCTTTGGCCCGCATCAGGGCATCATGGTGATCCGCCGCGCCTTGGGTGAGCGGTTGCCCAATCAGGCGCACTGGTTCAACGGCGATACGCTTTACAAGCGTTTCACGCCCGCAGGGCCCGACCATGCGCAAATCGCCGCCTCCGCCGGAATCGCGGATTATTTCGACAATCTGCACGCGCACCACTTTGCACCAGAGCCGGATGCCGCCAAGCGCGCCGCTGCCGTGCACGACCTGATGCGCGCGCAAGAAGTGGCGGTGATCGCACCGCTGCTCGATTTTCTGGCGGATCGTAACGATCTGCGCCTGATCGGCCCGCGTGACGCGGCGCGGCGCGCACCCACTGTGGCGGTGGCACTGGAACGCGATGCGGAACCTGTGTCAGAGGCGCTGGCGCGTGAAGGTATCAACTGCTGGGCGGGCGATTTTTACGCCCGCCGCCCGCTTGAAGCGATGGGGGTGGACGTGGGCCAAGGCGTGCTGCGGCTTTCGGCGGTGCATTACACTAGCGGCGAGGATGTGGCGCGCCTGATCGCGGCGCTCGGCCGCGTGCTTTGAACGGGCCCGGCGCCCGGTGCGGGGGCGACATGGCAATGACAACGGCCCGATGAATGGCGCGCCACCCGCGCTGATGTGGTTTCGCCGTGATCTGCGGCTGGCCGATAATCCGGCGCTTGCTGCGGCGGCGCAGGGTGGGCGGCCAATCGTCTGCCTGTTCGTACTTGACGCTGAAACCGAAGCCATGGGCGCTGCGGCGCGCTGGCGGCTGGGGCAGGGGTTGGCGGCACTGGATGCGCAACTGCAGACAAGCGGTCAGCGGCTGATTTTACGGCGCGGCGATGCGTTGGCGGTGCTGCGCGCTATCATAGCTGAAACCGGCGCAAGCGCGCTGCATTGGGGGCGGCTTTACACGCCTGCCGAAATGGCGCGCGACCGGCGGGTAAAGGCGGCGCTGCGGGGTGAGGGCATGGCGGTGAAAAGCCACGCCGGTACGCTTTTGGCCGAGCCTTGGCAGGTGCAGACAGGGGCAGGCGGGCCATACCGCGTTTACACGCCCTTCTGGCGCGCGATCGCGGCACGCGGCGTGGCGCCACCGCTTGGCGCACCCAGGGCTTTGCCCACCCCCCCGATCTTTCCCCAGAGCGATAGCTTGGCAGCGTGGCGCCTTGATGCCGGGGTTGCGCGCGGCGGCGCGGTGTTGGCGCGGCACGCGAGCGTGGGCGAGCATGCCGCCGCAGACCGGCTGGCGGAGTTTCTGCGCGACGGCTTGGCGCGCTACGATGAAGCGCGCGATTTTCCGGCGCTGGATGGCACCTCGGGGCTGTCGGCGCATCTGGCGTTTGGCGAAATTGGTGTGCGGCAAGCCTGGCATGCGGTGCTGCGGGCGCTGCACGAAGGCGCGGCTGGGGCCGAGCCATTCCTGCGCCAATTGGTCTGGCGCGAATTTGCAGCCCATCTGATGTATCACTTCCCCGATCTGGACAGGCGCGCGTGGCGACCCGGCTGGGATGCCTTTCCCTGGCGGGGCGATAATGATGACGCCGAGGCGTGGCGGCGCGGCGAAACCGGCGAACCGCTGGTGGATGCCGCGATGCGCGAGCTTTATGCGACCGGGCATATGCACAACCGCGTGCGCATGGTGGTGGCAAGCTATCTGACCAAGCATCTTTTGACAGATTGGCGGGTGGGGCTTGCGTGGTTTGCCGACTGCCTTGTTGATTGGGATGGTGCATCGAACGCGATGGGGTGGCAGTGGGTGGCGGGCTGTGGCCCCGATGCCACGCCGTATTTTCGCATCTTCAACCCTGCAACGCAGGCGGCGAAGTTTGACCCCGATGGAAAATACCGCCGCTGGTGGCTGGAACCGGGGCAACCGGGAGCGGAGGCTTTTCATGCAGCTGCACCGCGCCAATGGCGAACAGAGGCGGCGGCCCCGCGCCCTCGGCCCGTGGTCGGATTGGCCGAAGGGCGCGCGCGCGCGCTAACGGCGCTAGCGGGCTTTAGGCGCGGCTGAATTGCCGCCATTTTGGGGCGAATGGTCTTCGCCCCTTGCACTGTGCGCAATGCTGGGGAAAACTGCGCGAAAGCAACCCGAAGGGGGCACGCGATGCCAACCGCCGCCAAGCTTTTCGCCGCTTTGTTCATGGCGCTAACCGGCGCTGCCGCGCTATGGCTTTTGCGGGCCGATGAGCCGGGCTTGCGCGCGACGATCATCGCATTCGCGGTAACTGTGCCGGTAGCGGTGTTTGTGGGTTGGCGCGAATGTGGAGCGCGGGCCGGGGGCGGCTATGCCTCAAGCATGTTGGCTGGGTTTCGCGCATCTATTTATATGGTGATTGGTGCGGTGCTGGTGCTGGCGGTGATGCAGATGTTCAAGCTGGCTTGGGCACGCCATTACGATGCGCCCACCGAGGCTGTGGTCGATATCGTGGCACTGGCAATCGGCTTTGCGCGCCCCTTGGCCGAAACCTCGATTGCGGCAACGTTGGTGGTGGGCGGTTTGGTGACCGGCATCTTCGCCGAAATGGCCGCGCGGCGCTGGCGCTGATGGTGGATTTCTTTTTTTACGGAACGCTTTGCCACCCACCCTTGCTGACGGCGGTGTTGGGCCGAGAGGTGGCGATGGTGCCCGCGTTTCTACCCGCCCACACGGTGCGCCAGGCCGAGGCAGAGGGTGGTGGCAGGCCGTTCCCACTGCTGTGCGCGGGGGGCGAGGGCGTGCAAGGGGTGCTGGTGCGCGGGTTGAACACCGCCGATGCCGAGCGGCTTGATTATTACGAAGCGGGTTTTGCCTTCGCGATCCATGAAGTGGAAGTGAGGGCCGAGGGCAGGGCGGTGCCCGCGCGGGTTTATTTTGCCGACGCCGGTCGCTGGCGCGAAGGTGCGCCTTGGGTGCTGGCCGATTGGGCGGCCCGTTGGGGCGAGGTGGTGAGCGAAGCAGCGGTCGATTTCATGGCGGGTATCGGGAAGGTGGCGCCCGAGTCGGCACTGGCGCGCTATCCTTCGGTTCTGGCGCGCGCAGCGTCGCGGGTACGCGCCCGTGCCCCGGTGCCCGCCACGCGGCGGCGCCAAAGCGCACCGGGCGATGTGGTGATCGAAGCGCAGCATCTGGAGCATGCGGGGTTCTTTTCACTCGAGCTTTACCGGCTGCGTCATCGCGGCTTTGACGGCACAATGTTGGCCCCGATCGAGCGCACCGCCTTTGTCTCGACCGATGTGGTGGTGATTTTGGCCTATGATCCGCAGCGCGACCGGGTGCTGCTGGTCGAGCAGTTTCGCATTGCGCCATTGGCGCGCGGCGATGCCAACCCGTGGCTTTTGGAGCCGATCGCCGGGCGGGTGGATGCAGGCGAAACGCCCGAGGCGGCGGCACGGCGCGAAGCGGCCGAAGAAGCGGGGCTGGTGCTGGGCGATCTGATCGCGGGGCCGCGGTTTTACCCCTCTCCGGGTGCCAAGACCGAATTCGTTTACAGCTTTCTGGCGCTTTGCGATCTGCCCGATGGCATCGCCGGGACGGGCGGGTTGACCCATGAGGGCGAAGATATCCGCAGCCATGTGCTAGAGTTCGGCGAGGCCGAGGCATTAATGGACACGGGCGAAATTGCCACCGGGCCGCTTTGGGTGATGCTATTGTGGCTGGCGCCGCGCCGCGCGGCCTTGCGCGTGCAAGCGATGCCGGACCTAAGGGGTTGAGACCGCGTCAGCTCCAGCTTAAGTCTTTACTAAACTTGCCGCAAAAGGAACCTTCATGCGCATCTGCAGCGATCTTGCCACCTCGATAGGAAACACGCCGCTGATCCGTTTGCGCGCGGCATCTGAGGCAACGGGGTGCGAGATTCTGGGCAAGGCCGAGTTCATGAACCCAGGCCAGTCCATCAAGGACCGCGCCGCGCTGTTCATCATTCGCGATGCGATTGCCCGCGGTGCACTTGGCCCCGGTGGCACGATTGTGGAAGGCACGGCAGGCAATACCGGCATCGGTTTGGCGTTGGTGGGGGCCAGTATGGGGTTTCGCACGGTGATCGTGATCCCCGAAACCCAAAGCCAGGAAAAAAAGGACATGCTGCGGCTGGCGGGTGCCGAACTGGTACAAGTGCCGGCGGCGGCCTATGCAAAGCCCAACAATTACGTGCGCTATTCGGGCCGTCTCGCGGCGGCACTGGCGAAAACCGAACCAAACGGCGCGATCTGGGCGAACCAGTTTGACAATGTTGCCAACCGGCAAGCGCATCTGGAAACCACCGGCCCGGAAATCTGGGAGCAAACCGGCGGTCGGGTCGATGGCTTTGTCTGCGCGGTGGGCTCGGGCGGCACGCTGGCAGGGGTGGCGATGGCCTTGCAGCCCAATGGCGTCAAGATCGGCCTTGCTGACCCGGAGGGCGCGGCGCTGCACAGCTATTACACAACGGGCGAGTTGCGCGGGCAGGGCAGTTCGATCACCGAAGGTATCGGGCAAGGGCGCATTACCGCCAACCTCGAAGGCATGCGCCCTGATATGAGCTGGACCGTGCCCGATACCGAGGCATTGCCGGTGGTATTCTCGCTGTTGGCCGACGAGGGGCTTTGCCTTGGCGGCTCGTCTGGCGTCAACGTGGCGGGTGCCATTCGCATGGCGCGCGAAATGGGGCCGGGGCATACGATCGTGACAGTGCTGTGCGATTACGGCACGCGCTATCAATCAAAACTGTTCAACCCCGATTTCCTGCGTGCGCGCAATTTGCCGGTTCCGGGCTGGCTTGATGGGGCGGCGCGCGCGCTGCCCGAGGTGTATGAAGGATGATCCAACGTTCGACCCTGACCCGCTGGCTTGTGGCGCTGATGCTGATCGTCGGGCTTGCGGCACCGCTGCTTGCGCAGGAGACGACGCCGAACCTGACGGTCTGGTCCCGCGTTGCCACCCGTGCCGAGGACAGCGTGGCGGCGGCGCGCGCGTCGGACCTGACGCTAAGCCAGCTTCGCACCGAAATCGTCAACTGGCGCAGCCAGTTCGCCGCAGCACAAGTTGCCGACAAGGCACGGATCGAGACGCTGAAGGGCCAGATCGCGGCATTAGGGGCCGTGCCCGAGGCAGGTGCGGTCGAAGCACCAGAAATCGCGCAGCGAAGGGTCGAGCTAAACGACCAGCTGGCAAAGCTGCAAGCGCCGGGCTTGGCCGCGGTCGAGGCATGGAGCCGCGCCGACGGCATCATCCGCGAAATCGACTCGATCTTGCGGATTCGGCAGGCTGACGCGCTGCTGAAGCTGTCCCCAACTCCGCTTAATCCGGCCAACTGGCCTGCCGCCTTTGTGGCGCTAAGCGGTGCTGCAAAAGCGGTGAGCAACGAAATCCTCGACCGTATCGAAGCGGAAGACGGGTTGGTGCAACTCAAGAACAATGCGCCGGCAATCGCGTTTTATCTGCTTGTCGCGGGGGTTCTGCTTTGGCGCGGGCGCGGCTGGATGGAAACGCTGTCAGAACACCTTGTCCGGCTGACCTCGATGCGTGGGCGGCAAGTGTTGGCGTCGCTGGTGTCACTAGGGCAGATTCTGTTGCCGATGGCGGGGGTGCTGGCACTGGTGGCGGCGTTGCAGGCCACGGGCCTTTTTGGCACCCGCGGCACAGCGATTCTGGAAGAATTGCCCTTTGCCGGGTTGCTGGTGCTGACCGCGTGGTGGCTGGGGGGGCGGGTCTTTCCGCGCGAGGGCGGCGAGGATGCACCGCTGACGCTGTTGCCGGAGCGGCGCGCCGAGGGGCGTTTTCTGGTTACAATGACGGGCCTGCTTTTTGCGGTGCAGGGCTTTATTCAGGCGGGCGTTGTGCCTTTTGCAGGCATGGCGCTGGCGGTGGGCATGTTGCGTGGCGACGCGCCCATGGTGGTGCCGGAACAAACCACCGATGCGGCCGCCGCGGTGATCCAGTTGCCGCTGGTGGTGCTGGCGGCAATCCTGCTGTTCCGCTTTGGCCAATTGATGCGCCGCCATAGCCGCACCGCTGCCTCTGAAACGCCCGAGTCGACGTTGCGCACGCGCTTGACGCGCGGCATCGGCAATGCCTCGATCGCGGTGGCAGTGGTAGCGCCGACGCTGGCGGCCGTGGGTTATATCAGCGCCGCGAACGCGCTGATCTGGCCCACGCTTTTGTCGCTGGGCTTGGTGGCGACGCTGATGGTGCTGCAAAGCTTTGCAGCCGATATTTACGCACTGGCCATGCGCTCAGAAAGTGCCGCGCGCGATGCTTTGGTGCCGGTGCTGATGGGTTTTGTGCTGGCACTGGCGGCGGTGCCGCTGCTGGCGCTGATCTGGGGGGCGCGGCCATCCGATCTGCTAGAGGTGTGGGAAAGCTTCCGCGCCGGGGTGTCGATTGGCGGCACACGCATTTCGCCTGCTGCATTTTTGACTTTTGCCATCGTCTTTTCCGCGGGTTATGCGCTAACGCGGCTGATGCAATCGGCGCTGAAAACCTCGGTGATGCCCAAGACGCGGCTCGACAAAGGCTCTCAGAACGCGATCAGCTCGGGGCTTGGCTATGTCGGTATGTTTCTGGCCGCGCTGGTTGCGATCACCTCGGCGGGGATCGACCTGTCATCGCTTGCGATTGTTGCAGGTGCACTATCGGTCGGCATCGGTTTTGGTTTGCAGAACATCGTTTCAAACTTCGTCTCAGGTATCATCCTGCTGATCGAGCGACCGATTTCGGAAGGTGACTGGATCGAGGTCGGCGGCAATCAGGGCATCGTGCGCGCGATCTCGGTGCGCTCGACGCGGATCGAAACCTTCGACCGCACCGATGTGATCATTCCTAACGCCGATTTCATCACCTCGCAGGTGACAAACTGGACGCGGGGCAATCTGACCGGACGGGTGATCGTCAAGGTTTCGGCCGCCTATGGCAGTGATACCCGCAAGATCGAGAAGATTTTGCTCGATATCGCGCATGCGCATCCGTTGGTGATGCTAAACCCCGAACCACGGGCGTTTTTCATGGGTTTTGGCGCCGACGGTATTGATTTTGAGATCCGCGCGATCCTGTCGGATGTCAATTTCAAGTTGGTCACAGCCTCGGAAATGCATCACCAGATCGCCGCCGCCTTCGCGCGTGAGGGGATCGAGATTCCGTTCCCGCAGCGTGATCTGTGGCTGCGCAATCCCGAAACCCTGCGCGCCCCGCCGCGCAAGCCCGCCCCCGCACCCGAAGCCGCAACGGCCAGCGAACCCGCGTCGCCTGCGCCCGCCCCCCCTGACCCGCGCCTTGTGCGCAACGATCCCGGTGAGGATGAGGAAGATGACTGAAGCGACGCTGCCGCTGTTTCGCACGCAACCCTATCTACGCGAAGCGAGCGCGCGGGTTCTGGCGCATACGTCCGACGGCGGCGTAATCTGCGATGCCTCGTTGTTCTACCCGACCGGCGGTGGCCAGCCGGGCGACAGTGGCGCGCTGCACTGGGGCGAGGGCGAAGTGGCCATCGTGGAAGCGCGCAAGACCGGGGCAGGGGGCGTGGTGCTGCTAACCGGCGCAGGGGCCGCGCTACCGCCTGTGGGGGCCGAGGTAACGCAGCGGCTCGACTGGGCGCGGCGCTATTTGCACATGCGCAGCCATACCGCGCTGCATCTACTTTCCGTAGTGATTCCTCTACCGGTGACGGGCGGGCAGATCGGCGCGGGCAAGGGGCGGCTTGATTTCGACATGCCAGAGCCGCCTGACGATGTAGCAGCAGTCGAGGCTGCGCTGAACGCAATGATTGCCCGCGATCTGGTGGTTAGCGAAGACTGGATCACCGAGGCGGAGCTAGAGGCAAACCCCGGCTTGGTAAAGACGCTGTCGGTCGCGCCGCCCAAGGGGCAGGGTAGAGTGCGGTTGATCCGTATCGGCGCCGGCGCCACGCAGGTTGATCTGCAGCCTTGTGGTGGCACCCATGTGGCGCGCACCGCCGAGATCGGGCCTGTGAGGATCGGCAAGATCGAAAACAAAGGTCGCCAGAACCGCCGCGTTAGCATCACGCTTGGCTGAGGCCGTGGCGGTGACCCTGTGCCGCATTTACCAGCGGCCAGATAAGGACTAATATTCGTATATCAAACAATGGGCTGGCAGCCGTAAATGCGGTGGCGCGGCCCGTGCCTGCAAGGCATGAAATCTTTGCAAACGCGGCCTCACAAAGCCCCGGCGCGCGTTTTGGATTGGCGCAGCAGCGCGGGCTTGCCAGCGCGCATTCGCCCGCCGTGGCAGGGGGGCGGGGCATAGGCGAAAGGGGTGGTTGAGATGAAGAAACTGATCCTGGCCCTGGTTTTGGGCGTTGCGGCAGCACCCACCGTGGCCGAAGAGCGAATGAACGCTTGCGAAATGTATCAGATCGAGAATGCACTCGGCTCGCTTTTGGCATCGGGGCACAAGCGGGTGTGCGACTATCTCGGGGCGCAACTGCTGACCAATGCCTGCATGACGTATTATACCCGCCTGACAGATCAAAATTTTGTGCCAAGTGAAGTGGCGTTGGCAAAGCTTGCGGCTGAATGCGCGGCCTCGATGCCAGGGGGTGCCAGCTTGCTGACCTGCGCGCAGGGGGCCAATTGCCCGGTCACGGGCGATATCGCTGTTTCGAGTGGCTCGAACCTTGGTGTCGCTGCGCCGCCACAGGGGGCGATGCTTGAATGCGGCGCGGGGCTGGAATGTCGCCCTGAACCGGACGATCTGGCGGTGCCGTTAACGGCTGATGATGCGCCCGCGCCCCCAGCCATGCAGGTTGCAGCAGATGCAGCACTTGATCTGGCGTTTTGGGAGGCAATCAAGGACGCAAATGACCCCAACCTTTACCGCGCTTATCTGGCGCAATTTCCAAATGGCACCTTTCGGGTGATCGCCGAGGCGCGGTTGCAGGCACTGGAAACAGCCCACGCCGCCGCACCCGCCGCCTCTGCACCTGCTGCGTCCGCAGTTGCACAGGCTGCGCCCGAGGCAAGCGCCGCTGCGCTTTTCGATCAGGCCGAGGCTATCATGTCGGCGGCTTACGCGCTTGATGTGTCACGCTGGGACGGCGAGGCGCGCCGCGCCATACCGCTTTACACGCAGGCAGGGCAGGGTGGCTTTGCCCGCGCTTGGGTGGAACTCGCCAGTCTTTATGAGAACGGCATTGGCACCGCACAGGACAACCGCGCGGCGCTCCAGCTGTATCAACGCGCTGGCGAGATGGGCTATGACGAAGGCTACTATCGCGCGCTGATGGTGGCCGACCAGTTGGGCGAACGCGATGTCTATGTGCAAACCTTCCTCGCCCTCTACCGCTCGCAACCGGGCATGGCGCTGGATAGTTTCAACGCGGTGTCGTCTGCAGGGCCGCGCTGGGTGCAGCAGTTCTTGCAGGCCGCTGGGGCCTATACAGGGCAGATCGACGGCGCCTTTGGTGCTGGCTCGCGCGGCGCGCTCGACTCATACCTCGCGCTCAGCACCCCCGGCCACGCCATTGCGCCCACGCCCGACGGCAGCAATCTGGCGCTGGCGCTGCAGCAGGAATTGCAGCGTGTCGGCTGCTATACCGGCGCGCTGGACGGGCGCTGGGGGAACGGTTCGATCAGCGCGCTGGAGGCGTTCAACAACTGGGAGGGGGGCATTGCTTACACCGTAAATCCGACCGAAGCAGCGCTTGCCGCGGTGCGCGCAGTGCATGGTCTGGTCTGCGGCGTCGATTAACCGCCCCCAGACCTTCCTTTCCCCCTTGTCACGCAACCACATCCGCGCGTAGAAACCGCGCCACGGAGAGGTGGCCGAGTGGTCGAAGGCGCACGCCTGGAAAGTGTGTAGGCGGGGAACCGTCTCAAGGGTTCGAATCCCTTTCTCTCCGCCACTTGCCCCCGCGAAAGCGTTCTCCCGATCCGGTTGCGGCCGGATTTTTCCGTTGTTTTCGGGGGTTATGCGGGTGTGGCTATTAACCGTCGCCCGCGCCTGCAGGCCCGGACGTGGTCTCTCGGGGTCGATATTCTCCGGACCTGTTGACTGCGCAGTTTCGGTGAATTTTCAATAAGCTAATGAAATTGTGTTGTTTTATGGGATGGCGCGCTGAACACTTGGATTTCAGGGTCGCACCCCAGAAGGAACATAAATCGAACTCTGCCAGCAGTTCGCACTCCTCTACTCTTCAATCTGAGATGTTCCGGCCGAGACGTCCAACTCGCCATCTTGCTTCCAGTCTTCGGCGTCCAGATCCCGCACTCGAGCAAGAAAAACCCTGTGGAAGTCGTTGATCTTGGACGTCAGCCACTCATGCTGGCGGGTCCAGTCTCGCTCGTCTTCCGGATCGACGTTCGTCATGTAGACCGAGATGCGGCAATCGCGCCGCGTGGGGAGCTCCTCCCACTCAAGGGGATAGCCAAGTTCCTGCTCGATGGCTTGCTGCTGTTCGTGGAGCAGGTGGAAGAAGGCCTTCGCCTGGTCGCCCGCGATGTATAGTTCCGTCCTGATCTGTCGCTTCGGGCGGATCATTACCGCTCCAAGGTTGAAGCCGGTTCGACCGATCGAGTATCCCATCCAAGACTGTGGCTGCGGCTTACGGCCACCGGAAACGGCGCCTGCAGCTTGGTCAAGCGCCTGATGAAAGGCGCCCCAATAGGCTCGCTGTTTCACCCGCGTGTCAGACAGTTCAGCTTCGTCGATGGCTCTCGCGGCCTGCGCGACGGAGC
This sequence comes from Rhodobacteraceae bacterium UBA6213, assembly GCA_002421605.1. Lineage (GTDB taxonomy): Bacteria > Pseudomonadota > Alphaproteobacteria > Rhodobacterales > Rhodobacteraceae > UBA6213. Next base: position 11,509 of record DISJ01000008.1, on the reverse strand, counting down.
GAGACCAGTCGTTCGGCTTGGAAACGATGTTGAACTTGGGTGCAGCGGGCGAGTCCCCGATCCTCCACAGCTCAACCTCCAATCCGAAGAACCGGAAGCTCTCGTCTGTGATCTTGTTGAGCCAATCGAGTGTCGAACGATGCTCTTCTGTGAATCTGGCCGCAATCCATACGATCGTCACCGCTTCCAGCCCTGAGGCATATGTCAGGAGCTGCCCCAGGTGACTGTGGTCCGTGCGTTCAAGCTGGTTCTCGACGAGTACCCAAGCACCGGTTCCGATGTCCTTGCACAGGATGTCGGCCCGAAAAGGCCCAACGGCCTTCTCCTGTGCTTCCAGCTCGAGATCAATGCTGAGCGCTTCGCCCAATACCGTCAGGTTTTCTTCTCGCGCCAGCCACGGGGTGAAGTCACTGGACTCGCTCGTCCAGATATTCCGGAGATCGACCCGGGTCAGTCGACCGAGAACATGTTTGGAAGCAGTCATCTCCTATAAGCCCTCAATAATATTCACGAATATACCCGTAGGCCTTCTCAAACAGCTCTGCGTCCTGGTGCAGCTTGTAGCGGAAGAGGGTCTGGCGAAGCGCCTTTTTGACCTCGCGTTCACCCGCGTGCGTGGCTTGCCAGCCGTCGAACCTGACCGCGCGCACGATCTCGTCGATATCGTCCACGACCCGCTTGACCATCACAGGCGTGTCGCCGTTCCGTGCTTCCTCGAACAGCTCGGTCAACGCCGCCTTGCCCCGGTCGATGTCCTCTTCTTCTGGCGTCTCGCGCTCGGTCTTCACCACGTCTTTCGCCAGCGCCAGAAGCTCCTTCAGGAAGTCGATCGACAGCAGGAGACCCTGCTGATGCCGGTTCTTCAGGTCCTCCAGGCGCTCGCCCAGCGCCTTGAACTTCGGATTCCCCGCATGCTTCCGAAGGCGGCCCGCCAGCTTGACCGAGATTTCCTTGGCCTTCTTTTCCGGGTCAGGGTTGCCGAGAACCGCCTCCAGCAGTTCGGCATCCAGAACCAGTGTATCGAGGTCGTCGCGGACCGCATCCACATGGACGTTCTCGTGGATCAGCTCGATGGTCTTGGCGCCCAGCCGATGCCAAAGCAGCCGCCCTGTGCCGCTGGAGGGCTTCAGGGATTCGTAGACCTGCGCCAGCCAGCGATAGTCGGTCTCGTACTGCGTCAGCACCGGATCAGGCGACAGCGCCTCCCATATGCGCGCCAGTACGCTGAAATCGGCCGCAAAGGCGTCGCGCAAGTCGTTGTCCGGGATACATTCCTGCGCGGCGATCAGGCCCTCGTAGCCGGTCAGGCTTCGGTCTACGCCCGCGAAATAGGCGAGGCATTTCTGCAGGGCGGTCGGCAGCGCGTTGATCAGCTCGGCGATGTTCGACACCGCCTTTTGCACGCCCTCCTCATCGAACTTCAGCGCCTGCGCCACGTCGTCGAAGATGCCGAGGTAGTCGACGATCAGGCCATGCGTCTTCTGCTCGCCATAGGGACGGTTCGTCCGGCAGATCGCCTGCAAGAGCGTGTGGTCGCGCAGCGGCTTGTCCAGATACATCGTCTGCAGGATCGGCGCATCGAAGCCGGTCAGCAGCTTCGACGTCACGATGATGATCTTCAGCGGGTCCTTCGGGTCGCGGAACCGGTCGAGCAGCTTCTCCTCGCCATCCCGGTCGCGCTTGAAGGCCGCATATTCGGGCTCGCCGCTGTTGACCGAGATCACTACGTCCGAGACCTCGGGCGGCAGGTGGCGGTCGAGTTCCTGTTTGTAGAGCAGACAACTCTCACGGTCGAAGGTCACCACCTGCGCGCCGAAGCCGTTCGGGGCGACCTTCTCCTGGAAGTGCTTGGCGATGTCGCCGCAAATCGCGCGGATGCGTTCGGGCGCCTTGACCAGGATCGACATCTTGGCCGCCGCCTTGCCCAGCCGATCCCTGTCCTCGTCGGTCAGGCCCTGCGTCAGCTCGGCATAGGCCTCCTCGATGGCCTTCTGGTCGATGTGCAAGTCCACCAGCCGCGGTTCGAAGTGCAGCTCCTTCGTCGCCCCGTCGCGGATCGAGTCGTTCAGGCCGTAGCGGCTCATGTAGCCGCCTTCGTCGGTGTCTGCGCCGAAGGCGTAGAAGGTGTTCTTGTCGGAGCGGTTGATCGGCGTGCCGGTCAGGCCGAACAGGAACGCGTTCGGCAGCGCCTCGCGCATCTTGCGGCCCAGATCGCCTTCCTGCGTTCGGTGCGCCTCGTCCACCAGCACGATGATGTTGTCGCGGTCGTTCAGCACGCCGTCGGCCTCGGCGAACTTGTGGATCGTGGTGATCACCACCTTCCGCGCGTCCTTGCCCAGCAGATCGGCGAGTTCCTTGCGACTTTCCGTGCGCACCATGTTGGCCATGTCGGCGGCGTAGAAGGTGCCGGAGATCTGGCTGTCGAGGTCGATCCGGTCCACCACGATGAGCACCGTGGGGTTCTTCAGCGCCGGGTGCAGCCGCAGCTTGCGCGCGGCGAACAGCATCAGCAGCGATTTGCCCGACCCCTGGAAGTGCCAGATCAGCCCCTTGCGCGGCTGGCCCGCCACCACGCGCGCGACGATCTTGTTCACGCCGTCCACCTGCTGATAGCGGGCGATGATCTTGATGCGGTGCTTGCCCTTCTGCGTGGCGAACGCCGTGAAGCTGTCGAGCATGTCGAGCACCATCGCCGGGCGCAGCATCGAGGTGGCGGCCTTTTCCACCTCGCCCAGCGATTGCTTGCCGTCGCCGTCGCGCCAAGGGCCCCACAGATCGACCGGCATCCGGATCGAGCCGTAGCGGAACTCCTTGCCATCGGTCGCCACCGAAAAGACGTTCGGCACGAACAGCTCCGGCACGTTCTTCTCGTAATCGTCATGGACCTGGATGGCGGCGTCGAGCCAGCTCTGGCTGGACCGCACCGGCGTCTTGGCCTCAATCAGCACCAGCGGAATGCCGTTGACCAGCAGCACCAGATCGGCGCGCTTTTCGGTCTTGCCCGCCCGGATGGTGAATTGCTGGGTGACGACAAAGCTGTTCTTCTCGATCTCGTCGAAATCGATCAGGCGGATGGTGACGTGTTCGCCGTTTGCGCCGAAGGGCATCGAGCGTTCGCCCAGCAGCCACGCGGCGAATTCCTCGTTCGCCTTCACCAGCCCGTCCGACCGCGCGCCCATGACGATGGCGCGCAGACGGTAGAGCACGTCATCGGCCCGGCCGGGGTTGGCGGCGATGTCGGGGTTCAGGCGGATCAGGGCGTCGCGTAGGTGGGGTTCGACAAGCACCTCTTGCGGCTGGCGGGGAAGGTCGGCGGGGGCGACGTAGTGCCAGCCGAGGCCCGCGATCCGGCCGCCTGTGCGGGCGAGGCCGATGGAGAGCTGCGCCGGGCGGGCGGAGGCTGAGCCTGCGAGAAGGTCACGCAGATGGGCTTCGACGGTGTTTGACTCGTTAAAGGGCATGATGAACCTCGCCCTCCAAAATGGATTTCTTGAGACTATTCAGCTCTGAAAGTCGCTTTTCCGAGGCATTTACACGCTCTTCAAGGCTATTCAGGATACCGGATATCCGTGCCTGTTCTTCGATGCTCGGGAGAAAGAAGCGGGTTTCGCCAACCTTGGTGATGTAGAGATGCTTCACCGCGCTTCCGCCGGAATCCTTCATCAAGCGCGCCTGCATCTGCGGAGCGCGCAGCACCTTGGACAAAAATACCCCATCTGACCTGTCATTCGGCCTGAGAACCGCAACCGACTGATTGATGCAGACGTCATCACGATCGACGACGGCAACCCGTCCGAGTGTTCCGTCCTTGGTCAGCAAGACGTCGCCAATCCGCACACGACTTTTCTCAGTCAGTTCTGTTTCGAACGCATCCCGGCGTGTATGGCGCGCGCTCGTGTAGTCGATGATCCCATCGACGACATCCTTTGCCGTGACCATCCAAGGCCCAGCATCGGTCGTCGGCATCGGGTTTGTGAAGCCATAGGTGATGCGCTCACATACATCGTTGAAGGCCACGTTGCGCCATCCCGGCGCGGGCAACGTCGATGTGGGAGTGAGCTTCAGCAAGTTGTGCTGATGCAAAAGTTCGGTGGAAGTCGAGAAAAGAAGGTCTCGCGATTTGTTCGAAAGCTCGCGCAATGCTTCGCAGGCATTGTCGAACGAAAGGAACGCCTCCACCAACCGCGCCTGCTCCTGGATCGGCGGCAGCAGGAACTCGAAGCTGGCTAGACTGGTCCAGTTGGTGCGCGGCGACAGCGACCCGGCCGAGGTGCCGACGGCATGATCGAAGAAAGCGTCGGTCTGGCACAGGAACGGCAGCAATTCAGGCATCAGCCGGTCGTTCGCCGGTTCCAGCACATAGATGTCGCCGGAACAGACCCCTTCGAAATCCGCCACCGCCACCTTGCGCTGATAGGCGCGGCGCTTGCCGAACAGAACCTGACCGGGCTTGAACAGCGTAGTGAAGGTCGTGCCATCGGCCACGTCGCCCCAGCGCCGGATGCGCAGGTCGCCGGGTTCGATATGCTCCAGCCCCACGAAACGTTCGATCCCGGCCGCCTCCGGATCGGCCACCCGAGCTTTCGACAGGCGCACCACGTCGCCAAAGGCCACGCGCGTCCACCCCGCCTTGGACATCGGCTGCTCAAGCATCGGCATCCTCCGCAAGCGTCAGGCCATCGAGCATGTCCACCAGCGCGTCCATGTCCGTCCAGAACTCGCGCCCATCCTCATCAAACGCCGCCCAGGTCGCCGCCAGCGTGGCGCCACCCGCCACCGCCGCCTTGTGCCGCTTCACATACCGCGCAATCGACAGGTTGCCGTCCGCCGCTAGCACATCGGCCACCTCCGCCACCGCGGCAAAGCCGGGATCATCCGCAAAGGCGTGATAGGCTGACAGGATGCGCGCCTGATGTTCGGGGCGCAGAAAGCTTTGCGCCCGTTCGCGCGCAATCTCGGCCACCGCGTCGATGAACAGGATGCGCCCCTTGCGCGCTTCAGGCTTCTGAGACCGGCAGATCACCACGCAGGCCTCCATCGGTGAGTTGTAGAACAGCCCTGGCCCAAGCCCGAGCACGCATTCGACCCGGTCGGATTCCACCAGCCTGCGCCGCATCTCGGCCTCTTCGTTGCGGAACAGCACGCCATGCGGGAACAGGATCGCGCAGCGGCCGGTTTGCGGGTGCATCGACGACAGGATGTGCTGGAAGAAGGCATAATCCGCCCGCCCCTGCGGCGGGGTGCCAAGGAAGTTGCGGCCCCAGGCATCCTGCTCCCACGCGCCGCGGTTCCATTTCTTGATGGAATAGGGCGGGTTGGCGAGGACCACGTCGAAGTTGCGCAGCCGGTCGCCTTGTACGAAGGCGGGCGTGGCCAGCGTGTTGCCGCTGGCGATGTGGAAATCGTCCACGCCATGGATGACGAGGTTCATCCGCGCGATGGCGGCGGTGATGGTGATCAGCTCCTGCCCGTAAAGGCCGGTGGTGCGGATGTCGCCCCCGCGCCGTTTCACCTCGGCCAGGCAGGAAATGAGCATGCCGCCGGTGCCGCAGGTCGGGTCATAGATGCTCTCGCCCGGCAGGGGCTCCAGCATCTGTGCCATCAGATGGACGAGGGTGCGGTTGGTGTAGAACTCCTGCGCCGTGTGGCCGCTGTCGTCGGCGAATTTCTTGATCAGGTATTCATAGCCGTTGCCAAGCTCATCCTCAGGCACGGCGGCAAGGGTCAGATCGTGCTTGGAGAAATGCTCGATCAGGTTCTTCAGCGTGCTGTCGGGCGTCTGGGCCTTGTCGGTCCAGTTCGCGTTGCCGAAGACGCCATGCAGGCGCTCCGGGTTCGCGGCCTCAATCGCAAGGAACGCCGACAGCAGCGCCCGGCCGACATCGCGCGGCGCAGCGCGCACGTCGTTCCAGTGCGCACCTTCGGGGATCACGAAGCGGTCGTTGGCGGTGGCGGTGGCATAGCCATCGTCACCGGTTTCATCGAGGGCGTCCTGATAATCCCCGTCCCAGACGTCGGACAGACGTTTGAAGAACAGCAACGGAAAGATGTACTGCTTGTAGTCGCTGGCATCGATGAGGCCACGCAGCAAGGTGGCTGCACCCCATAGATAGCTTTCGAGTTCGCGCTGGGTCAGCCCGCTCATTGCAGCCAGCCTCCTTCGACCAGCACCTTGCGCAGGTGATCCTCGGCCGCCCGAGCGTCGGCCAGCGCTGTCTTGAACGCCTCGACGGCTTCGGGGAGCGGCGGGATGTCCTGGCCGATGGGCGGCAGGACGTAACGCGAGATGTTCAGCGTCCAGCCTTCCTTCTTGATCTCGTCCAGCGTCGCCACCTTGGCACGATCCTCGACATCCGCGAACGCGCGGTACCAGGCAACGATCTGGTTGCTGTGCTCCTGATCGAGGAAGTTCTGCGCCCGCCCTTTGCGGAAGAGACTGGAGGCGTCGATGATCAGGACCTTGTTCTTGCGGTCTTCGGGCTTCTTGCGGCGCAGGATGACGACACATCCGGCCAACTGCGTGCCGTAGAACAGGTTTGGCGCAAGGCCGATGACCGCCTCGACCATGTCCTTTTCCAGCAGGGCCTGCCGGATCGAGCCCTCGGCAGACTTCCGAAACAGGGCGCCCTGTGGCAGGACGACGGCCATGCGGCTGTTACCGGTCGGCGCCATGGATGCGATCATGTGCTGGACGAAGGCATAGTCGCCGTAGCTTTCAGGCGGGATGCCGTATTGGGCTCGGCCCCAGGGGTCGGCCTCCCACAGGTCACGTCCCCATTCCTTCAGCGAAAACGGTGGGTTCGCGATGAGGCAGTCGAAGGTGGCAAGGCCGCCGGTGCTGGAATCCGTGAAGGCCGGGTTCCGCAACGTGTCCTCACGGGCCACCTGGAAGTCCTCGATCCCGTGCAGGACAAGGTTCATCCGGGCGATCGCGGCCGTGGTCAGGTTCTTCTCCTGGCCGTAGATCTTGCCGTAGAAGGTGCGCGGATCGCCGCCCTTGCGCATCACATGCTCGATAGCCCCGAGCAGCATACCGCCCGTGCCGCAGGCGGGGTCGTAGATGCTTTCGCTCTCCTGAGGGTCGAGGATCTCGACCATCATGCGCACGACGCTGCGCGGAGTGTAGAACTCGCCTGCCTTATTTCGGCGGGTGACGTCGGCGAACTTGCCTACCAGATATTCGTAGGCGTCGCCCAGCACGTCAGTGCTGACGGTGGTGTTGCCGAGCCCGATCTCGGAGAACCCCTCGATCAAATCCTTCAGCAACTCGTCGGAAAACTTCTCCTTGTTGCCCCAGTCCGCCGACCCGAATACGCGGAACAGCGTGTCCGGATTGGCTCGCTCGATCTCCTGCATGGCCTTCTGGAGGGCCGCGCCGACGTTGGCCGGAACTTCTCTGATGTCGTTCCAGTGACAGCCTTCAGGCAGCACGAAACGGTGCACCTCCGGAAACAGGGAGGGGTCCGCTTCGCCATAGATCTCCCGAGCCTCAGCCGTCTCTTCGTCCCAGACGTCGGAGATGCGCTTGAAGAACAGCAAGGGCAGAATGTAGCCCTTCCAGTCGGTGCGATCGACAGCTGAGCCGCGAAGAGTATTCGCGGCGTCCCACATCGCAGATTTCAACTGCAGACCATTGTTCAAGGAATCGTTCATTCTTCACTCTGAGCGCCACCGGGGGCTTTGGGGGCTGCGCTGGCCTCGACCGCCTTCAGCCGTTCATATTCCTCGACGGCCAACACGACGACGACCGTCCGCCCGTGCTTGGCCACCGCCACCGGCTCGGCTCGGGCGAGGTCGATCAAACGTCCGAAGCCGTACTTCGCGTCTTTCGCGCTAAGGGTCTGCATCCGACTCCCCGCCTATACCTTCACCACTTTTGGCCAATTTGGCCCAATGAAGCAATAGCAGCAGTGGCGTGAGATTGTGCAGCGAGGTGATCAGGTGCCGGAGAAGATGTTCTTCTGCTCGATCCAGCTGATCGGGAACGGGTCCATAAGTCGCGCAAGCTTAACGGCATCGCCCTGCCGTCCATCGAGAACCGCCACGACGATGCCAGGCTCAAGTTGCGTGAGCCGAAGGATGCGGGTCATGTAGGAGGGTGCGATCCCCTCGCGCTCGGCCAGTTCGGCGATGGTGGCGTACTCGCCCGACTCCAGCAGGCGCTTCCAGCGGAACGCCCGCGCCAGCGCCTTGACCAGCGTGTTGTCCGTCCGGCGTGGCGGCGCGGCGCCGTTCGGCAGTTGCATTTCTTTCCGCCCGCCGCGCTTCACGACCAGGAACGGGACGTGGAGTGTTACCGTCTCGGGGATCGGTGCTCCGCGGGTCATGCGGCTGCTCCCACGTCTCCGGCCCGCATCTCACGCGCGAGGCCGCCGAGGCCGTCGACGCGCAGCCGGACGTTCAATCCGTCCGTGCCGATATCGACGCGCTCGACCAGCTGCGCTACGATGCGCGCCTGCTCGGCGGGGAAAAGTTCGTCCCAAAGCGGATCGAGTTGGTTCAGGGCCGCACGGGCGTCGGCCTCGGTGATGTCGGCGGCGTGGGCGCTCGCCGCCTTCCAAGTCCCCGCCACGATCTCGGGCTGGCGAAACACGGCGCGAAGCTGGTCGATCACCGCCGCCTCGACATCGCCCGCGGGCACGCGGCCGACTGGACACGACCCAGCACCATGCTTCAGCACGGTCTGACTGACATAGTAGCGGTAGAGACGATCCCCCTTTCGAGTATGCGTCGGTGAGAACGCAGCGCCATCGGGACCGAACAGTAGCCCCTTCAGCAGCGCGGGTGTGTCAGCGCGTGTGCGAGCGGCGCGCTTCCGGGGGCTCTCCTGCAGGATCGCGTGGACGCGATCCCACATCTCGGGGCCGATGATCGCGTTGTGCTCGCCGGGATAGCTCTCGCCCTTGTGGACCGCCTCACCGATGTAGGCTCGGTTGTTCAGCACCCGATAGATGTATTTCTTGTCGATCCTGTTGCCGCGCGGCGTGCTGAGGCCCCGCGCGCCGACCTCCCGGGCCAGTTCCGTGCAGGACCCGATCTCGAGGAAGCGGGCGAAGATCCAGCGGACGTGCGCTGCGGCTTCCTCGTCCACCACTAGTTTGCGGTTTTCCACGCGGTATCCGTAGGGCGGCACCCCACCCATCCACATGCCCTTGCGCCGAGAGGCGGCGACCTTGTCGCGGATGCGCTCGGCCGTCACCTCCCGCTCGAACTGGGCGAACGACAGCAGGATGTTCAGGGTCAGCCGCCCCATCGACGTGGTGGTGTTGAACGACTGCGTGACCGAAACGAAGGTCACCCCGTTTCGGTCGAACACCTCGACCAGCTTGGCGAAATCGGCCAGCGAGCGGCTGAGGCGGTCGATCTTGTAGACGACGACCACATCGACCAGCCCGTCTTCGATATCCTCCAGCAGACGCTGCAGGCCGGGGCGTTCCAGCGTGCCGCCCGAAATGCCGCCGTCGTCATACTGATCGCGGACCAGCACCCAGCCCTCGGAGCGCTGGCTGGCGATGTAGGCTTCGCATGCCTCCCGCTGAGCGTGGAGGCTGTTGAACTCCTGCTCAAGCCCTTCCTCGGAGGACTTCCGGGTGTAGACGGCGCACCGCAGCTTGCGGACGACCTTCGATTTTTCCGGCGGCTTCGTCATGTCCGCCCCCTGTGGTTCTTCAGCCCGAAGAAGGTCCACCCGTTCCAACGCGTGCCGGTGATGGCGCGGGCGATGGCGGACAGCGACTTGTAGGGTCGCCCCTGCCATTCGAAGCCATCAGCGGTGACGGTGACGATCTGCTCGACACCCTGCCATTCGCGCAGCAGCCGCGTGCCGGTGATCGGGCGGTCGCGATCGGCGCGGATGCCGCGCTTCCTCTTGTCCCCGCCGTCCAGTTCCTCGCCAAGCCGCTCAAGGCGCCGGATCGTCTCCGGCTTCAGCCCGCCATAGGCGAGTTCCTGGATGCGGTAGGCCAGGCGGCTTTCCAGGTACCGGCGATTGAACGGCGGCGGCTCGTTGTCGAACAGGTCGCGCCACTGCTGCTTCAACTCTGGCGTCGTCGCGGTCTTGAGCGCGGCCAGGCGCGCGGGTATCGGATCGTGGGTCGTCATGCATTTCTCCGGTGAGTTGGAGTTGCATGACGGCATTGGTCGGGCGGATAGTGTAGGTAACTTTCTCCAGTATCGTCAGATACTTCACCCTTCTCCCGCATGCGCAACCGAACAAGCCCGAGCGCCAACAGGCCGCAGAGCTCGGCGCGGCGCTCGGCGGGCGTCATGTGGTCGGGAGGGAGCGGGTTCGGGCGTTTCATGTCTCGGTGGCTATGCTCGGTGGTGTCGTTACCGATCAAAAGCCACCCAGCCGCCCGGGACAGGACATCTCAGAAGAACGGAATGCAGAAATGCGAACAGGGAGAGAACATCAGGGCTTGCCGATCACGGATATGTCCATGATTATCGTGGGTTGAATCAATCGAGAGCAGTTGTTCATTGAGGTGAGTTCATGGCGCGGAGGAAGAGCGAATTCGGACCGAACCTCGGGAGTATCCTTCAGGGCGCCCCCGCTGCGCTGGTCCGGCGGTTTCTCGCCAGCTTCAAACGGCCTGACGACACTCTTCTCGCTCCGCCGGAAATCACTGAGGGCACGACCGATGATCAGGGCAAGGCAGCGCTGAGTGCGTACCTGCGTTCGGAGGACAAGGAAATCATCGGGCTACTTGAGGGCATCGCTGGCGCTCTGCTCGACATGGGCCAGGACAAGGGAGCGACCTCACTCGAAACGGTTGCGGGCCAACGGCTGCAGAATGTCGACTACGACCAGTATGAGTCCCAGCCTGACCTGCTGTGCAAGAGCATCTGGATGCGCACGGTCTTCCCGATGCACTTCCATGACGCCCAGAGCTTCTATGCCGCGCGGCGCTATCGAGAACGGCGGACGTACTACACTTGCTGCGAAGTGGACTTCGACCACGCTTCTGTTGCCGACACAGACGGAATTCCTGACGAGAAGCTCTGTGACGCTGTTCAGGAAGCTCTGGGACTGAAGGGCAAGGTCACCGCGTCCGTCCTCGAATTGCCCGAGACCGCCAACTATCCGCCGTCCTTCATGGTCGCCCTGCGCCATCCCGGGCCCCTGTCGAGTATCGACAATCATCGCGAGGAAGGGGGCTGGACCGTCCATTACTACAGGCCCTCGCATGAGGCTGTCCTGATCTACACACCCCAGCTGAAGAAAATCGAGGTCGCGTCTGCCAGCAGCGACGTTCGCGAAAAGACCTCTAAGGTCTTCGCGGAGGTCGTTCTAGGGCGCCCGCCGTCGACCAAGCCGTTGACCCGCCGCGAATTCAACCTCGAACGCTTCAGGTCTTCCTTCGATCTGGATTGTCCGGATCTCGAGGACGTCGAGATCACGATGGCGGCGGTAGTCGAGGCCGAGGTCCGCCTCGGCTCGTGGGGCCGAAGACTGAACATCAAGGTGACCATAAAGGACAAGATGGAGGACGTTGTCCGGAAATACGTC
>DISJ01000013.1:73975-288111 GCA_002421605.1 Rhodobacteraceae bacterium UBA6213 | reverse complement strand
GCACCGGGATCAAGTTCCTCGGCGATGGCGAATGGCAGGCCCGAAAGCATGGCATTCAGGGCCGCCGTCAATGGCGCAAGGTCCATCTGGCCATGGACACGGCCACTTCGGACATTCGGGCGGTGGAATTCACCCCTAGCAGCGATGGCGACAGTCCCGTTTTGCCGGAACTGCTGGATCAGATCCCCGAAGGTGAAGAGATCGGCACGGTGACCGCCGACGGTGCCTATGACACCCGTCGATGCTATACGGCCATCATCCACCGGCAGGCCACCGCGATCATACCAATCCGCAAGAACGGCCGACCGTGGAAAGAGGACTGCCCGGCCGCGATCGCCAGAAACGAAACTCTACGCGCCACCCGGCACTACGGCAGGGCGTTCTGGAAGCGATGGACAGGATACCATGCCCGAAGCCGGATCGAGGCAAAGATGCGCTGCCTCAATGCCTTTGGGGAGCGTATCGCCGCGAGAGACCCAGACCGCCAAACTGCCGAAATCCAGATCCGCATCGCCCTGATAAACCGCTTCAACGCACTCGGCACCGCCGAGATAGTTCGCGGGGCCTGAAGCCAACGGGGAAAGGGGAAGTCACGCCTCAGGCTGCAGTTGCGCAACAATGCCGATGTAGGTCATTGTCTGTCACACCAATTAATTCACGGATCACGGCATGAAGCAAACATGTCAGATTGAAATTGGCTAGTAGATGCGCCAGATCTGCGGGCCACCCCTTGGATGGCGACAGTATTGTCGCTGATCTCGACTGCAATCGAGAGCATCCGAACTTGGCTGCCACCAATCTATTTGATCTCGGGTCGCCTTGACGGGCAGGCCGGGACCAAGCGAAGAAGTTGCGAAAATGAAGCAGCGCGCAGCTATGCCGCGCAAGTGAACATTCGGCTTGGTAACGCAAAGGGTTGCAGTATACTCCCTGCATTCCCCACGATCAGGGGAAAGTTCACGGAGGCTATACGCATGTTTTCAAAGCTGCTGCCAGCGGTGCTTTTCATTACGAGTGCGACGGCCGCATTTGGCGGTGAAGACCCTTCTCCGCTCCCGACCGTTACGACTGTCAACAACGAGGCTTCGCTTTTCTTGGGCCTGGCGTGGACCTTTGGTGGGCCCAATAGCGGTGGCGGCACCCCGGGTCTGACGCTTAAGCTTCTGTCAACCAACGAGCGCAACGCACCGGCATTGGCCGCGGGCGTGACCTACAACTTCGACGGTAGCTTTGGCTGCGATGTTGGTGTTGGCTACAACATGACAGACGCCACGCTGACGCTTGGCTACGACTTCTGCAAACATGGCCCGCAACTCGGTTTGGGCGCGACGAGCAAGCCAACGACGGTGACAACAACAGTCAAGTAGAGGGGCAGAGTCGCCGATTGTGCACGACAGTGTCAGAATTATAGCTGCGGCAGACGGTCGGGGCGCGCGCCGATGTGTGTTGGGGGCGTCGCGCCGCAGTGTTCTGATGGCTGTTCTTGGTGCCGGTCTGTCATCGCTATGCGGGCCGGTTCTTGCTGAAACACAGTCGATGGACTCGCTGGGCGCGGTGCTGGACATACTGCTGCCCGCAGATGATTTTACACCGTCGGCCAGTGCGTCAGGCATTGAACGCGACATTGCCGACTTCGTGGCCGAAAGCGCCATGATGACCCGGCTGTTCCTTGCCGCGCTGGACTGGATGGATCATCTAGCGGACCGGCCTTTTCGCGATCTGGCACCCTCACAGCAGGCCGAGGTGATGGCCTTTATGGAAACGGCGGATTTCAACGCGGTGCCGGGGCGTTTTTTCCACATCCTTCGCGCCCTTGCAGTCGAGTTCTATTATGCCCGTGCCGAGGCAGTTGTCGGGTTGCCGCTTAACGCCACGCCGCAGCCTGAAGGCTATCCACCACCATGGGGTTAAGCGGGGGGCATGACGCTGTCGTTATCGGCTCCGGTGCTGGCGGGGCAGCAGCGGCGTGGCGGCTGTGCCAGCATGGTTTGCGCGTGCTGCTGCTAGAGGCTGGTCCCACTTTCGATCCGGCGCGCGATTACTCACTCGACAGTCCCGGGTGGGAGCGGCAGGGCTTCCCTGTCCGCCCCGGTAGCCAAGCCATCATATCCTATGGCGACCTTGGCATGCTGGATGCGGGCACCGAAGACCTTGCGTCATGGTCGCGTGCTGGGTTTCCTTGGCGTCTTCCAGCAGGATCACCCCGCCCAGCTTCCGCCAACGGCTATTCTCATGTGCTTGGCGTGGGTGGCAGCACGCTGCATTTCGTAGGTGAAGCCCACCGTCTGCACCCGGATGCCTTTCGCCAACGCAGCCTGACGGGCGAAAATATCGACTGGCCGCTTGGCTACGCTGATCTCGAGCCGCTCTACGGCGAGGTCGAAGGAGTTTTGGGCGTGGCAGGGGCCACCACCGACGACGGGCGATGGCGCAGCACAGCCTATCCTTTACCGCCGCACCCGCTTGGCCCTGGTGCGCTGGCTTTGCAGGCCGCAGGCGCTAGGCTGCACCAACACTGGCAGGTGAACCCTCATGCCGTGTTGTCTGCACCGTGGCAGGACAGGCCGGCCTGCAACTACTGCGGTCAGTGTTCGCGCGGCTGCCCCTTGGGTGACAAGGGATCGGCCGATGTCACTTTCTTGCGGCAGGCCGGCGACACTGGGCGCCTGACGCTGGTGTCTGATGCCATAGTCACGCGTTTACATGCCGGGCCGGACGGTCGGATCGCGCGGCTGGAGGCTATCGTCGCGGGCCGCAGCGAAAGTGTTGAAACGCCGATCCTGGTTCTGGCCGCAGGGGCCGTGCAGACGCCCCGGCTGCTGTTGCTTTCGGCCAACTCTGAAATGCCGGGTGGGCTGGCCAATGCCTCGGGCCAGGTCGGGCGCAACTTCATGGAGACGTTATCTTGGCGTAGCGTTGGGATGGTGCCGGGTCTTAAGGGCAGCCACTTGGGCCTTCCCGCAGATGCGATTTGCTGGTCGCCTGCGCAGGCGGGCGGGCGCGCGAGCGCCTTCCGCCTTAATCATACAACGCTCGAGACGGGTTTGAACGGCCCCATCGGCTATGCCACGCGCCTGGTGTCCGGATTTGGCGAGACGTTCAAATCGGCATTGCGCGAAAGCTTTGGCAGTGCGCTGGCGGTGGGCGCAATCGGGCAGGTCATACCCGACGCCCGCTCTGGCGTGGACCTTGACCCAGCGCAACGAGATGCCCAGGGTTTGCCCGTCGCGCGGATCTCGTCAGTTCTGACGGATCAAAGCCTGTCGCTCTTGCGCGAAATGGCCAAAGCCGCGCGCGCGGTTTTGGCAGAGGCCGGGGCGACGCTGGCCGAAGAGGCAAGCAGCCGCGATGCCTTTACGGCGACGCATGTTTTCGGCACCGCCCGGATGGGGGCCGACAGCGCCACATCGGTCGTCGATCCAGTGGGGCGGTCGCACGACCACTCAAATCTCTGGATCACTGATGCCAGCATCTTCCCCACGTCAGGCGGTGGTGAATCGCCAAGTCTGACGATCATGGCACTGGCGCTGCGCGCTGCCGACGCTGTTGCAGGTTGAAACGGCGGGTTATTCCGATGCCAGTTCAAACCATGGACAGGCGATCTGCATCATCATGATTACTTGCGGCGCTTCGCAGACATTCATTTTCGCGCGGCAAAAAGGCAGCTTTCCGCGCATTGTGCCACGATCGGCCCACGTAGCAGCTTAGCGCCGCCTTGCAAGGCAGACCTCGGCATTTGTGAATGCCCAGATACCTGTCAGCAGCAGGACCGCAATCATCAATCAGATGCGCG
This sequence comes from Rhodobacteraceae bacterium UBA6213, assembly GCA_002421605.1. Lineage (GTDB taxonomy): Bacteria > Pseudomonadota > Alphaproteobacteria > Rhodobacterales > Rhodobacteraceae > UBA6213. Next base: position 284,318 of record DISJ01000013.1, on the reverse strand, counting down.
TTTTATCCTGACTTTTACGTCGCGGGGCGGGGCGTAATAGGGTGCCGAGGTCACAAGGATATCTGCGCCGGTCGCCGCATAGGCGGCCGCATTTGTTGCGTTTACGCCACCAGCTATAGAAACAAGCGGGCGCGGCACGCGGATGGACATCGCGCGAACGACCTCGGCCACGGCGTCGGGTGACATCTTATCAAGCTGTATAATCTCGGCCCCCGCATCAGCCAGCGCCAATGCTTCCTCAACACTATTCGCTTCCGCGGTCACGCGCCTTTCTGGATACATCTGCGCTAGCCGTGCAAAATGTGCTGCCAGATCTGCATCGGCGGGCAAAAGCGCGCGGTGCTGATCGAAGACCAAAACAAAATCCGACAGGCCCAGCCTATGCGGTGTCGCACCCCCCGCCTCAATTGCCTGAAGCGCCCAAGACTTAATGCCAGGCATATGTTTGCGCGTGCAGCAAACACGCGCGTGCCCCGCAGACCGAGCCGCATTTACAATATCACGCGTAGCGGTGGAGATGCCTGACAGCACTTCTAACAGGGTTTGCGCGACCTTGTAGGCGGCATGGATGGCGCGGCCCGGGCCTTCAACTTCGATCAGAACAGTCTCCGGCTCAACCAGCACGCCATCGCGCGCAAGCACGCGGGCCGACGCACCCGCAAGAACAAAAAGCCGCGCGGCCTCTTCAAGCGCACAAGGAATCATCGCATCGCGCGCGGTCAATGTGGCCCGTGCTGCGGTATCACCAATCTGCAGACCTTCAGTTGTGAGGTCGCCATAAGGGCAGTCGTCTAGCAGGAGTTTCCAAAGGTCATGGTCGGGCGTCATTGTCACTCCTTTGGGTATTGAAAGGACGGTGCTGTCAATGACCGTCGTTGAATGAAGAACTGTGCCTCAACAGCAGAAAGACCAGGCGTGAGCATAGCGCCAGCGGTCCCAGCTGCACAACTGCGTGGTCGAAATTTCTATTGAAAACCGCTATATAGGAATCCAATGAGGCGGTGTTGATGCGCCCAATGAAATTGCGGTCTAATCTTGGGCCGCGGCGCTCCAGAAACAATGGGGCGCTCTTCGTGGCCCTTATCGCAACCCATCCCGTGCTATCAGCACGGCCAGATCGGCGATGATCTGCCCTCGTGCGGCGGCAAGCGCCACGGGGGGGGCATCAACAGCAAGCGGCACCAACAGCGCAAAGACGCGCGCGCGCTTTCTGCCTTCACCATTGGTTGTGCCAACGAAATACTGCCCGGATAGCTTGAACTGCCCACTTTGATCGGTCAGCATTTCTTCAATCCGCACCTCAACCCTCGCATCGGCCAAGCTATCGAATGGCCAAGGTTCAGATGCCACCGTGGCGCCAGTGATCTGCCCCAGCGCCCTGCTGAGTTCCAGTGTCATCGATCGTGCCGGACTGTCGGCCCACAGCATGGCCTTCGATGTCTCGATCCCGCCATCTGCCAATTCGAACGCCATCTCTGACAAGGCGGCGTACTCGGGCAGTGACACCACGCGCACTTCGACGGACCCATAGGAAATGCGCACCTTCTCTGCCGGCGTCACGACCGGCACCGGGTAAAGAAGCGGTCTGCTTATGCCCGAACAGCCTGCAAGCAGGGCCGCCGCTGCCATCAGTATGAAAATACTTGTTTTTGACATTTTCTAGCGCCCCAGGATGATTGAATTCGGCCGACGTTCCAACGCACGCGACAGGCTTGCAACGGCACTTGCGGCCGCCTCAATCTCTCGCAGCGCACTGCGCACGTCGCGGTTGATTTCAGAGCTGCCGCTGAAATCAGCGAGCGTGGTAGAGGCCTGATCTATCAAGGCCTCGATCCGCGCGACAAGTGCAGGTAGGCCTTCACTAGCCGCTGCAACGGCATCGGCGGCATCAGCTGTTGAGGCAAAGGTTCTGTTTGCATTCTCAACCACACCACCCGCCCGCAGTTCGGCAAGAACTCCGTCCACCTCGGCAAGGGCTGACGACAGCGCCTCGGGCAGCGCCATTGCTCCTTCAGAGGCCAGCAGGTCGTTTGCCGTATTCACGATTGTTGTGATATCGGTGACCAACTTCTCGAGCGGAAGCGCGCTTGCCGTTTGCGTCAGCGCGGACAACTGTTCCATCAGGTCTGGCACGCCCACGAACGCGTCGCCTACGTCCTTCGAGGCCGCGCTCGCCGCATCAATTGCGGCAAGCAACCGCGCAACTGTGTCTGCTTGTTCGATCTGATCTAGGATGCGACGCAGATCAGTCGTGGTGCCTTGTAGCTCAGCCAACAACGCATTCAGGTTTGCTGGCAATTTCTGCACATCTTCGGAGCCGATCACACCGCGCGCATCCGCGATCAAGCCAGCGATTTCGCCTGGGACGCTTTGCACGTCGCTGCTCGCCACAAGTGCCGAGGCGTCGTCGAGAAACACGATCGCTGACCCGAGCAATTCCTCGATCGGCAAGTCGTTGATGCGCTGCAACACGCCTTGCGCTGTAGCCGCAACATCTTGGATGTTGTTGGCGGTGCTAGGAAGAATTGGCATGCCCTCATCAGGAACGAACACCATCGCAGGGGGCGCATCGACAACTTGCACCAGCTCGACCTTCAGGCCACCAGTAAGAATGCTGGCGGTCGCCAGCCGCGCGCGCAGCCCCTCGGCAACGCGGTCGGTGATGAAGGCCAGCGCGGAATCCGGGGTTGTGCCCTCTGCCAAACCCAAACGTTCGGGCCTGATTTCCATCGCTACCAGTAGGCGTACACGGGAATCGCCGAACTGCACCTCGTCGTAAATGCCCCGCAGACTGGTCACTTCACCGATCTGAACGCCCGCGTATTCTACATTGGAGCCGGCGGACAAGCCGCTGACGTTCTCATCAAATACAACCGCCAGTTCGAGCGTCGGCCCGCTTGAGTCGCTAAAGATGCTGGCACGCGCCGCAGCTTCATCAGGGTAGATGGCGAACTGCGTTCCATTTGTAACCTGCTCGCCACCGGACAGGATGTTTTCAAACGTAATGCCACCCGAAATCAGCGACGCAAGCGACGAAAAATCCAGTTCTGCTCCGCCCGAGCCAATCTTGAAGGAAAAGCCAGAGATGTCCCAGAACCGGGTTGAACTGCTTATCAGCTTGTCATGCGGCGCATAGATAATAGCATCGGCCACCGCCTCTGATCCGTTGCCGCCTAGGCGCGGCTTGCCCAACTGGCCGACCTTGATGCCCTTGAAAAGAATTGGCGTTCCTTCGCCCAGAACGGCCGATCCTTGTGCCCGCATGACAACCTGCAGCCCGGTTTCCCCAACCCTCAGCAAAGGGGCATCGGCCAATCCAACGTGGCTTGCCACAAGACCGCTTGGTGTCTTGTTCCATAACCCTTCGATGAACACCCCCGACAAAACTGTATCAAGCCCACTCACACCTTGGGCGGTCACCACAGGGCGCACTACCCAGAATTCTGCGTCATCATCGACGAAAGGCGCGATCGTCTTGTCAAGGCGGACCGATACATGAACCTCTTGGAGAAAGGGCGAAAACCCGACCGCCTCGACAATTCCCACATTCACATCGCGGTAGCGCAATACGGTTTCACCGGCCTTGATGCCCGAGGCGCTTTCAAACGTGATTTCGATCAAAGGCCCCCGGTCTGAATAGGATTGCCATGCCACCCCAAGCGCGATCAGCAAGGTCGTAACCGGAATCAGCCAGACAATGCTTAGCCGCTGCAGAATGCTGCGGCGCGCGGTCGTGATCTGAATGTCGGGGGGGGTGGTCAAATGGCTATTCCTTCAGGTCTGTGATCTCGTCCCAGATCAGGCGAGAGTCGAGGCTTTGCGCCGACATCATGGTGAACACCACCGAAATGGCAAAGGTCAGGCTGGCGGGCCCCGGATTGATCGAAGCGACAACGCTCAGTTGCACCAAGGATGACAGAATGGCCACCACGAAGACATCGACCATCGACCAGCGCCCCACATATTCGACTATTTCATATAGCGCGTGGCGCTGGCGCGGCGTCAGCAGGCCACGACGGCGGACACTCAGCGCCAAAAAGGCAATCGCCATGAACTTGCCGACAGGGATCAGCACGCTTGCAACTAGGATCACGATTGCAATGCCGATCGAACCGCTTTGCGCCAATTCGATTGCGCCGCCGATAATCGTGCTTTCGCTAGAGTCAAACAGCGTGCGGGTCTGCAACATCGGATAAAGATTGGCGGGGATGTAGAACATCAACCCGGCAACCCACAACGCCCAGACCCTTTGCAGGCTTTTAGGGTCGCGCGAGTGCAGCTGGCTGCCGCAACGCGCGCATATCGCGGTGCCCATCGGCCATACCCGTGCACAGCGGCGACAGGCAACAAGCCCTGCGTCGCGCGCGGTAATCACGTGCTCTGCCGATCGAGCGAATTCCATATCGACCAACTGCATACGAAGCTTTCCTGAATGACCACAACGATCACCAGACCGGCAAACATCCAAAAGGCGGGCCCAAATTCAATACGCGCCAGATCCCCAACCTTGACGAGAGCCACCGCGCAGCCAAGGGCAAAGATCTCGGTCATCGACCACGGCTTTAGCCATTCCGTTAGCCGGAACGCCGCTTTTGCACTGTGCATGGGTTCCCTGTCAAAGACCACGGGCACCAAAACATAAAGCAACAAGACCATCCTCAGCGCTGGGATCAACAGGATCAGCGCCACGGTAGCGATGGTAAGCAGTTCCAGCCTGCCGCCGCCAAACGCCAAGGCCGTATCGAGGATAGAGCTGGAATGCGCAAATCCCTGCGCTTCGATCCGAAGAAACGGAAAAAATACAGCGCCGCCCATCAAGATCAGCATCGTCGCCGCCATCATGATTATGCGCATTCCGGCAAAGCGGCGTGGCCGGATCAGAACATGGTGGCAGCGAACGCAAACACCGCGCTCACCGGGTTTCGGCTGCACGGCGCGGTAAAGGGCGTCACATTCTGTGCAAGCGATCAGGTCGCTCGGACCGTCATGCATCGGATTCACCAAAACTGCTTTCTGCTCGTGGCGCAGTTGGCTGCTTACCCTCAGAGAATGGAAGCGACTGGGCCAAGACCAGCCCATCCTGCCTCTGGCCCAGCCAAGGGTCCATCTTAAGCGGCCTTTTGCCTGAATGCCACAGTGCTTTTCCAGCCTTGCGCGCGCGCCCTGCTTCATGCGGTCCAGCAACAAAGTGGGGCAGCATCGTTTCGAGGACAACGGCTGTGCGAAAGGCCCGCAGCGAAGGCTCGCCTTGCGCCGAGACCTATCGAGGTGTGATCTGCTAAACTGATCGAATGATGGCAACCAACCACTACAGTTTTCGCAGAGCGACTCTGGCTGATCTCGATTTGCTCATGGAATGGCAATTGAAGCCCCATGTACGGGCATGGTGGGGTTCGGGCGAGCCATATGATGAAGAAAAATTGGCGGACCCTCGGGTAGCGCGCTGGATTGTATCATTCATGGGGCGCCCCTTCGCGTTCATGCAGGACTACGCGGTTCATGGCTGGGAAAATCACCATTTTGCCAATCTTCCCAAAGGTTCGCGGGGAATTGACCAATACATCGGAGACCCCGGATTGGTCGGTGCTGGGCATGGCTCAGCGCTTATCGGCGCGCGCATGCAGGCTCTTTTTGATGCGCAAGCGCCCGTAATCGCGACCGATCCTCACCCTGAAAATGAACGGGCGATTGCAGTTTACAGAAAACTGGGGTTCGAACCGTTCGGGCCACCTAAGGAGACTCAATGGGGTTTGATCTTGCCAATGATCGCAAGGTGTAAGGTGGCTGACGATCTACCGTTGCTATGATTGCGCAGCCCCCTGTTCAGGTGATCGGCATCACCGACTGAGGCGATGAAAAGTGAAGTTTACCCAAGGCAACCGAAACCTCCGAGGTTCTTCTTTGCTCAGGTTTTTGGTGGCCACGTGGCCGGCCAAAAACCTGCCAGTAGCTGTCAACATCATCGGAAGGGAAGTGGCGACCTGTTGGTCGATCCAGCAAGGCGGCAATGCCTAGCCCTACATTCAGCAATCGCCATGGCGCCAAACGTCATTTTCTGGATATGGTTAATAGGTCCTGAACCTCGTTCGACACCAAAGGAGATCAATTTGGAAAACGACGCGCCCACCGCGCTGACAGACGAGGAGCGTGACACCGCAGAACACATCCAGCTTGCCGTCGATGCAAAGGATGCTGATGCGATCGCAGCCATTCTGGATGGTTTACCGCTGAGCGAAGCGTTGCGAGAACTGCTCAACCTGTCTGCCGAGGATCGCGACGCAGTCCTTTCCTTGGTGCCAGCTGAACTGGCCGCGAGGCTGATCGAAGAGGCACCCCAATCAACGGCGACGGATCTTTTTGAACGCCTGTCTGCAACCAAAGCCGCTGAAATCATTGATGAGTTGGACTCTGACGTTCAGGCGGACCTGATTGGCGATCTCGACCAAGAAGATGCTGACGCGATCTTGGCAGAGATGGACGCTGACGATGCTGCAGATGTGCGCCGCTTGGCTATTTATGAGGATGACACTGCTGGCGGCTTGATGGTTGCAGAGGCATTTTCTTTCCCCGAAACCGCAACAGTTGGCGCCGTGCTGCGTGGTCTAGCCACCGAAGACGATGATTTTGAACGCTATCGTGGCCAGCACCCCTACATCGTCGATGCTGATGGCAGGCCGATTGGTGTAGTGTCTTTGCGCGGTTTGCTTACGTCCAAGCGCAGCGCACTATTAACCACTGTCATGGTCGAGCCGCTCACGGTTGGAACTGACGCATCGTTGGATGAGCTTCAGGATATTTTTGACAAGTATCCCTTTCTGGGGGTGCCAGTTGTCGATGGTGATGAGCGCCTTGTTGGTGTTGTGTCGCGCTCGGCGGTCGACACTGCCGCACTTGAGCGGGCAGAGACTGACAACCTGCGCTTGCAAGGTATCGTTGGGGATGAATTGCGCTCTATGCCCCTTGGCATCCGGGCGCGTCGGCGTCTGGCTTGGCTGTCTGCGAATATCGTACTGAACATCATCGCGGCCAGCGTTATTTCTGCCTACGAGCAAACGCTGACTGCCGTCATTGCCATCGCGGTATTTCTGCCAATGGTATCGGATATGAGCGGGTGCTCGGGCAATCAGGCTGTGGGGGTCACGATGCGAGAGCTTTCGCTTGGCCTTGTACGGCCCCGCGATGCCATTCGCGTCTGGTTGAAGGAGGCATCGGTTGGCGTCATAAACGGGATTGCGCTTGGAATCCTTATCGGGCTTGTCGCTTGGGTTTGGAAGGGCAACGCGTGGCTTGGTGTTGTCATTGGCCTAGCCCTTGCGCTCAACACAATTCTTGCGGTTTCGATCGGTGGAGTTGTTCCATTGCTGCTGAAACGGATTGGCCAAGACCCTGCCGTTGCAAGCGGCCCCTTGCTGACAACGATTACCGACATGGCGGGCTTTTTCCTCGTGCTGAGCTTGGCTAGCCTGATGATGCCGCTTCTTGTAGCGCAGTGAATGGGTGGGACAGGCCGGGCAGGGCGCGGTGTTGCAAGCGACTAACCTTGTCTGTGTCTTCTGCAACCCCTAAGCTCTCGGTTGATCCGATGTGGGTCAGCTTGGGGGTTACCTTGAAGCAGCGTGTCGCGGCGCGGGTGCGTGGGTCGATTTCGCAACTTCTTTTGGTATGCGCGTTGACCGGATGGTTTGCGGGGGTTGCACCGGGCACCGCCATCGCCTTGACGCAGGATGAGATTGATACGCTTTGGCCGCAACTGCCAGACGATGCATCCTCTGGCGATACCGGCACAACCGAAACCGCCGCTCCAATCACCACTGAAGCCCCCGGGGCGGCGCCCGCCACCGATGGTCGCCCGGCCGCCGAACGCGCGACGACGGCCTTGATCGAGCAGGCCAATGCCGAGGCAGCCATTCGTGCGTTACTGAAGACTCCGAGCGATGTGCCAATGCCTCCCGCCCTTGGGGTGAGTTGCGAGGATGACGCGGTGACGCAAATGCTGACCGGCGAATTGGTCGCCGCATGGGTTCGTGCCGCCAGTGAACCCGAAGCCGGGCTTCTGATCAGGTTGAACGCTGCTCGCCGGAGTCTGCAATTGTTAGGGCTTGACGACGGCACCACCTATGATCTGGAAACGCGCCTAGCAGACAGACTTGGTGCCAAGGCGCGCGCCTTGATGCAGGCCAACCAGAAAAATCGCGATGCGATACCTGCGGTGATCGGCTTTGTGCGCAAGGCGGCTCAATTATCAGATCTTCTTGGCAATACTCCAACTGCGGTGGGGCTTGTGGACGTACTCGGGGCGTGGCTAGATCCTTTTGTGCCAGACATGCTCAGGGAACTGAAAAGCGCGCATGACTACACCATGGCGACAACCGTTGTCCGATTGGTGCGCGGGCTGAACTCGCTAGGGGTGGAAACCGGGTCGGCAAATCTTGAGTCTGTATTGGCGCGTATCGCGGCAGCCATGCATTTCCAGCTGACGGTGGACTATCAGTTCACCCTCACCGGTGAAAATGGCCATGTCGAAAGCTACCACCTTCGCGCTGACATCCCGCTCGCCTTTGAAATAGGAGGTTCAGAGCGCGAAACCCGCGCAATGCTGGTGGGTGAGGCCACAGGACACTACATCTCCTATACCGACCCCGACGGCGATTTGGGAATGTTGCCGGCATCGTTTCAGGTTGGTGCCAAGGTTGAAAATTTCGATGCCTGCGCGGGCACGGCAACCCTGTTCCTAGACCGCTTCTACGCCGACGCCGAAACCTACACCTTCCGCAACGGCGATCCGGCGATGCTATCTGGCGGCATGTATGGTTGGCTTGCCGCCTGGGAAGAATACCGCGCCAACGGAGGTTATGTTTTCGACCTCGAGGTGACCAACAAAAGTGCCGTCGCAATCGACGCGACGCTCAGCGGTGGGCAAGGCGCCTTTGTGGGCGTGCTGAAAGTTACGCTTGAGCATCAACCGAAATAGCATCGTGCAAGCGGCACCCCAGCGCCACTAAATCTTGAAGACTTGGCCCAGAAAACATGTCGGGGCCTGTTCGTGTGGGTGGCAACCGCGGCCGAGCATCGCCGAAATTCGGGACGGTTGATGGGCGTCAGCGGCGCGCGCTGGGCTGGCTCAGGCCTCAACTTCTGTATTCAAAACAGGTATGGTTACCCGGAATGTGGTGCCCGCACCAATGCGCGAAGAAACATCAAGGCGAAGCCCCACATACTCAGCGAAGCGATGCGCAACTGCTAACCCCAACCCTAGCCCTCCGGACTTGCGGGTCAAGGAATCTTCTACCTGCAAAAATGGGTCAAACATTCGCCTCTGAAATTCGGTAGATATACCGGGGCCAGTGTCTGAAACCACTAAATAGACGCATTGATCGCCCAGATCAATTGCAAGGTCAACGTGTCCTGTATCAGTAAACTTGATCGCGTTATCGACGAGGCTGGTTAGTATCCGGCGAAGGATGTAATGATTGCTCATAACCGTCACGGGCTCTGTATTAACACGCAGCTCCAGCTTCTTTTCTTTGGCAAAGACCTCAAACTGCCCTGCGACCGAGGAAATCAACTCTGCGAGGTCAACGTTTTCGGTTTTACGTTCGATTTTACCTGCATCGACCGCAGAAAGGTCGAGTATGCTTTGAATCATGCTTTGCAAGTTCTTGGCGGACGCATCAGATCTCGTAGCGTATCCCTGCAGTTCAAGTAACACTTCATCAAACTTTTTCGTAATTACCGCTGTGCTTGCAGAACTCTCATAAGCCGCGATCAGATTTTTCACAGAAGGCAAAACGCGTGGATTAGAAAGGAATCGCAGGTATCCGAGAATAATTGTCAGGGGTGTTCTAAGTTCGTGGCTAATAATATTCAAAAACTCGGATTTTGCGTGGTTTGCGGCTTCGGCTTTTTCGGTTGCGCTAACCAGATCGGTAACATCTACCAGGAACCCAATCGTCTCACCTTCTGGCGTGTGCGTTTCCGAAACTTTGATCCAACGACCATCGCTCGTTGGCTGAACGGCCGTCATGTTGCCTTTCCTGTGCTTTGCTATGCGGGCAGCGATCCACTCCTCCTCGTGCCCTTTGGCGTCCTTGGCTATTCCTCTCGCAACGAGGCTTGTCAAAATTTTCTCGAATGACCAACGCTTCTTTGGAGCGTCAGCCGGAATGGAATAAAACCTCAGATACTCCGTATTGCATACAGATAGCCGATCATTGTGGTCATAAAAAGCAAACGCACCGTCCATGGCTTCAATTGCCGCTCGAAGTCGTCTGTTAGTGGAAACAAATTTTTGCAAATACCGCGCTGAGAAAATCAATGAGGCGAGTATCAAGCCTGTTGCGAGTGCAAGGGCACTGCGCACCGCAAGCAATGGCGGCGGGTTATTTGGCCAACCACCTTTGGGGGCGCCTGCTATCTGCCATGCAATTCCCGGCATGTTGGGGGTAGTCACCACCGGCGAGGAATCGAAAACGGATTTACTTCCATAGATTATTTGGTAATCCGAACTGTTCGCCTCAAAGCCGCTTGCTGCGCGAATAGCCAGGTCAATGTTAGATGCATGCGCGTTGGAAATCGCTGTGGCAACTATACTATCGAAATCGACAACAAGTCTTATAACTCCATATAATAACGCTGGTTGAGTTGATGCTCCGCGCTCAAAAATTGGAACAAAAACTGCAAAAGCGCTGGTGTCGCCATCAAGTTCGATTGGGCCTGCGAATACATTTTGGCGTTGCGAGACAGCAAATTGAACAGCCGCGGCGGCAGTTTGAATATTTCCGCCAAATCGACCTGTTTGAGAAGCTTCTCCTGCGAGGAGGTCGCTTTGTGATAAAGAGGCGGCATCCAGAAACTATACATCTAGCGCCCATGGATCAAGATGGAGAATGGCCGGAGCGGTGGCGGTGCGTTTCGACGACTCCAATTCAATTGTTTCTGAGTGGTGGAAGAGTTCGGTAAATATTACGGCGATCGTTTGGTCAATATCGCTTTCGACCTGCTGAATCTCAACCGCTACAGCACTTCGATTGTTTTCATTAAAATCAGACTTTAGGATGTTTTCTACGCTCGTCCACACGAGTGATGCAATTAGTAATATTAAAAATATCAAAAATACGTAGATAGCGCCCCAAGCATAACGAGATGAATCTCTCTGCATTGTGTGCTCTGTTCAAGTGGCTTCGGGTCGCCGCGTTCCGTTGAAATCCAATAATTCGAGCAGTGCACTACAGGGTTGAGTTGTGGGACAACAACTACTTTGGCTTCGCCCAGAGATAGAGCGGGTGTGATGCGCCAAAGCTACACCTCTATGTCGGTTAACATATATGAATTCGTAAATTCTTTCAGCCGCTCCTGCGCACTAATTTCGATGTTTGAGTCCACCGTAGTGCCTCCGTGATTCCTTCCTAGCCGTTGAAATACAATAAAATAACTTACTGCGAGACGATAGGTAGATTTTCAGGCGCCACCCGCCTTGTGTTGGCTAACATATCGGCGCCTTTGTACTCGTTTAAGGAGCCAAATGCCTCAGCCGTGCTTTACCATCACGTGCCGCACGACGGTGTAGTCTTCCAGCGCGTAGCTGCTCATGTCCTTGCCATAACCGCTTTGCTTGAGGCCGCCGTGGGGCATTTCGTTTACCAGCATGAAATGCGTATTCACCCATGTGCAGCCATAGCGAAGCCGCGCGGCCGAGGCCATGGCGCGGCCCACGTCGCGGGTCCAGACCGATGAGGCAAGGCCGTAGTCGCTATCGTTGGCCCAGCTAATCGCCTCTTCCACATCCGTAAATGGGGTGATCGAGACGACCGGACCAAACACCTCGCGCCGTACGATCTCGTCTTCCTGCTTCGCGCCAGCGACCACTGTGGGGCGGTAATAGAAGCCCTGATCCATCGCCGCGCCGCCTGTTGTCACCTCGATATGGCTAAGTTCGCGCGCGCGGTTCACAAAGCTTGCCACACGGTCGCGCTGACGCAGGCTGATGAGCGGGCCGATTTCGTTGGCCGTGTCGTCGTCGTTGCCAAGCGCGATTGAGGACACGGCCGAGGTCAGATCGGCCACCAGATTGTCATAGACTTTCCGGCCCGCATAGATCCGGCAGGCGGCTGTGCAATCTTGGCCCGCGTTGTAAAAGCCGAATGCGCGCAACCCCTCGACTACCTCGCTGATATTGGCATCGTCAAATACGATAACCGGGGCTTTGCCGCCCAGTTCCAGATGCGTGCGCTTGACCGTTTTGGCCGCGGCGTCGAGCATTTTCTTGCCCGTCGCTACATCGCCGGTCAGCGAGATCATGTCGACGCCGGGGTGGTTGATAAGCGTGCTGCCCACAGTGTGCCCGCGCCCCGAGATCACGTTGACCACGCCTTCTGGCAGCTCTTCGGCCAGCACACGCGCCAGCTTTAGCGCCGTAAGCGGGGTCTGTTCAGAGGGTTTGAAGATGACCGTGTTGCCACCCGCAATTGCGGGGGCCAGCTTCCATGCCATCATCATCAACGGATAGTTCCATGGCGCGATCGAGGCCACCACGCCAATCGGATCACGGCGAATCATAGAGGTGTGCCCGGCCAGATATTCGCCCGCCGCCATGCCCTGCTGCGTGCGAACGGCCCCTGCAAAAAAGCGGAAGCAATCGACAATCGCGGGGATTTCATCCCCCCGCGCCGCGTTGATCGGTTTGCCGCAGTTCAGTGCTTCCAATGCGGCGAAGGCATCTGCATCGGCTTCGATGCGATCAGCAATGCGCAATAGCGCCGCCGAGCGTTCTGCCGGGGTGGTACGCGACCAGCCGCCAAACGCCTTGCGCGCCGCCGCTACGGCACGGTCGATCTGGCCGCCAGAGGCCTCGGGAACTTCCAGTATCAGGCCACCGGTGCGCGGGTTCAGCACGTGTTCACGCGCATCTTGGCCGGGCTCGAAGCTGTTTCCGATCAAAAGCTGAGTGTCGATTTTCATGGCGGTTTCTCCCTAAGTTATTTGCCACCGCCCGCAGTTTCAGAGCCGCCGCGGGTCAGGTAGTAGGCGATGAGAATGGGAATGAAGGTTGTGGCGAATACCACGATAGCGACAACATTGGTCACCGGGCGCTGACGCGGGCGCACCAGTTCTTGCAACATCCATATCGGTAGCGTGCTTTGTTGGCCCGCGGTGAAGGTGGTGACAATCACCTCGTCGAACGACAGCGCGAAGGCCAGCATTGCGCCCGCAAGCAGCGCCGAACCGAGGTTTGGCAGCAGGATGTAGCGGAAGGTCTGAAAGCTGTTGGCGCCAAGGTCAGCAGAAGCCTCTGTGATGGAACCCGATAGTCGCCTAAACCGCGCTACCGCGTTGTTGAACACGATCACGATGCAGAAGGTGGCGTGGCCAAGGATGATTGTCAGGGTCGAGAATGGTATGTCCATCAGTGAAAAAGCCGAGCGCAAACTCATCCCGGTGATGACGCCGGGCAGGGCGATCGGCAGAATGATCAGCAGCGATAGTTGGTTGCGGCCAAAAAACCGCGCGCGCGCCATTGCGGCGGCGCAGAGCGTGCCAAGGATCAGCGCCATCATCGTAGAGATCGCTGCAACCATCAACGAAAGGTACAGCGGCGGCCAGATATCGGCTCGGTTCCACGCAACCGCAAACCACTTCAGCGTCAGTCCGGGTGGCGGAAACTGATAAGTGCGCTCTTCGGTGGTGAACGCGTAGAGAAAAATCAGCATGATCGGCAAGTGCAGAAACAACAGCCCGCCGATGGCTGCCAATGTCAGGCTCTTTGGGGCGCGGTTTTCAGAGCGCATCGAAAGCCCCCGCGCGTTTGGCGAGGCTGAGGTAAATCAGCATGATGATGATCGGCACCACCGCAAAAGCGGCCGCCAGCGGTAAGTTTCCTGCGGTGCCCTGCAGCTGATAAACCGCAAGGCCAATGAAGCGTGCCGAAGTGCCGATGATCTGCGGGATGATGTAATCGCCCATCGTCAGCGAAAAGGTAAAGATCGAACCGGCAACCACCCCCGGCATCGCCAGTGGCAAAATGACCGTGCGAAAGGTCTGCGCCGAAGAAGCGCCAAGGTCGGCAGATGCCTCCAACATCGACTTTGGCACGCGTTCCAGCGCGGCCTGCATCGGCAGGATCATGTAGGGCAGCCAGACATAGACAAACACGATGAAGGTGCCGAGAAACGAGGTTGAAAGCGAGTTGCCACCAACCCCCGGCAGCGCCAGTGCCGCATCGAGCAGAAAGCCAAGCCCAAGCCCATCTGCGACCCAAGTAATGATGCCCTCTTTCGCCAAAATCAGCTTCCAAGCATAGACCTTGACCAGGTAGCTCGACCACAAGGGCAGCATGACGCCAAGGTAAAAGACAGCCTTCCAACGCCCTGTCGCATAGCGTGCGGCATAATACGCGATGGGAAAGGCCAGCACTGCCGAGGCAAGTGTGACCGACGCCGACATCAGCAAAGTGCGCCGGATGATGTCGAAATTCGCGGGTCGCAGCAGCTCGATGTAGGTCTTGAGCGTGAACTCGTGCACCACCAGGCCGGAAAACTCGTCAATCGAGTAGAAACTTTGCAGCAATAGTGCGGCAAGCGAGCCGATATAGACCACCCCCAGCCACAGCAGCGGCGGCGTGATCAGCAGCGCCAACAAGACCCTTGGCCTGCGCCAGAAGATGGCGGTCATGCGGTCGCCGGCACCGCGCTCGGGTAGCAGTGCCGATTTCATGCCTCCTCCATCGGATGCAAGTCCGACGTATCAAAAGCGATACCGACCGCGGCACCCTGATCGGGCAGCGGCGTGCCGGTGGGCACCAGAACCCCGAGTTCTGCGCCCGACACGGCGACGGTCACGCGCGTGCCCGCGCCAAGGTAGCGCAGGCCGGTCACCGTGCCCGTCAAAGCTGTGGTGTCCGCAGCCGTCAGGCGTAGTGCCTCGGGGCGCAAGCTCGACCAATTCTGTGCCCCACCAAGCCGTTGTGCAAGCTCGGGAGGCAGCACGTTGGACGAGCCGACAAAATCGGCCACAAAGCGGGTTCGTGGGCGCGCATAGATTTCGGACGGGGTGCCGATCTGGGCAATCTTGCCGTGGTTGAATACGGCCAGCCGGTCGGCCATGCTCAACGCCTCGCTCTGATCGTGCGTCACAAATACGAAGGTAATGCCAAGCCGCTTTTGCAGTGCCTTCAGCTCGTCCTGCATCGCTTCGCGCAGCTTGAGGTCCAACGCCCCAAGCGGCTCGTCAAGCAGCAGCACGCGCGGCTCGTTCACCAGCGCGCGGGCAAGTGCGACGCGTTGGCGCTGCCCACCTGAAAGCTGCGCGGGCTTGCGTTCTCCAAAACCGTCCAGTTTGACCAGCGCCAGCATCTCTTCGGCCTTGGCATTGCGCGTGGCGCGGCCGACCCCCTTGACCATCAGCCCGTAGCCAACGTTTTCACGCACGTTCAAATGTGGAAACAGGGCGTAATCCTGAAACACCGTGTTGACGTTGCGCCGGTTGGGCGGCGTGTTCGACACATCCTGCCCAAAGATGCGGATCACACCGTGGGTTGGCTTTTCAAATCCTGAAATCAGCCGCAGGCAAGTGGTCTTGCCCGAACCCGAGGGTCCAAGCATGGCAAAAAACGTGCCTTCGGCAACGCTCAGGTTCACCCCGTCCACGGCACGCACCGGGCCGAAATGGCGCGAGACGGAGTCGAATTCTACGGCAGCAGTCATTTGAAGGCCCGACAAATCGAAGGGAGGTGCGCCTGGCAAGCACACCGCCATGCAGATGGGGAAGGGGCGCGCATCCTGCGCACCCCGCTTGCTAGTGCATTCAGCGACCGCCGATCACGCCGATATAGTCCGATACCCAGCGGTAATAGGGCACGCATTCACCTTGCGCACATTTGCTGACCGGCGTGGTCCAGAAGCGGATTTTATTAAAGTCATCCATGCCGTTTGCGGTGCAACCCGCTGCATCAAGCATACCACGCCCATCGGTACAGGCGGCAGGCACCGAGGGGTTGGCGCCGAACCAGACCGCGAGGTCGGATTGCAGGTTGGACGCAAGGCTATGCTCGATCCACTTGTAGGCGCAGTTCGGGTTGGCGGCATCGGCGTGCAGCATCGTGGTGTCTGCCCAGCCAGTTGCCCCTTCTTCAGGGATCACCGACGCGACCGGGAAGCCCTCGCTTTGCAGCAAGTTCACTTGGAACGGCCACGAACCGGACGCAACCACGCCTTCGTTCTTGAAATCGTCCATCTGGATAAAGGCGTCATGCCAATAGCGCCCGACCAGCGTGCGCTGCACGCGCAGCATCTCAAGTGCGGCCGCGTATTGTGCCTCGTTCAACTCGTATGGCGAGGTAATGCCAAGCTCAGGCTTGTGCGCCATCAGGTATTGCGCCGCATCGGCAATGTGGATCGGCCCGTCATAGGCCTGCACCCTGCCCTTGTTGGACATGCCATCAGGCAGGGTCATTTCCTCGAACACCACATTCCACGAGGTGGGTGGCGTGCCCTTGAAGGCTTCGGTGTTATACATCAGCACGTTCGGCCCCCACATATAGGGCACCCCGTAATGAACGCCATCCACCACATACCAAGGTGCGTTCTTGAGGCGATCGTCAACCGTGGACCATGACGGGATCAGATCGATGTTGATCGGCTGAACCCGCTTGCCCGCAATCAATCGCAAGCTCGCGTCGCCCGAGGCGGTGACCAGATCAAACCCACCCTCGTTCATCAGCGCCACCATTTCGTCAGAAGTGTTGGCGGTTTTGACGTTGACCTTGCACCCCGAGGCGGCCTCAAAATCCGTGACCCAGTCGAAGCTGGCGTCGGTCTCGCCGCGCTCGATATAGCCGGCCCAAGCGACAATGTTGACTTGCCCTTCCGAAGCGCCAACCGAGGTAATCTGCGCGGTAGCGGGGGCAATGGCCATTAGCAGGGCAAGGGCACTGGTACCCATCAGTTCAAGCGTTTTCATTCTCTGGCTCCCTGTGGTTTGCTCTGCGTTGGGCAGAGCTTTTTGCTTTTGACGAATTGCGCAAAGCCTAAGCCCCACGCAAAAGACTTCGCAATATCAAAACGCAGAACGGAGGCATCGGATAAACCGATGGGTGCGCGCAAGGTGGCATGACGCGCATTCCGATGGCAAGGCGTTCAGCGCGACGGGACGGTGCCTTGCGCCGAGCGGATGAAATTGGAGGCAACTTGACTAAGCGGCGCGCCCTTACGCCACGCAAGCCCGACCTGCACCGATGGCAGTTCGCTCGACACATCGCGGATTTCGATGCGATCACCCTCCAGCGACCAAGGGCGATAGACCAAGCTGGGCAGAATGGCCAAACCGGCACCAGTTGCAACAAGGCTTCTGACAGCTTCGACCGAACGAGTGCGAAACGCGACTTCTGGCTTTACGGCAAGCGCCGCCATCAGATGGCGCATGCTTTCTTCGATTTCGTCAACCATCAGCTGAATCAGCGGCTGCCCAGCCAGTTGTTCCAAAGCAATCGCCTCTTGCTGTGCCAGCGGGTGACCAAGCGGCAGCCATAGCCGGTAGGGAGAGACCAGCAGCGCCTCGACATGCAGCGCCATCCGATCGCGCACAGACGAGGTCAGCAACACTGCGACATCAAGCTCTCCGCCGATCAGCAGATGTTGAAGGTAATCGCCGCTATCCTCTATCACGTTCAGCTCTACCTGCGGATAGGCGCGCCGGAACCGCGACAGAATATCCGAAAGCACATAGCCCGCGACCAGCGATGTAACACCCAGCGAAAGCCGCCCTGTGACCTGCTCGGCATCATCCCGAAACGCGGTGCGGGCTGTCGCCACGTCCTGCAATATCTGGCGCGCATGGCGTAGAAAGGCGCTGCCTTTATGGGTGATTTCCATGCCCCGGGCCTGCCGGTCGAACAGGGTTACGCCAAGGTCATCTTCAAGCGCGCGCACCGCCTCGGTCACCGACGACTGCGAGATGGAGAGCGCGCGCGCAGCACCGGAAACAGAGCCTTTCTCGGCGGCCGCCACAAAAAACTGTAACTGGCGAAGGGTAAATGCCACGCGGCTTCCTTCAATTTCAGCGCCCTGCCGGTGCGATGCGCACAATAGATGCGCCAACCAGCGCCGACTTTCTGCCAGTTTTCGCACCGCCATGCCAGCCAAGTCTTGTGCAAACGCACCCATCGGCCGCTAATCGCATGCACGCTGTAGCGGCTGGGTGAGGGCATTCTGGTGAAGTTCGCGAACCCGGAATTGACCCCCAAATGCAGGCCCTTCAGTGGGTATCAGAGCGTCGATCAAAAGCCGGAAAACTCTGCCTTCGGGCGAACCTGCGTTGGAAAACGGATCAGGTCCGTGCAGCCAGTTCAAACCGCGATCAGGGCTATTTGTTGCGCAGCAGTACGTTTCGGTATTCGAATTGCCCGATTGCATAATAACTGAACGCGGTTTCCACGATACGGCCGTTTTCCGCGACATATCTGCGCCGGATAAGCATCGCCGGGGTGCCGGTCGCAACCTGCATCTGCGCTGCAATTCGTGCGGGAAGCTCAGCTGTGGTAATTTCCTGCTCTATGCGGAATATCCGCAGATCATAAAGCTGTTCCAGCGTCTCGGCGATTGAGATTTTCAAGTCCTGCAGGTGCGCGCGGATACGGCCTAAACTGACGTCAACATAAACTTCGACATAACCGACAGGCACCGATGCGGTATCATCGCCGCCATACCGCAGCCCCAAAATACGAATGAACGACTGACCGACACCGCAATGAAGATCATTCGCAAGCGCGTTGTCAGCGATCACGTCGTCAACCTGAATGGGATGAATAGGGGTGCCTGATGCAACCCGTGTCAGTTCCTCGATCGAGGAATAGGATTGCGCGTAAGTGGATTGGCGGCGTGCCTTGACAACGATGGTCCCTTTGCCCTGCTTGCTCTCAACCAACCCAAGCGCGCGCAGTTCGCTGAGCGCTTCGCGGATAGTGTGGCGACTTGCGCCGTAACGAAGGGCCAAGGCCTTTTCGGTTGGCAGCATTTCCCCAACAGCTATCGCCCCGGTCTCGATTGCATCACCTATGGATTGCGCAATCTGTTTGAAAAGTGACCCACTCCCAGCTGTCATGACCCTGCTTTCGTCGGCTTTTGGTGCTGTTTGGCATCATATGGCGATGCCGCGCCTGCGCAATTCTTCAATCTGGGATGGATCATACCCAGCTTCCAAAAGCAACGCTTCCGTATCTTGCCCAAGGATAGGGGCGACGAGAGGCGCGGCAGACTCGGCCACGCCAAATGGGGAGCCTACAACCTTGACCGTCGCGCCATTCGCTGCGCTTAGCTCGACCAGCATGTTGCGTTCTGCGGTGAATGCCGAGTTGAGTGCCTCGGACATCTGCGCCACAGGGGCTGCCGGAACCACACCGGCAAGCTTGCCCAGCCACTCGGCCGTCGTGCGCGTGCTAAACGCATCATCCAGCAGGTCGGACAAGAGCGCGCGATTGACGCGCCGTTCCGCAAAGCTCGTAAAGCGCGCGTCTGTTGCCAGTTCGGGACGATCGAGCGCGGTGCAGAGTGCGGGAAAGAACTTTTCCTTGTTTGCCATGATGTAGATCCAGCTGTCCTTGGTACGAAACAACTGGCAGGGAACCAGCGTAGGGTGGCCCGAACGCGCTATGCGCTCTGGCTCATACCCGGCATTAACGCTCCACGCGGCGAGGTAGTTGAGGTTTGCCAAACCAACGTCATAAAGGGTGACATCCAGATCGCGCCCCACGCCGCTTTCACGCGCGGCCATGACGCCCGAAACCAGTGACAGGGCCATGCAGTAACCGGTCATGAAATCGACAATGGAAAGGCCAAAACGCGACGGTGGCGAATCTGGCTCGCCGTTCAATGCGAAATAGCCGGTTTCCGCCTGTATCAGATAATCGTATCCGGGCCATGCTGCGCGGCTGCCCTCGCGCCCGTATGCCGACAGAAAGGCGCAGACGATCTTTGGGTTTACGGCGGACAGCGTCTTGTAGGTGAGTCCAAGTTTCGCCGGCACGTCGCCGCGCAAATTGCACGCAATCGCGTCGGCCCCCCGCGCCAGTTCCATAAAGGCCGCATGACCTTCCGGGGTCGCCAGATCCAGCGCCACGCTGCGCTTATTGCGGTTGATCGCCTGAAAAAACAGGCTCTCGGCGGTTTTTCCCATACCTTCTTTGAAAAACGGGCCCAGAGATCGCGTGACATCGCCACCTTCGCGCGGGTTTTCGATCTTGATCACCTCGGCACCCAGATCTGCAAGCGCCTGCGTCCCGAACGGGCCCGCGCCATATAGTTCGACCGCTAGGATTCTGACCCCGGTAAGCAATCCCATAAATCGACCTCCTGAAGAAACTTGTGCTTGATTTTGTCTGGTTGTCCGGACAAGATCAAGCCACTTTCGATGAAAGGCAAAACTGTCATCATCGATGGGGGGCAGGCTGCTCGGCAGCCGAAATCAGAAACTTCTGGGAGGAAGCTAAGATGACCGACTTCACCGCATATGGCCGCGGCCTAACAAGACTGGCGCTTACTGCCACAATTGCGCTCGCTTCTCTGACAGGCTTTGCCGCTGCAGAAACGAAATACCGGATTTCCGTCGACACAGGTGCAAACCATATTCGCAACATCACGCTGCGCGTCTTCATGGAACGGCTGGCCACCGCGACTGACAACGAACTGGTCGGCGAGTTGTTCGAAGCTGGGCAGCTTTATACCGCCCGCGATGAGCCCAAGGCAGTCGCGCAAGGCGACATAGAAATGTCGGTGACGACAAACTCTTCGATTGCCGCCTTTGTTTCCAACATGAACCTGCTCGATCTGCCGCTGTTCTCGGGCCGCTCACCTGAGCAGGTCAACCAGCTTGTCGACGGCGAACTCGGCGCCGCTTTGGCTACCAATATTGAAAGCAAACTCGGGCTGGTGGTGCCGGGAAGATGGTTCCTGCTGGGCTTCACCAATACCTTCGGTGCCGGGCGTACGATGACCAGCTTCGCTGACTTCAAGGGTGCGCGAATTCGTGTATTCGGTGGTGCTGCTTTCATCGAGCGCTACAAGGCGCTTGGCGCCGAAGGTGTTGCGATCCCGTTTGCCGATGTTCCAATGGCGCTTTCGCAAGGAACCATCGACGCCCTGTTGACGACAAACGAAACGCTGCGCTCTGCGAAGCTTTTTGAAACCGGTGTGAACTCTGTTTTTGTCGACCAGGTGTCGGTTCTCTACTACGTGCCGCTGGTCAACAAAGCCTTCTGGGACGGTCTGAGCGACGATCACCAGAAAGCGTTCAAAGAGGCATGGGAAAGCGTAATCGACGATGAGCGCATCGAGGCCCTGCGCCGTCAAGATGCCGCCGCCGAAGAAAACGCGGCCAACGGGGTTGTCATCTATACGCCCAACCCGACCGAACTTGCTGAGGTCAATGCGAGGATGCTTGCCCTCGCGCCAGAGATCGCGGCGCAACTTGGCGTCGATGCCGAGATCATGGCGCTTGCGCAAAGCGAGATCGCAAAGCTCAACTGAGCAAATCGCCCTGCTCGTGCCGATTACCCCTGCACGAGTAGGGTGCACTTCGGAGATCATGGAATGAACCGTGCGTTGGCTGTAATAGACGCCTTCGAAAAAGTGCTGATTGCAACATTTGCAGCGCTTGCGCTTTTACTGGCGTGCATGGCGATGACGGCGCGCTATTTGCTCGCTGATGTCACGTTGGATTGGGCATTCGATGTCACCATTTTCCTCACCATCTGGGCGACCTTTCTTGCCGGCGCGCGGATAGCGGGGGAGGGCGGGCATGTGCGTGTTGACACTCTGCTTGCCATAATGCCCGCGCGGCTGCGCCTGATCTTTGTTGTAGCGGCGAGCTTGGCAGGGATCGCACTTGGGTTGTTCCTTTTCTGGTCTGGCATCCTCGTTGTCGAACAAGCCTACCGGTGGGATGAGCGGACGGCCTCGACGTTACGTCTGCCGCTTTGGATCTATTACGCGTCACTTCCGGTCGGAACGTTGCTCTTGGCCTTTCACCTCTTGGTTCGCACCATAAAAACGCTGACCGGGCAGGTGCGAGACGAGTTTGGCAAACACGAATTTTGAAGGGGCCGAAAGACTATGGGAAGTGAGGTCATCTTTGGTATTTTCGGGCTGCTGGGTTTCTTGGCGCTCGGGATTCCGATCTACATCGTCTTGATGGGCCTTGGGGTCGTTTTGCTGCTGATGGACGGTGGGTCCATTGCCGGCATCGCCCAAACCGTGCTTGACCACATGAATTCGGCAACGCTCATGGCGGTCCCGTTTTTCGTGATTGCCGCTGGGTTCATCCAAGGTGGCGGGATTGCGCGTGCGCTTATCCATATGGCGGCAAGCTGGATCGGGCGGCTGCCGGGCGGTATACCGTTGGCGGCACTAATGGCAACGGCAATGTTTTCTGCGATCAGCGGCTCGTCGGTTGCAACGGTGCTGGCGATGGGCACGATGGTGGTGCCAGAAATGCTGGCGCACGGCTATAAGCGCCCCTTCGCACTTGGCGTGACCGCAGCCGCAGGAACGCTTGGAATTCTTATTCCGCCGTCGATGCCGATGGTGATTTACGGCCTGATGTCGGAAACCTCGATCCCCCGGCTTTTCCTTGCCGGGGTGGTGCCGGGCACAATTCAGGTGGCGCTGTTCGCAACGGTCATCATGCTATTCGCGCGCGGGCAGGGTGGAAAACCTATCCCCTTTGCCGGTTGGACTGAGTTGGCTCGGGTGAACATGCACGCGCTGCCGGCACTCGCGGTTCCGATGATCGTGCTTGGCGGGATTTACGGCGGTTTTGTCACAGTTACAGAAGCCGCCGCGCTATCGGCCGCAGTGGCGCTGCTGGTAAGTGTCTTTGTTTATAGATCACTGAAACTCAGAGCGGTTCCAGAAGTGCTTGTGCAGGGCATTTCCAGAACGGCGGCCATTTTGCTGATTATCGCGGGGGCTAATCTGCTGTCGCTATGGCTGACGCGCAATGGGTTGGCCGTGCGCCTGGCCGAGCTTGTCACTGGGCTTGAACTTAGCGCGACCCAATTCTTGTTCGTCATGGCTGGGATACTGCTGGTTCTTGGCACTGTGCTAGAGGGCTATTCGATCATTTTGATCACGTTGCCGCTGACACTTCCGATCCTGCACGCGCTTGGCGTTGACCCGGTGCAATACGCCATCATCATGATCGTCGGGATCGAGATCGCCATGCTGACACCGCCAGTGGGGCTGAACCTGTTCGTGATGGCAGAGGTGGCAAAGGCACCGGTCACCGAAGTGCAGCGCGGCATGCTGCCATTTCTGGCCGCGATGATAGTTCTGTGGATCGCTGTCATCCTGTTTCCGGCTGTTTCGACCTGGCTGCCGAACTTGGTTTTGGGGGTGGCGCGATGAGCTTTCGACCGCTTTCGGCCGCATCGTGCCTGCTTTTTGTGCCCGGCCACAGGCCGGACCGGTTTGACAAGGCGGCGGCCGCCTCGCCCGAAGGTATCATCATTGACCTAGAGGATTCGGTTCCGCAGTCGGAGAAGGATGCTGCACGCCGTGCCGCATCTGACTACGCCGCGCGCGCGGCGCAATCTGCCGATGCGCCCGCGGTCTATGTCAGGATCAACCCGCTAGGCACGCGCGCAGCGCTTGATGACCTTGCCGCACTCGCCGACGGTCTGCTCGCGCCCACCGGGTTGTTTCTTGCCAAGGTCGAGTCGCCACGCGACATCGAGATCGTGCGTGCCCACGACATTGCAGTCCGCCCGCTGTTGGTTGCTATTGAGACCGCGCGTGGAATTGCAGACGCGGCGCAAATAGCGGCGGCACTTGGCGCAGGTGATGCGCTCGGGTTTGGTGGAGCTGATCTGGCCGCGGATCTGGGTGCGGCGTTTGAATGGGAAGCGCTATTTTCAAGCCGCGCGGCACTGGTGCGGGCGGCGGCTACTGCGCGGGTTGCCGTTTTCGATGTGCCGCACCTAGATTTTGCCGATGCCACGGGCTTGCGCGCCGAAACCCTGCGCGTTCGCGCCATGGGGTTTACCGGAAAGCTTGCCATTCATCCGGCACAGGTTGCGCCGATTTTGAACGCGTTTCAGCCATCTGAGGCCGAGATTGAGCGGGCCGAACGGGTTATCGCCTCGCTGGATGCTGCGGGCGGTGGTGCGGCACAGCTGGATGGCAAGATGATTGACCTCCCTGTCGCAGTCGCAGCGCGGCGCATAGTTGCACGCGCCGAACGGCGCAAATGATCCACCCACTAGATAAGGAGACCCTGAGGTGTTCGCAGCGTTTCACCCCATAGCGGAAGGCCGAATTCGCGAGTCCGTCGGATTGGCCTTTGAGGATTTTGTTGCGGGTCAAGTGTTTCACCATCGACCCGGTGTCACCATGACACAGCAGGATAACGTCAACGAGGCGCTTGTGACGCTCAATCAAGCGGCACTGCACTATGACGAAAATTACGCAGCGGCGACCGAGTTCAAGCGCCCGCTGGTGGTCAGCACCCTGACACTTCAGCGTGCCGTAGGACTGGGCTGGAAAACCTTCGGGCGGCGCAAACGCATTCTTGGGTTCTCGTCAATTCGGCTGACGTCGCCAGTTTTTGGCGGTGACACGCTTTATGCGCAAACCAAGATTCTGCAGGCGCGCAACGACGACGCAGACCCTGAATGTGGCATCCTTCAGTGCGAGGCGAGCCTGACGCGGATCGACAAATCCACTGTCGCGGTCGTGAGCTATGAACAATCCATCTATCGCCGCGATCGGGGGCCGTTTGTGGCCCTCGGCTATTGAAAGGGAACCAGATGAGCCTTCATCCCTCACACATCGCCATTGCTGACGGCGAGTTTGTCGAAACTCTGGGGCTTGAGTTTGATGATATCGAACCGGGCCTTATCGTCGAGCACCGCCCCGGTTTTACCTTTTCTTGGGAAGAGGCACGTTTTCGCGCCGCAATCGCGGGCGATCACGCACCTGTCCTGATTGACCGGGTGTTTGCAACCATTGCCGGGGGTGGCGAGGCCGAAATCTCGCAGGCGTGGATGGTGGGCGCCTTTGCCGCAACAACCACACGCGCTTTTGGTCGAGTTGTCGCGAACCTCGCGTGGGAAAATGTCACCTTCGCGCACGCGATCCGCGATGGTGACACCGTGTTCGCGGAATCGACCGTTCTGGATAAACGCGAGACAAAGTCGCGCCCCGACCAAGGCATCTTGCATGTTGCCACGCGCGGCATCGTACGCGGTGGAAATGAAGTCTGTCGATACGAGCGTAAGCTTCTGGTTTATCGCTCAGCACAAGGGCCGCACAAGGCGGCCGGATACGTTTGATCGGTGCGGCGCGGGCGCTTCGGGCCGCGCCGATGATCTGCACCCACCGACGATATTGATTTGCTAGGGGGGCACGTCTGCGCACCCAGCAAAAGCAGAGCCTTGATCAAGAATTGCCGCTTTGCTGATCGTTGCCGCAACGCGCCTCGGCATCGACAATTGTGTGATACAACGCATCAATCACCTTATCGCCAGACCAATGACCCGGATTGCGGCAAGGGCTCATGCAAAGCTTGATCTTGGTCGGCGTGCCGTTGTCATGGAGGATCTCCATTTCCTGCAGAGTTCGCGCGATTGCGCGTTCCAATCGCGCCGCGTCCGGTTCGCTGGTCTTGCCGTAATCGGCGACGCTGACAAAAGCTCCGTACCCCGCATAGGAAATGAAGGGGCGTTTGGCCTTCAAGTTTACGAGTATTGCCTTGGCCACAGCCGTCATGACACGGAGAAACTCGTCTGCAGAACATCTCAGGTGCAGTTTTGCAGCGTCGTAAATCTTGAATGCGATAATGTACGTTTCGTTCTCTTGTGATTTTGAAAGCTGCAACAGGTATTTTTCGAAGGCGGCAAGATCAATTGCACCCGGAACGTCATCAAGCATCATCGGCTGCGCGAATGCAGCAAACGTTTGTTTCCGTGCGGGCGAAGTCGCTATCGTCTTTGGACGCTCTGCGCCGGAAAACTGTTCCGCCCTTTGCCAATGATGTTCGATCTGCTTGGCGCGTTTCGTGAACTCGCTTATGCTCAACGGCTTGGTCAAATAGTCCGATGCGCCTGCCGCAAACGCGCGATCGACATCCGCTTTTTCGGTCTTTGCGGTGACCATCATCAGCGTCTTATCTTGGTAACCAGGCAGGTGCCTGATCCACCGGCACAAATAGTCACCTTTGATTTCGGGCATATTCATGTCGATGAAACAGCAGTCAAACGGGGGCTTGGCGTCAACGACGATCTGGGCTGCTTCAACCGCGGAGTTTGCCAGCGTCAGATTCTTCATGCCGATCGAGAACAACACAGTCTGAAGTATCTTCAGAAACACAGGGTCGTCATCGACAGCAAGGATCTTCATATGGTCGACCTCATGAATCGCACCGAATTTTCTGCAAGTGAACATCGCCATCCAAATTGCGACTGCGACCCTTCTGCCGGGCGTCGGCGCTTATCTGCTTTGTGGCGCGTTCCAAGTATATAGTGTCTCGCCGATGTGCTGTCGTGGGTCAAGTCGGGACGGCAAACTATAGCGCGGCCCAATTCTCAAAGGGCTCAGATCACGCGCGGGGTATCGGAACAGTTGAACTTTGCCACTCCGCGGATGGGCCGTGGTGGACCTTGCGTTGATCTGGCGATAGCTTGTCATTCTGGCCGCGCCAGAGATGCAGCTGGTTTGCGAAATCCAATTCCTCTTGTAACCGAGGAGAAGAAGCCATGCTGAAAGCAGTCAGATTTTTCTTCATTGTTGCAGTGTGCTTTGCCGCGATCATTATCGCCTTGCGCGTGGCGTTTCCCCTACCTGCACTCGTGAGCGAAAGTGGTGCGCGCGGGCCGGCTGAACCTGCCGAAACGGGACTTGCCGAGACTCTTCTACCTCTTGGCGCAGAACATCCCGGCAAGTCGGGGATCATGCTGCTTGATAGCGGGGTCGATGCCTTCGCGACGCGCATAGTTTTGGCACGAAGCGCCGCTTCGTCGATCGATGCGCAATACTACATCTGGAACGATGATTTGACCGGCATCCGCCTGCTTGCCGAATTGCAGGCGGCGGCGCGGCGCGGCGTGCAGGTTCGCCTGTTGGTCGATGATAACGGCACCCCGGCGCTAGATCAGGAACTGGCAGCACTTGCGGCCTTGCCTACGGCCGAGGTCCGCATTTTCAACCCGTTCACGCTGCGCGACCATCGGCTGCTCAATTATGCCTTCGATTTCTTTCGGTTGAACCGAAGGATGCACAACAAATCCTTCACAGTCGACGGTATCGTGACGGTTGTTGGTGGGCGAAATATTGGCGATGACTATTTTGAAACCGGCAGCGGGCTTTCGTTTCTCGATCTTGATGTGCTGGCTGTTGGCCCTGCCGCGCGCGACGTCGGCGCCGATTTCTTTCGCTATTGGACAAGTGGCTCGGCCTATCCGGTTCAAAGCCTGATCCAGTTGCAGCCGGGGGCGGAAACTCGGCTGGACGATCGCGACACGGCGCTGCGCGACACGCTACAGGGCCGCGCATACTCCGAAGTCGTGCGCGCCTCGTCTTTGGTCGAGAGGATTCAGGAAGTAAGCTTACCGCTGGAATGGGTGTCGACGATTCTGTTCAGCGACGATCCTGCCAAGGTCTTGGGGTTGAGTGACGAAACGGATGTGATGTTCCGCCGCCTGATGGCCGAGATTGGAACGCCGGAAAGCTCGTTCGACATCATCTCGGCCTATTTCATACCGGGCACATCGGCAGTCGAGAAAATGGTCGATTTCGTCGAAAGCGGCGTTCGCGTTCGGGTGTTCACAAATTCACTCGAAGCCACGGATGTCGTTCCGGTCCATGCCGGGTACACCGAATACCGGGATGCGCTGATTTCAGGCGGGATGGATGTCTATGAACTACGAAGCGAAGACGGTGTGCGGCGCACTATCAGCGATCTTGGAGTTGTAGAGCTTTCAAAGGCCGCGCTGCACGCGAAAAGTTTTGCGATCGACCGTCGCCGCGCCTTCATCGGTTCATTCAATTTCGATCCCCGGTCAAAACGGTTGAACACAGAGATGGGGCTGCTGATCGACAGCAGCAGTCTTGCCAGCAGCATGTCAGACTGGCTCGATGCAAACTTGGCGTCGATTGCGTATCATGTGACCAAAGATTCCGAAGGACACATGTACTGGACCACGAATGATCCAGAAGGAAATGCCTTCGTTTTAGATACCGAACCAAACTCCACGCTGCCACTGCGACTTATGCTCTGGCTGATCCGCCTGCTGCCGGTTCAATGGCTGCTCTGATCCGGTGCAGGAAAACGAGCGCTGCGAGTGGGCGATTATGACCTGACGGACTGTCGGATGGGTCGGAGTATTCCACTGTCGCGGCTCGTTCTTGCCGCGCAAAGAACTACTTGCGCCTAATGTTCTACCGACCACGGCGCTGCGCCCCCCGCATCCGTCTTCAACTTGCCCCGGCGGTCGGCGCAGACATTGATCCAGATCATGGTTCGGCAGATTAACTTATGCGCTTATGCGCATGAAGGAGTGCAGACCATGATTCTTCCCATCTTGTCCGCTTTGGCGGAGCCGACGCGTTTTCAGACGATGCGGATTCTCTATGACGGCAAAGAACATTGCGTTTGCGAGTTGATGAAGTTGCTTGGCGTCACGCAGAGCCGCATGTCGCGCCATATGCAGGTGCTGAGGCAAGCGGGGTTGGTGGTTGATCGCCGTGATGCGCAGTGGGTGCGCTACCGGTTAAACCCTGCCATTCCTGCCGAAATTGAAGCATTCATCACCGCCGCCTTTGCGGCCGCACAGGCGCAGGAGGTGCAAGCCGCATGAGTATCGAGGTCACTAACCCCGCACATCCTTCGCGCCCGGATTGGCGCTGGCACTTGGGTGTTGCAGCCTTTGTCACGCTTTGGTGGCTGGTCTATCATCAACTGATCCCCGTCTCGGAATGGGTGACATCGTTTTTCCCGATTGATCGGCACAGCCACACCGGCGAGGCAATTGCCTTTTTCTTTTATGATGTTCCCAAGGTGATGATGCTGCTGACGCTGATCGTTTTTGTCATGGGTGTCGTGCGCAGTTACTTTTCGCCAGAAAAGACACGCGCGCTGTTATCGGGCAAACGTCAGGGCGTGGGAAATGTGCTCTCGGCGGGCCTTGGTGTGCTTACGCCCTTTTGCTCTTGCTCGGCGGTGCCGCTGTTTATCGGTTTTGTGTCGGTGGGGGTGCCGCTTGGGGTGACCTTCTCTTTCCTGATCGCAGCACCAATGATCAACGAGGTGGCGCTGGTGCTGCTGTTCGGGCTGGTCGGTTGGCAGGTGGCCGTGACCTACCTCGTCTTTGGTCTTGCGATTGCCATTGTCGCTGGCTTTGTCATCGGCAAACTTCGCCTTGAAGGGTGGTTGCAAGACTGGGTGCGCGATATTCATTCAGGGGCCAATGCGACAGCATCCCTCACAGAAGAACACCTAAGCGTGGTTGATCGCTACAAACTGGGCATCGAGGCGGTGCGCGAGATTTTCGGCAAGGTCTGGCTCTGGATCATTGTCGGTATCGCCATGGGCGCGCTGATCCACGGCTATGTGCCAGAAGACCTCATGGTGCAGATCATGGGCGCGGATGCGTGGTGGTCGGTGCCCGTCGCAGTTGTCATGGGAATCCCGCTTTACACGAACGCCGCTGGTGTCATTCCGATTGTCGAAGCGCTTCTTGGCAAAGGGGCGGCACTTGGCACGGTGTTGGCCTTCATGATGAGCGTGATCGCGCTTTCGTTGCCCGAGATGATTATCCTCAAGCAAGTGCTGACCCTGCGCCTGATCGCGGTGTTCGTCGGCGTGGTAGGTACCGGCATTCTTGCTGTCGGATTTTTGTTCAATCTGATCTTCTGAAAGGAAACTTCATGAAAACCGTCAAAGTATTTGGTCCGGGCTGCAATCGCTGCGAGACCACGGTGCAACTGGTCAAGGATGCAGCCGCGCGCCTGGGCATCGACGTTGATGTAGAAAAGGTGACGGACGCAAAGTCCATCGCGATGGCGGGGGTAATGTCCACGCCGGGTATTTCGGTCGACGGAAAACTTGTACACGCGGGCGGCTTGCCTGACGTGGTCAAGCTTGAAAACTGGCTTGCAGCTTGATCCTTCCACTGGCGAAGCATCGCATTTGCGTTTGGCGCAAAACCGTGATGCTTTGTGCGGCCGGGTTGGAAAATGCTGCGTGGACCTTACTCAAGCCGTAGCGGCTTTTCGTCCCGGTTGACAAACACACGCTGTGCCGCGAGTTTTGCCCCTTTCCCAAGGCGGAGCGTGATATGACCCTGCCAGCAAAAATGCACGGCGTCGTTCTAACCGGCCATGGCGGCCCCGAGATGCTGGTGTGGCGCGATGATCTTGCGGCTCCTGCCCCGGGCAAGGGTGACGTCGTGGTCCGCGTTGCTGCCGCCGCAGTGAACAACACCGACATCAACACGCGCACCGCTTGGTACTCGAAGGGCGATGCAGAGGCAGACGATGCGGGATGGTCCGGCACACCGCTTGTGTTTCCCCGTATTCAGGGCGCGGATGTCTGCGGCCAGATTGTTGCGGTGGGCGAGGCGGTCGATCCCGCCCGCATCGGCGAACGCGTATTGATTGAGCCTTGCCTGCGCGAGGCGAATGGCGCGCGGCTTGGCAAGCCGTGGTATTTCGGGTCTGAATGCGACGGCGGTTTTGCCCAATATACACGGGTCGCTTCGCGCCATGTGTATAAGGTGGTCAGCGATCTGACCGATGTTGAACTGGCCTCCTTTCCCTGCTCTTATTCCACGGCCGAAAACATGTTGACGCGCGCAAACGTGCAAAAGGGCGAGACGGTTCTGGTCACGGGCGCCTCGGGAGGCGTGGGGTCGGCCGCCGTGCAATTGGCCCGCGCACGCGGCGCGAATGTCATCGCAGTCACCAGCGCGTCGAAGGCCCAAAACCTGATGGATCTGGGTGCAATAAAAACGCTGGATCGAAACGATGACTTCGTTGCCGAGATTGGCGCGAACAGTATCGATGTTGTTGTTGATTTGGTCGCCGGCCCAAAATGGCCCGCCTTGCTCGATCTGCTGCGCCCTGGGGGGCGCTATGCTGTCGCCGGGGCGATTGGTGGTGCGATCGTCGAGTTGGACGTGCGCACGCTTTACCTCAAAGACCTCAGTTTCTTTGGCTGCACGGTGCTGGAGCCAGAGGTCTTTGGCAATCTGATCGGCCGGATCGAGCGTCGCGAAATTGTGCCACTGGTCGCAGAAACCTATCCGCTGCGCGAAATTTCCAGCGCGCAACGCGCATTCGCTGAAAAGGGGCACATCGGCAAAATTGTGCTGGAACTACGTTAAGCGAACCCGCCCGCCATAAGCCGGGTGCAATCCCCGTCGGTGCCAATGAATGCCGCGCATAGCTGCCGCCATTTGTGGCCGAAATGGTTAGGCTACTTTTGCGTTTTGGCGTCTGCCGCGGCTTTCATGCGTGCCAGAAGCTCTGCCTTCTTCGATTGCTCGCCAAAGGGGTTCTTGTCGGTTCCCTTGGCGTTATGATCGACGTAGCTGGTCCCCGACTTGCTCGATTTGGGAATCCCAGATTTTCCGTAATCCATCGTGATGCCCTTGCGATTTGACTGAACCTAGACTTCATGCCTCAAATGGCGCCCGCCCGCAACGCCGATACGGCAAGGCGTGCATGTGCCCGTGCCACGGACCGGCTGCAATCTGCCACCCTCCACCAAACCGTTGCGGCGCGGCTAAAGCGGCCAGAAAACCAACAGCGCCGGGATGGTGACCACAACGATGATGATCTCAAGCGGCAGGCCCATCCGCCAGTAATCGCCAAAGGAATACCCGCCCGGGCCAAGAATCAGCGTGTTGTTCTTGTGCCCGATCGGGGTGAGAAAGGCGCAAGAAGCGGCCACGGCCACGGCCATCAGAAACGGTTCGGGCGATACGCCCAGTGTCTGCGCCATCTGAATGCCAACCGGCGCGGCGACGATTGTTGTGGCGGTGTTGTTAAGCACATCCGACAAGGTCATCGTCACCAACATCAATGCAGTCAGGATCGCCCATGCGGGCATTCCTTCGGTGACATTCACTAGCGCCGCGGCAATCAACTCTGTGCCGCCCGAAGTTTCCAGCGCGTTGCCCAGAGGGATCATCGAGCCGAGAAGCACCACCACGGGCCAGTTCACATGCGTATAAAGCTCGGTCAGCGGCAGGATCCCGGTTAGCACATAGGCAACCACCACTAGCCCCAGCGCAATTGGCAGATAGATCAGCCCAAAGCTTGCCGCAGCGACCGCTGCCGCAAAGATGCCGATGGCAAGCCAGACCTTGTGATCGACAGTTACCTTCAGCCCGCGCGCTGCCAGCGACAGACAACCCAGCCATTCGGTCACGTCGGCCCCGGTGTCGCGCGGCACCAGCAAAAGCAGAATGTCGCCGGTCTGGATTTCGGTTTTGCGTAATTGCTGGGTGATTCGCTTGCCGCGCCGCGAAATACCCAAAAGAACGGTGCTCTGGCGCGATTCCAGCCCAACCGAAAGCGCCGTCTTGCCTACCAGGCGGCCCGTATCGGGCACCAACACCTCAATGATCTCGACGCCTTCACCTGCAGCATTCAGCCGGTCCTCACGCGCTTCGTCCGCAACGGTGAATTTTAGCGCCGCACGAAACTCATCAAGCGCGTCGGGCGTTGCCTCGATGACCAGTATATCACCGGCCTCTAGCACCGCATTCCGAACCGGGCCATACCGTCGCTTGCCGCCCCGGATCACGCCCAAAATGGCAACGTCTGCCTTTTCGGCCGCTTCGGCCAACTCGCCAACGCGTTTGCCAATCGACTTGTTGCCTTTTGGAATGGTCAGTTCGGCCATGTATTCCGACAGGTTCTCGGCGGTGGCGACCGTGTTTTCACGCACCGGAATCAGGCGCCAGCCCACAAGCGCTACAAAAACCAGTCCCGCGAAGGCAGCGGTTGCGCCCACGGGGGCAAAGTCGAACATGCTGTAGGGTTCGCCCAGGGCATCTTCACGAATGGCGGAAATGATGATGTTGGGCGGGGTTCCGATCAGAGTTGCCATACCGCCGAGGATCGTGGCGAAGCTAAGCGGCATCAGCGACAGCCCCGGCGAACGCCCGGCTTTGCGCGCGGTCTGAATTTCAACCGGCATCAAAAGCGCCAAGGCCGCGACGTTGTTCATGAATGCCGAAAGCACGGCGCCGATCGCCCCCATCAGGGCGATATGTGCACCCAAGCTGCGCGACGCATCGACCAGCGTGCGGGTAATGAGGAAAACCGCACCCGAGCGCACCAGCCCAGCCGAAACGATCAGCACCAAAGCGACAACGAGTGTTGCTGGGTGGCCAAAGCCTGAAAAGGCCGCGTCGGTTGGCACGGCTCCCAACACCACACCCACCATCAACGCCGTAAAGGCGACCACGTCATACCGAAACCGCCCCCAAAGCAACATGCCGAAGAAGATAGTGAAAAGCGTGAATAGAATGATCTGGTCGATTGTCATCGGGGCCAATCCAACGGTTGTGCGCTTGGCGCGATCTTGCCCCTATCCGCGCGCCGAGGCCAGCGGTGTTGTCGCAGGGGCAAGCTGTATTTGGTCGATCCAGCTGCCACACGCGATGCTGTGGTCCGTGGCTTGCGCCGCAATTTCGTGCCCTGTGACTGGACAGGCTTCCTTGTCCCCAACATAGTGCGCGCCAATCGATGCCGCTAAAGAGAGATCAGATGCTGGCCCTTGCCATTGCCCCCCTTTCGGCAAAACCCGCCAAGGCGCGCAAGGCGGTGTGGCTGTCCGGGTTGGCGAAGATCGGGGTCAATGACGCGGAGCTTTGCGTGCACCTTTGGGCGGGATTGGCGACATATGAGGGTTGAGCGGTTGGTGCGCGGGCTGGCACGCGGGTTGGCACTGCTGGGTGGCGCGGTGCTGCTGGCGTTGGTGGCAATGATTTGCGTCAGCGTTGCAGGAAACGCGCTGGCGCGGCTGGGTTTGGCGGGGTTTGGCCCTGTACGTGCGGGCTATGAACTGGTCGAACTGGGCGTGGCTTTTGTGGTCTTTGCCTTTTTGCCCCTGGCGCAGATTGACCGCGCGCATGCGGCGGTTGAGGTTTTTACCGCGCGGCTGCCGAGGCGCGCCAATGCTGCACTGGTCCGGCTCTGGGCGATTGGCATGGCCGCGGCAATGGTGCTGATCGCGTGGCGGCTGGGCGCAGGTACATTGGCCAAGGCGCGCAGTGGCGAGACAACGTTTCTGTTGGCCGTGCCGATTTGGTGGGCCTATGCGGCCTGCGCAGCCGCAGCGTGGATGGCAGCACTGGTCAGCGCCTGGGACGCGTTCAGGGGGCGCGCATGAGCGCCCTTGCACTTGGCATTGCCTCGTTTCCGCTATTGCTGGCGCTAATCTTTGCGCGCGCGCCAATCGGCCTGGCGATGTTCGCTGTGGGAGTTGTGGGGCTAACGCTTGTTACCGGTAGCCCTGCGATGGTGTTGGCACGGCTCAAGACCGAAAGCTACTCGACGTTTTCCAGCTACAGCCTCGCGGTGATTCCGATGTTCCTGCTGATGGGTCAGTTTGCCACCCGTGGCGGTATGAGCCGCGCCCTGTTTCGCGCGGCGGGGGCGTGGGTTGGGCACTGGCGCGGGGGGCTTGCAATGGCCGCCATCGTTGCGTCGGCGGGGTTCGGGGCGATCTGCGGCTCGTCATTGGCTACTGCCGCCACGATGGGGCAGGTGGCACTGCCCGAGCTGCGCCGCGCGGGCTATGCGGGCGGGTTTTCGGTCGCCACGTTGGCGGCGGGCGGCACGCTTGGTATTCTCATCCCGCCCTCGGTTGTCTTGGTGATTTACGCGATCCTGACCGAAACCAACATCGCCCATCTTTTTCTTGCGGCACTGCTGCCGGGCTTGTTGGCGGCGCTGGGCTATGGGGTGGTGATCGCGCTTTATGTGCGCCGCTACCCGAAAACTGCCGCAGTCGTGCCCGCGCGCGGCAATCGTGTCCGCGCCACGCTGGCGCTCTGGCCGGTCGCGTCAATTTTCGCGCTGGTGGTGGGGGGCATCTGGGGCGGTTGGTTCACCCCAACCGAGGGTGCCGCCATAGGTGCTGCGGGCACCGGGTTGATGGCATGGGCCGGAGGCGGGCTAGGCTGGGGCGGGTTGACCGAGGCATTGCTGGAAACCGCGCGCGCCACTGCAATGATCTTTTTCATCCTGCTTGGTGCGGCGCTTTACAACGGCTTTCTTGCCTATGCCAGGGTGCCACAGGAAATGTCTGCATTTATCGCAGGGCTGGGTCTTGGGCCGCTTGCGGTGCTGGGGTTGATCCTGCTGTTCTACTTGGCACTCGGCTGTGTGATGGACAGCTTGTCGATGATCTTGCTGACCATTCCGATTTTTTGGCCGCTGATCTCGGGGCTCGATTTTGGCCTTGGTGCTGGGGATACTGCGGTCTGGTTCGGAGTGCTGGTGCTGATCGTGGTCGAGGTCGGGCTGGTCACACCACCTGTCGGGATGAACCTCTTTGTCATCACCTCGCTCGACCGTGAAACCCCGGCAAGCGCCGCTTATGGCCCGGTTCTGTGGTTTGTGGCGTCAGATCTGGTGCGGGTGTTGCTGCTGCTGGCATTTCCGGGGATCGTGCTGTTTTTGCTCTGAAGCAGGTGCCGGTACTGCATCCATTGAAACCCGATGCTTAAGCTGCTACATACCGACCGTCGGTTTGTAAGGAGCTGGAATGAGGTGACAGTCGAGACAGCCAAGCAAGCGAAAGTCGGGAAGGCGCGCCTTAGAATGTCGCCCGACGCGAGGCGCACGGCGATTGTCGATGCGGCGCAGGCGCTATTTTTTTCACGGGGCTGGGATGCGGTGACAATTGCCGATGTTCTTGCGCAGGCGGGCATATCGAAGGGCGGGTTTTATCACCACTTTTCCGCCAAAGAAGACCTGCTCGATGCCATCGTAGAACGTCTTGTGGCGCGCGCGCTGCAAGGCACAGCCGCGGCGCGCGATGCGATCACCGGCGACGCGCTAACGCGCTTTAACGCCTTCATTGCCACGATGAACCGCTGGAAGGCAGAGCTTGGCCCGGAACTTAGATTTTTCACTGACGTGATGCTGCGGCCGGGCAACGATGTGCTATTTCAACGTATTTCGGCTGCTTCGCTAGAGGCGACGCTACCGATCTTGCAGCAGATGATCGACGCGGGCGTCGCCGAAGGCACGTTCGATACTCCCGACACAGAAATTGCCGCCGAGGTGATTTTCGCACTTGGGCAAGTGCGACGCGGGGTTCTGCAATCTGCAATCGCAGCCGCCGACTCGGGCGATTTAGAAGCAGCGGTGGGGCTGCTTGATGCACGGATGCGCGCCGAGGGGCGGCTGATCGACCGGCTGTTGGGCCTGCCAGCAGGCAGCATCTTGCTGTCGCACCCTGCGGATTACCGCCTGATGCTGGGCGCAATGAAATTAACGCAAAACCCCGGAGGCGATGCATGACCGAAAACGATAAGAAGATCGAACAACCGACACAGAACAAGCCCGATTGGGCGATGAACCGACGCGAGGCAGAGCGCGCACGGCGCGTCCGCGAAGGGCTGGCGCAGCGGCGGCGCAAGTGGCCGTGGGTTTTGCTTGTGTTGATCGTCGCGGGGGGGGCGGGGTATTACTATTATAGCGCCAAAATGGCGCCAGTCGCGGCGGGCGAGATCTCAGACCAAGCGCAGACGCCGGGCACGGTGATGCAGGTTAACACCGCCGAGATTGCGGTTTTAAGGCCGCAGACATTGCAGCGTGTGGTGCGCGTTATTGGCCCGTTGGGGCCGATCCGGCAGGCGCAGCTTTCCTCGCAGGTAAACGGTCGGGTTGAGGCGGTGGCGGCGCAACCCGGAGACCGCGTTACAGAGGGCGAAGTGCTAGCGCAGATTGATGTGGAAACGCTGTCGCTAGAATTGCAACAGGCGCGCAGCAATGCAGACGCGACCCGTGCCCAGCTTGATCTGGCCGAAGTGCAACTGGAACGCGCGCAGCAGCTGATCGACCGCGGCGTCGCCCCCACGTCTAGCCTCAACGAGGTACAAAGCAACGTGGCACAACTGCGCGCACGCCTCAGCGCGCTGGAAGATCAGGTTTCGGGTGCCGAACTGCGGCTGCGCAACGCGACGGTCCGCGCGCCTTATGACGGCGTGATTTCGGCACGCTCGGCCGAACCCGGGCAATATGTCGGCGTCGGTGCACCGCTGCTGACGGTGGTTGACCTGACCAAGGTCGAAATGCGGGCCAGCGCGGCCGTGGCCTCTGGCGCGCTTCTAAGGCGCGATCAGGCCGTGATAGTGCGCATCGACGGCATTCCTGACCGCGAATTTGAAGGCATCGTGACCCGCATCAATCCGGTGGCCGAAGAAGGAACCCGCACGATCCCGGTTTATGTTCAGATCGACAACACCGACGGTGTTCTGCTGGGTGGCATGTTCGGTGTCGGGCAAATCGTGGTCGAAGATGCGCCCCAGTCGCTGGCGGTTCCGGCCACGGCGCTGCGCGAGGATGCCGCAGGGTATCACCTTTTACAGATCGAGGACGGGCGGCTGGTGCGCAGGCAGGTTGAAACCGGCGGCGATTGGGCCGGCGGTCTGGTGCGCATCCTTTCGGGCATCGCACCCGGGCAGACAGTCGTGACAGCGCCCCTGCCTTCATTGACTGACGGCGATGCCGTTGAAATCGTGGAGGAATAAGCGCATGTTTTTAACCCGTATCAGCGTCAACGCCCCCGTCTTTGCAGCAATGATCATGGCTGCTTTGCTGGTGATCGGCAGCTATTCCTTTATGCGCCTGCCGATTGAGCAACTGCCCGATGTCGACTTTCCGGTCGTCGCGGTGGTGGTCAGCTACCCCGGCGCTGCGCCGGAAGCCGTAGAAAGCGACATCATCAAGCCCATCGAGGAATCGGTGAATACGATCAGCGGCATTGACTATATCCAAAGCACGGCGCGTGCGGGCGAAGCGCTGGTGATCCTGTTCTTCGAGATGGACGTCGACAGCGCCACGGCGATGCAGGAGGTGCGCGACCGGCTGGGTAGCATTCAGGCCGTCTTTCCCGACAACGCGAATGACCCATTGCTTTTCAAGTTCGACCCAGCCGAACTACCGATCGTTTCGCTTGCCGTAAGCTCGGATATCATGTCGCTGCGCGATCTGACGGCGCTGACCGAGGACGTAATAGAGCCGAAAATGTCTTCGATTCAGGGCGTTGGCCGCGCCTCTGTCGTGGGCGGCATTCCGCGCCAGTTGAACGTGCTGATCGACCCTGACCGGCTTTCAGCCTTTGGTGTCGGCGTCGGCGAAGTGACCTCTGCGCTTGGCCAAGACAACCAGGACCTTCCCGCAGGCTCGATCGAGCAGGGGCTCGAGGTGCAGTCGATCCAGGTTGAAGGCCGCATCGCGAACGCGGTCGATTTTCTCGATATCATTGTGGCGCGTCGTGGCGATCAGCCAGTGCGGCTGCGCGATGTCGCCACGCTTGAAGACGGCGAGGCAGAGTCCGAAAGCATCGCGCTGTTGAACGGCGAGCCAGCTTTGGCGATGGACATTGTCAAGACCCAAGGCGCCAACACGGTCGCCGTGGCGGAAGACATCCGCCTAGCGGTGAAAGACTTGATGAACGGCGCGCTGCCCGCGGATGTGAAGGTCGAGATCGTGCGCGACAATGCCGTGCCGGTCGAGGAAAGCTATCACGGTGTGCAGAACATGATGATCGAAGGCGCGGCGCTGGCGGTGCTGATCGTGTTCCTGTTCCTCAACTCGTGGCGCTCCACAGTCATCACCGGGCTAACGCTGCCAATTTCGGTTATTGGCACCATGACGGTGCTCTATTTCCTCGGCTTCACGCTCAACATCATGACGCTGTTGGCACTTAGCCTTGCCATCGGTTTGTTGATCGACGACGCAATCGTGGTGCGCGAAAACATCATGCGGCATCTGCACATGGGCAAATCGCACCGGCAAGCAGCGCTGGAGGGCACCAACGAAATCGGCCTTGCCGTGCTTGCCACTACGCTGTCCATCGTCGCCGTGTTTCTGCCGGTGGCTTTCATGGAAGGCATCATGGGTAGGTTTTTCCTGCAATTTGGCGTTACAGTATCGGTTGCAGTGCTGATTTCACTGTTCGTGGCATTCACGCTCGACCCGATGATGTCGTCGGTCTGGTATGATCCGTCGGCCGAATCCGGCGCAAAACGTGGGCCGTTGGGGCGTGCAGTGGCGCAGTTCGGCCGCTTCTTCGATTGGCTCGGGCAAGGCTACCGCGTGTTGCTGCGCTGGAGCCTGCGTCACCGGATCACGACATTAGCGATTGCTCTGGGCGCCTTTGTCGGCAGCTTCTTTCTGGTGCCGCTGATAGGCGCAGAATTTGCGCCCGCCGTGGACAACAGCGAATTTCAGGTCGAGATCGAAACGCCGGTCGGCTCGTCCCTCTCCTATACCGCATCCAAGGTGCGACAGGCTGATCGGGTATTGCGCGCCTTCCCCGAGGTGACAGGCACCTACGCAACCATCGCGGGCGCAGGTTCTAACGGGCAAAATAGCGCGACCGTGGCGGTGGCGATGGTTGACCCCGCCGCGCGGGTGCGCAGCCCGCAAGACATGACTTTGCCAGTGCGCGAGGCGCTTGCCGCGATCCCCGGCATTTCCGTCAAGGTTGGTGCGGCAGGCGGGATGGGCGGTATTTCGGCACCGGTGCAGATTAACCTTTACGGCGACAATCTCGACGTGTTGGGACCGCTGTCAGATCGCTTGGTGCGCGCGCTGCAGGGCATCGACGGGGTCGAGGATGTGTCCTCCAGCCTTAACGCGGCGCAACCGGTGCTTGGTGTGCGCATCAACCGCGAGGCGGCGAGCGACCTTGGCGTGTCGCTTCAGCAAATCAGCGCGACGCTGCGCCCGATGCTGGGGGGCAGCGATGTCAGCGATTGGACCTCGCCCGACGGGCGCAGTTTTACCGTCACTGTGCGCTTGCCTGAGGCAATGCGAAATGACCTCGAGGTGCTGCGCGCCCTTCCGGTGGCGCAAGCTGGCGGCACCGGCATGGTGCGACTCGATCAGGTGGCAGACATTGTGCAGTCATTCGGCCCATCAGAGATTTTGCGCCGCGATCTGTCACGTCAGGTGCTGGTCAGCGCCAATCTTTCGGGCGTTACCTTGGGCGATGTAACGCGACAGATTCAGGTGGCGATGGACGCGCTTCAACTTCCCACCGGCTACCGTGTCAGTATGGGCGGCGATGCCGAACAATTTGCCGACACACTGACGGCGGCGGGTTCGGCACTAATTCTGGCGGTGATCTTTATTTACCTTGTACTGGCCTCGCAATTCGGCAGCTTTTTGCAACCCATCGCAATCATGGCTGCGCTGCCGCTGGCGCTGGTGGGCGTCATGGTGGGCTTGCTCGTTGGCGGATCGACGCTCAACATGTTCTCGATGATCGGTTTCATCATGCTGATGGGGTTGGTGGTCAAAAATGCCATCCTGCTGGTCGACAATGCCAATCAGCATGTGAGGGAGCAGGGGATGAACCTTTACGACGCTTTAGTCGAAGCCGGGTCGACGCGGTTCAGGCCGATCATCATGACCACGCTCGCGATGATCTTCGGGATGCTGCCGTTGGCGCTGAACATCCATGAAGGGTCTGGCCAGAACGCGCCGATGGCGCACGCGGTGATCGGCGGGTTGATCTCGTCCACGATCCTGACGTTGGTCGTGGTGCCGGTGGCGCTGACCTATCTTGACAGTTTCGGGCGCTGGGCGCGCAAGTGGTTTCCTGCAGCTCCCGACACTGTGGATGCATCGCAGTCGGGGGGCAATTCGTCATGACAGAAAAGTCCGCCACGCACATTCCAGCCTTCACCACCCGTGGCCTGACCAAGGTTTACGGTGAGGGCCACTCGGCGGTGCATGCGCTGCGCGGCGTTGATCTGGAAATTCCCGAGGGTGAAATCGTCGTGCTGTTGGGGCCATCCGGTTCGGGCAAATCCACTCTTCTCAACATCATCGGGGGCTTGGATCGGGGCACCGAAGGCGTGGTGCAATTTCGCGACAAGATGCTGAGCGACATGACCAACACCGAGTTGACCCGTTATCGGCGCGATCATGTGGGTTTTGTGTTCCAATTCTACAATCTGATGCCCAGCCTGACCGCGCATGAAAACGTCGAGCTTGTCACCGAGATCGCCAACAACCCGCTCGACCCGGACGAGGCGCTGGCACTGGTTGGCCTGAGGGAACGCACCGATCACTTTCCCGCACAGCTGTCGGGTGGCGAGCAACAGCGCGTTGCCATTGCGCGCGCCATCGCCAAACAGCCCGACGTGCTTTTTTGCGACGAGCCGACCGGCGCGCTTGATAGTGCTACCGGGCGATCGGTGCTCAAGGTGCTGGCAGATGTGAACGAAAGGCTTGGCTCGACCGTTATGATGGTCACGCACAATGCCAATACGGCCGCGATGGCCGACCGGGTAATCCATTTTGCAGATGGCGCTATTCGTGACGTGGTACTGAACAAAACCCGGCGCAGCCCCGAGGAGATCGAGTGGTGAGCCCACTTGACCACAAGCTTTTGCGCGACCTCTGGCACATGAAGGGCCAAGCCACGGCAATTGGCGCCGTGATCGCCGTTGGCGTGATGATGATGGTGATGATGACCGGCCTGACGGCCTCGCTAACCGAAACGCGCGCTGCCTATTACGACCGGTATCGGCTGGCCGATATCTTTGCCCCCGTTGCGCGCGCGCCCGAGCGGCTGAAGGGCCAGCTTGCCGAAATCCCCGGTGTCTCGGCGGTCGAAACGCGCGTGCAAGGTCGCGCGTTGATTGATTTGGCGGGGCAGGTGCTGCCGGTGCAGGCGCAGGCGGTGTCGCTGCCAGATCGCGGCACGCCCGCGCTGAACGATGTCTATCTAGCCAACGGGCGGATGCCCGCTGTGGGCCGCCCCGACGAGATTTTGCTGCTACAAAGCTTTGCGACCGCCAATGGCCTGCGCCCGGGCGACACGCTGCACGCCACCATGAACGGTGCGCGACGCAGCTTTGACATTGTCGGACTCGCCCAGAGCCCCGAGTTTCTGTACACCACCGCGCCGGGCGAGTTGCTGCCCGATGATGCGCGCTTTGGCGTCATCTGGATCAGCCGCTCCGGCCTTGCCGCCGCCTATGATCTGTCGGGTGCCTTCAACGAGGCACTCATTGGCTTGGCGCGTGGTGCGAACGAGGCCGAGGTGCTTGACCGCGTCGATCAACTGCTCGAACCCTACGGCGGCTCGGGCGCCTATCCACTGGCGGACCAGATGTCCAACCGCTTCATTTCGGAAGAGATTTCGGGTCTGGAAGCGGCGGCAATCGGGGTGCCCCCGATCTTTTTGGGGGTTGCGGCCTTTCTGCTCTACATCGTCATCAGCCGTATGGTTCAATCCGAGCGTGAAGAGATCGGTCTGATGAAGGCCTTTGGCTATACGAATGCGGAGGTCGCGGTGCATTACTTCAAGCTGATCCTCGCCATTGCCGTGGGTGGGGCGTTGGCGGGGTGCTTGGGGGGAATTGCGGCGGGGCGCGCACTGATCGGGGTTTATACGACCTACTACAAGTTTCCTTTTCTGGTCTTTGAGCTTGATCCAGCGTCTTTCGTGATCGGGGTTACGGTCAGCATTCTTGCGGCGTCTGCTGGGGGCCTGCTGGTCTTGCGTCAGGTCTTTGCGCTAACCCCGGCAATTGCGATGCGCGCACCCGCACCACCAAATTTCAGCCGCACTGGCACAATCGGCCATAGCCTCAACCGCTTTCTTGATCAGCCAAGCCGCATGGTGCTGCGGCGCTTGACGCGCCAACCTGGGCGCATGGCCGGTGCGATGATCGGCATCGCCTGTGGCATGGCGCTTTCAGTGTCGATGATCACCATCTATGCGGGCTTTGATGAGACGATTGATATGACCTTTTCGGTCGTGGATCGCAGCGATGTGTTGGTCAACTTCACCCATCCGGTCAGCGACAAAACTCTGTTCGAATTGGCGCGCCTGCCGGGGGTAGAGCGGGTGGAGCCGGTGCGCAACGTGGCTGTGGTGATGCGC
This sequence comes from Rhodobacteraceae bacterium UBA6213, assembly GCA_002421605.1. Lineage (GTDB taxonomy): Bacteria > Pseudomonadota > Alphaproteobacteria > Rhodobacterales > Rhodobacteraceae > UBA6213. The sequence goes on along the minus strand of DISJ01000013.1, from coordinate 241,184 downwards.
TATGGGTTGGAAAGCCAGCGCGGCGCACTGACGGGGTTGCCCACGAACCCGGTGTTGAACCGCGCGCTCGATAAGCAGATGAAGCCGATCACGCTGCCCCAAAGTGGCGTGATCCTGTCGGATGTGCTGGCGGGTATGCTGGGGGTGGTGCCGGGCGACACGCTGACCGTGGATGTGCGTGAGGGCCGTCAGCCGCTGCTGGAAATTCCAGTGGCGGGCACCGCACAGACCTTGCTTGGCTCGCCTGCCTACATGGATTTAGCCGCATTGAACCAAAGCCTCGGCGAACCCGACCGGATCTCGGGCGCCTATCTCATGATCGACGAAGCGCAGGCCGACGCCATCTACACCGCATTGCAAGACATGCCGACCGTCGCAGGTGTCAGCGTCAAATCGCAGGCGCGCGAAGCTTTCTTGCGGATCATGAACGAGGGCGCGGGCGCAATTCGCTATGTGATGGGCTCGCTCGCCTTCGTCATCACTTTTGGCATCGTTTACAACGCGGCGCGGATCGCGCTGGCCGAGCGGTCGCGCGACCTTGCGTCGCTACGCGTGATCGGGTTTTCCAGCGGCGAGGTGGCGTTCGTGCTATTGGGTGAACTGGCGGTGGTCACGCTGGTCGCAATACCTGTGGGCGCGCTGCTGGGGTATTATCTGTCGTTCGGCATCGCTGCGGGCTTTTCGACTGACCTCTACCAGATTCCGGCTGTCTTCGACCCGGTCAGCTACGGGCAGGGTATGCTTGTTGTGCTTGGCGCGGCGTTGGTATCGGGATGGATTGTAAAACGCGACCTTGATCGGGCCGACCTGATCGTGGCGCTCAAGGCACGGGATTGATCATGGCTCAACGCAAGAAGAGAAGCTCGCGGCTGTTTTTGACGCTGGTTGTTGCGGTGCTGGTTGGCAGTGCGCTGGCAGCGGCGTTCTGGCCCCGCGCCCTGATGGTGGATCTGGGCGAGGTGACGCGTGGTGCCATGATGGTAACGATCGACGAAGAGGGGCGCGCGCAGGTAGCCGAGGCCTATGTCGTCTCAACTCCGGTTGCGGGCCGTCTGCAACGGGTCGAGGTCAAGCCGGGCGATGCGGTGGTGCGCGGTGAAACCGTGGTGGCACATATGCTGCCCATCAACCCGGCGGCACTTGATGTTCGCACGCGCGAACAGGCGCTGGCTGCTGTGCAGGCTGCCGAAGCCGCCGTGCGCCTTGCCCAAGCGGATCTGAACGTGGCGATGGCCAGTCGCGATTTTGCCGAAAGCGAACTGGCGCGCACCGAACAGCTTGCTGACCGCCAGATTGCCAGCGAATCCGCGCTCGATAGCGCCCGCCAAAAACGGCGCGTGGCCGTGGCTCAAGTTGAAACCGCCGAGGCCGCGATTTCGATGCGCGAGGCGGAACTGAACAACGCGCGCGCACTTTTGATCGGGTTTGACGATCGCGGGCTGGCGGCTGCGCTGCGTGAACAGACCAGCGACGATATCCCGCTTTGGGCGCCTGCCACGGGGCGCATCTTGCAGATCATGCAGCAAAGCGAGACCACGTTGCCCGCCGGTACCCCGATCATGGAAATCGGCAACATCGCGGATGGGCTAGAGGTGGTGGTGCAATTGATCTCGTCGGACGCGGTGCAGGTAGAGGTGGGTGATCCGGTCGTCATTGACGATTGGGGCGGCGAGGTGCCGCTAGCGGGCAAGGTTCGCCGGATCGATCCCTTTGCGATCACCAAGTTCTCAGCGCTCGGCGTGGAAGAGCAGCGCGTGCCCGTGACCATTGCGCTGACCGGCCCCGCCGAAGATCGACGTGCGCTTGGCCACGGCTATCGGGTTGAGGCGCGCATTGTGGTCTGGCAGGGCGAGGACGTGGTCAGGGTGCCATCAAGCGCGATGTTCCGCAGCGGCGAAGAATGGGCGGTATTCGTGGCGCAAGACGGCAAGGCAGTTAAGCGCCCAGTTGAAATTGGCCAAAACAACGGCACCCTCGCAGAAATCCGCCACGGCCTTCAGGTGGGCGAAAAGGTCATTCTCTACCCCTCTGCCGCCGTGCTTGACGGCACCCGGGTGCAGCAGCGCAAGGTGGAATGAGCGGCGCGGCGTGGTTTGTGCCCGCGCTGCGTCCGTTCTACCTTGCCTTACGGCCAGTTGTCGGTCGTCAGGGCGCATATAAGTTTCCATCCGCAGGCAGGCAGAGCGGGGATACTCGAGGAAATATTGGGTAAGGCCGTAGGGTGCGACTGGAAACACCGGAATCCCCAAGGGTTCAGCCGCGTCGAATGCGACCTTTTCTGCAAGAATTGAGCCGGCCAAAAGCGAAAGGTTCGCCTGCTGTTCGCTGCGGCCAAGCGGCAAGACCGTAAGATCATCGGTCTTGAGCCAGCGTTCAAACTGACCCCAGTTCATTTCCGCAACTTTCATCTAGCTTCCTTTCGGACGGCCGCGACGGAATGATATGCGCGCGTTCGCGCGGCGTGGCCGCGAAAATTCGGTGTTGCAGTCCGCGCGCACCCGCGAAATATGGAAGGGTTGCAAATCAAATTGATGCCTGGATTCGAGCGTTGAGCGCTGCCCCTCAAGACCGCCTTCCCGATATTGCCGAATTGATGCGGCACACCTCTGTGACCGGATGGCGTGACGGATTGGGCACTATCGCCCGTGTTGTGCGCATCGATATGCAAAGCCGCTGGGCGGTTACGATCGCGCTGGTTTCAACGCTGGTTGCTGCGTCGATGCAGTTGGTGATACCGCGGCTTTTGGGCCGTGCGATCGACCAGACGCAGCTATTGGTAAGCGGCGGCGCCGAAGAAACCGCAGCGCGTTCGGCGCTGCTGGCAACGGCACTGCTGGTGCTGCTGGTCTCGGTGCTGCGCGGCATTTTCACCACCTTGCAGAACTACTTCAGCGAATCTGTGGGACATCATACCGGCTACGTGCTGCGGCTGGCCTATTATGAAAAGATCCAGAACCTCAGCTTTGGCTTTCACGACCGCGTCCACTCCGGCGATCTGATCACACTCGGTATGCTCGATCTTGAAGGTGTGCGGATGTTCTTTTCAACCGGGTTGGTGCGGATCGTGCTGCTGTCGATCCTTATCGGTATCGGCGGCTACATGCTGCTTTCAACCGACCTGCTGCTTGGCCTCATGGCGCTAAGCTTTGTGCCGTTTGTGGCCTGGCGGTCGTCGGTCACGCAGCTTCGGTTGCGCGGTACTTGGCTAGAGCTGCAAGAGCGGCTTTCGGTGTTAAGCCGTGTGATGGAGGAAAACCTCGGCGGTATCCGCGTGGTAAGGGCCTTTGCGGCGCAGCCGCACGAGATGCAGAAATTTGCGGTCGCCTCAGAACGTGCGCTGCAGCTTGCGCATCAGCGTGTCGATATCCGCGTGCGCAACACCAGCGCCATGACATTGTCGTTCTTCATGGCGATGGGGCTGGTGCTTTGGGTTGGCGGCAGCAAGGTTGCCACGGGGCAGATTACGGTGGGCACGCTTGCCTCTTTCCTGACCTTTATGACAATCCTGCAGATGCCGGTGCGCCAGCTTGGCCTGCTGGTCAATTCCTTCGCGCGCACCTCAACTTGCGGCGCGCGAATCTTTGCGATGCTTGATCTGGAACTGGCGGTGCAGAACGCGCCCGACGCCCATGATCTGGTTGTGACCGATGGCGTGCTGCGTTTCGAGAATGTCGATTTTTCCTACCCCGGTGCCGATGGCCGCCCTGCCTTGCGAAACATCAGCTTTGAGGCCCGGCGCGGCGAGACAATCGGTTTGATCGGTCCGCCCGGCAGTGGAAAAACTACGATCGCGCACCTGATTCCGCGGTTTTATGATGTGACCGGTGGGTGCATCAGCATCGATGGGCAGGATATCCGCAAGGCGACCCTGCAGTCGCTGCGCCGGGCGGTTGCGGTGGTGCAACAGGACGTGTTCCTGTTTACCACAAGCCTCGAGAACAACATCGCCTATGGCGACCCCTGGGCAAAAACAGACCGGATTGAACGGGCCAGTGGCTCGGCGCAGCTGCACCGCTACATCATGGGTCTGCCCTCGGGCTATCGCACGGTTGTTGGCGAACGCGGCGCCTCGCTCTCAGGCGGGCAGCGCCAGCGCATGTCGATTGCGCGCACGCTGATGCTCAACCCGGCGGTGCTGGTGTTTGATGATTCCACGGCGGCAGTAGATGCCAACACCGAACGCCAAATTCGCGATGAGATACGGGAACACGCTAGCGAGAGGGTAACTATTATTGTGGCGCACCGGCTCAGCTCGCTGATGCATTCAGACCGCATCCTGTTCGTCGAAAAAGGCGAGATCGTGGAATCTGGCACCCACGACGAACTGTTGGCGCTGAACGGGCGATACCGGGCGCTTTATGATCTGCAAGTTCGCCCTGAAGCCAGTGGAGGCAAGGGCTGATGGCCGCGGAACAAGAAACCGAACGCAACGATGTGCGCGAAGATGGCCGCCGCCCGCCGCGCGCTGTGGTGGGCTCGCACCGTATCGAAGAAGAAATGTTCGGCCGGGTCTTTGATCGCCGGATTGTGCGGCGGATCTGGGCCTTCGTGCGGCCCTACCGGCTGAAACTGGCGCTCGCCGTTGCCGCTGTTTTGCTTTTTACCGGCACGCAGCTCGCCATACCGCTGATTATTCGCCATGCCATCGACACCGGCCTTGGCGAGGGTGCCGAAGCGCGCTCGGCGTTGAACCTTTCGATGCTGGCCTTTGCAATCGCCATCGCGCTCAACTTTGCGGCCAGTTGGGTGCAGGAAAGTATCGTCGGCAAAACCGCTGAAAATGTGCTTTTCGATATTCGCACTGCGATGTTTGGGCACCTGCAGCGGGTGTCGCTTTCGTTCATGGACAAGACCGAAGTCGGCAGGCTGATGTCGCGCCTGCAAGGCGACGTGAACGCGATGCAAGAGTTTCTGGAAACCTCTGTGCTGTCGGTGGGCGATATCGTGCTTTTGTTCGGCATCGTGTTCCTGATGCTGTGGCTCAACGTCGAACTTGGGCTTTTGACGCTTGCAGTGCTGCCGGTGCTGTTTGTGGTGCGTATCTTTTGGCTGCCGCGCGCGCGTCTTGCCTTCATGGCAGCGCATGAATCGAACTCGGTCGCCAACGGTGCGCTGGCCGAGGCAATCCACGGGGTGCGTACTGTGCAAAGCATGGGCCGCCAACAGGTCAACTTTGCGCTATATGACGATAAGGCGAGCGCCAATCTGCGCGCCCACCGCAAAGCCGCGAAATATGCGCAGGTGATGGTCCCAATCGTTGACAGCCTTACCGGTATCGCCATGGCGGTGCTGGTTGTGGTCGGCGGCGCAATGGTGCTTGATCAGCGGCTGGATGTGGGCGTGATGGTTGCGTTCCTGTTCTACATCCAGCGGTTTTTCGACCCGATCCGCTCGCTCACTATGCAGTATTCGGTGATGCAGCGGGCGATGGCATCGGGACAGCGGCTAACCGAAGTGCTGGACGTGCCGGTTGATATTACAGACGCGCCTGACGCTATCGAGCTAGGGCCGGACATGGATGGATCGGTCGAGTTTCGCGATGTGACCTTTGGCTACAACCCGGCGCAACCGATATTGAAAAACCTCAGCTTTCGCGTAAATCCCGGCGAGACAGTGGCACTTATCGGCCCGACCGGATCTGGCAAGTCGAGTGCGATGGCGCTGGCGCACCGGTTCTATGACGTGCAGCAGGGTCAGGTTCTGGTCGGCGGCCATGATGTGCGCGCACTCACGCAAGCCTCGCTTGGGCGCCAGATTGCGATGGTTTTGCAAGAGCCGTTCCTGTTCACCGGGACTGTGCTGGAAAACATCCGCTTCAACAAAGCCGATGCCAGCCGCGAAGATGTGGTTGCAGCGGCCATTGCGGTGGGCGCGCATGATTTCATCATGGCACTGCCGCAGGGCTATGAGACGATGATGGGCGAGCGTGGTGGAAGCCTGTCACTGGGGCAGCGCCAGCTTGTCAGTTTTGCGCGCGCATTGGTTGCCGATGCCAAGATCCTCGTGCTTGACGAGGCGACAGCCAGCATCGACAGTTACACCGAAATGCTGATCCAGAAGGCGTTGCAGACGCTGCTGCAGGGGCGCACCGGGCTGGTTATTGCCCACCGCCTTGCGACCATCCGCGATGCTGACCGGATCATCGTTCTTGCGAATGGCGAGTTGATCGAGCAGGGCAGCCATCAAGAGTTGATCAAGTCGGGCGGGCTTTATTCCAGCCTCTATTCGATGAGCTACGCGTCGTTTGATGACATCCCGCTGGCGGGCGCGGCCGCCGCCGCACCGCAAACGGCGCAAGCAAACGCCGAAGAACCCGACAAGAACGATACAGGTTCGCGCACCTAGCCTAGGCGGGCGGGTCGGCAGTATCAGACTCGCGCGGGGTTTCTTGTTATAGGTGCATCAGCCTTATGCCTCAACGCGGCGGCGGATGTGTGTTGCACACCCGTGGCTAAAACTAGGGCGGCTGTAACGCAGCACCTTCTGGATGGTCATTCACCATAGAAGCACGAGAACGAACTTTGGGCGACGCTGTGCTAAAAGGGTATTGCCCAGCACGCTTTTGCCAAAATCGGCAGAGCACTTGGCGCGGTACTGACGCGGGTTCAGACCGCTGCCAGCCAAGAAATCAAGACCCGCCGCTAGGGCGAACCGGCGGCGCTTTGCGACAACTTATTCGATCAACCAGCAGGAGGCTTTGTCATGCGCAGCGAAAAGGTCAGTTTCAGCGGAGCCTCGGGCGCGGTTCTTGCCGCGCGGCTTGATCGCCCCGAAGGCCCGGTTCGTGCCGCGGCCATACTTGCGCATTGCTTTACCTGCTCCAAAGACATTGCTGCCGCGCGCCGCATCGCGGGGCGCCTTGCGGCGCTCGGCATTGCGGTGTTGCGCTTTGACTTCACCGGACTCGGCCATTCGCGCGGTGAATTTGCCAGCACTAACTTTTCCTCAAACGTGGCCGATCTGATCTCTGCCGTCGAGTGGATGGCGGCGGCGGGAATGCCTGCGCAAATTTTGATCGGACATTCGCTGGGCGGCGCTGCGGCTATTGTGGCGGCGCCAAGGGTTGCGGGTTTGCGCGCGGTGGTCACAATTGGTGCGCCGTCAGACCCCGCGCATGTCGCGCAAAACTTTGACGGCAAGCTTGACGAAACTCACCGCACCGGTGCTGCGACGGTTACCTTGGTTGGCCGCAGCTTTGAAATCCGCCGTCAGTTTCTGGAAGACATCGCGCAAGCGTCGCTCGAAGATGCGCTACCAAAACTTGGCGCCGCCTTGCTGGTGCTGCACGGCCCGCGCGACGAGGTGGTGGGCATCGAAAACGCCAGCGCGATCTTTCAGCGCGCGCGTCACCCTAAAAGTTTCATTTCGCTCGACAACGCCGATCACATGCTTACCCGAGAGCACGATGCTGAATACGCCGCTGACGTTATTTCGACCTGGTCAAGCCGATACCTCGATCTTGCGCCGGAACCGACAGCCGCAGGGGCACCCGAAGGCGTCGTGCGGGTGGCTGAAGCCGAGGCTTCAGGTTTTCGACAAGATATCTTGATCGGCGGGCGGCATCAGATTGTGGCGGATGAGCCGGCGAGCGTGGGCGGCACTGACCTTGGGCCCAGCCCCTACCAGCTGCTTTCTGCCGCGCTGGGTGCGTGCACCACGATGACGATCCGAATGTATGCCCGCCGCAAGGGCATAGAGCTGACGCAGGTCAGTTGTGACGTGACCCACAACAAGTGCCATCTTGAAGACAGCGAAAGCAGTGGCACGGTCAAACCCAAGGTCGATGTGTTCCGCCGCACCATCTATCTGCACGGCGAACTTTCCGAGGCCGAGCGTGCATCGCTGTTGGCAATTGCCGACAAATGCCCAGTGCACCGCACCCTGCACGCCACCGCCCAAATTGAAACCACGCTTGCCTGAGCGACCGCGCCTGACCCGTTCTGCCCGATGGCGCGCGCTATCAACGCCAAAGATGATCCGCTGTGGAGTGGCACAGGTATGATGCGCCCGGGTGCCGCTGTTCTTGCCTTCAGGTCACTTCGCGTGCACCTATCGCCCGGGCCGCCGAAAGGATTTTCAGAATGACCAAGCGCAAAATAGCGGTAATTACAGTCCCTTACAACGGGATCGGCCACTGTATTGCCGCGGCTGGTTGCAAAGCAGACCCCCGCTAGGCAACAACGCGCGGGATCAGCGAAGAAGAGGTCAAGCGCGATGTGTTGCTCGCCGCCCAGCAAACCAAGAAGTTTGTGACAGTCGAAGAGATTGCTCCGCTTGCAGTGCATCTGGCTTTCGATGCCGCAGCGCCTATCACCGGCACTGCCTTGTCGATCGATGGCGGCCGGGCGGCGCATTGATGAAGGCGCCCATGTCACAATCGCGCGCCTCGCGCGACAAGGCAAGTAAGCGCGTCAACTTCGCGCTGCAGGGCGGCGGGGCGCATGGTGCCTTTACCTGGGGCGTGCTCGACAAGGTGTTGGAGGACGGGCGTCTGGAAATAGCCTCAATATCGAGCACATCGGCTGGTGCCATGAACGCGGTGGCGCAAAGTTGGGCGTCGTTGCTTTCGGGACTACCTGCTTGATTGCATCAGGGCTTGACGCCCCTCGCGATCTTGCCCCTAATGGCGTGATAACCGGAGCGATACCGGGTGGCATTCGAGCCCCGTACCCAGCCCACGCCTAGTGGAGCAAGGGGCGGGGTTTTGTCTTTTTGGGGGATAACTTTGCGCAAGCGCGTTGAAATCGGCCTGCTCTACTCGCGCGAAGGCAACTACGCACGGATTTCCGAGGCATGCCGTCAGGGCGCCCTAAGCGCCATTGACGCTATTAACAGTGCCCCCGAATCTGGTTTGGAACTGAACGCAATCGAGCGCGACCCGCGTGGCAATATCGACCTTTACCAGCCGCTCTGCACAGAAATCCTGCGTGAAACGTCCGCGCGCCATGTGGTGGGCTGCGTTACCTCGTGGAGCCGAAAAGAGGTTATTCCCGCACTTGAAAAAGCAGGGGGCACATTGTGGTATGCATGCCCCTATGAAGGATTCGAGGCGTCGGACAGCGTTGTCTATACCCACGCTTGCCCGAACCAGCACCTGTTGCCGCTGCTGTCATGGACCTTTCCGCGTTACGGCAGGCGCGGTTATCTGACCGGTTCGAACTATATCTGGGGGTGGGAGATGAACCGCGTTGCCCGAGATCAAATCGCCGCCGCAGGTGGCGCGGTTCTGGGCGAGCGATACTTGCCGATCGGCGATGTGGATGTAACGCGTATCATCGACGAAATCCGTGCCACGCGCCCCGACTTTATCCTCAATTCGCTTATCGGCCCGTCATCCTATCGGTTCCTGCAGGCCTACGCCGCGCTTGGGCGTGAAGACGCGCACTTCACTGCCGCGACCTGCCCTGTTCTGTCGTGCAACCTGACCGAATGCGAACTTGGCGAAATTGGCGCTGCGGCGGAGGGGCTGATTTCGGTCGGCCCCTATTTCAACGAGGCGCAGGCGGTACTGCCGGGTGCAGCGGCGAGCTTTGGTTCGTCGCTTGAGGCGGCGGCGTATTCGGCGGTTTTCATGTTGGCAGGTTTGCTTGCGCAGAACCAAAAACACGCATCGGCAAACCTTGGCGAGCTTTTGGCCGGTTCGGGTGCCGCGGGTTCGGGAATCGACCCCGAGACCCATCACGTGGCACTGCCGGTTCTGATCGCGCAGGTCGAGGATGGCCAGTTCAAGGTTCAGGATCGCTGGCCCGAGGTGGCGCCCGACCCTTATCTGTCGCACCGCGACCGCGTTCCTGCCGTGCACCGCCCCAGACTTTCGGTGGTAAGATGACGCGGCGGGTTCACCTTTCCAACCTTGGCGGGGCGCGGGCGGCTATTCTGCACCGCCCACATGCGACGGTCGTGGCACTTACGCGCCAGCTGGTGGCGATCGGGCTAGAGGTGACGCAGCATTGGCCCAATCTCGGCTCTGGTGCGCTCGCGGCCGATTTCGTTTTTTTCGACACCGATCTGGGGCATGACGAACAGTTTCCTTGGAAGCCCGGTGTCGCGCCAATGCCATTGGTCGCGCTGATAGGGTCCGAGGCACCGGGCCGCATCGAATGGGCGCTCAATCAAGGGGCAGACGCGCAGCTGGTCAAGCCGGTGGGCGACAGTGGCGCGTATAGCGCGCTTCTGATTGCCCAACAGAGCTTTGAGGCGCGCCGCGAACAGGCGGCGAAGATTGCCGATTTGCGCGCCCGCCTGGCGGACCGCCAGACCGTCGTGCGCGCGGTTGTCCTGCTTGCCGCGCGAGGGCTGGGCGAGGCCGATGCCTATGACCATTTGCGGCAACTGGCGATGAACCGGCGCGAAACCATCGAACAAGCGGCACACCGTGTCTTGGCGCAATTTTCACAAGATGGAGGCCGGAATGACCGAAGCGAGCATTCCTGAAAAGATGCCTTCAAGATCTGCTCAGCCGCGCAGCGCGCTGTCGCGCCTGCTGGCGCGCAAAATGGCGCTGGTGGGTATGGCGATGATACTTCTGACCGTTCTGGGGGCGATTTTTGCGCCGTGGCTAACCCCATACGAGCCGAACCTGCAGATGTTCGACGGGCTGACCATCGAAGGCGCGCCGCTGCCGCCGGGTGGCGAGTTTGTATTCGGCACAGACCTGCTCGGGCGCGATCTGCTGACGCGAATCCTTTACGGCGCGCGCACCTCGTTGATCATCGGTGTTGCCGCCAACGGGCTGGCGCTGCTGATCGGCACGTTGGTCGGTATCACGGCTGGCTATTTCAGAGGCTGGGTTGGCAGCGTGCTGATGCGCTTCACCGATCTGATGATGGCGTTTCCCGCGTTGTTGTTGGCCATTTGCCTTGCGGCAATCTTTCAGCCTTCGCTCTGGATCGTGGCACTGGTCATCGCCATGGTGAACTGGGTGCAAACGGCGCGCGTGCTATATACCGAAACCACTTCGCTTGCGACGCGCGAATTTATTGCCGCCGAGCGAACGCTGGGCGCGGGCACCATGCGGATTCTGTTCCGCCATATTCTGCCGCATCTTGTGCCGACCATCATCGTGTGGGGCACGCTGGGCATTTCAACCACGGTCTTGCTAGAGGCGACGCTGAGCTTTCTTGGTATTGGTGTGCAACCCCCGACGCCAAGCTGGGGCAACATCATCTTTGAAAACCAGACCTATTTTCAGGCGGCTCCGTGGCTGGTGTTTCTGCCCGGCGCGGCGATCCTGATGCTGGCGCTGGCGTTCAATCTGGTCGGCGACGCGCTGCGCGATGTGCTCGACCCCACGCAAAGGGGGCGCGACTGATGGCAGCCTATCTTATCCGCCGACTGATTCAGGCAGCACTCATTCTGCTTGGCGTGTCGCTGGTGACCTTCTTTCTGCTTTATCTGTTGCCTGCTGATCCGGTGCGCCAGATTGCCGGGCGGTCTGCCACTGCGCAAACCGTTCAGAACATCCGCGAGCAGCTTGGCCTCGATCAGCCGTTCGTTGTGCAGTACTGGCGCTATCTTTCGGGCCTTGTGCAGGGCGATTTTGGCCGCTCGTATTTGCAGAAATCCGAGGTCGCGGTGCTGATCTGGGCGCGGTTGCCTGCAAGCCTCTTGCTCATGGCGGGGGCTATCAGCTGCGAATTGCTGCTGGGGCTGACGATGGGTATTGTCGCTGCACTGCGGCGCGGCAGCATGACCGATCAATCGCTGATGATCACCTCGTTTATCGGCGTCTCGGCGCCGCAATTCGTGGTTGGCTTGCTGCTGCTGTACGTCTTTGCGGTCAGGCTCGGTTGGTTTCCAATCGGCGGTTATGGCACGTTCCGCCACCTTGTGCTGCCGTCGCTGACGCTGGGGATACTCGGGTCGGGCTGGTATAGCCGGATGATGCGCTCGTCGATGATCGACGTGCTGCGCCAAGACTATATTCGTACCGCCCGCGCCAAAGGTCTTGCCCGCCGTCGAGTCATCTTTCGCCACGCGCTTCCCAACGCGATCCTGCCGATTATCGCGATGATCGGCATCGATATCGGAATATTCATGGGCGGTATCGTCGTGGTCGAAAGTGTCTTTGGCTGGCCCGGTATCGGCCAGCTTGCATGGCAGGCGATTCAGCGCGTCGACATTCCGATCATCATGGGTGTCACGCTGGTTTCGGCCTGCGCCATCGTGCTTGGCAACTTGCTCGCCGACCTTGTGACCCCGTTCATCGACCCCCGCATCCGCTTGCGGTGACACCAAACCACAACAACCGACAGGAGAGAAAAATGAGACTTTGGCTAACCTCTACCGCGCTGGCTCTTTCGCTCGCCGTTCCTGCTATCGCACAGGATTATGTGCCCGACCCGATGGCACGTCAGGGCGGCAGCATCATCATCACCTACAAGGATGACGTGGCAACGCTCGACCCGGCAATTGGGTATGATTGGCAGAACTGGTCGATGATCAAGTCGCTGTTCGATGGGCTGATGGATTATGTTCCCGGCACCACAAACTTGCGCCCCGGCCTTGCCAGCGGTTACGAGATTTCTGAAGACGGCACGGTGTTCACCTTCCATCTGCTTGCCGGCGTGAAATTCCACAACGGCCGCGAGATGACCGCCGATGACGTGAAATATTCGCTCGATCGCGTGACCAACCCGGCGACGCAAAGCCCCGGCGCGGGCTTCTTTGGCTCGATCAAGGGCTTTGACGCGATGGCAGATGGCTCGGCGGTTTCGCTTGAGGGCGTCGAGGTCATCGACCCGTTGACGGTGCGCATTACGCTTTCGCGCCCCGATGCGACCTTCTTGCATGTCTTGGCACTGAATTTTGCCTCGGTGGTGCCGAAAGAAGCGGTTGAAGCGGCGGGCGCCGATTTCGGCAAGGTTCCGGTTGGCACTGGCGCCTTCAAACTAGAGGAGTGGACGATTGGACAGCGGCTGATCTTTGCCCGCAATACCGACTATTGGCGCGCGGGCGAGCCTTACCTTGACCAGATCACCTTCGAGGTTGGGCAAGAGCCGATCGTGGCGCTGTTGCGTCTGCAGAACGGTGAAATCGACGTACCCGGAGACGGGATTCCTCCGGCGAAATTTACCGAAGTGATGGCTGATCCGGCGCAAGCGGCGCGGGTGGTCGAGGGCGGGCAACTGCACACCGGCTACATCACGCTGAACGTCAAGATGCCGCCCTTTGATAACCTCGCGGTGCGTCAGGCCGTGAACATGTCGATCAACAAAGAGCGGGTCGTGCAGATCATCAACGGTCGCGCGGTGCCTGCAACGCAACCGCTGCCGCCCTCGATGCCGGGCTACACGCAAGACTACGCGGGGTATGCCTTTGATCCGGAAGCCGCCAAGAAAATGCTGGCCGACGCCGGATTCCCGGATGGCTTTGAAACCGAGCTCTTCGTGATGAATACCGACCCGAACCCGCGCATCGCCCAGGCGATTCAGCAGGACCTCTCGAACGTCGGCATCAAGGCTGCGATCAAGTCACTGGCACAGGCCAACGTCATCGCAGCGGGCGGCGAACCGGATCAAGCGCCGATGATCTGGTCTGGCGGCATGGCTTGGATTGCCGACTTCCCGGACCCGTCCAACTTCTACGGCCCGATCTTGGGGTGCGCAGGCGCGGTGCAGGGCGGGTGGAACTGGTCGTGGTATTGCAACCCGGCTCTGGATGATGAAGCGGCTATGGCCGACAGCATCACCGACCCCGCCAAAGTCGATGAGCGCATGGCGATGTGGTCTGACATCTACATGAAAGTCATGGCTGATGCGCCTTGGGTGCCGGTGTTCAACGAACAGCGCTACACCATGAAATCGGCCCGAATGGGTGGCGCAGATGCGCTTTACGTCGACCCGGTCTCGATCCCCGTCAACTATGATTATGTGTATGTAACCGATGTGCAATAACTGCAAATATACCATTCACGGTGCGCAGCACCACTTCGGCTGGGACAACTCGATTGTCCCGGCCGAAAGGGTGGAACCCGGATCAACGGTCCTGTTCCACTGCCTTGACAGCTCGGCGGGCCAGCTTGGCCCGTCGTCAACGGTCGAGGACGTCAAATCGCTCGACTTCGCCAAGATCAACCCGGTCACGGGCCCGATCTTCGTTGAAGGCGCGCAACCGGGCGATGCGCTGAAGGTCACCATCGACAGCTTTGTGCCTTCGGGCTTTGGCTGGACGGCAAACATCCCGGGTTTCGGGCTGCTGGCCGACCAGTTCACCGAGGCGGCGCTGACGATCTGGAAGTACGACCCAGCCAGCATGGCCCCGGCGTTGTTCGGGCGTGCCGGACGTGTGCCGCTGAAACCGTTTGCGGGCACCATCGGCAACGCTTTGGCCGAACCGGGGCTGCATTCCATCGTCCCGCCCCGGCGGGTTGGTGGCAACCTCGACATTCGCGATCTTTCGGCGGGCACGACGCTCTATTTGCCGGTCGAAGTGGCGGGTGCCTTGTTCAGTGTGGGCGACACCCACGCCGCGCAGGGCGATGGCGAGGTCTGTGGTACGGCGATTGAAAGCCCGATGGACGTGGTGCTGACCTTCGATCTGGTGAAAGGCGCGAACCTCAAGACTCCTCGTTTTACCACTCCGGGTCCTGTGACGCGCCACCTTGATGCGAAGGGCTACGAAGTGACAACGGGCATTGCACCCGACCTTATGTCAGCAGCGCGCGATGCGGTGGCTGGCATGGTCGATTTGCTTTGTTCTACACGCGGGATGTCGGCGGTTGACGCCTATATGCTGGTGTCGACCTGCGGCGATCTTCGTATCAGTGAAATCGTTGATATGCCGAACTGGGTGGTTTCGTTCTACTTCCCGCGCTGCGTGTTCGAATGACCAACGCGGCAATATCAAGGTCCGGGGCCGCAACGGCCCCGGACGGCGCGCCGGTTCTGACGGTTCAGGGCCTGACGGTTTCGGTCAAGACCGAAGACGGGTTGCTGCCTTTGGTCAGCGACCTCTCGTTTGCTCTGGCGCGTGGCGAGACCCTTGCGATTGCCGGGGAATCTGGGTCTGGAAAATCGATCACGTCGCTTGCCATCATGGGCCTTTTGCCCCCGCCTGCTGTGCGTGTGACCGGCGGGCAAATCCATTTGGGCACCACCGAACTGACCGGTCTGCCCGAAGCTCAGATGCAGTCGATCCGCGGCAACCGGATCGCGATGATATTTCAAGAACCGATGACATCGCTCAATCCGGTGATGTCGATCGGAAGGCAATTGACCGAAGCCATTGAGGCGCACGAGGTTTTGTCGCGCACTGAGGCGCGCACACGCGCGCTATCGGCGCTGACGGCGGTGCGAATATCGCAGCCCGAACGGCGTTTGCATCAGTATCCCCACGAGCTTTCGGGCGGCATGCGCCAGCGCGTGATGATCGCCATGGCTATCGCGCTTCGCCCCGATGTTCTGATCGCAGACGAGCCGACCACGGCGCTTGATGTGACAGTGCAACGCGAGGTGCTGGACCTTTTGCGCGATTTGCAGCGCGACATGGGCACCGCGATCATACTGATCACCCACGACATGGGGGTAGTTGCCGAAATGGCCGACCGTGTGGTGGTCATGCAGTCCGGGCGCATGGTCGAGCATGGTGCGGCTGGCGCGGTGTTCCATGCGCCACAGCAACCCTATACCAAGGCGCTTTTGGCTGCCGTGCCGCGTATGGGCCGCGGCGTGGGTGCGGCAGCGGTGTTGCCGGGCGGCGCGCCGGTTGCGCGATTGCGGGGGTTGCAGGTGCGTTTTGACCTGCGCGGCGGCCTTTTGGGGCGCGTCACCCACCACGTGCACGCGGTCGAAGGCGTCGATCTGGATATTCAGCGCGGCGAGACATTTGCGCTGGTCGGTGAGAGTGGATGCGGCAAGTCAACCTTGGCCAAGGCGATGGCGGGCCTTGTGAAATTCGACGGTCAGATCGAAATTGACGGCACTTCGCTGGCCGGCCTCGGGCGCGCACAAATCAAGGCGCTGCGCCGCAACGTGCAGATGATTTTTCAAGACCCGATGGCATCGCTCGATCCGCGCATGCGGGTTGGCGACCTAGTGGCCGAGCCGCTGGTCATTCATGGCATTGACGATCACGCGCGGCGTGAAGCGCGGGTTGCGGCGCTGTTTGACCGTGTCGGGCTGTCGAGCGACCAGATGTATCGCTATCCGCACGAGTTTTCGGGCGGCCAGCGGCAACGGATCTGTATTGCCCGCGCCTTGGCGCTGCAACCAAAGCTGATTATCGCGGACGAAAGCGTTTCTGCGCTGGATGTATCGGTTCAGGCGCGGGTGCTGGATCTGCTGCGCGCGCTGAAGCAAGAGTTCGCCATTGCCTATCTGTTCATAAGCCACGACATGGCGGTGGTTGAAAACATCGCTGACCGGGTGGCGGTGATGTATCTGGGACAAATCGTCGAAATGGGCAGTCGCGCGCAAATTTTTGGCAACCCGCAACACCCTTATACGCGGCGTTTGATCGAGGCCGTGCCGGTGCCAGATCCTGGGCACATTCGCCCGCCGCAATCACGCTTTTCGGGCGAAGTGCCCAGCCCGATGCGCGCCGTGGGTGATACGCCGCAACGGCTGGCGTTGCAGGACATCGGTTCCGGGCACTTGGTCGCGCCGTAACGCGGCCAAGGGATGCAGTAATCCTGAAGGTGGGCGATGGCGCGGGGCAGTTAGTGCCGTGATCAGCCAGCGGGCAGTGTGAAATGCGCCTCAAATCCGCGGGTTCGCCCCGTTGCGGGGGAGATCAGCGTCATCGATCCGCCAGCCCGTTTGGCAATCGTCTGCACGATCGCAAGCCCCAGCCCGGCACCATCAACCGATTGCGTCGCGCGCATGAACCGCTCGGTGATCCGCGCCAGAGACTCGGGGGGCAAGGGATCGCAATCGTTGAGGACGCTAAGGCCGGTGTCGGCTGTAAGGGTCACCTCTACTGGGGTTTCTGGCGGGCTGTGGCGCAGCGCGTTTTCGATCAGGTTGCGCGCAAGAATGCCAAAGGCATCTGCATCCAGACGCGATAGCACAGGGGTGGTTGGCAGGTTGTGGTGCAGGCGCGCGCGTTGATCGCGGTCGAAATCGGCCATGACGATTTTCAGCACCGGGCGCATGTCGGTCGGGTCGTCAGTATGAAGCCGTGCCCCCTCGGCGCGCGCGAGTTGCATCAGCTTGACCGAAAGGCTGTTGAGCCGCTTCAGCGTGGTCTCGATTCCCAAGGCGCGCTCTGCGGCTTGCGGGTCGCGGGTTTCGCTGCGCAGCCGTTGTGCTTGTGCGATTGCGCCCGCGACGGGGGTGCGCAGCTCATGCGCGGCATGGGCGGCAAAGCTGCGCTCTGCCTCAAACGCCCCGTGCAGTCGATTGAGCAGCAGGTTCACGCCCTTGGCAATTGGTGCCAGTTCGCTTGGCAGCCGATGGTCGGGCAGGGGCGCAAGGTTGTCTGGCCCACGCTGCGCCAGATCGCTGCGCAGGCGGCGCACCGGGGCAAGAGTTTGACGCACAACCAGAAAGATCGCAAGCAATGTCAGCGGAATGACCACCACCAGCGGCAGTGCCAAGCCAAGCTGGGTTTCACGCGCAAGTTCGGCGCGGCGAGACAGCGGCTCGGCCACGACGATGGTCAGATCATGCGATTTTTTGGTAAAGAGGCGCATGGTTTCGGTGCTGCTAAAGCCAGGAGCGCCACTTTGCAACGTTTCAGATGCTTCGTCATCGGACTGTAGGATCACCTCGCCGTCGCGATTGCGCACGACATAGCTCAGGTATTCGATGCGTTCGCGTAGCTCATCATCGCGCTCTTCTTTTTCATCATCGCTTTCACGCAGCGCCTCAACGCGGGTCTCGCGGTTCTCATCGGGGTGAATTCGCTGATCCCGCGCGGCCAGCGGCAAGATGCGCTCTGCAGCATCCGACAGCACGTCGTCGGCAATCACTTCCATCTGCCGCTCAAGCAGTTGCGCGGTGAAGGTGGCGGCAAGCAGCCACAACACGGTGACACTGACCCCCAACACCAAGGCAAGGCGCAATTGTAGTGACCGCGGCGCCCTCATGATTTGGCCAACCGATAGCCAAGCCCGCGCTCGGTCTCGATCATCGCGTGCCCAAGTTTTTTCCGTAGCCGCGAGACATGCACCTCAATCGCGTTGCTTTCGACGCTGTCGTCGAACGAATAGAGGTGCTCTTCCAGCATCGCTTTGGAAAGCAGCTGGCCGGGTCGCTGCAGGAAGGCCTCGAACAGCACCCATTCGCGCGCGGTCAAGGAAACCGGCTTGCCTTCACGGTGCAATCTGCGCGCGGCAAGATCCACTTCCAGCGGGCCAAGGCTGACGATCGGGTTCGGGTTGCCCGTATAGCGGCGCGCGACAGAGCCGATACGGGCCGACAGTTCCTCCAGATCAAAGGGTTTTATCAGATAGTCGTCGGCACCTGCGTTCAACCCTTCGATACGGTCGGAAACCTGATCGAGTGCGGTCAGAATGATGACTGGCGTCACCTCGCCGCGCCCGCGCATGCGGCGCAAAAAGGGAATGCCGCGACCGTCGGGCAGCATGAGGTCGAGCAGCACCAGATCAAAACTGCCCGCGCGCAGACCCGCCTCGGCCTCATCAAGCCGCTTGACCCAATCGACCGAGTGGCCATCGGCGCGGATCTGGTCGCGCACGGCGGCACCCAGAACAGTGTCATCCTCGATCAGCAGAACGCGCATGGTCGGCCTTACTTCGCTAGCTAGGGGACTACTGCCCCTTCAGCCTGACGGGAAGCTTAAGTTAAGCGCGCTTTACCGAATTTTCATCAGGCGGCGAACCTTACGCGAAGCTGAAGCATTTTTCTTGGAACTGTCAGCCTGCGATCAGACCAGCGCGCGAAAACGCCACCATCGACGAACTCAGGAGACGATGATGGCAAAGCAATTACTGTGGAAAATGGGAGTCGCAGCTGTGGCACTGGCGGCCATATTGGCCCCTCCCGCTATTGCACAAGACACCACCAGCCGTGCCGAGCAGGCAACTCAACGCTTGCAGGCTGCTGCCGCAAACCCAGCCGCCGCTTGCGCCGAAGAGAGCGACGAGCGCCACGGCTTGTTTGATAAGATCGGTCGCTTATTCGAGCATGACGATGATGACGATGATGACGATGATGACGACGACCATGACGATGACGGTCGCCGTGATCGTCATGCGCGCGGCGATGTACGCTGCGCCCCGGTCGATCAGAGCGCCGTGCAAAATGGCGGCCAGCCGCCCGCCAACGGGCTTTTTAACCCCGGCAGCACGCCCCGCGCGCAGCTCAATTAACTCCAAATAACAGGAAACCCCGATGAAACCGCTTTGGACCGTTCTGGCGTTGACCACCGCCCTCACTCTGCCTTCAATCGCCGCAGCGCGCGAAGTAACGCTGACCACTACGCTGCGCGACTATCGCGGCGAAAGCGCTTTTCTTGCGCTTTACATGACCGATGCCAACGGCGCCTACGTCGGCTCGCTCTGGCTTGCGGCCAGCAAGGCGCGCTATTACGACAGCCTTTCAGATTGGTATCGCGCAACCGGTGGCAGCTCTGCCGAAGTGAGCGGTATTACCGGCGCCAGTGTCGGGGCAGGGCGCACGTTGACCGTAACGCTCGATCTGGCAGATGCGCTGATTGATGCGGGTTATCAGATCCATATCGATACCGCAGTTGAACACATGTATTCGAGCCCGTCCGAGATCGTCGTGCCGCTGGCCACAGCAGGCGTGGGCGTACCGGTCGCGGGGCGCGCAATCATCAACTCGTTCACCTATACGATGTGAGGCACCAATGAGCCGCTTTCTGCACCGTTGGGCCGCGTTGCCGCTGGCGCTGGTTCTGTCACTTGTGGCGCTCAGCGGTGCATGGCTTTCACTTTCACCACTCAACGTGGCTGGCGCAGGTAACACTTCGCTTAGCCTCGGCCAGTTTGCAGCGCAGGTGGTTGCGGCGGTACCCGCGACCGAGCAAATCCGCCGCACGCCCGCAGGCCAGGTCACGGCGGTGTCGTTTGATCCCGCAGTGGGCATGGTTGAAACGGTGATCGATCAGGCGAGCGGTGCGGTGCTTGGGCCGGTAGCCGAAGCGCCTTTCACCGCTTGGGTGCTTGATCTGCACCGAGCGCTGTTTCTGGGCGATGGCGGACGGATCGTAGTGATCGTGGCAAGTCTGGTGATGCTGGCGTTGGTGGCCAGCGGCTTTGCGCTGGCGGCGCGGCGCATGGGTGGTTGGCGCGCAATCTTCTTGCCAGTTCGCGGGGGTGCGACCGCGGGGCGTTGGCATCTGAGCATCGCGCGGCTTGCGGCACCCGCGCTTGTGCTTTCAACGCTGACCGCGCTTTGGATGGCGGGGGCCACCTTTGGCATCGTGCCCGAAGGAACTGCGCCTCCGGAAATGGCGCCGGTAAGCGGCACAAGCGGAATGCGCCTTGATGCCATGTCGGCGCTGGCGGCTGTGCCCGCGACCGATCTGCGGCAGCTGCAATTTCCCCGCGCGGGTGACGCCAACGGCATCTACACGCTCGAAACCACTGCAGGCATTGGTTACATTGACCAGGGCACCGGCGCGCTGCTTGGTTGGGCAGACCGTTCGCTATCCGACCGCGTAATGGATACGGTGCACCTGTTGCACACCGGCGAGGGCGCGGCGCTGCTAGGCCTATTGTTAGGGCTTTCAGTGCTGGGTGTGCCATTGCTTTCGGGCACTGGGATTGTCGTCTGGTTCGAAGGGCGCAGCCGCAAGCCAAAGCAGAAGAACGCTGCCGCCGAAGAGGCCGAAACGATTGTGCTGGTGGGCAGCGAGGGCGGCACCACTTGGGAATTTGCCCGTGCGCTGCAAGCTGCCATCACTGCGGCGGGTGGCACTGTGCACCTAGCCCCGATGTCGGACTTTGAACCTGCGCGCTACCGTGTTGCGCGCCGTGTGGTGGTGATGGCGGCCAGCTACGGCGACGGTGATGCGCCTGCCTCGGCCAAGGGTTTTCTCGACCGGGTGGCGCAGATGCCAAAACCGCCTGCGGCACCGCTTGCAGTGCTGGGTTTTGGCGACCGCGCATTCCCCCGATTCTGCGCCTATTCCGATGCGGTTGCGCGTGCGGCCGAGGCGGCCGGGTGGCACATGCTGATGCCGATGGCGCAGATCGACGCGCAGGCGCAGGCCCCGTTCAAGAGTTGGGTTGGCAGATTGGCCGACGCGATGGGCGTTTCGCTTGATCTGCACGCGCCAGTTTCGCACGATGAAATAGTGTCGATGGAACTGATCTCGCGGCGCGATTTTGGTGCGCAGTCGCAGGCGCCGACTTCGATTTTGCGCTTTCAACTTCCGCAGATTTCGCTGCTCGACCGCATGCGCAAGCGTGGTTTCGCGCGCTTTGCGCCGGGAGATTTGCTGGGCGTGCTGCCCGACGGCGACAGCCGTTTGCGGTATTATTCTCTGGCCTCGGGGATGCAGGATGGTTTCGTCGAAATTTGCGTGCGCAAGCAGCCGGGGGGGCTGTGTTCGGGGCAACTGACCTCGCTCAACCCCGGTGAGCGGGTGCGCGCGCTGTTGCGAGCGAACCCCGGCTTCCACCCCGTCGACGGGCCCGAGCCGCTGATCTTGATCGGTGCGGGGGCAGGGGTCGGGCCGCTGGCGGGGTTTGCCCGCGCCAACCGGCAGAAGCGCCCGATCCATCTGTATTTCGGCACACGCAGCGCGCAAGGCGAGATGCTGTTTGGCAGTGAACTGGCTGAATGGCGCGCAGAGGGGCGGCTGGCCTCGCTAACCACCGCATTCTCGCGCAACCAGCCGCGCGCCTACGTGCAGGATGCTCTGCGCCAAGATCGCGTGCGTGTTGCCGAACTGATCGCGCAGGGCGCGCGGGTGATGATCTGCGGTGGCCGCGATATGGCACACGGCGTGGCCGAAGCGTTTGACGAAATCCTTGCACCGCTAAGCCTGAGCCCGGTGCTTTTGAAGGCCGAGGGACGCTATGTTGAAGACATCTTCTGAAGCCGGTCGACGGGTTCTGAGCGGCGCTACCATGGGCACCCGTTGGTCTGCGCATATTGACGCGGTCGTGACGGCCGAATTGCCGGTGGTTGAGGCCGCGATGGCGGCGGCGGTGGCCGAGGTCGATGCGCAGATGTCACTCTGGCAACCGCAAAGCGATCTTGTGCGGCTCAACCACGCCGACCCCGACACATGGGTGGCGCTGCCCGCGCGGTTGCTGACGGTTCTTTCCACTGCGCTTGAGATAGGGCGCGCCTCGGGTGGGGCGTTCGAGATTGGGATGGGCGATGCGGTGGCGGCCTGGGGCTTTGGCCCCGCACCTGCCAGCAACGCAGCCATCGGCGCCGCCCTCACCGCCGTTCGCAAACCCGCGCATTCGGTGCTGGAGCTAGACCCGGTTCAACGCCGCGCCCGAAAGCACGCGCCCCTGACGTTGGATCTTAACGGCATCGCCAAGGGTTATGGCGTGGATCGCCTTACCGAAGTGGCACGCGCACATGGGCTGCGGCACGCGTTGCTGGCAATTGACGGTGAATTGCGCGCGCTGGGCGGGCAGGCTGATGGTCGCCCCTGGGCAGTGGCTGTCGAGCGGCCAGACCACGACCGCCGTGCCGCACAGGCGATGTTGGAGTTAAGCGAGGCGGCGGTAGCGACCTCGGGCGACTATCGCCACTGGGTGACGATTGGCGCGCAGAAACTGTCACATACGATGGACCCCACACGCGGCGCGCCACTGCGCAAAAGCCCCGCTTCGGTGACGGTAGTGGCACCTGATTGCATGCAGGCCGACGCCTGGGCGACGGCGCTAATGGTGATGGGCGAGCAAAAGGGCGCTGTCGTGGCCGAAGCCCTTGGCTTTTCTGCGCTGTTTCTGAGTCGCGGGCCTCAGGGCGTAACGGCGCGCAAGGTGGGGCCAGCCTTCACACTTGGGCTAAGCGTCGCATAGGGTTTTGCGCCGCGTGCTGCAGGTTGAAAAGGGCCGCAAACCGCAACGATCAGTGCCAGCCAGGAAAACTCCGCAAAAAGCGCGGAAGTTTGTGCAAGCCTGTGCCGCGAACTCGGTATTGCAAATCGAATAGGGTAGAGTTAGTTATATAGCTATAACTAACCAACCCCGAAATTGCTGCCGATGAATTGCCACAAACAACAGCCCTCTACGCCCTTTCGCCCACCAAGGAGCGCCGCGAACTATGCGGCGTTGGTGCATCGTGCAGAGCGAACGCTATGAGCGAGCGCAAATCTTCCAAGGACCGAAAGGCCGAGATTTTGGCGGCAACCCTTGATCTGGCATTCGAGGTTGGGCCCGGTCAGGTAACCACCGTCATGATTGCTGCGCGGCTCGGGCTTACCCAGCCAGCGATTTACAAACATTTTCCCACGAAAGAGGATATCTGGCGCGCGGTGAGTGAAACACTCTGCGCGCAAATTATCAAAAATGCACAGCCGGAACATGTGGCAGGGCTAAAGCCATTGGACGCGCTGCGAAGGCTGGTCGTAAGCCATTTGGAGTTGGTCGCACAATCACCGGCCTTGCCCGAAATCATGGTGACCCGTAATCCGACGGCACCGCTGACAGACGCGCGTGGCCGTATTCAGGCTGCGATGGGTGAATTTCGCCGCGCCGTGGCACGCGAGCTCGAACGTGCCCGAGCGGCAGGCCATCTGCGCGCCGGGCTGCATACCGAAGACGGCATAATGCTCGTCTTCGGGGTCATTCAGAGCTTGGCGTTGCAGTTGATCGTGACCCGCAGCCCGGCTTTGCTTGCACAAGAAGGTAAACGCCTGCTCGATTTGCAATTGTCGCTCTTTGCGGGCGAAGGAGAAAATACATGAAGACCGGTTTCAAGCTCGTGCTGATCACGCTGCCGATTGCCGCCATTGGCGCGGGCGTTTTGGCCTTTTTCGTTTCAAACAGCCCACCGCCCGCGCGGATAGAGCTTGCTGAACGCGCCTACGCGGTGCGGGTGATTTCGGCCGAAACCCACGCCATCACGCCGACCTTCATCGGTTTTGGTCTGGTTTCGCCTGCCCGCACATTTGAAGCGATAGCAGAGGTTGGCGGTATCGTCGAATATGTGAATCCGGGGCTGCGCGACGGGCAAATCCTGCCAGCGGGTTCTGTGCTGGCGCGCGTGTCGCCAGCCGATTTCAACTTGGCGATTGCACAAGCCTCCGCCAACATCCGGGCCGCCGAGGCGCGCCTAGCCGAGATTGAGGTGTCTGAGGCGAACCAACGCGCGGCACTTGAGATCGAGCGTGAAGTGCTGTCCGTGAAAGCCGCCGACCTTGCGCGCGCCGAGGCATTGTTTGCCGCCGGAACCGTTCCGCAAACTGCCCGCGACAATGCCCGCACCGCACATCTGGCGCAGCGCCAGAAGGTGCAGAGCATTGAAGGTGCGCTGGCCTTGCTGCCCACCCAGCGCGAAGTGCAAAGCGAGCAAATTGCGGTCTATCAGGTCAATCTTGCCAGCGCCCAACGAAATCTGGAGCGCAGCGAGCTGACGCTGCCTTTCACCGCGCGGGTGGCGGCGCATACCGTTGAGGTCGGGCAATTTCTGAAGCCGGGCCAAACCGCGGCAACCTTGGACGGAATCGAGCAAGCCGAAGTCTTGGTTCAGGTTCCCTTGAGTGACTTGCGCAGCCTGATGCAAATGGACTCGGGCGATTCAGTATCGATGCCGCTCGACCCCACGCGGATGGGAGAGGCGCTTCGTGATCTGGGGCTGACGGCGCAGGTGCGGCTCAGATTAGGCGATGACGTCGTGAACTGGCCCGGCAAGGTTGATCGCATTAGCGGCGGAATCGACCCCAAAACCGGCACGGTCGGGGTGGTTGTGCAAGTTGACGCCGCCTATGGGCAGGCGGATAGCGGCAATCGCCCTCCGCTGACCAAAGGTCTGTTCGTCGATGTCATGCTAAGCGCGCCGCCGATCAGCGGCATCGTGCTGCCGCGCAGTGCGCTGCATGACGGACAGGTTCATCTTGCCGACGCTGACAGCCGTTTGCGCCTGATTGCGGCAGAACCGCATTTCGTACAAGGCGGGATTGCAGTTTTCACTAGCGGGATCGAGGTTGGCAACCGCGTTGTGCTAAGCACCCCCAGCCCGGTGATAGAAGGGCTGTTGCTGGACCCGCACCCCGAGAATGACCTGATGGTGCGACTGCTGGCCGAGGACGCCGCGCAATGATCCGGTTTTTTGCGGCGCACCCGACCATTGCCAATTTGCTGATGATTCTTATTCTGGCTGCGGGCCTGTTTGTTAGCCCGACTTTGCTGCGTGAGACCTTCCCGCGCGCAGCACCCAGCGAGGTTGAGATCAGCGTGGCCTATCCGGGCGCGCGCCCGGAGGATGTGGAAACCGCCATCTGCGAGCGTATCGAGAATGCGCTGGACGCGGTTACGGGCATCGACAGGCACAGTTGCGAAGCGCGCGAAAACTTGGCCCTCGCGGTGGTGAAAATGCGCGAGGGCGACGATTTTCAAGTCTTTGTTGCTGAAGTAAAATCGGAAATCGAAGCGATCACGGATTTTCCTGAACGCGCTGAACCTGCACAGATCAAACCGCTTGGTTTGACAGATTTTGTCGCATCCGTTGCAATCACCGGGCCATTGGCGCGCCCTGACTTGAAGGATTATGCCGAACAGATACGCACCGGCATGTTGCGCTGGGGCGGAATTCCAAAGGTGGATATCCGGGGTTTCTCGACGCGCGAAATACAGATCAATCTGCGCCCCGACGATTTGCAGAAATTTGGTGTGTCAGTCGCAGATGTCGCGCGCACTGTGCAGGCGGGCAGCCTTGATCTGCCTACCGGAAGCATCGAGACGGCGACCGAAACCCTGCTTATCCGGGTGGCTGAGGAGCGGCGCGACACGGCTGCGTTGGCGGCGATGATCGTGCGATCTTCGGCGCAGGGTGGGCATGTTCGCCTTGGCGATGTTGCCGACATTTCAGAAGGGTTCGCACGCGACGATGATGTGATCCTGTTCGATGGTAAACCGGCTGCGATTCTGGATATTACAAAGACCCGTGCCGAAGATAGCTTGCGCACATTGGATGCGGTGAAGGCTTTTCTCGAGGTTGAAAACGCACAGGCACCAGACGGTGTGACACTGGAAATCACCTCAGACGCGGCGTCGGTTGTGCGCGAGCGCTTGACGCTGGTTGTGGTCAACGGCCTGCAAGGGCTGGCGCTTGTGTTTTTAGTGCTGTGGCTGTTTTTCGGGTTCCGGTTTTCGTTCTGGGTGGCAATGGCCTTGCCAACGTCGTTCATGGGTGGCGTCGCGCTTATGGGGCTTGTCGGATACTCTCTAAACTTGATGACGACACTTGGCCTGCTGATCGTGATCGGCCTTCTGATGGATTCCGCCATCGTGATCGCTGAAAACATCGCTCTGATGCGACAGAAAGGCCGCAGCCCTCTGGAAGCCGTCATCGAAGGCACGACGCAAGTGTTCCCAAATGTGCTTGCCTCGTTCGGCACAACGGCGATGGTCTTTGGTTCGCTCGCCTTTCTGTCTGGCGACTTGGGTGCCGTCTTGCGCGTGGTTCCGGTGGTAATGTTGTTCGTGCTGGCGGTATCGCTGGTCGAGGCCTTCTTGATCCTGCCGCACCATTTGATTCATAGCCTAGAGCACCCGGCACATGAAAAAGGCTTGGGTGCGCGCATCGAGCGGGCGATGAATTGGATTCGAGATCGAATTGTCGGAACGCTTGTCGATCTGACCATCCGCTGGCGATATATTGTTGCGGGTATCAGCCTTGCGATGCTGCTGGTTTCGACCAGCATGTTGGCGGGCGGATATCTGAAATTCACCGCATTTCCCGAACTCGACGGCGACACCATTGTGGCGCGGGTTCTTTTGCCGCAAGGCACACCTTTGGCGCGCACAGATGAGGTTGTCGCCCAGCTTGAGGCGGGTCTGGATGCGGCCAATGCCGTATTGACACCACAACAACCCAATGGTGCGCCGTTGGTTCAACACGTCTCGGTTTTTCACGGCCTGAACCGGGATGCGTTTGAATCGGGGGCGCATGTTGTCACGATCAGTGTGGACCTTTTACCTTCGGCAGAACGCGCGAGCAGCCCGGATGAAATCATGGAACTGTGGCGCAACACAGTCGGGCCGGTGCCCGATGTCATTAGCCTCAAATTCGCCGAAAGCACGATTGGCCCAGCCGGAATTGCAATCGACTTGCATTTGAAGGGCGATGACCTTGGCACGCTCAAGGCCGCGTCGATCGAGTTGCAGGACTGGTTGTGGCAATATGAGGGGGTTACCTCGATTCTGGATGACCTGCGCCCGGGAAAACGCGAGCTACGCATCACGCTAAACGACGCGGCCGGGCCGATGGGAATCAACGCAGCGTTAGTAGCCGACCAGCTGCGCGCCGCCTATTTCGGCACCACGATCAGCGAGATGCAGATTGATGGCAGCCTGGTTGAGCTAACCGCGCAATTTGACGTGCAAGGTCAGGCCAACCTAGATGTGTTTGACGGCTTCACGATTCATCGCGCAGATGGAAGCTATGTCCCGCTAAGTGTGGTGGCGAATGTCGAGATCGGCCAAGGGTATAGCCGGATCAACCGAGAAAACGGGGTGCGCAGTGTTACGATTCAAGGCGCAATCGACACGCGCACCGCAAACGCAAACGCAATCGTCAGCGACACATTGGCCCGGTTCATTCCGGAACTTCTGAAGCGATATCCCGGCGTGGAGCTAGACGTCGAGGGCCAGAATGCCGAGGCAAGCAAGACGCAGGTTTCCATGGTCAAAGGCTTTGCCATCGGGCTATTGGGCGTGTTCTTGCTGCTCAGCTTCCAGTTTCGGTCCTATCTGGAACCGATCGTGGTGATGCTGGTGATCCCATTTTCGTTGCCCGGGGCGATCTTCGGGCACATGGCGATGGGACTGGATTTCTCGATGCCAAGCCTGTTGGGTTTTATTGCCTTGGCCGGGGTCGTGGTCAACAACTCGATCCTTCTGGTGGATTTCGTCAAACATGAACATCAGGGCACAAACAGCGTAGCGCAGGCTGCGGGTCAGGCTGCTCGCGCCCGATTCAGGGCAATTTTTCTGACCACCGGCACGACCATCGCGGGGCTGATGCCAATCCTGATCGAAACCAGCTTGCAGGCACAGATTCTCATCCCCATGGTGGCCAGCTTGGTTTTCGGACTTCTAACGGCGAGCATGGCGGTGCTGTTTGTCCTTCCTGCGGTCTATGCGATTCTGGATGACTTGGGCCTCAGCACGTTGAGCGGCGAGCGCAAGGAAGAGTGAGGGCGTTGTAAAATGGACGGCGCGGCGAGGGGTGGACAACAGTAGAAGCACCCCGGGGCTGAGCTTTAAGCATCTGAACATACGCAATTATACTGCTATTCGACCCAGACATCGCACGTGTCTGGGTCGGTTTGCCTTTTCGCCGATTGCGCACCAAAACCCATGGTTGACAACACGGCATGTGCGAACGTAGCGTTAATTAAGCGCATGATTAATTATTCCCTAAGCA
This sequence comes from Rhodobacteraceae bacterium UBA6213, assembly GCA_002421605.1. Taxonomy (GTDB): domain Bacteria; phylum Pseudomonadota; class Alphaproteobacteria; order Rhodobacterales; family Rhodobacteraceae; genus UBA6213. The sequence continues at coordinate 212,697 of DISJ01000013.1, read as the reverse complement.
TGAGAACGCCATGGCCAGCACCCTGACCACGCTCGACTCACCGCAAGATGCCGCCGAAAGCTTGCTTGACGCGGCCGAGGCGGAGTTTTCGGAAAACGGCTTTCACGGCACGACAACGCGCGCCATTGCGGCGGGTGCCGGGGTCAACGCGGCGCTTCTGCACTACTACTTTGGCAGCAAGGAGCAGCTATTTGCGCGCGTGGTAGAGCGCCGCGCCGCTGAAATCAACGGCCGCCGCCGCGCGCTTTTGGCCGACCTTGAGGCCCTAACCACCGCACCGTCGCTGGAAGCTTTGCTAGAGGCGTTCTTGCGCCCGACGATCGAGTTTGGGCACGATTCCACGCGCGACGGTCAGCGCTATGCGCGCTTGCTAGTTTACGTCGCAGCGGGCACCGACGAACGTTCGCGTCGCCTGACAGCGCAAAACTACAATGACATCGCGCAGGTATTCATCGCGCGGTTCGTCGATGCAGTACCGGGTCTGGCGCAAAAGGATGCGGTGCGCGGCTATCTGTTTGCGGTGTCGATTGCACTGTCCTTGATGGGTCGAACGGGGCGCGCGGGGGACTTGTCAGAGGGCGCTTGCCACGATGACGATGTGAACCAGGCAATCGAAGAAGCGAAAATTTTCGCGGCGGCGGGCATTCGTGCGCTCGCCATGCGACCAAAGGACGACTGAAGAAACGGGGCGAGGAGGCCTCGAAACATCCAATGGGAGGATACGATGAAGAACAAACTAACCCTCGCCGCAGGGGCGATTGCTGCAGTTCTTGCGCAGCCGATGGCCGCGCAGGCGCAAACTATCAACGTCACGCTGGTCAACGGCCACCCGCCGATTTTTCTCTGGGTCAAGCACCTGACTGAAACCTATATTCCGACCGTAAACGCAGCGCTTGACGGGTCGGGCTACACCATCAATTGGACCGAAGCCTATGGCGGCACACTGGCAGCGGTGGGCGGCGAGCTTGAGGCGATCGAGGATGGCCTTGCAGAAGTGGGCGCCGTTCCCACGGTGTTTGAACCTACGTCGCTGCCGCTGCAAAACGTCACCTATTACACCCCCTTCGGGCCGTCTGATCCGAACCTTGTGATGCAGGTCATGGATGATCTGCATGACACGGTTCCTGGCATGACCACGTCGTGGGAGAAATACGGGCTGGAGTATCTGGGCGGTGGGTTTGCGCTTGATAACTACGTCCTGATGACGAACTTCCCCGTCACTTCTATGGATGACCTCAACGGCCACCGTATCGCCGCGCCGGGTGCTGCGGTGAACTGGCTGGAGGGAACCGGCGCCGTTGGTGTGGCAGGCAACCTGACCACATATTACAATGACTTGCAGACCGGTGTGTTTGAAGGCGTGATCGTGTTTCCCACCGCCGCAGCCCCGGCCAAGCTGCAAGAGGTAGCACCTTATGTGACCGTCACCGATTTTGGCGCGCAATATGCCGGGTCGCTGGTCGCCAACAAAGACTGGTTCGATGCGCAACCCGCCGTTGTTCAAGATGCACTGCGTAAGGGCGCCGAGGCCTACACCGATGCCTACCTTGCTGAACAATCAGAGCGCGTGGTCGCGGCGATGACCACGCTTGGTGGAACTGATCCTTCAAAAGTGACCATGCTGAGCGATGCCGAAAAAGCCCGTTGGGCGGCAGCGCTGCCCGATGTCCCCGGGGCATGGGCTAAAGATGCCGATGCTCAGGGTCTTGCCGGAGCCGAAGTGTTGAACGCCTACGTTGCGGCACTGAAAGCCGCCGGGGTTACGCTGCCGCGTGACTGGTCGATGCGCTAAGGCGAATGCCGGGGTGCGCCAAGCGCCACCCCGGCCCACCCATTTGGGAGGACACCATGTCAACACTCGTTGATCTGCGAACGGGCGTTCGCGCTTTTGACGTGGCCGCAAAGCTGCTCGACAGGCTTACGGTTCTGGCAAGCACGCTAGGCACGCTCTGCATTCTGGGCATCATGGCGCTGATTACGGCCGATGTGATTGGGCGGTTCGGTTTTGGCCACCCGATTGCAGGGGTGCCCGAGATTGTGGCGATGTCGATTTTGGCGATTGTCTTTCTGCAAATCGCCAACACGCTTTCACGCGATAAGCTGACCCGTTCGGACGCGCTTCTCACGCTGGTGCGCCGGTATCACCCACGGTTTGCGGATGTGCTGGACGCGCTGCTGCACGGTGCAGGGGCCTTTCTGGTCGGTGTGCTCATCACCGCGTTTCTGCCGCTGTTTCAACGCAGTTATGGCCGTCGAGAAATGGTGGGTGCGGTGGGGCAGTTTCTTGCGCCGATCTGGCCGGTGCACCTGATCGTGCTGATTGGGGCGACGCTTTTGTTCACCGTTTTCGTAATGCGTGCACTGGCGCTTATATATCGCGCTGCGCGCCCATGGGCGGCGCTATGACGGGCATCGAAATTGGTCTCGCCTCGCTGGTCTGCATTCTCGTGCTGATCTGGTCTGGCATGCACGTGGCCATTGCACTTGCGTTGGTCAGCTTTTTTGGCGTCTGGATGCTGCGCGACAATCCGCAAATCGCCGCGCGGGTGCTGTCACTCGCGGCGCGCGAGGGGATATCGAGCTACTTGTTTGGCGTGGTGCCGCTGTTCGTGCTGATGGGCCTTGTTGTCAGCCGTGCCGATATTGCGCGCGATACCTTTGATGTGGCCAACCGGGCGTTTCACAGGGTGCTGGGCGGGCTTGGCATTGCAACGGTCGGCGCCAATGCGATCTTTGCGGCCATCACCGGCATCTCGATTGCATCGGCCGCTGTGTTCGCCAAAGTTGCGGTGCCCGAAATGGTGCGCGCCGGGCATACAGCGCGGTTCGCAACTGGCGTTGTGGCCGGATCGTCGGTGCTGGGCATGTTGATACCGCCCAGCCTGCTGATGATCCTTTACGGTATCTTGTCCGAGCAATCAGTGGGGTTGCTGTTCATGGCAGGCATCGGCCCCGGGCTGCTACTGGCATTTGCCTTTGGCCTTGGCATCTATGTTATGGTGCGGCTGTTCCCCGGCTTTACCGGGCGCGCGACCCCGCAGGTTTCAAGCCCCCGAAGCCTTGGTGCCGCAATCAGCGATACCAGCGCCAAGCTTTTACCTATCGTGGCGCTGATTTTGCTGGTTCTGGGCGGCATCTACGGTGGGGTTTTCACCCCCACCGAGGCGGGGGCCATTGGCGCGCTCGGGGCAATTGTCATTGCCTTTGCCAAGCGGCGCATGAACCTGCACGCGCTTTGGCGCGTAACGCTTGAAGCCGGGCACATTACCGCGTCAATCTGCTTTCTGATCATTGCAGCGACCATGTATAGCCGCATGTTGGCGATGTCTGGGTTGCCGGTGTTTCTGACCGAGTGGATCATCGGCCTTGATCTTGGCATCTACGGCTTTTTGGCGGTGTTCGTGCTGGTCCTGATCATGCTCGGCACGATTCTCGACTCGTCCTCCATCATGCTGATCACACTGCCGCTGGTGCTGCCAATCGCGCAGCAGCTGGGTATTGATCTGATCTGGTTTGGGGTCATCACAGTGCTGGCGGTAGAGATCGGGCTGCTGACGCCGCCGCTTGGCATTTCGGTTTACGTCATCAAAAGCGCGCTTGATGACCCTGACGTGTCGCTGGGCGACGTGTTCCTCGGGGCCGCGCCTTTTGCGCTCATCATGCTCTTCTGCCTGATCCTGGTCATCGCTTTTCCCGCCATTGCCACCGGCATTTTGTAAGAAAGGGCCTTTCATGCGCATCATAGACCTTTCGGTCCCGCTCGAAACCGGCATCGCCTCGGACCCGCCGGGGTACGAGCCGAAGATCACTTACCTTGGGCACAAAGACACCCCGGCGCAGGTATTGCAGTTCTTCCCCGGCATGACTGCCGATCAGTTGCCGGGCGGCGAGGGCTGGGCGATCGAGCTATTGCAGATACAAACGCACAACGGCACGCATCTGGATGCGCCCTACCACCACCATTCCACCATGAACGGCGGCGAGCGCGCGATCACGATTGATGAAGTGCCGCTTGAATGGTGTTTTCAGCCCGGCGTGAAGCTTGATTTTCGCCATCTGCCCGATGGCCATGTCGTTACCCCCGAGGAGGTCGAAACCGAATTGACCCGAATTGGTCATACACTTGCGCCGCTTGAGATTGTGGTGGTCAACACTGCCGCGGGCGATGCGTATGGCAAACCCGATTATCTGAATATAGGGTGCGGCATGGGCCGCGCTGCCACGCTTTGGCTTTTGGAGCGCGGCGTGCGCGTGACCGGAACCGATGGCTGGAGCTGGGATGCGCCGTTCTCCTTCACCCGCCAACGCTGGGCGGAAAACCACGATCCGGCGATTGTCTGGGAAGGCCACCGGGCCAGCATGGACATCGGGTATTGCCACCTCGAAAAGCTGACCAACCTCGATCAGCTGCCAGCCACCGGATTCCGGATTTCGTGCTTTCCCTTCAAGATCAAGGCGGCATCGGCTGGCTTCACGCGCGCCGTGGCAATTCTTGACGACTGATCTCTTTCCCAACTTTTCCAAGTGCTTGCAAAAGCGCATTGACTAAACAGGAGGCCGAAAATGGCGAAATCGCCCCGCAAGATCATCATCACCTGTGCCGTTACGGGTGGCATTCACACCCCGACCATGTCGGCCTCCTTGCCCTACAAACCGGCCGATATTGCCGAGCAGGCAATCGCTGCGGCAAACGCCGGAGCCTCTATCCTGCATCTGCATGCACGCGACCCCGAAACTGGGCGCCCAACGCCCGACCCCGAGGTGTTCATGCAGTTTCTGCCGGTAATCAAGCAAGCCACCAATGCGGTCATCAACATCACAACCGGTGGTGGATTGGGCATGACGGTCGAGCAACGTCTTGCCGCACCCTTGCGCGCCAGCCCCGAGATGTGCTCGCTCAACATGGGCTCGATGAACTTTTCCATTCACCCTATGGCGGATAAATACAGCGACTGGAAATTTGATTGGGAAGAGCCCTTCCTGCGCGGCAGCGACGACTTCATCTTTCGCAACACCTTCCGCGATATCGAGCGGGTGGTGAAGGATCTGGGCGAAGGCCACGGCACAAGGTTTGAGCTGGAGTGCTATGATGTTGGCCATCTCTACAACCTCGCGTTCATGGCGGATCGGGGTGTGCTGAAGCCGCCATTTTTCATCCAAACGATATTTGGCATTCTTGGAGGCATTGGCCCCGACCCCGAAAACGTGACCTTCATGAAATCCACTGCCGACCGCCTTTTTGGCGATGATTACTACTGGTCGGTTCTGGCCGCAGGTCGCCATCAGATGCCGGTATTGACGCAGGCGCTGGTGCAGGGCGCTAACGTGCGAGTTGGTCTGGAAGACAGCCTCTATATCGGCCGTGGTCGACTTGCCGCAAACAACGCCGAGCAGGTCACCAAGATCTGCAGCATCATCGAGACGCTGGATATGGAAGTGGCCACCCCCGACGAGGCGCGCGCGATGCTTGCCCTCAAGGGTGGCGACAGGGTCGCTTTCTGATGAGCGAAGGGAAAGACAGCGCTGCAATGCAGCGCGCGCTTGTGCAATTCGACTGCCACGGCACCGCCAGCGGCAAGATGCGCAATGATCTGCGCGTGCACATGCGCAAACCCTTTAATGAAGGCCCGTTCGAACTGGCCACCGACGAAGGGTCATTTCATGGCGGCGACGGCACCGCGCCACCACCGCTGGCGCTGTTCGTGGCCGGGTTGACCGGTTGTATCATGACCCAGATCCGGGCCTTTGCGAAACGCATGGGCGTAACGCTTACCAACCTTACGGTTGATGCCCGCGTGCAATGGGATTGGGAGGCAAAAGGGCGGATCTATGAAACCGGGCCGCGCAGCTTTGAAGTAGATGTTGCAATTGAAAGCGACGACCCCGAAATCAAGGTCGCCGCACTTATCAACGCCGCGCGAAAAGGATGCTTTATCGAGCAAACGCTAGGGCGGCAAAACACTATCCGTCATCGCATGAAAACACCGACTGGTTGGAAAGAACTATGAAAAACCCGCTCGACGGCTTTAGCGTGACTGAGGCCAACATTTCCTTTGTCGGCGAAGGCTTGCAACGCCCCGAGTGCATTTTGGCTGAACGCGATGGCTCGCTTTGGTCGGCCGATGCGCGCGGCGGGGTGGTGCACATTGCACCGAACGGAACGCAAACACTCATCACGCAGACGCATGACGATCGCTTTGCCGCAACCACTGATGCTGCGGCGCGCTTTACTCAAGGCACGCTGCCCAATGGGTTGGCCTTTGATGCTGATGGCTCGATTCTCATCTCGAATTTCGGCACTGACAGGCTAGAGCGAATGTCTCGCGACGGGCGCAGCGAGGTTTTGCTCGACACCATTGATGGTACCCCAATCGGCAAGGTCAACTTTGTGCTGCGCGATAGCAAAGGGCGGATCTGGCTGACGATTTCCACCCGAATCAAGAATTGGATGCAGGCAATCAGCCCCAATATCGCCGACGGTTATGTGGCGGTGCTAGACGAGCGCGGCGCGCGGATCGTGGCGGACGGTTTCCGATTTACCAATGAAATCCGCTTCGACGCCAAGGAAGAGTGGCTATATGTGGTCGAAACTTCGGGCCGCCGAATCAGTCGGCTGCGCATCGGTGCTGACACGAAGGTAGCTGCGCGCGAAGTCTTTGGGCCCGCCGACACCGGCGGCTTTATCGACGGCATCGCCTTTGACGCCTTCGGCAACCTTTGGGGCACGCATGTGATGTCAGACCGCATTTTCGCGATCACACCCGAGGGCGAATTTCGGGTGATCCTTGATGATGACGCGCCCGGCCCGTCCGCAGCGCTTTATGCCGCGTTCGAGCAAGATGCGGTTACGCCCGAACTGATGCTCGCCTGCGGCGGGCGCATTGCGCCGTGGTTTGCGTCGGTTACCTTTGGTGGGCCTGACCTGCGCAACGTCTATATCGGGTCGCTGCGTGGAACCTGCATTCCGTGGTTTCGAAGCCCGGTTCCCGGATTGCCGATGGAACACTGGCACCGCTAAACCCGCGTGAAAGTTTAAACAGTTGTGCCAGCCGTGGTGCCCGTCTGACTTCAACAGGCGGCGAAGCACAGTGGTGCTGACTCGGGCGATCATGACTGTCGCGTCCCGTTGCTGCATTTTGTCCGATAGGCGCAAAAACTAGTCAGCCAGACGCAAGCCAGCCGGCCAAGGCGATGGCATGGTCGGTATATGGATCTGATCGCCAACACGAAACGCGCAACGCTCGGCTTGGCCCTGAACGCATTATTTTTCGTGCAGATTTTTTGCGGTGTTGGCGAACCAGTTCTGTGCCAGTTCTCACAACCAGAAAGGACTAAACCATGCTGATCGCTCATCTCCGCTTCGCAGTGGCACCCGAGTATCGTCAAAAAGCACTCGATGCGCTTACCATCGATGCCCCCAAAGTGCGCGCGATGAACGGTTGCGTCGCCTTTGTTCCCTTTTTCGATCTGACAGATGACACGGCGCTTGGTGTCATGCACGAATGGGAGTCCGATACAGACTTTGCGGCCTACACCGCTTCCGAACCCTTCAAGCGGTTTGGCGCGACCATTCGACCTATGATGATCGGCACCCCCGTCAGTAAACGGTTCCGCGCAGAGCTGAAGGAAGTGGCAGACTGAGATACATGCAACCTGAAGCCTTTTGTATTCACCAGGTATTCGAGGTCGCCGGTCCAAGGCTTTTTCGCATGGACCGGCATTACTTTCTATTTGCGCTTGAAGGCACACTGCGGCTCGAGGCGGGCGGACAGCGCTGGACGCTGCCACCGGCTCGGGCCGCGTTGATTGCGGCAGAGCAACTGGTGGTGGTTACCATCGCCTCACGCCTGACCTCTGCTTCGGTTCTCTTCGAAAGCCAAATGTTCAACCCGCCCCAAGCACTGGCAGTTTTTGACGTATCGCCACTCGCGCGGGAATTGGTGCGAGAGTGCCGCGGTTGGGGGCCAGAGGGCGCAAGTCAGACGGCATATGCGCGCCAGATGTTTCGCGCCCTAGCTTCGGTGATCGGCGGGCTGGCAGCAACCCCAAGCCCCTGCGTTCTGCCTGCGCCGAGCAGTCGGGTCTTGGCACGCGCGCTCGCGTTGACCGAGGAAGCCGCTTCGGGTCAACCGAGTTTTGAGGCGATCGCCCACGCCATCGGGCAATCGCCGCGCACATTGGCCCGCCGGTTTGCGGAGGAGATGGGGATGACATGGCGAGAGACGCTTCGGCGCATCCGCATCATTCGTGCGGTTGAAATTTTGGCGTCGGGGGATGCCTCTGTTACCGAGGTTGCGATGCAGGTTGGATATACGTCGCTTTCTGCATTCAACGCGGCCTTTCGCGATTTGATGGGGGTAACGCCGTCGCAATACCGCAAGACCTTCGAAGCCTGACGCGACGGGTTCGTTCAGCCAAGCGTGCCTATGCGAGAGGCGATGCACCGCCTGCAGGGGCATAGGGGCGCGGGCGGTTGATGACCCAAGGCAATTTTGCGCATGAGCTATTCTGACCCACGCTGATGTCTAGCTCTTGGGGCGGGCGCGGCTCATGTCTTTTTGTCGGGGCGTTGCGAAGAAAAGTAGGCAACCAGAAAATCCATGAGAATGCGAATGCGTGGATCATGGCGCAGCCGCTCGTGGCTAAGAAGCCAGATCTCTGGCGGTCGAGGATGCTCAACGCCGAAGCAGCGCACCAAGGTCGGATCGTCGTGGGCGACAAAGTCTGACATCACGCCCAGCCCGACTCCGCTGCGGATCGCCGACAGCATGCCAGTAAGCGTATCGCGACGCACAGATACGCGCCGCCCAGTCAGAAATGCGTCGAGCATGCCTACCAGGTCCGGGTCTATACTTCCGGGCAGCAACCCCACGAAGGCGTGATGGGTCGTATCCTCCAAGGACGCAGGTTTGCCATGTTGGGCAACATAGCCCGGGCTTGCGTACAGCGACCACGGGTCAGGTGTCAGCAGACGTCCAAACAAGGCGTTTTCGGTCGGCCGCAAACCCGCGCGAATTGCGATATCAGCTTCGCCCGTTGCTAATTTCAACATTTTGTCGCCGGTAATCGTCTCGACGTCCAGCATCGGGAAGGCTTGGCGCAATTGCACCATTGCCCGGTCAAGATGCGCATTTGCGGTCATCTCGTTGGTTGTCAGCCGAATCCTGCCGTACATTCTGCGTGACCAGACAAGCGCCTCGGTTTCGAAGGCAGCGCACGCCCGCTCGACAGATTCTGCATATGGGATTAATGCGCGCGCAGCCTCGGTCACCGCATAGCCGGTGCGCACTCGGTCGAACAGCCGCAGTTGAAGCGCGCTTTCGGCCATATCGATGCGGCGCGAAACTGTCGACTGACTGACAAGCAAATCTTTCGCGGCCGCCAAGGTGCTGCCGCTGCGCGCAACCGCAAGGACATAGCGCAGGTCGTTCTAATCCAGACGCCGCATGTCGCTTAGCGCGTTCTGCATTTTTGACGAACTCCTTTGCAGTAACGGTGTTTGAGGCGTCAATCTCATTCGGGGTAAACACCCTCGAGGTGTTCATTCCTATTTGAGGCTCAAACATGAAACGTCACTTCTATGCGCTGTCAACTCTTGCGCGCGCAAACTTGACCCATTTGCGCTTGCGCACCGTTCTTCAATAGCGCCGCCCCCACTCGCAGTAAGCGGCGGAGCAGGATCACTGATCCTGTCCTGCCCACAAAGCGCCCCGGGTCTGATCTGGGTGCGTGCGAAATGGCGTGGCAGGCACGCGCCGCAACACTTCTATGCCGCATGATCAGGCGCGGGCAGGGCGGCGACATGCGCCGCGTGGAATGCACCCCCTGCTGCGAATGGGATTTCGAGCCTCCAGCGACGGACCGACCAGTACGCGGATGGTAAGAGATCTTCAAGAAATGGAAGCGCTGGCGCATAGTAAAACCCGCCGCCCGGGATCAATGCGCGAAGGATGCGCATGTAGGCCTGCACGTGGCGCGCCGCATCGCTTTGGCTTTGCCCTAGGTGTGCGCGCAAAAGGTGGAGGCTGAACGACTGATGCGCAATGATCGTGCCGAAGCTTTTTGGCGAAAGCGTTTCGCTAAGCCAAGACCCACGGACAAGGGCGCCAGATGTCTCGCAGCGCGCATCAAGCCCCCACACATCCATGCGACCGAGTGATCGCAGATGATACACTAGCGCACCGCTTTCGCCGCAGCCAAGATCAAGGATCGGGCCTGCCAGGCGATGCGGATCTAGGCCAAGGATGCGAAGTTGCAGCGCCGGGCTGTAAGTTGCGCACACCGGCTCGTCGTCGCGTTCAGCGCCATCCTCTCGTGCGGCGAGAAGTCGGCGAAGTCGGCTTAGATGGGTGGCGAGTGCAGCCTCCAGTCGACGCAGGTCGCTACCGCCCGCGGCAAACTCTTGAAGGAAGAGCATGTAGGTATTTTCGACCGAATGATCCCATCCCAGGGGCAGCGGAAGGTACTGGTTCTTGCGCATCATGTGCCCCGTCAACGCCCGCGAAATGATGGTTGCAAGTCGCCCTGCGTCGTCACGTGCCAGTTCGCGCCCAAGCTGAGGCGCCGCATCCGGAAGTGCTGCCGCAAGTTCGTGCCCAAGGCGCAGAAGCGAAGGCGCACCTGTCCGGATCGCCGCAAGCGGCAGGTCAGCGGTAGTGGCGAGCCGTAGCGAAAGAAGGTGTGAAGCGGTCGGGAAATCCGCGCGAATATTTTCGGGGATTTCTGGCCTGCGTGATGGGGCCGTGCGGTCAGTCATGCCCCGGCGATCCGCAAGGTTTGCGCGTTGCCGCCGCTGCGCGTAAGGCCAAGGTCCGATCGGTCAAAGTCGCCAGCCCTGGTGGGCAACTGGCCAGTGCGTTCGCTTTTTGGCTGACATCAGTGGCCCAGGCGATATGGCCTGCAACCTCGGGCGCAAAAAATTCTGGGTCGGATTCTGGGAGGAGATGCCCGGCGGCATCAACGACGACTGCCCTTGCGGCCGGGATCAGCCGCGATGCTTGCCGCGAGACGAGCCTGTGGCAAAGTCGTATTCTAGCACCCCAAGAAACTGCTGTTGGGCAGTCGATCGACCCCAGATCGTAAGGGGTAAGCGGGATTGGTGGTGATTGGGTCAGAAGGCGCGGCAGCATATGAGCGTTACGTTGGTGAATCGCGCCAAGCCTTGCGGGTTGCATGTCGAACCTTCCCGGCATTCCTGCCGCCGCGTCAATACAAAGGCGCAGTGCTGTTGCAAGATCGCCGCGTGTAGCGGTCTCAAAGACAGTGCCAAACGCGGCGCCCATATCCTGTCAGTTCGCCTCTGTGTCGTCTTGACTGGTGATGATTGTCGGAAGGACCGGCTGGAACACCAGCAATGAGCAAAGCAACTCTGGGTGCCGCGCAGCCAACGCCAAAGCCGCGTGGGCAGAATAAGGCCACGCCAGACCCGGCATATCGGCTTTGCAGCGCGCCACCAGCTATCGACGTGTCGCGGTAGATTGGCTGTATCATGGCGCACCTATGCCCCTGCCGCAGGGTCAAACCCCCGGGGCCGTTGGTTGGCGATGTCCGCTGGTTGTGTGCACCGGCTTTGTTGGCCGCCCTGATGCGCGACAAACAGCGGCCGGAACTGGTCGATTTCTAACAGATCCGCGTTGTGGCACGCGCGCAGCGATGTCGCCTGTATCTTGGCCCCAAGGATGGCGGCAAATGGCGCGTTCATGCGCTGCCCTCGCGGGATCGGTCGACCAAACCCCAGCGCAAATTGCCACGGCGCGCAGTTTGCAAGAGGACCAGACCGGTCAGTATGGCCAGCATCGCCTCTGCGGTTGGGGTAGTCCACCAGATCGCCTCTGCGCCAAACAAAAGTGGCAGAGCGAAGGTAAGCGGAATTGCAAACAGGTATGGTTTTGACAGGCCCAGAATGGCTGCGCGTGGTGCATCGCCGATCGCTTGGAAATGTCCGGCCAGCATGATGTGTGGGCCGGACAGCACATACAGCGTCACCATGACGGGCATGATTGCCGCGACTTCGGCCACGACCTGCGGATCGTCGACGAAGGCTGCGCCAATCGCGTGGGCGAAGAATGTGGCAGCAATCTGAACCATTGCGCAAAGAACCAACGCCGCCCCAAGGCCGAGGCCAAGACTGGCATTTTTGCGCCGCCATTGCCTCGCGCCGTGGTTGTTCCCGGTAACGGTCTGCATCGCCTGCGACAGGCCCAGAACGGGTAGGATGGCAAAGGTCAAGACCCGCGTGACGATACCGTAAGCGGTTACAGTTGCTGCGTAATCGGGTGTACCGACGCGTTGCAAGGCCGCCAGAATGGCCGATGAGCCCAGTGCCACGCCAATGAAATTTAGCCCCTGTGACGCGCCAAGCGCGAGGATTCCACGCCACTCGGAAGTCGTGATGCGGAGCAAGAACGCCGCTGGGCGCAGCACCGTTCGGGCGCGCATACGATAGGCAACGATGATGCCAAGCGCCACTGCCTGCGCCAGTACCGTGCCATAGGCCGACCCTGCCACACCAAGTTCAAGAACCGCGATCAGCACATAGTTGAAGGCGATATTGCCAAGCGAAACCAGAAGGCTTGCCCCCGCCATGAAGCCCACGCGCCCTTCACTGCGCAGCGCGTCAAAATTGACCGACAGAACAAAGAACACGGGCGAAAAGAGGACAAGGATTCGCAGATAGCTGGTGGCTAATAGGCGTATCGCGTCGTCTTCCCCAGCCGCCAATGCGATGACCGGCCGCCCGAACAGCACAAAAAGCGCGATGAGCACCGCACCCGCGGTGACCGCCAGCCAATGGGCGCTGGCAAAAACATCTTGCGCCGCATCAAGGCGCTGGCCACCCAAGTGCCGGGCCAGCAAGCTTGCCATGCCACTTGCGACGATCGTCGCAAAGGCCATTATTAGCATATAAAGGGGAAACACCACGGTGACTGCCGCAAGTGCCGTCTCGCCGACGTAGTGCCCAAGAAAAAGGGCATCTGCGACGGTCAAGAGGCCGTTCATGCTCATCACAAAGATGATGGGAAGTGCCGTCCGGGCGAAGATCGCGGGCAACGGACCGTCAAGAAACGGATTTCGATATAGATCGGACATCACTCTGCATTCCTCATGCGCGAGTCTCGCCGTCTTGGATGGATCCCGCATTGCCACCCGCGCGAGACGCGGAGAGGTTTACAAAGAGAACGTCTTGAACAGAACTTCACCAAGGCTCATCCGAGTCTGCGGGAGGCTGGCGTCTGCGGCCGAAAAGGCGCGTAACCGAATCGCCGCCCACCTGTCAAGTCTGTGTGCAAATTTCATGGGGCCCGACGATGTGCTTTGGATGTTGGGCTACATTGGCTTTGGCAAGACGCCGCGCAGCATTTTCTAGCAGGGTTGGCAAGTTTATCTTCCTATAGAAAGATAGATGCACTATATTTGCATCTGAAAGGACTGTGCCATGACACACACTAGCACCAACGCTTTGGCTCCTGATCGCGCTGCGGTTCTGACCAAGGCCACGCTTCGTGCAGCAGAGCGTCTTGGCCTGACCGGGCGCCAACTTGCCCAGATCGTCGGCGTGTCCGAGGCCACCGTATCGCGCCTCAAGCGGGGCGAGGCCGCGTTTGAAGCTGGGTCGAAGCCTTTTGAGCTCGCGGCGCTGCTGGTCCGCGCGTTCCGCTCGCTCGATGCGATCACTGGTGGCGACGAGGCGGTTGCGAGGGCGTGGATGGCAGCGACCAACACCGCCCTTGCGGCGCGGCCGATCGAGCGGATGGCAACGGTTCAGGGGCTTGTCGATGTCACGACCTATCTTGACGCCCGACGCGCTCCTGTCTGAGGAGCGGCCCTACGCCGGTTCCGCGTGGCGGTTTGTGGAAGCGCAGCACCGGGTTTCGACCTTGAAGCTCGTCGATAGCCTTGCCGAGCAGGAAGCGCTTGAGCACATTCTGGAAGCGACCAAGCCGCCGCTGCCGCAAGACTGTCAGCATCTGAACTACCTGCTGGCAACGCCGTTTCGCTATCGCCCCTATCCGCAAGGCTCGCGGTTTCGCCGCGCGGGCCTGACGGCGGGCGTGTGGTATGGTGCCGAGCGCGCCGAGGCGGCAGCAGCAGAAATGGTGTTCTACCGCTTCCTCTTTTATGCCGATAGCCCAGATACCCCGTTCCCCGATGATGCGGCCGAATACACAGCCATCTGCGCAGAAATCGCCACACCCGCAGCGCTCGATCTGACATCTGGTGCCTTGGCTGCAAACCGCACCCAGTGGACGCACCTGACCGACTACGCGCCTTGTCAGGCTCTGGCCGAAACCGCGCGCGCAGTCGGGGCCGAGGTCATCCGCTATGCTTCCGTTCGCGATCCGGCGGGCGGCATCAACCTCGCCGTTCTTTGTTGCCGTGCCTTTGCTTCGCCTGAACCGACTGAGCGGCAGACTTGGCGCATTCGCATCGGTCGAACCGGGGCGCAGGCCTTGCGCGAACACCCACGGCTGGGGCTGGAATTTGCCATAAACGCCTTCGCGCCCGATCCCCGCTTGGCTGGCATGATTTGGCAAAGGCCACGTGCCAGATAATCCGCCCACATCCAGATGGTGGCTTTGCGAATTGCCCGATTCAGGCACGAAACCCTCAACACTCAAAGGGGGGCGTCGCCGTCTTTTATCTGAATGTCGCGGTGCGAATAGACGCTTTGACGTTCGATCATATGATGAATTTGCGGCGGCGCGGCGCCCCGGTGCAGGCGCAGCAGCTGATCTGACACGATGCCGTCTGCGTTCGTTCTGCGCGCGTTATGGCGCCGGTAGTCGTCCCACGTCGCAAGGTGGTAGCTTTCGGTCCACTGATCGGGATGTTCAAGATCGCGCAGCAGCGCCCAGTGCCGCGCCCCGTCGCGCCTGCGGGTGCGGCGGCGCTCGGTCATCGTCGCCAGAAATACGGGGATGTCTGCAGGGTCGATCTGGTAATCGATCATCACCAGAATCGGGCCGCTGCGACCACGCAAGTTCAACTCCAATGGCGGTTCGATGAAGCTGTTAAGTGGGTCAAGATCGATAGTACCGAACTCTGGCATTTCGAACTGCTTGCCAACAACGGCCCCAAGTAGCAGGAACACGCCCGAGGCCAACAGCGCGCCGTGGGTGCCAAACACCTCTGCCGTTGCGCCCCAGATCCAACTGCCTGCCGCCATCCCCCCGAACGTCGCCATTTGATACATGGCAAGCGCGCGCCCCACGACCCAACGTGGCGATGAAAGCTGCACTGTCACGTTAAAGAGCGAAAGCGCCAGCACCCACGAAGCGCCCGCAAGCATCATCGGCATCACGCTGACCAACAAGCTTGTGCTTTGTGACAGTATCAGCGTGGCGGCGGCAAAGCCGGCAAAAGCCCACCGCACGACCCATTCGTTGCGCATCATCCGGCGGATTCTGGCATTTAGAAGCCCACCGAAAATCGCGCCAAGGCCAAAGCAGCCCAGAAGCACGCCGTAGATAAACGCACCGCCCTGCACCAGATCGCGCGCGATCAACGGCAGCAGCGCCAGAACGCTGACCGCGCCCAGGCCGAAAACCATTCCGCGCAGCATCACGCGCAAAAGGTTCGGCGACATCGCGACGTAGCGAAGCCCGGCAGCAACGGCAGGCATGAACGGCTCTCGTGGTACGCTTTGCAAACGTGGTTCGGGCCGCCAGACCAGCAGCGCCCCAAGCAGGGGAAAATAGCTGAGCGCATTCACCGCAAAGGCCACCGCCGCACCGGCCAATGCGACAATGATCCCGCCAAGTGCTGGGCCGACGCTGCGCATCAAGTTGAAGCCCATGCTGTTCATCGACACCGCTTCGGGCAGGTCTTGACGCGGGACGATGTCGCCCATCGATGCCTGCCAGGACGGGTTGTTGAGCGCGGTGCCAACGCCGATCAGAAACGTGAACCCCAGCAGCGTCCAGGGCGTTAGCAGGTTCGCATAGGCCGCCGCAGCCAGTGAAATCGACACAACAAGCATGAAGCATTGTGCAACCAACATAATGCGGCGGCGGTCAAAGCTGTCTGCCAGCGCGCCAGCGGATAGCGAAAACAGCATGATCGGCAAAGTGGTCGATGCCTGCACGAGCGCGATCATGCTTGGCGAAGAGGTCAGGTTGGTCATCATCCAAGCAGCGCCAACTGCCTGAATCAGGCTGCCCAAGTTTGAAACCTGACTCGCGGCCCATAATTGGCGAAAGGTTTTGTGGCGCAGCGGCCCTAGGGCCGCGATGTGTTGTGTCAACCTGGCCCCCGTTACGCGACCGCCGCGCCCCATAAACGCCGCATCGAATGCGACTATCAAGGCAGACCATTGCTTCAACTGACCTGCGACAAGAAGTCAAGCACAACGCAGGTTGCGCCCAGAACAGCCCCTGATCTTGTTGCCAAAAAGGGGGGCTGATGTTGCTATTGCCGTAGTGACAGTGAACCAGCTTCCGTCATGCGTCGGGCAGGCTGTCGTACATCGCTTCCTTCAGTGGTAGTGGCAGGGGCCCTGCGTGCGCACCTACCTGTGGTGTTCTAGCGCGTAGGGAATCATGCTGAGGCGAAGGAGGCGTAAATGCAGCCGTTGGCTGATCTGCAATCTGGGCGGAGCATGGGATATTTCAGTCGAGGCCTTAAGATGATAGAGACTCAGACTAAATACGGCGCATAGCGATTTGGCACTTGCAAGTACGCATATTGTCTCATTCTGGCAATATATACAAAAACGCTTCAGCCGCGTTTTTCCATCACCTGAGTTGTCTTTCTGGAACAATAAAAAAGGCGGCGGCGCTATTCCCAAAACTTCCCAGAGGGCTTTCGAACTCTCATTTGTCGAAATTTAAGAGATCGAGGGATCTGGGTGTTTTAGCAGTGAAGCTGCCCGCCGCCTAAAGTTTTACCGATGGTCGGTCGTATGGCGCGAACGCCATACGACCTGATTTGTGGTTATGTGACCGGGGTGAAGGTGGTCACCGGCGGTAGCGCGCCGACCCATGGCTCGACTTCAGCCAACGCGGTATGGGCGATGGTCGCCTGCGCCAGTTTCGACGTCCCCTTATCGATGGTCAGAACGTTGACATGCCCGTGCTTGCAAAGTGCGCCCGAAACACCAGGTTCGTCCGGGTCATACCAGGCGCCTTGGTTGAGCCGCAGTGCGCCCGGCATCACTTTGTCTGTGACGACGGCACCGGCAAGAACCTGACCGCGATCGTTGAACACACGAACGACTTCGCCGTCCTTGATCCCGCGCGCTTCCGCATCCTGGGTGTTGATCCAGACGGGCTCGCGCCCCTGCACTTCGTAACGGTTGCGTAGCCAAGTGTGATCGAGTTGCGAATGCAGACGATCGTCCGGGTGCGAGCTGACCACGTGCAGCGGATACTTGTCAGACATCGCACCGCCGAGCCGTTCCACCGGTTCCAACCAAGTGGCATGGGGCGGACAGTCGTCGTAGCCATAGCCCTCGATCTTCTTCGAGTAGATTTCGATCATGCCCGATGGGGTTGGCAGAGGATTCAGCAGCGGGTCTTCGCGGAATTTTTCCAAGAACACGTAATTGTTCTCTTCCTCGGAGATCTCGAATTTGACGACGCCTTCGCCATTCCAGAAGGTGTCGAAATCGGGCATGGCAATGCTCTTCTTCTCAGCACTCGCTTTGCCCGCTTCGTAGATGAACTTCACCCAATCCATCTCGCTGCGGCCTTCGGTGTAGTCATCTTCAAAGCCAAGGCGTTGGCTGATCTCAGTGAAGATATCGTAGTCGGTCTTTGACTCGTACAAAGGCTCGATAATCTTCTTCATCGCCACAACCCCGGTATTGTTCCCGAACGGGGAAAGGTCGTTGCGTTCGAAAGTGGTGGTTACTGGCAGCACGATGTCTGCGAATCGAGCCGTTTGGGTCCAGTAAATCTCGTTGACGATGATAGTTTCCGGTTTTTGCCAGGTCTTGATGAGCTGGTTGACATTCTGGTGGTGATGGAATGGGTTGCCACCCGCCCAATAGACAAGGCGAAGGTCCGGCGCAGTGAAGGATTGTCCTTTGTAGTCATACTGCGCGCCAGGATTATCCATGACCCAGTGGACGCGCGCGCATGGAATTGCCGCCGGAATCCCCTCACGCGACTCTCCGGCCGACATGCCGGGGAAGGCCGGTGCGCTTCCGAATGGTGCGCCGCCGCTGGTGTAGTGATAGTAGGAAAATGCGCCGCCGCCCGGCAGGCCGTATTGGCCTAGCATACAACCGAGCGTCACGCCCATCCACGTGGCTTGTTCGCCATGGTCTTGGCGCTGAATTGAGAAGCCAAAGTTGAGCGTCGTGCGATTGGCGGCGAAAGTCCGCGCCAGATCCTTGATGGTTTCGGCATCCACGGCACAAATATTGGCAGCCCATTCTGCTGTCTTGGGCGTCCCGTCGTTTGCGCCAGTCAGGTATTCTGCAAACTTTTCGAACCCAGTCGTGTAGTCGGCCAGAAACGCCTCGTCGTGCAGGTTTTCTGCATACAAGGTGTGCGCGATACCGAGCATCATGGCGACGTCAGTACCCGGGCGCGGCGCAATCCATTCGGACCCAAGATACTCTGCCGTGCGGTTGTGCACGGGGTCGATCACGATCGTCCGTTTGCCGCTGGCCTTGAGCTGTTGCATGTAACCCAAGCCCCGGTGGTCTGGTGGGGCAAAGTCGATCTTGCCTGTTACCAAGGGGTCGGACGCCCAGAAAACCATCAGCTCGGTGTTTTCCAGAATTACCGGCCATGCCGTCGGCTTCGTGAAGGTTCCGCCCGTGATGTACGGGTAGATGACCATTTGCGCGCCCCAGCTGTAGTTGTCGGCGTCATCGACAAAACCGCCATGCAGATTGAGCATGCGGGCAAGCGGTGCCTGCGCGGAGTGGAAGCTCCCCGAAGACCGCCAACCATAGGAACCGCCGTAGATGCTGGCGTTGCCATAGGTTTCCTTCACCCGCTTCAACTCGGCCGCGACCAGATCAAGCGCCTGTTCCCACGTGACGCGGACGAACTCGCCTTTGCCGCGTTCGGTGCGATCGCTCATATAGCCGTTTTCGAGGAAGCCCTTGCGAACCATCGGATACCTGATCCGGGCAGTGGAATAGACCGCGTCGGGCATCGCATCGACCATCGGCGAAGGATGGACATCACCCTCATAGGGAATTGCGCGGATAAAGCGACCACCCTCGACCTTGCCTTTGAAAATGCCAAAGTGTCCGGCGCTGATGATTTCATCTTCGACAAGGATAGGGCCGCCGGGGCCCTGCGAGGCAAGAGCGCCTGAAGGCATCAATATTGCCTGCGCGGCTAAAGTTGACATGCCAGCAAGAGCTGCACGTCTGGTCATCAGGAAATTACTCGATTGTGACATCTCAGTTCCTTCCACTTCTAGTTATTGTTAGGCAGTTCTTTCAAATTCTAGATTCGGCCAGAATATATATTCGGACGCGCCACTTCGCGATGATCTATGTCAATGTTCTTGGCTAAGTCAGATCATACTTTTAAAACGGCGTATGGCGGCACGCGGGCCTCGAAAAAGCAACGGGAGTGTTTTCCAAGCTGGCGCATTTTCTGAAATGGACATTCTGAATGAGCGGTAAGACGGCCTAACTTTTGTAAAAAGCCTGCGGTGTCTTAATCCGTGCCTCCTTGGCGCTGCTCAGCAAGAAGTTTGGCATCGCGTATAAAGTACTTGCCGGAAGTGATGCAAAAACGCAGCATTGATGCATGAACGAATCACACGCACCCACGCACCCCGCTAACGGCGACAGAAACCAGCCCGGCGATGTCGAGAAGCGCATTCTTGCAGGCGTCCTGTCTGCATCCAGCGATGCCTGCTGGTGCATGGAGTTTGGCATTCCGGTCGACCTCACCGCGCCCGACCATGAAGTGGTGCGGCAGGTATTCGCCAACGATCCGTTCTGGCGCTTTGCCAACCCTGCAATGGCACAGCTTTACCTGCTGGATGCAGGGCAGACCTTTACCGATCGGCCGGTACGCGAGATTTTTCCGCGCAACAGGCAGAACGAGGAATTCGTGCTGAACCTGTTGGCGAACGGGTTTGAGGTCGATGCGGCCCCGGCGCTGGATCGCCGATACGACGGCGTTGAAATCTACGTCGAAAACGATGTGCGCGCGCATATCGACGGCGGTCGGTTGCTGCGGATATTCGGCATTGTGCGCGATGTGGGCAAGCATCGGCGCCGCGAGCTTGCCTTGCAGCGGCGGTTGGATGCGGCGCTGGCGCTTTTGTCGGCCGTGGATGTGCCGCTGGTGGCGCTCGATGCTGATCAACGCATTCAGGTGGTCAATCTGGCCGCAGCAGACACCTTTCAGTGCTCGATGGATGACTGCCTTGGCCAGGC
Source organism: Rhodobacteraceae bacterium UBA6213 (assembly GCA_002421605.1). GTDB lineage: Bacteria > Pseudomonadota > Alphaproteobacteria > Rhodobacterales > Rhodobacteraceae > UBA6213. The sequence goes on along the minus strand of DISJ01000013.1, from coordinate 192,341 downwards.
CGGCGCCGATCTGCTGATCCCGTCAGAGGCGAATGCGCCGACGGGCAAGCGCAAGCGGTTACTGGCGGCGGTGGTCGCCGGTGGGCCAGCGGGCAACCTGACCGATGACACCGGCGCGCAATGGTCTGTTGCACCGCGCGCCGGCGGTGGCGCCATTCTAGGGCCGGGGCGCGACTTCACAGGTGCGCCATGACGCAATCGCTCTGGCCCGGACACCCGCTTTTTGGCGCACCAACCACTGGCGAGGCGACAGATCGGCTTGATCTGCTGGACGACGGCATCCTGTGCCTTGCGCCCGGCGGTACCATCATCAGCGCCAATGCCGAAGCCTGCCGCATTCTTGACCTGACCGCCGACATTGTCGGACAGCGGGCCGATGCCTTGCTGCCTGATGTTGCGCAATGGCGCGACCTGCTGGAGGGCGGCGATGGGCAGCACCGCCGAGACGTGGTGTTCCGGGCAAGGGGTGGGCCACAGATCATGGCAACTGCGCGCCAGCGTGTCGGTCAAAGCGCGCCCGAGATCATCACCCTGCGCGATGTTGAAACTATCCGTCACCGGCGCGAGCGGGCCGGTGGCGTCAGTGCTGACAGCAATGTCCGGTTCCTGTCGGCTAACCGCACACGCCCGGATTTCGCCACCCAGCGTAGGCTTTGCCCAGACCTCAATCGTATGCTGTCGCGCGGCGAGCGGGCTACGCGGGAAGGTATGCGCATTCTGATATCCGGCGAGTCCGGTGTGGGGAAATCAGAGGTAGCGCGATTTTTGCACAGCAGCGTCGCGGATGCGCGTGACCCTTTCATCGTGGTGAACTGCGCCTCTTACGCGGACACGCAGTTTACCGAGGCGTTGTTCGGTCAGGAAAAAGGGCCCGACGGTGAATTGCGCCCCGGTCTTTTGGAACAGGCCGAGGGCGGCACGTTGTTTCTGGACGAGGTTGGAGAAATTCCACTCAGCGCTCAAGCGAGGCTATTGGGCTTTCTAGAGGACGGTCTGGCGATGCGGATTGGCGGCTTGCAAGGCAGGCTGGCCAATGTGCGGGTGATCGCCGCAACCAACCGCGACTTGCGCCAGATGGTGCGCGAGGGGCGGTTCCGCGCTGACCTCTATTTCCGGCTGGCGGTGATCGTGCTGACGGTGCCGCCGCTGCGTGACATGCCCGCGCTGATCGGGCATCTGACCGACCGCTTTTTGCAGACCTTTAACCAGCGCCGCCGGACCCCGATGATCCTGCCCGCGCGCTATCGCGATCTGTTGGACGACTACAGTTTTCCCGGCAATATCCGCGAGTTGTTGAATATCGTGCAGAAGGCCGCCATTTTTGTCGATGATGCCGAAAGCATCGACGCGATCTTTGCCGACCTGCTGGCGCCGATGGATATTCCGGGTGTCGCAGGTGACGGCGCCTTGCCAGCAGGGGCGATGTTCGACCTGCGCTCTGAACTGCGCCGCTACGAGTCTGCGCTGATCGACAAGGCCATCAGAATTCACGGAAGCAAAAGAAAGGCCGCAAAGGCCTTGGGCGTGAATATCGGGACAATCGTGCGAAAGACGGCAGAAGCGCCGGAATCCACTTTGCCCGATCCAACCACCAACAAGCGAGGTACAACGACATGAAAATGAAGACCAGATTGACCGGCGCTCTTAGCGCCGTTGCGGTGCTTGCGGTCGGTGTGACCCCGGCACTGGCGGAAGGTGAGTTGAATATCTTGACATGGGAAGGCTATGCCGACACCAGCTTCATCGCCCCGTTCGAGGCGGCGAGCGGCTGCAAGGTCAGCGCAACCTATGTCGGATCGAACGACGACTTTGCCCCCAAACTAGCGGCGGGCGGCGGCGTGTTCGACCTCGTATCGCCCGCTATCGACAGCACCGCACCGCTCATCGCCGCGGGGTTCGTGCAGCCGATCGACACGGCGCGCCTATCGCGTTGGAGCGAGGTTTACGAAAAATTCCGTAGCGCCGACGGCATCAATTCGGATGGCCAGGTCTTTGGCGTGCCGTTTTCCTGGGGCGCGATCTCGTTCATGTATTTGGTGGACAAGTTCCCGACGCCGCCCACTTCACTCGCGGCGTTGTGGGATCCGGCGCTGGCCGGCCATATCTCGTTGTGGGACGACAAGAGCGCGATCTACGTTGCGGCGCGCCTGAACGGCGATATGGACATCTACAACCTGACCGACGACCAACTCGCGGCGGCGCAGGCGAGGCTGTTGGAACAAAAGCCGCTGATCCGCAAATACTGGTCCACAGCGGGCGAGTTGGTCGATCTGTATAACTCGGGCGAAATCTGGATTTCCAATACTTGGGCCGGATACCAGTCGGGCCTGCTGCAGGCTGAGGGTGTTGATGTCAAGGAATTCGTGCCCACTGAGAACGCCGAAGGCTGGGTGGACAACTGGATGATCGTCGCCAACACGCCCAACGAGGAATGCGCCTACAAGTTCCTTGAAATGGCAATCAGCGAAGAGGGCCAGTGCGGCATGTCGGCGATCACCGGCTATTCGGCCTCGAACCCGGTTGCGGCCAAGGCGTGCATGACCCCCGAACAATATGTTGCGCTGCATCAGGATGACCCGGCCTACCTTGACAGCCTGCTGCTGTGGGAAAACCTCGGGCCGCGGCTAAACACCTATGCCAACGCCTGGAACTCCGTCAAATCGCAATGATCGGTCGGGGCTGGCGGCGCTGTCGCTGGCCCCATTCTCACCACCAGGAGTTAGGCAAGATGACCGACATCATCCGATTGGACGGGGTGTCCAAGCAGTTCGGCTTTGTCATGGGCGTCGACAACGTTTCGCTGAACGTGCGCAAGGGCGAGTTTCTGACGTTGCTCGGACCGTCTGGGTGCGGCAAATCCACCCTTTTGCGGATGATCGGCGGTTTTGAGGAACCGACAGCGGGCCGGATCTGGCTGGATGGCGAAGATGTAACGGACTTGCCTGCGAACCAGCGGGCGGTGAACATGCTGTTTCAGGATTACGCACTATTTCCGCACATGAGCGTCGGCAAGAACGTCGGCTACGGACTGAGGGTTGCGGGCGTGCCCAAACGTGAGGTCGAAACCAAGGTTCGTGAGGTGCTCGAACTTGTGGGGTTGGCCGACAAGATCGCCACAGCGCCGCATCAGCTTTCGGGCGGGCAGCGGCAACGGGTGGCACTGGCCCGCGCCATTGTGCGCCACCCCAAGGTGCTGCTGCTAGACGAGCCGCTTTCGGCGCTCGATGCCAACCTGCGCGAGGCGATGCAGGTCGAATTGCGCCACCTGCACCAAAAGGTCGGGTTGACCTTCATCATGGTGACTCATGACCAAACCGAGGCGTTGACTATGTCGGATCGGGTGATCGTAATGCGACAAGGCCGGATCATGCAGGATGGTGCACCGCAAAGCCTGTATGACTTGCCCGGTAGCCCCTATATCGCCGACTTCATTGGTACGACCAACCTGTTCAACTCGCGCATCGAGAACGGTCAAGTTGCCTGCTATGGCCAGCCTCTGACGATCAACCCACAGGCGATTGTGGCTGGCACGCAAACCTTCGGCTTCCGCCCCGAAAAGGCACGGTTGCTGCCGGGCAACGCGAGTGGCGCGAACCTGCTGCGCGGCACGGTTGCCGAGGTGTTCTATCATGGCAGCGTTGCGCGGATCGTGGTCGATCTGGGGCAGGGCCAGGTGCTGGTCGATCTGCAGATCAGCGATGCCGCCGTCGGCCTGCCAAAAGCGGGCGCGCAGGTCGCGGTCGAGGTTGCCTCGCACAAGATCATGGGCTTTGCGGCGGAGGATGCGGCATGACGTTGCCCCTTCGCTTGCGCAAGGTGCTGGTACTTTCACCACCGCTGATCTGGGTGGTTCTGTTCATGTTCGTGCCTTACACAATTCTGTTCGTGTTCAGCTTTTGGGAACAGGTCTATCCGACCTTTGCACCGGCCTTCCAACTTGGCAATTACCAAACCCTGATCAGCGATCCGCAATATTTGCGAACGCTGTTGCGCACCATCAAGATTGCTGGACTGGTATCGTTATTCTCGCTGCTGCTGGCGTATCCTTATGCCTATTTCCTGGTGCACAAGGTGCGGCATCCGGCGTTGCGGCAGACGTTATATATGGCGGTGGTTGCGCCGCTTTGGGTTTCTTATCTGCTACGTGCCTATACTTGGAAGACCATCTTGGGCACCGAGGGCATCCTCAATTCCTTTCTGGTCTCGACCGGTATCCTGTCCGAGCCTTCCTCGATCTTTCTCTACAACCAGACCTCGATGATAGTGACGCTGACCTATGTGTTCATCCCCTTCATGGTGATGCCGATCTATGCGGCGCTCGAGAAGATTCCGCGCAACCTGCTTGAGGCGTCCGCTGACTTGGGCATGGGACGCACTGCCACCTTTGTGAAGGTGACGCTGCCGCTGTCGATGTCGGGCGTGGTGGCGGGGTTCACCATGACCTTCTGCCTGGCCTTTGGTGATTTCATAGCGGCCTACTTGGTGGGCGGGCCGGACGGGATGATGATTTCGAACGTGATCGCCACTCAGTTCGGCGCCTCTTTGAATTGGCCGCTGGGGTCGGCGTTGGCGCTTGTGATGCTGCTGATCGTGCTCGCGATCATTTCGGTCTCCGACCGATTTGAACGGCTGGGAAAGGGGACATTCGCATGAGCCTTGCCGCTGCTCCCTCGCAAGTTCGCACTGCACCGCGCGCCCGCCTCTCAAAGCGGATACGCAAGGCCGCCGACGCCACTGTCTGGATCGGTATCGCCACGCTGATCCTGACTTTCCTCTACACCCCCATCGTGGTGCTGGTCGCCTTCAGCTTCAACTCTTCGCGCTCGCTCAGCTGGCCGATGACCGGGCTAACGCTCGACTGGTACCGAAAGCTGGCCGAGAATGACCAGCTGATCACCGCTGTGCAGAATTCGGTTTACGTAGCAGTTTCGGCCACGGCGCTGACGCTGCTGATTGGCGTGCCTGCCGCGCTCGCGTTAGACCGCCTGGATTTTCCCGGCAAAGGAGTATTTCGCAAGCTGGTGCTGCTGCCGATCGCCCTGCCGGGCATCATCACGGGCATTTCGATGTTGATCCTGTTCCGGCTGTTGGGGTTCGGGCTCAGCCTTGAAACCGTGATCATAGGCCATGCGACCGCGCTGCTAGCAGTGGTAGTGACGCAGGTTTTCGCCCGGTTGCAACGCTTGCCGCACAGCCTGGACGAGGCCTCAGCCGACCTGGGTGCCAGCGGCCTGCAGACCTTCTTTCTGGTCACGCTGCCTAACATTCGCACCGCCGTGATCGGCGCTGGCATCCTGTCGTTCACACTCAGTTTCGATGAGATTCCGGTGACCTTTTTTCTGACCGGGCGCGACAATACGCTGCCGATGTACATCTGGTCCACGATGCGGCGCGGATTGACACCGGAAATCAATGCAGTGGGCGCGCTCATCGTGGCGGCTTCTATCCTTCTCATCCTCATCTCGGTGCTATTGCAGCGGGAAAGAACCGGGCAGGGCCGCTGACGGCCTGCCCCAACCGAAAGGGTTCGATATGAATGAACAATCCCGGAATACCACGCATCCGACCAAGGGCGCATTGATCGCTGGCCAGTGGCGCGACGGCTCCGCCGGCACCTTTGCCGTGAACAGCCCGCACGATAGCCGTGTGCTGCATCAGGTAGGGCGCTGTAACGCGTCCGATGTGGGCGATGCGGTGGCGGCGGCGCGGGCGGCACAGCCTGCCTGGGCCGCGCTGTCGGTGATCGAGCGGGCGCAGATCATGCGCCGGATTCATGCGCTGTTTCTGGAACGGGCAGAGGCGATGTCGCAGATGTTGACCGCTGAAATCGGCAAGACCATCACCGATGCGCGCGAAGAGGTCTTTGAATATTCCGCGCCATCCTGGTCGAAGGCGGCAGAAGAGATCCTGCGCCATCGCGGCCTGTCCTTCCCCTCGACGCAAGAGCGCACGCGCAACAAGCGTTTGGTGATGACGCACCGGCCACTGGGCGTAGTGGCGGTCATCACGCCCTACAACTTCCCCACCGACATTTCCTCGATCGCGCTGGCCCATATCGTGGCCTCTGGCAACACGGTAATCTGGAAGCCGTCGGAATACGCTGCCGTTGTTTGCGCGATGATGGGTGACATTTTCCAAGCCGCTGGGCTGCCCGACGGGGTTATCAACATCGTGCAGGGGCTGGGCGATGTGGGTGCCGCGCTGACCGAAGCCAAGGGCGTCGATGGCGTGTTCTTCACCGGCTCTACTGCAACCGGTCGCAAGATCGCTGAGAAATGCGCGCTTCGCCCGCACCTTCTGGAACTGGGCGGCGATGGCCCGTTCATCATTCTGGCCGATGCCGACATCGACAAGGCGGTGGAAGGCGCGATCAATGGCTGCTTCTACTATTCCGGGCAGGTCTGCACCTCGGCGGAACGGTTGCTTGTGCATGAGGCCGTGCATGACGAATTCGTGGAAAAATTCACCCTGCGCGCGCGTAAGCTGAAAATCGGCAATCCGGCGGATGAGGGCACAGAAATGGGTCCGCTTTGCAATGCCGCGACACTGGCGCGAGTGAAAGCGCATGTCGAGGATGCCCGCGCAAAAGGCGCGCACATTGAACAGATCGGTCCCGAGCAAGGGCTTTATTACCCTGCCACCATCTTGACCGGCGTGACCACCGACATGCTGATTGCGCAAGAGGAAACCTTTGGTCCGGTGGCGCCGATCATCAAGATCGCTTCGGCAGAAGAGGCAATCCGCATCGCGCACCAGACCGGCCTTGGCCTGATCGCCTCGCTCTGGACCCGCGATCTGGCAACCGCTTGGCAGGTGGGCGAGGCGCTGCCGCACGGGTCTGTCAACATCAACGAAACCTCGAACTACTGGGACCAGTTGGCGCCTTTTGGCGGTACCGGTCTGTCGGGTGTCGGGCGTGAACTGAGTCAGTGGTTCCTTGAAACCTTCACCGAGCGCAAGCTGTTGGTCTTTGATCTGGGCAACGACCCCTATAACCGCCGCGCCGAAGGTGGCTGGTAACAATCACCCCGGCGCCCGACCCGTAAGGATCGGGCGCCGTTGAATTACCAAAAAGTTGCTGGCGCCGATAACGCGCCCGGCTGGCGCGTCAGCCACCTGAATAGCGGGCAATGATCAGTCTTTCTCTTCGCCACCAAAGGCATCCCAGCCGGTGATCATAGCCCTTAGCTGCGCCGTAACGGTCTCGCCCGTCGTGATCAGATAGAGATGGGCGATCAGGAAGGCCGCGATCAGAAATGCGGCGGCGATGTGCATTGCATTGACCCACAGAACCGGCAGATCGCCCGGATAAAGGTCTGGGAACATGCCGTAACCCCACAGTAAAAGGCCCGAGATCCAGGCTGCTGGTGCCATTGCCACTTTGAAGCCGAAATATGCCATGGCCTGCAGCGGATTATGCTTGCGCTTGGTGGTTGGCCGGAAGGGGTGCGGTGCGCCAAAAAAGATGCCGAAAGTGTAGAACAAGATCGTTGCCCACATCTGATGAGTGGAGGGCACATAGTGGCGCCATTGCCCGGTTACGAAATGCCAGAAAATGGCAAACATCCACAAGACCAACAGAGTGAACGCCGCAAGTACGTGAAGATTCACTGCGCGCTCAAAGCCAAGCAGGCTGTAGAACCCGTGGATTTCGAAACCGGACACCAGCAGAAAGATGATCAACACCGCCTGAAACCAGTGCCAGAACCGCTCGAACGCCGTGAAGAGGTAGATGCCTCTGGGTTTTGGCCGCGCGATCTCAGTCATGGCGCGCTCTCCTGTGGAAGATTGCGAAGCCGATCCGGAGCATCGCGTGGAGCAACACAGTGGCCAGCGTCAGGGCAAGGATCGCCAAACCGGCCTTATCGAGCCAGGCAGGACCATCGCGCCCGGGAAGGAGCCCGCCCGGCAGATCGGCAAGCAATCCATTTGCCGCATGGCAAGAATTGCACCCGAGGGCCTGATCGGCAGGGGCGACCATATGGTTGACCGGTATTGTCTGGCGAACCCTGGCAAAGGCCACCTCGCCGCTGAAAGGCAGGTTGGCCGCCTCCATGCCGCTTGCAACGGCATTTTCCCAGTTAAAGCGGTTCCACAGGGCGTCGCCGCTGCGGCCTGAAAACAACACGCTCGCTAGAGCGTGGCTTTCGGCGTCGATCGGGACGACCGAATGCATCACTTTAACCGGTACAATTCGCGACTGGGCGTCGGCTGCGGCGCCATCGTAATTGGCCACCCAGGGGGCATCGGCGAACGCGGCGGCGAGGGCAGCAAGATCGCCACCCTCGACTTGGTCGCCATTTGTACCTGTGTTTGTTGCTACCGACGCGGGCAGCTCGGCGCCGGGGCGCTGCTGCATCAGGCGACCATTTGACCAGACCAGTGTCGGCAATACATTGCCCGCTTCCGCAAGTGTGCCTTTTTCGGTTGCGTAGGTGATGCGGCCGTCCTCGTCTTTCTGCGCCATGGGCTTGCGATCGCGTCCGAGTTTGCCGACCGTTGACCAGTCCCACAGAATGCGGGTTGCCGTCTCGCCTCGCGCAATCGAGGGAATGTGGCAGGTCTCGCAGGCCACGCGGTCAGTGTGGCGATCAAGCCGCGCGCCGCTGGCGGCGTTGCTGTGCGGTGTGGCGCTGTGGCACCCTTGGCAGGATGCCGCGGCGCCGGACAGCGCTGGGTGCTCGGGCGTCTGGCTCGGCCCGCCCTCATATCGGCTTCCGGCCAAAACGTGGTCTGTCGTGGTGTGGCAAGTGCTGCAGGTGAAACCGGCGCCCTCTGGCGCTGCAGCCATGTGCACATCGAGTGTGGCTGGCGGATTGACCAAGTCGGGGTTGAGGTCTCCGTGCTTCACGCCCGCCCCGCCATCGGCGTTGAAATGGCAGGCACCGCAACTCGCCCGCGTCGTGGGGCCGACAGACCGCGCTACGGCGGCAAAGTCGTTGATCTCGGGTGTATCGCCGCTCAGGCGCTCGTCATGGCACATGGCGCAGGCCGCGCCACCTTCGTGGAAGTTTGCGATTGTCCATTGCCCCGTCGGCTCGTGACAGGAAAGGCAGTCCACCGGCGCCGCGGGCCCGCTTGATGCGTCAAACATCTGCGGCTCGTCGAAACGCGTTCCGGCTATGTGGCACGAGGTGCAAGCGCCCAAGTTGGAAGGCGTGGACAGCAAAAACCCGTTGGCGACATGGCGCATTCCAAGTGGCGCGATCGCTGCCGAATCTGCTGCCGTTTCCGGCTTAAAGCTCCAAGTAAAATGGGTCGTGCCGTGAAGCTGCTCGGCCCCGGTATTGTGACACGAAAGGCAGGCCTGGTTGACCTCTTGCGCGCTTTCGAATGGCCCCGCAAGCTGGGTGAATAGGCTATGGTCCGCAGTAGAATTGGCGCCAGCCACACTCATTGTCAAAGCGGGAGGTGCAGCGTCCGGCGCGCTGCTCGATTGCGCCGCTGCTTGCGACGTGATCGCGCCAACCAACCCTACTAACAGCGTCAAGCGGAGAAGCAAGGCTCCTGCACCGATGGCTGGTCTCTCGCGGGTTTCAGCCTGTAGAGCGAAGTCGGCCGCCAATGGCGGCCGATTCCGTTGGTCATAGGCTTCGCAACGCCATGCGCTCATTCCGGGCGCACACCGGAATTCTCGAAGCCGCTCCCGGCTCCGGCAAGATCGTCAATGCTGTCGAGCATCAGTTGCATGGCGTAGTACCCATTGTGCGTGAAAATACCCACGTCTTTGTTGACGACCTGATAATTGTAGGCGGCTTTCAGCAGCCGAGGGGTCCACGACACATACTTGTTGGCGTTTTTGGCTTCGCTCTCCTCGATCACGCCGCTTCCGTCGGTATCTTGGAAGAAGTAGGGGTAGGCATCCTCGTTATAGCCGATCGCGGTGCCAACGACATTCTCGCCATAGCCCTTGATTGCCTGAAGCAGATAGCCCTGGATCGCCTTGATCTCGGCGTCGATGCCTTCGCTGGTGTTGCCGTTACCGTCGAAATCCGTTTTGGACGTGCGGATGAGACGGAGTGAATCCAAGTTTCCGGGTACAACTTCCTTATGGCACTCTGTGCACGCATCGACCTTTACCTCGAGCGTGTGCGGGCTGTGGCAATCGTTGCATGTCTGCGAGTCCTGATCGTGGAAGTAGTAACCGGCATAGTCCAACCCGTCATACTCAAAGCCGCCGTGAACCTCGCCGCCAAAACGGCTGGCTGCTGCTGCCCGGTAGTGGATGTTGACGAAATTGATGTCGGCTGATGGCATATCCTCGCCAGGCGACCCTGCTTTTACGATCGCTTCATTGACCTGAACGGTCGATGCGCGACCGCCGTGGCAGCTCATGCAGCGAACATCGTCGGTGAAGACCTCTGCAACGGCACCGGACGGAAAACTGACGGTCGTCATGTTCCGTGCGACATCGTTGTGGCACGCCATGCAGGCGATACCGGGCGCGTTGGCCGGGTCTGTCGGGTGCTTCACGTCCACGACGTCTGCGGCACTGCCGTCGGCGCCGAGGTAGTCAAGGCGGCCCGATGTCGAGTGACACCGCGCGCAATCCTCGGGAATCATCTTGTCGTCTTCTTCGTCCCAATGGCGGAACGCCTCGCGTGTAATGTCTGCGTGGGGTGAATTGCGCCATTGGTCCAGATGCGGGATTTCGGGCATCAGGGTTGCTGGCGTTAGCGCCCCGGCGCTTTCCTGTGCATTGGCATGCGTAAGCCACGCCATTTGACCACCTACGGCAAATGCTGCCGCAAAAGACAATGCCACTACGGCTCGTGTCACCGATCTCATTGGTTTCTCCCGCATTTACGTGACTAGAAACTCTAGTGTTTCCAGCCCTCCCTTCCCCACGGTAACCGTTGCGTGAGATTCCGACAAGGATTCTGTTTTGCGGACCTAAATGAGGTTGATTGCCTATTCCCTTAGACAGCGCCATCAAGCGTGCCGAGTTTGCGGCGCACTATGCAGCGCCATTCGATTCAAGGCCGCGGATGAAGGTGTCAGGTACATGCAAGCTCGCCATTATTTTTAATTTTAGCAATACGTTAGCCTAGAAAAAGACATGCATGGTGATTGGCGGCGGCAGGCAACTGGCGCACCCATCGCCCGGGCATTCACCGCTGTTGCCGCTACTGTTCTTCCTCCAGTTCAAACGGGATGTATTAAGAACTATTGAGGAACTTATCGGTTTCTGCACGGCTGTGTTACCGCCGATGCGCCATTCCCAAGCAATGGTTTGCCTGCCGAGCGTGAATAGAATCTCGGGCAGCAATTATTGCATAGCCAGAACCATTGCGCGGCGTAAACTTGATCTATTTCAATACTTTAACGTGATATTTTGATTAAGCAGCGCGTGCCTGAACTTGCAAATGCAGCGCTTGGCGGCGCTGAATTGTTGCGGCTGTCCGGGTTGAATATGCCCGATAGCAACCGCTGGTTTCGCGGCCCATTAGTAACTTGTCGCTGATGTGGGGCTTAGCGCGCGGGCTAGCGCAGGATGATCAGGTCTTTGGTGAACGTGGTCAGCGATCTGCTACCATCGTCGGTGACCAGAACGTCATCTTCGATCCGCACGCCGAAGGCGCCGATCTTGTAAAGACCGGGCTCGTTGGTGAACACCATGCCCGGTTCCATCTTCTGGTGGTTGCCACGCATGATGTAGGGCGCCTCGTGCACGTCGCGGCCTAGGCCGTGGCCGGTTTTGGTGCGGATACGGTCGGCGTAGGGCGATGCTTCCAGCACTGAGGTCACTGCATCGTCGATATCATGCGCGGTGACACCGGGGCGGGTTATGGCGTGACCTGCAAGGTTGGCGCGCAGCACAGTATCATAGACCGCCTGCGCTTCATCGCTGGCATGGTCCAGAAACACGGTGCGCGTAATGTCGGCGCAAAAGCCGCCGCGACGGGCGCCAAAATCCAGCAGCAACGCATCGCCCGGTTTGACCGCGTAGTCGGCACGTGCGTGCGCATGCGGGCGGGCCGAATTATCTCCGGCAGCGACGATGGGGCCAAACGACTGTTCCTCGGCGCCTTCTGCGAACAGCGCCAGCGTCAGGATCTGTTCGATGTCCTTTTCGGTCTGGCCGATCCGCACCTGATCCAGGGTACGTTGCAGTGCCCGTTCGGAAAGCTGGATCGCATCTTCCAGCGCGGCCACCTCGGCGGGGGAATTGTGCAACCTTAGGCCCGAGATCTGGCGTTCGGCGTCGATCACGCGCAGGCCGGGCCAAGCGGTAGCCATCGCGTGATGCACGAAGACTCGCATTACCTGCCCCTCTACTGCGACCGAGCGCAGGGGTAGATGGTGGGCCAGCGTCGCGAAGGCGTCGCCATAGCCGGTCTGGTCGCGCCAGTCGAACACCTCGCCCTCGAAGTTCAGCAGGTCGAACGAGCGCAACTCGAGATTCGGCACGAGCGCCGCAGGCGCGCCTTCGGCGGGAATCAGCACCAGCAACGGGCGCTCGTGGCTATGAAAGTCCTGGTGAAACAGGCGCACGAAATTTGGCCCCGGCACCAGCGCCACGGCATCGACGCCAAGTGTGCGGGCGATCTGGCGGTGTTGGGCGTAACGGTCGCTCATTTGTTGGGATTCCCTGCAGGCGCGGCAATATGCCCGCGCGTCTGCCGCTAAATTGAGTGTTTGCTTCGACAAGTGCAAGTTCTGCCGCAACGTCGCGGTGGTCAAATGCGGCGCGAGCGGTGCAAAACGGGCTTGCCTATCGCTAACAGCGGCATAAGCTGCCGCATTATTGTCGCGCGAGCACGAAGCGCTGACGATGACCAACAGGAGGACATCCCGGATGAAACTCAGAACCAGTCTGCTTGCTGCATCGGCCATGATGGCGATGGTCGCCGGTGGCGCGAGTGCCAAGACGCTCATTTATTGCTCGGAAGGCTCGCCCGAGGGGTTTGACCCCGCGCCCTACACCTCTGGCACCACTTTTGACGCTGCCGCACGCACCGTTTACAGCCGTTTGGTAGAATTTTCGCCCGGCACCACGTCGATCGTTCCCGGCCTTGCGGAAAGCTGGACGATTTCGGAAGACGGGCTGGAGTACACCTTCAAGCTGCGTGCGGGCGTCAAGTTTCAGACCACCGATTATTTCACCCCGACACGCGATCTGAACGCCGACGACGTGATTTTCTCGTTTGACCGGCAAGGCAACGCCGACAACCCGTTCAACCAATATGTGGCGGGCATCTCCTACGAGTATTACACCTCGATGGGCCTCGACACGATGATCAAGTCGATGGAGAAGGTTGACGATCTGACCGTCAAGTTCACGCTGAACGCGCCCAACGCGCCGTTCCTGGCCGACCTTGGCATGGACTTCGCTTCGATCGTATCAAAAGAGTACGCTGACAAGCTGATGGCCGACGGCAAGGGCGCCGACTTTAACAACCAGCCCATTGGCACAGGGCCGTTCGTGTTCGTCGCCTATCAAAAGGACGCGGTAATCCGCTACAAGGCCAACCCCGACTATTTCGGCACCAAGCCGATGATCGACGATCTGGTCTTTGCCATCACCACAGATGCCGCCGTGCGCGCGCAAAAGCTGAAGGCGGGCGAATGCCATGTGATGCCCTATCCGGCCCCGGCCGACATCGAGGCACTGAAGAGCGATCCGAACCTGACTGTGATGGAGCAGGCAGGTCTGAACGTCGCCTATCTAGCCTACAACACGCTGGAAAAGCCGTTTGACGACGCACGTGTTCGCAAGGCGCTGAACATGGCGATCGACAAGCAAGCCATCATTGATGCCGTATTCCAAGGCACTGGCATGGTCGCCAAGAACCCGATTCCGCCGACCATGTGGGGCTACAACGACGCGATCATGGACGATGCCTATGATCCCGCAGCCGCCAAGCAGATGCTGGCCGACGCCGGTGTCAGCGACCTGCACATGAACATCTGGGCGATGCCGGTGCAGCGCCCCTACATGCCCAACGCGCGCCGCACGGCCGAGTTGATGCAGGCCGACCTTGCGCAGATCGGCGTGACCGCCGAGATCGTTTCGTACGAATGGGGCGAATACCTCAAGAAGTCGACCGAGCTCGACCGTGACGGCGCCGTTATCCTTGGCTGGACCGGCGACAACGGCGACCCGGACAACTTCTTGAACGTTCTGCTCAGCTGCCAGGCGGCGGGTGAAGGCGGGGCGAACCGGTCGCATTGGTGCAACGAGGAGTTCTCGGACTTGTTGGCCAAAGCCGCACTTTCCTCGGATATCGCAGAACGCACCAGGCTTTACGAGCAGGCGCAGGTGATCTTCAAGGACCAGGCGCCCTGGCTGACCATCGACCACTCGACGGTGTTCATGCCGATGTCGACCAAGGTAACGGGTTATGTCATGAACCCGCTTGGGACGCATGCCTTTGACATGGTTGATATCACTGAATAATAACTGAACACTTTGGGCGGGCACGCGGGGAAAACCTCGCGTGCCCGTAGTTTGCAAAAATGATAAAATTCATCCTGGGTCGGCTGTCCTACCTGATCCCGACCTTCATCGGGATCACCATTGTGGCTTTCGGCTTTGTCCGCATCCTGCCGGGTGACCCAGTGCTGCTGATGGCAGGCGAGCGCGGGATGACCCCTGAACACTATCAAGACATGATGGCGCGGTTGGGCTTTGACCGCCCCATATGGGAGCAGTACCTAGAATATCTTTGGAAGCTGCTGCACGGCGATTTTGGCAACTCTATCGTGACCAAACAGCCCGTGCTGAGCGATTTTCTGACGCTGTTTCCCGCGACGCTGGAACTGGCTTTCTGCGCCATCGTGATCGCGGTGGTGATTGGTGTGCCCATCGGCGTGCTGGCGGCGTTGAAGCGTGGCTCTTGGTTCGATCAAGTAACGATGACCTCGGCGCTGGTCGGCTATTCGATGCCGATCTTCTGGTGGGGCCTGCTACTGATCATCTTCTTCTCGGGCGTCTTGGGTTGGACCCCAGTGTCGGGCAGGGTTTCGCTGCTATACTATTTCCCAACACCAACAGGTTTCATGCTGATCGACAGCCTCATGTCGGGGCAGAAGGGGGCATTCGCCTCGGCCGCTTCGCATCTGATCTTGCCCTCGATTGTGCTTGCAACGATCCCGCTGGCGGTGATCGCGCGGCAAACCCGTTCGGCCATGCTGGAAGTGTTGAGCGAGGATTATGTGCGCACCGCGCGGGCCAAGGGGCTGACGCCGCGGCGCGTGGTGGGCGTGCATGCGCTGCGCAATGCCATGATCCCGGTGATTACCACCATCGGATTGCAGGTCGGCGTGCTGATGGCGGGCGCAATTCTGACCGAGACGATCTTTTCCTGGCCTGGAATCGGCAAGTGGATGGTCGACTCTATCTCGCGGCGCGACTATCCGGTGGTGCAGAGCGGTTTGTTGTTGATCGCGGGCATCGTCATGGTCGTCAATTTGGTGGTCGATCTGCTCTATGGCCTGATCAACCCCCGCATTCGGCACAGTTGAGGACAAGATGGCAGATACCACCGCGTCCAACTCACCTGCGCCCGGAACTCGCCGCCAAATGCTGGCAGAGTTCTGGTTCTATTTCCGCGAGAACCGCGGCGCAGTCTATGGGCTTTATGTTTTTCTCGCGCTCGTGGCGATTGCGGTGCTAGCGCCGTTGCTGGCGCCACACGACCCGATCATTCAGGATCGCGCCGCTTTGCTGGTGCCACCGTTCTGGCAAGACGGCGGCAGTACAACATACCTCTTGGGCACCGACGCGGTGGGCCGAGACATCCTGTCGCGGCTGATCTTTGGCGCGCGCTATTCGCTGTTCATCGGGGTCGTCGTGGTGACGATTGCGCTTATCGGCGGCATCGCGATCGGGGTGGTTGCCGGGTTCTTCGGCGGCTGGATCGACATGGTCATCATGCGGGTGATGGACGTGATCTTGGCGTTCCCCTCGCTACTGCTGGCGCTGGTGCTGGTCGCGGTGCTGGGGCCGGGGTTAACCAACGCCATGATCGCCATCGCCATCGTCTCGCAGCCGCACTTTGCCCGCTTGACGCGCGCCTCGGTGCTGGGGGAAAAGAACCGCGAATATGTAATGGCCGCGCGTGTGGCCGGTGCGGGCAAGATGCGACTGATGTTCCGCACCATCCTGCCCAACTGCCTTGCTCCGCTGATCGTTCAGGCAACGCTGTCGTTTTCGGGCGCAATTCTTGATGCCGCCGCGCTTGGCTTTCTGGGCATGGGCGCACAGCCGCCAACGCCGGAATGGGGCACGATGCTGGCCGAAGCGCGCGAGTTCATTCTGCGCGCCTGGTGGGTGGTCACGCTGCCGGGCCTTGCGATCCTCATAACCGTGCTGGCGATCAACCTGATGGGCGACGGTCTGCGCGACGCGCTCGACCCCAAGCTGAAGAGAAGCTGAGATGGCCCCGCTGCTGGAAATTCGTAACCTGACGGTTACCTTCGACACTGCTGCAGGCCCATTCAAGGCGGTTGACGGCATCGACATTTCGGTATCGGCGCGCGAGGTGCTGGCGATTGTCGGTGAAAGCGGGTCGGGAAAATCGGTGGCGATGCTGGCAGTGATGGGACTTTTGCCCGACACTGCCACGGTCACCGCCGATCTGATGCGGTTTGACGGGCAAGACATGCTGCCAATGAGCGACCGCGAAAAGCGCCAGATCATCGGGCGCGAGATCACGATAATCTTTCAGGAGCCGATGGCCAGTCTGAACCCCTGCTTCACCGTCGGTTTTCAGATTGAAGAGGTGCTGCGCGGTATTCTGGGCATGTCGGCCCGCGAGGCGCGCGCCCGCGCGGTAGAACTGTTCGCCTCGGTCGGTATCCCCGAGCCGGAAGAGCGCTTGCGCAGCTTTCCGCACCAGTTGTCAGGCGGGCAATGCCAGCGGGTGATGATAGCCATTGCCATTGCCTGTAACCCCAAGCTGCTGATTGCCGACGAACCCACCACAGCACTTGATGTGACAATCCAGAAACAGATCCTCGATCTGCTGGTGGACTTGCAGGAAAAGCACGGCATGGCGCTGATCATCATTACCCATGACATGGGCGTGGTGGCCGAAACCGCCGACCGGGTAGTGGTGCAGTATCAGGGCCGAAAGATGGAAGAAGCCGACGTGCTGTCACTGTTTGAGTCGCCAAAGACTGCCTATACGCGGGCACTGCTGTCAGCGCTGCCTGAACACGCCACCGGCGGGCGGCTTTCGACCGTGTCCGACTTCATGGTGTCCCATCAGGGCGAGGAGGCGTGATGGCCGCCCCGGAAATCGTGATCGAAGGTCGCGACATCACCCGCGACTACACCGTGCGGGCCGGTCTGTTCGGTGCCTCGCGCAAGATCCATGCCGTCAACGGCGTTAACTTTGCGGTCGAACGTGGCAAGACGCTGGCGATCGTGGGGGAATCGGGCTGCGGTAAATCAACGCTGGCGCGGATCATCACCCTGATTGATCCTGCGACCAGTGGCACTTTGCTGATCGAAGGCAAGCCGGTCGATATCGCCCACGAACGCATGACCAAAGCGCTGCGCGCAACCGTACAAATCGTGTTTCAGAACCCCTATGGCTCGTTGAACCCGCGCCAGAAGGTGGGCGACATGCTGATGGAATCGTTGATTCTGAACACCGACGCCTCGGCCCCCGAACGGCGCGAACGGGCAATGGCGATGCTGACCAAGGTCGATTTGCTGCCCGAACATTTCAACCGCTATCCGCACATGTTCTCGGGTGGTCAGCGGCAGCGGATCGCGATTGCCCGCGCACTAATGCTTAACCCGCGCCTTTTGGTGCTGGACGAGCCGGTCTCGGCGCTGGACCTTTCGGTGCAGGCGCAGGTGCTAAACCTGCTCCGCGACTTGCAGGACGAGTTCAACCTGACCTATGTCTTCATCAGCCACGATCTGTCAGTGGTGCGCTATCTGGCTGATGAGGTGATGGTGATGCTGAACGGCGAGGTCGTCGAAAGCGGCAGCCGTGATGCGCTGTTCAGTGACCCACAGCATGCCTATACGCGCAAACTTTTTGCAGCCACGCCGGTCACCGATGTGGGTGCTATCCGCGCGCGGCTGGCGCGCCGCGCTGCGGCCTCTGCTGGGCAAAAGGTAGAGGGCCACGATAGCCACGGATGAGCCTGCCGTGCACACCGCAGCCCCAGAATTGCGTTGGTCGTACAAAAGTGAGGCTTTGGAATGTTAAGCGCCAGACAAGCGCGCTGATTACCCCGAGCCAGTTGGCGCGTGACAAGATGGTGTCCCAGAAGGTAAGTGTGTCTTTATGAAACAAGTTACCAAAGAAACCACGGATGATGCCCTTATTCAGGAGTTTCTGAACAAGGGCGGTGAGGTCAGGGTAGGCAAAACCAAACCCCTTCCCAGAGAGTTGGGTCTGAGCAACAACGCTTGGAACAACAAACTTACCAAAGAAGAAAAGTCCGCTCGCGATAAGAAGTGATCTCGAGGGGCGGCTGGTCGCTAGATAAGTAGATGCCTTGCTTGGTGGCTTTTACAGCAAGGCGGGAGCGATCTGCTGCGCAAACTTCTGCGAACGCATCTTTGCTTTTCTGATCCGGCAATCCCCCCAGTTGCGCGACAACCTCCGCTGCCCAATCCGCCCATAAAGGCCAAACCGAAGCCCAGAGGTGCGCTCACGCTGGGAAAAGTTGGGGGCAACGTCATCCCCAAAAGCTGCCCGGCAGCCTTGAGCGGCTCAATACCTATCTCACTGACAACGCCTATGGCGGATTCTTATGTTCTTTCGCTTGGTTTGGCGTTCGCCCTGGCTTGGACGAAAGCGCGTTCAAGGAAGTCGGCACTGGTGCGCAGGTAGCTCTCGAGGTTCGAGCGCCTGGCCACGCCATGGCCCTCGTCGGCAAACAGCATCGTCTCGTGTGCGATGCCCGCCTCGGTCAGCTCGCGGATCGCGGTTAGGGTGTTCTCGGGCCCGACATTGGTATCCGCCAGCCCGTGGACGATCAGAAGATGGCCACGGATGTCGTCGATGAACTGGCCCGGCGACGCGTTGGCGTACTTCTCTGGCATCTCGTCGGGCGTGCCGCCCATCATCTGCTCGGAATAGGCGCGCAGGTGCGGCTGCTCGGTCTCGTTGTAGTCGATGTCGAGCCGGTACATCCCACACATCGGTATCGCCGCCGCAACGAGGTCGGTGTGGCGCGTGATGGCGTACCAGCTCGAAAACCCGCCGTAGCTGTTGCCGACGACGGCGACCGGGCCGGGAATGCCGGTGGCCAGTGCCGCTTCGAGCCCGGAGCGGATATCTTCTTGCTCGCGTCCACCCCAGCCGTCTACTTTCACCGCCTCGCGGTGGGCATATCCAAAGCCGGTAGAGCCACGATAGTTCGGGTCGAGCACCGCATAGCCCTCGGCCACCCAGAACTGGATCTTGGGGTTCACCCAATCCTCGGAATGCCAGGTCGGCCCGCCATGGATATAACCGATCAGGCCCTTAGCGCGTCCCTCTGGGCGGTAGAGCCAGCCTTGCATTGCCATGCCGTCATGCGCCGTCCAGCGGAAGTCTTTGGGCGATACGTAGTGGCGATCGCCACTGTCGGGGCGCACGATGCTGCGGCAGGTGCCGTCGGCCTCAACCACCACCAGCTCATGCGGCGCGTTAGCGTCGTAGGCCTCGGCAAGCCAACCACCATTCGGCAGCGCCGCGTGCGGCAGAAGGCTGCGCCGGCCCGAGGCGTTCGCCAGCGGCCTGAGGCTGCCATTCTCAAACAGCGCAGCGCGGGTCCAGCTTTCTTCGTGGTGGATGCAGACAAAGGCCGGGCCGTTTCCCGCCAACACCATGTGTGGGCAGAGCGCAGGCTCTTCGGCCAGCCACTCGACCGCGCCGCTCGAAAGCGTCAGGATGGCGAGCCCGTCACGCCGGTCGCAGTCGGCGACGAAACCGATCCTGTCGTCATCAAGCCAAGTGCCCCGCGCGTTGACCGCCGCACCGAGGTTCAGCACTTCGCGGCAGTCGCTGCCATCGGCGTTCAGCACCCAGATCTGGGTTGCGCCCGGTTCGTATTCGTGGCGATGCCAGAGCAGCCGGCTACCGTCGGGCGAAAGTTCAGGCCCCTGTTCGAAATGCCGCTCCGTGCGGGCGAGGCAGGTGCGCTCTCCGCTTGCGAGATCTTGGCGCCAGAGCCAACCTCCCGCGACCGCTTCGTGGTTGTCGTAGTCGTAGTCGGCGACGAAATAGACCGCCGTACCATCGGCGCTAAACGCGCCGCCGTAAACGTAATGCGTATTCTGCGCCGGGGTCAGCCGGGTCAGTTCGCCAGTTTCGCGCTCTAGCAGGACCAGGTGATCGTGCTCGTTGGCGTTTGGCGATTGCGCGAGGATCAACCGGCTACCGTCAGGCGAGACATCGCGGATGTGAAAGTGATCGGTGCCAAAGGTCAGCCGCCGGGGCAGGGCCGAGCCGTCGAGCGGGGCCTCCCAGATTTCGTCAGTCTCGCTTGCGCCAGCCCAGGACCAGAAGGCCCAAGCTCCGTTGCGCGACGCGCGGACGCTTTCGAACCGGGGCACAGAGGCCCAGCTGGTGGCGAGAAAGTCGGTCATATCAAATCTCCGGAAAATGGCAGGCGACAGTGCGCCCCTCGGCCACGGAGGCAAGCTCCGGGCGGGTCTGGTGGCAGAGCGCCACCGCTTTCGGGCAGCGCGAGGCAAAGACGCAGCCGGGCGGCGGCGCGAGAACCGAGGGCAGCTCGCCCTGCAACGCGGCGCCCACGCGGCCCTTCTCGCGCACCGGATCGGGCTCTGGCACGGCCTGCATCAGCGCCAGTGAATAGGGATGCATCGGGCGGGTATAAAAGGCATCGCGCGGGGCGGTCTCGACGACGCGCCCAAGGCACATCACCATCACATCGTGACTGATGTGACGCACCAGCGCGAGGTTGTGCGAGATGAACACCAATGCGAGGTCCATCTGCTGTTGCAGGTCCATCAGAAGGTTGATGACCTGCGCCTGAATCGAGACATCAAGCGCTGAGACCGGTTCGTCGCAGACGATCAGCTTTGGTCGGCCGACGATGGCGCGCGCGATTCCCACCCGCTGTGCTTGCCCTCCCGACAGTTCGTGCGGATAGCGGTCGGCGAAATCGGCCGACAGGCCCACTTGCCCCAACGCCTCGATGGCGCGCGCGCGGGTCGCCTTGCGCGATAGGCCCGGCTCGAAGGTCGCAAGCGGGCGCGAGACGATGCGTCCCAGCGTCATGCGCGGGTCGAGTGCTGCGATCGGGTCTTGAAAGATAATCTGCATCTCGGCGCGGCGTCGGCGCAAGTCGGCGATGCTGGCCATGTCCTCGCCCTGCCAGAGCACCTGTCCTGCATGGGGCACGATGAGGCGCAGCAGCGCCCGACCGAGGGTTGACTTGCCGCAGCCGCTTTCGCCCACAACGCCCAGGGTGCGCCCGGTGTCGAGCGTCAGCGACACGTCATGCACAATCGGAAGATAACGCGGCGGGCTGAATAGGCCTGCCCCCGAGATCTGATAACCGACATCAAGCGCTCGCGTTTTCAGGAGAGTCATTCTGCGACCTCCGGGATGAGGTGGCAGGCAGCGCTGCGGGTGCCGCCAAGGTGCGAGCGCTCCAAAAACGCGGGGCGCTCTGTGGTGCAGCGTGCAATTCGCTCAGTGCAGCGCGGCGCGAAGGGGCAACCGATCACGTCACCACCACCCGAGCGGGGGGTGCCGGGGATAGTGCCCAGCCGGGGCGTCAGCGCCTGTTCGAGCCGCGGCATCGCATCAAGAAGACCGCGCGTATAGGGATGCGCGGGGGTCGAGAACAGCGCTTGCGCCCCCGCCTCTTCCATGACCCGCCCGCCATAAAGCACCGCCACCCGGCCGCAAAGCCGTGCGACGACGCCGAGGTCGTGGGTGACAAGAATGATCGCGGTCCCAGTCTCGCGCGCGAGTTCGGCCATCAGGTCAAGCACCTGGGCCTGGATTGTGACGTCGAGCGCGGTGGTCGGCTCGTCAGCCAAAAGCAGCTTTGGGCGCGTCAGCAGCGCCATGGCAATCATCACCCGTTGCCGCATCCCGCCTGAAAATTCGTGCGGAAAGCGGCGAGCGCGATTTGAGGCATCTGGAATCCGCACCCGATCGAGCATTCGCACCGCCTCGGCCTGCGCGGCGCTGCGCGAAAGCCCTTCATGCACGATCAGCCCCTCGGCAATCTGATCGCCAACCCGGCGGTAGGGATTGAGCGAGGTCATCGGGTCTTGGAAGATCATCGAGATGTGCTGCCCGCGCAGAGTGTCAAGCTGGCGGCGCGAGAGGGACAGCAGATCCACCCCCTCGAACAGCGCCTGACCGCCAGCGCGACCGTTGGCGGCAAGTAGGCCCATCAGGGAATAGAGAACCTGGCTTTTGCCCGAGCCACTTTCGCCGACGATGCCCAGCACCTCGCCCGCCGCTAGGTCGAGGTCGATGCCGTCGACAGCGACGGTTTCGCCATGCGGCAGGCGAAAACGCACGGTCAACCCGCGCAGAGATAAGAGAGTTTCAGCGGTCATTGGGGTCGAAGGCCTCCGCCAGTCCGTCGGCGATGAAATTGAGACAAAACAGAACGATGGCCAGAAGCGTGCCGGGCAAGAGCAGCAGGCGCAGATCGGTGGCCATCGCCGACGTGCCAGTCTGGATCAGATTACCCCAACTCGCCTGCGGCTCTTTGATACCAATACCGAGGAACGACAGAAAGCTTTCTGACAGGATCACCTCGGGCACCAGCAGTGAGCCGTAAACGATCACCACCGAAAGCGAGTTCGGCACGATGTGTTCGAACACGATCTGGCGGCCAGTCATGCCCCCCGCTCGCGCCGCCTCGACGAACTCTTTGCGCGCGAGGCCCTGCGCCTGTGCCCTAACCACCACCGCCGGTGTCAACCAGAGGGTAAAGACGATCGCCGCGAACAGCGCGATGTTACCGCCGCCAAAAAGCAAGCTCAGCAGGATCACCAAGATCACGTAGGGAAAGCCGAAAAGAATCTCGACAAGGCGCATCATCAGCCCATCGACCCTTCCGCCGAGGAAGCCCGAGACCGCCCCGTAGAACACGCCGATCACCCCGGCGACGATGGCGCCGAGAAAGCCGATGGTCAGCGAGACCTGCCCCCCTTCCAGCACCCGAACCAAAAGGTCACGACCGAAGTCGTCGGTGCCAAACGGGTGTGCCGAGAACAGGTCGACCTGCGCGTTGATATTGTCGAAATCCGCGTCCTGCCCGGTGAAGGGAAACAGAAACGGGCCGAGAAAACAGGCGAGCACGATCAGCGCGAGGACCCACACCGACACCATTGCCAGCCGGTGATTGCGAAAGCGGCGGAACTGGAGTTCCAGCGTCGAGGCGTGGCGGATGGGCGCGGCGTCGATCAGGGCATCTGCATCAGTGGGCATTGCGCAACCTCGGGTCGATCCAGGCACGGATCAGATCGGTGACGATGTTGAAGAGGATCAGCAGCGCGCCATAGAGCAGCGTGATCCCCATCACCAGTGGGTAGTCGCGGTTAAGCGCGGCATCGACGAAGTGGCGCCCGATTCCGGGCAGCGCGAAGATCGTCTCTATCAGAATCGAACCGGTAATGATCGCCGCGGTGGCCGGGCCGAGATAGGCGATGACCGGTATCAACGCCCCTTCCAGCGTGTGGCCCATGAGCGTGCGGGTGGGGCCGATGCCCTTGGCCACAGCGGTGCGCACGTAATTCTCGCGCATGGTTTCGATCATCGAGGCGCGGGTGAGGCGCGAGATATAGGCGATGTTTGGCAGGGCCAGCACCACCACCGGCAGCACCAGCGAGCGCCATCCGTCGTTCCAGCTTCCCACCGGAAGCCACTGCAGCTTTACCGCGAAGATTACCTGCAGCACCGGACCAATCACGAAGATCGGGATGGCGATACCGATCACCCCGACGGTGCCAGCGGCATAATCGGTAAAGCCGTTGCGGCGCATCGCCCCGGCGATGCCAAGCGCTATTCCAACAAAAGCCGCCAGCAGCACTGCCCAAGCGCCGATGGTCAGCGAATAGGGCAGGCCCGAAGCGATGATGTCACCCACGGAATAGTCGCGAAACCGTGTCGAAGGCCCGAGATCAAGGTGCAACAGCCCCCAGACAAAGCGGCCGAATTGCTGCCAGATCGGCTCATCGAGGTGAAAGGCTGCCTCGATGTTGGCCTGCACCTCGGGGCTGATCTTGCGGTTGCGCGAAAACGGCCCCCCCGGCGCCAGCCGCATGACAAAAAAAGTCAGCGTCACCAGCGCGAAAAGCGTCAGCGAACCGTTCCAAAGCCTTTTGCCGACAAATCGCAACATCAGATATTCCATCTTATGGGGGGCGGCCCGAAGACCGCCCCCGCAGGATTAGTCGAGCGTCAAGAACTGGCTAAGGATATATTCGCCCACCGACGGCTCGAAGCCGTGGACACGCGGGCTTACCAAGTGACGGCTCGCCTCGCGCGCGATCGGCGCAAAGAGCACGTCGTCGAGCAAGATCTTTTCTGCCTTGGCCAGTTCGATATTGCGGCTGGGCATGTCGGCTTTGGTGGCCGCTATGTCCATTTGCGTGTCATACTCTGGCATGTCCCAGTTGTAGCCGCTGTCGGCACTCGGGCGCATGTAGGCGAGGAAGCTTTCTGCCCCGGCGAAATCGCCCACCAGATCGTCGGCAAAGACGTCCCAGGTCCCAGCGTAGAAGGAATCGAGCCAAGCCTTGACCTCTACCCCCTCAACCGTCGCATCGACGCCCAGCACCTTTTTCCACATCAACGCCGCGCCCTGCGCCATCTTGATGCGCGCGTCGCTAACGGTGGTGACGATGTTGATCTTGAGCGGATTCTCCGGCCCATAGCCCGCCGCCGCCATCAGCTCTTTCGCTTTGGCTTCGCGCTCGGCCTGGGTCAGCTCGGCACCCGGGATGAGCGGCCCGTCATAGCTCGGATCAAAGCCACCGGCATAGGAATAGGTCGGCACCGCGCCCGACTTGACGATCTTGTTCATCAGCGTTTCGCGGTCGATCGCCAGCGACAGCGCCATGCGAACGTTGATGTCTTTGAGCGCGTCGTGAGTCAGGTTGAAGGTGTAGAAAAGCTCTTCGATGATCGGATAGATTTCGACCTGATCGGGGATCGACGCTTGCAGGCTTTCGATCTGGTTCGCGGGGATATCGTAAGTGATATCAATCTCGCCAGCCTGATAGCGCTTCAACTCGGTCGAGACATCCTCGGTCACTTGGTACTTGACGAAGGGGATCGAAACATTGGCCGCGTCCCAGTAATTCGGGTTACGCTCAAGCAGCACGTGGCTTTGCGGCACGACTTCCTTGATGACATAGGCGCCGTTCGACACCACCTTGGCGGGGTCGATGAACACGCTCGCACCGTTCGCCTCGTAGGAAGGCGAGTGCAGCGGCGGAATCTGGAACGCCCCCAGGATATCAAGGATGTGCGGCGCGGGCGTCAGCATCTCGATCACGAAGGTGCGCTCGTCCGGTGCGGTCACGCCAAGTGTTGACGCGTCGGTGGTGTCACCGTTCGCCAGCGCTTCGGCGCCTTTTACCTGCACCACCGAATAGAAGTAGTAGCCCTTGTCGCTGACCGTGTCCGGGTTCAGCGTACGCAGCACCGAGTTGACGAAATCCTGTGCCACCAGCGGGTCGCCGTTCGACCATTTCACCCCATCGCGCAGATGGAAAGTGTAGGTCAGCCCGTCTTCGCTAACGTCCCAGCTTTCGGCGGCGCCGGGCCGCAAGACGCCGCCGGGGCCGAAGGTAACGAGCCCTTCATAGACATCGGACATGATCCAGCCCGCGTTGGCGTCAAAGTTCACCTGCGGGTCGAGCGAGGACCACTCCGATCCGAGGCCGCGATCGAGGGTGTCATCAGCTAACGCCGGGGCGGCGGTCAGGCCGAGCGATAGGGCGGTGATGGCGAACCAATTGGTAATCTTGTTTGTTTTCATCGTTACACTTCCTGTCAGGTTGGTTGTTGTTTTTTGATTGTATCTTCAGTCCGAAAGCAGATTTCCGTGCCGCAGGATGGTATCGCCCGCGACGTTGCAAAGGCTCTGGCCCGCCAGGCAATGCGTCCAAAGTTCGCGGCGAAACAGCAATCCGGTAGCTGGCGCCGCGACGGCCATACGGCGGCGCGCAATCGGGTCGCTGACCCAGGCAATAGTCTCGCCCGCACTGACTTCGTCGCCGGGTGCGCAGGCCCAAGTCACGATACCGCCCTGTGGCGCGAACGCTTCGCCAGCACCACCGAGCGGTTTTTGCGGGGCCGGTGGATAGGCTGGCGCTGGTTCGCCAGACACCGCGCCCGCGGCGCCAAGAAAGATCATCAGCTTGGCCGCGTCGGCCTGCGCCAGTGTGTCGTTGACATCGTTCTGGCCGCGGTACTCAACGGTGGTTGAGAAGCAAGCCGCCGGGATCGGGAAGCGCGCGCCATAGCGCGTCCGCAGCGCCGTCCAAGGCGCAGAATGCGCCTCGTCAAAGGCGTTGCCACCAGAAATCTCCTCGATCAGCGCAAGCTTGGCACCGGTTGCTCGGCCGAGCAGTTCGGTCAGGTCGGGTCGCGTGCTGGAGGTGTAGAAATGCATCAGCGCGACGTGGTCGCAGTGCAGGTCAAGCACGATATCGGCGGCGTGCGACCATTGCATAAGCCGGATTCGCATTTCTTCCGCCTCGGATTTCGGCGTCTCGGCGGCTAGCGCCGCGGCGAAGGCGGCGCGGATCACCTTGGCGTTCTGTTCGGCGTCATCGCCGAGCTTTCCCTCCAACCTGTCGCCCACCAGCGCCGCAAGGTCGGGGTAGTGACGGTTGAAGTTGCGCATCGACTCAAGGTCTTGGCGCCCCTGGGGCTTGTTGTGCACCCATTGCGTCAGCCCGATTGGATTGGCAAACGGCACCACCGAAATTTCCCCGATAAGTCTTCCTGCGCTCTCGGCCGCGTCAAGCAGCTCCATCAGGTGCCAGAGCGTGATCGCGCCCGGCATTTCGTCGGCGTGCAAGGCGCCTTGCAGGTAGATTTTAGGGCGTTGGCCCTCGGTCCCCCAAATGTGGCGCGTCAGCGTCCGACTCGTACCCGGGCTCGCGCTCGAGAGAGCGATAGTTTCGGTTTTCATGAGGTCTCGCAAAAGGATGAATTAATCTGACAAAAACTGGTTGGCACGCGAAGGCAAGTCAAGCAACAAAGTTCGCGTTCAGACCGCATCGGGCGCCGGTTGGGCGACCCCGCGCGCTGACGCCGGGTGGTGACCTCAGGCAAATGCGAATGCGCCTCAATTTTTCTGCTCCGGCAATCTGCTAGACCGTGTGTGAAACTGCGTCGCGTGTTGACGTGATTGGAGGCGGGGGCGTGAACGGGCACGCGTTTTTGCAAACTTCGCGCCCACGCGAAGCGATGCATCCGTTGCTCTCGCCGTTGAAACGGCTGGTGCGAATTCTCGCCGCTGATCTTCACGACAACCTCCTGCAAGTGCCAGCGCGAGCGGCTAGACAGCATCTCGCTGATTTCCCCCTCAGATTCGATGCAAACCGCTTTTGGCCTGCGCCAAGCCAAGTAAAGAACGCGCCTCTGTGGCCGTCGCCACGGGACGATTGTATTTGTCACACAGATCAACGACCCGCTGGACCAGTGCCGCGTTGGATGGGGCGAGCGTGTGTTTGTCCAACCGCACGTTGTCCTCTAGCCCCGTGCGCGCATGTCCACCAGCAGCAACCGACCATTCATTGACTGTCAACTGGTGCTGGCCAATCCCGGCAGCACACCACTGTGACTTCGGTAACAGGCGCCCCATTGTCTCGACGTAGAAATCGAAGACGCGCCGGTCGACCGGCATCGCATTCTTGACCCCCATGACGAACTGCACATAGGCGTTGCCCGCGATGCGGCCATCGCTGTTCATCTCGGCCGCCTTGAAGATGTGCGATAGGTCAAATGCCTCGACTTCTGGCATCACGCCGTACTTGAGCATTTCTGACGCCAGCCAATCCACCAGATCGGGCGGGTTCTCGTACACTCGCGTCGGAAAATTGTTCGATCCAACCGCCAATGACGCCATGTCAGGCCTCAGCGACAACATGCCGCCACGCATCTTGCCTGCGCCTGTGCGCCCACCTGTTGAAAGCTGGATTATCATATCAGGGCAATGCTTGCGCAGCCCCTCAATCAGCCGAGCGAAGCGTACCGGGTCTGAGGTCGGTTCCTGATTTTCGTCGCGTACATGCGCGTGACAGATCGTTGCCCCTGCCTCAAAGGCGGCGTGCGTGCTTTCAATCTGCTCCTCGAAGGTGATTGGCACCGCCGGGTTGTCGGCTTTCTTGGGGATCGAGCCGGTAATGGCCACACAGATGATACAGGGTTTGGTCACTTCGTTTTCTCTTCAATTGTTTTTCAAGATGTTACGCCAGTCGGGCGGCGGGTCACCGCCTCGATCGAGGCCGCAAGAACATCCACGATCTTGTCCAAATCCTCCTGGCCGATTGAATACGCCGGGGCGAGCAAGACGTGATCGCCCCGCCAGCCGTCAATCGTGCCGCTGCCAGGATAAACGAGAAGCCCTCGCGCCTTCGCCTCAACGCCGATGCGTGCCGAGATCTTCAGCTTGGGATCGAAGGGCGCGGCCGTTTCTCGGTCAGCGACCAGCTCTACCGCCCAAAGCAGCCCGCGGCCCCGGATGTCGCCCACATGCGGATGTTGGCCCAAGCGACCCCGCAACGCTGCCTCAAGCGCGGCTCCCTGCTCAGACACCCGTGCCGCTAGCCCATCTTCGACGATCGCCCGCTGCACTGCCAGCGCGGCTGCGCAGACCACCGGATGGGCCATGTAGGTATGGCCATGGGTAAACGCGCCTGAACCTTGCGCAAAGCTGTCGAAGACTTCGGATCGGCAGACAACCGCGCCGATTGGCAAATACCCACCGCCCAAACCCTTGGCGAGGGTCACGATGTCCGGGGCGATGCCTTCTGCAGCGCAGGCAAGAAACGGCCCTGTGCGGTGAACGCCGCACATCACCTCGTCGCAGATCAACAGAACGCTGTAGCGGTCGCAGATCTCGCGGATCCGTTTGAAGTAGCCCGGCACCGGCAACACCGCGCCCGAGGTCGCGCCGACCACCGTTTCAACCAGAAAGGCCGCGACGGTTTCGGGGCCCAGCCGCAAGATCTCTGCCTCCAGCGTATCGGCCGCGCGGAGCCCGTAAGCTTCGGGCGTTTCACCCGGCCAGGCGTGGCGGTAGTAGAAGCAGGGCATGATCTGCGTGCGTTCGGGCAACATTGGGGTGTAGGGCGTGCGCCGCGTTTCGCTGCCGGACCGCGCAAGTGCGCCCAGGGTGTTGCCGTGATAGCTTTGATGGCGCGAGATCACGACGTGGCGGCCCGTTTGTCCGCGCTCGATCTGGCACTGACGTGCCATCTTGATCGCCGCCTCTACCGCTTCGGAGCCGGAGCCCACAAAAAGAACGCGGGCCATGCCAAGGCCCGCAGCCTCGCAGATATGGGTGGCCAGTTCCTCTGCCGGTTGGCTGGTGAAAACGCCATTATGGGCATAGTCGAGCTGAGCGATCTGCTGCGAAACAGCCGCTACCACGCGCGGATCGCCATGGCCGATGCAGCTTACCGCCGCGCCGCCCGACGCATCGAGATAGTTTTGGCCCGCAGCGTCGGTGATGTGTTGGCCCGAAGCCTGGGCCGCCATCGGCGGGGTGGTCAGCGCAGAGCGGTGAAAAACATGACTCATCTCAGTCTTCTTTTCTTTGATTATGTACAGAACTATAGGTTCCGCTCTCGTAGAGGGCGTTCTCGATCTTGCGAATGCGTTTGGCTGCGTCGTCGCCCAAGCGGGCCAACAGCGATACAATCAAGCTTTCTACCAGCGCATGGGCGGTGGTGATCAGGGGAAAGAAGGACGGTCCTTCGATGGGAAAGATCAGTGTTTCGGTCGCGACCCGTGTGGCCTGCGTCGCGCGGCTGTCGGACAGGCAGATTAGCTTGGCCCCACTGTCGGCGACTGCGCGCGCCACCTTGTCAATCTCGTGCCCATATGGCTGGAAATTGATCGACAGCACAGCATCAGTTGGCCGAAGAAGTGCCAGATCGCTTGCCAAAGAAGATGCCTCGCCGCCCAAGAAACTCACGTTATCCCGCAGCATCCGGCAGAGATACGCAAAGGTCAGTCCGGGGCCGCGGCAACTCATGAAGGCCGAAATGAAAACGCGGTCGGCCTCGGCAAGGATTGCTGCGGCGCGGCCAAAGACTTCGGGCGGATTGACACCGGCGGCGTGATCCAGATTGGCGCGGTGTGCAGCAAAGCTTTCTTCGACCAGCGCGGGTAGGCCAGAACTGTGCAGCGCGCGACTTGCGCGATCTGCGTAGGCAACGGGCGCGCGCAGCAGGTTATCGGCATGGACGGCCCGAAAATCGGCCCAACTTTCGAATCCCAAGGCCTGCGTCAGACGTAGCAGCGTCGCGGGCGAGACCCCCGCACGCGCGGCTAGATCGCGCATCGAGTAGATGAGCACGGCGTCAGGGTGGTCAACCACGTGACGCCCGGCCTGACCAACCTGCCGCGGCAGGGTGGGCAGCGTGTTCACGATGAGTGAATGGAGCTCTTGAAGGGTCATCATCTCTCCGGGTCCATGCCTCAGCGGTTCAGGTCAAGCCGTTCGGGCGGGATGCACCGAAACGGTAGCTTGGTGGCCTCGGCCATGG
Source organism: Rhodobacteraceae bacterium UBA6213 (assembly GCA_002421605.1). GTDB lineage: Bacteria > Pseudomonadota > Alphaproteobacteria > Rhodobacterales > Rhodobacteraceae > UBA6213. Next base: position 161,656 of record DISJ01000013.1, on the reverse strand, counting down.
CCGGGCCGGGTGTCTCTACTTGGGCGAAGGCGTCGAATAACCTGCCGAAAGAGGCGCGGATATGGTTCTTGGCCTTCGCCAGAAGTACTGGAACCCGGGAAATATCTATCCCGTGCAGGCGGAAATACTCCGGATCATTGGGCGAATAGCAGCCACTAGTGACAAGGATTTTCAGCGGGCCGACGCGCAGCACAGCGGTATTGCCAAGGTTGATCGCAATCCCGGTTTCCATGGGGCCGGTGTTCACAAATCGCCCATCCGTCAACCGTTCGACCTCTGCCTCAACCGGCACCGGCGCGCCGAACCGACCATCGATCCGCCCGCCGAGGCAGAGCGTGAGGCGTGCGCCCTTTCCCGCTGCGCGCGCGGCCACAACTACGCTCGGATCATCAAAGAAGGCAAAGACAGACCCCACGGGAAGATTGGCGTTCAAAGCGGCAGCTAGCAGGCCGGGCGTATCTCCTGACCCGCCTGACATCGGATTGTCCGACGGCTCAAGGATCGCCCAGCGACGCCCGTCGGCCCAAGGTCGGGTCGCCAAAAACGCGTCCGCCGTCGGCAGATTGGGGATGAATGCCGCCCGCCGGTTGCGCATCTCGGCTACCATCCGCTCGGCGATTTCTGCCGCCATGGCCACCGCTGCGCCATCTTCTGGGGTCAAGTTGGTGACCATAACGCCCGAATTCGTCTCTGGGCTATCGGCATAGGCAAAGCTGGCAAAGGGATAGGCGGTGATCGGCACTCCTTTGGCTGCGGCCTCGCCCTCTAATGCAAGGGCCAGAGCCTCGATCTCGGCCATTGGCCCTGCTTCATCGGTGCGCATATTAAAGCTTGGCAAGACCAGATCACAGCGTGCCAGCGTCACCGTGCCGCGCCCGTTGCCTCGACGGATCAGCGCCGCAAGTAGGTCCAATGCACGCTCTGCGGTTTCGGGCATGTCTGTATGGGGGTACTTGCGGTAAATCGTGGCACCGTCCAGCGCCGCTGCCAACGCCGGTGTCGGGATGCAGTGCATATCGAAGGAACCGACGATTGGCAGATCAGGAAAGCGCGCGCGTAGTCGCGTCACCAGCGTCGTTTCGGGCGACAGATCCTCTACCCCAAGACATGAACCGTGCATCGAGAGGTAAATCCCATCCACATCGTCAAAGGCGGGATCGGCTACGATTTCATCGATGATCGCGTTCAGAACGGATTGCTCCACCGGCCCGCCCGGTGCCGAGGCGGCGAGGCGTGAAAAGACCAGTTGGGCCCCGCTTCGATCAGCCCAGTCGAGCGCACCGCCGGTTTCCACCGTGGTACCCCGGAACGCTTGCGCGGCCTCATTCCCCTTGGCGTATTCCCGGCCCACGAAGTGCGAAAGCCCGACATGGGAGGGGGTGAAGGAATTGGCTTCGTGCCAAAGGCGGGCGACTCCGATCTTCAATGTATTGTCTCCGTATCCATGCATGGGCTTTGGTGCGGGGCGGCGTCGGGGCCGCCGCGAAATTTTAAAGTTCGCCGACAACCGCGTCGAGGCAAGAGGTCAGGATATCTGCCAACTCATCTACTTGCGCCGGAGTGATGATGAGCGGGGGCGAAAACACGAGCCCCTCGCGCACGGCGCGGGTTGCTAGGCCGCGCTCAAAGCAGAGGTTGCGCACACGAGTGGCGACCGATCCGGTCGGAGTGAAGGGCGCGCGGGTCGTCTTGTCTGACGTCAGTTCCAGCGCCCACATGGCGCCGATGCCGCGCACCTCGCCCACTAACGGGTGGTCAATGAGGGCACCCAGCCTTCGGTCCAATGCAGGCCCGACGGCGGTGCGCACATGCTCTACCACACCCTCGGCCTCGACAATTTCGAGCGCCTTCAACGCCACCGCGGCGGCGACAGGATGGCCGGAGTAAGTGAACCCATGAGAAAACACGCCCGGACGGTTGCGCAGGGCCTCAGTTACGCGCGCCCCCACCCCCACGGCCGAAATCGGCAAGTAGCCAGAACTCAGCCCCTTGGCCATGCACATGATGTCGGGTTGGATGTCGTAGTTTTGGGCGCCGAACCACTGGCCAGTGCGCCCGAACCCGCAGATCACCTCGTCGCAGATCAGCAGGATGTCATATTTGCGGCAGATCTGCTGAACCCGCGCCCAGTAGCCCGGCGGTGGAGTGATGACGCCGCCCGCGCCCAAGACCGGTTCGCCGATGAAGGCGGCAACGTTTTCGGGGCCGACCTCAAGGATCTTCGCTTCCACCGCGTCGGCGGCTTCGCGGCCATATTCGGGGTCATCCTTGTCACGCCCAGCAGCCCAGGCGTAGGGCGCCTTGGCATGGGCGATGCCGGCGATCGGCAGGCCGGGGGTGCCGTGCATTCCTGGCAGCCCGCAAAGGCTCGCCGCAGCAATGGTCGAGCCGTGATAGGCGTAGTCGCGGCTGATCACGACCTGTCGCTCGGGTTTGTCCTGTGCCGCCCAGTAGGTGCGCACCAGACGCATTGCGGTGTCATTGGCCTCTGACCCCGAGTTCGCAAAGAAGAAGTTTTCGATGCCATCGGGCGTCAGCGCGGCCAAGCGTTCCGACAGTTCGATGACCGGTTCATGCGAGGTCTTGAAAAAGGTGTTGTAGAAGGCCAGCCGGTCCATTTGCTGGTGGGCGACTTCGCCCAGTTCCTTGCGCCCGTAACCCAGATTGACGCACCAAAGCCCGGCCATTCCATCAAGCAATCGGCGCCCTTCGGTATCCCAGAGGTAGATACCTTCGCCGTGTGTGATGACCCTTGGCCCGCCCTCTTTCGCCAGACCATAGTGATCGGTGAACGGGTGCAGGTGGTGGGCGAGGTCGCTTGCCCGGAGTTGATCGCCCGAGCGGTTGAGCAAGGGGGTGTCGTCCTTCATCGTTTCGTCTCCGTTTGTGGCGCGCGCACAGGGTGTGCGAGCCGGTGTATCAGGCGCCTGAGGCCGTAGCGGCCGGGCGAATATCGCAGCGTGTGCTGCCTTTGGGTTGGCAGCGCATGGTTCACTTCGGCCCGCCTAAGTGCGGACGCGTGTAACATCCATGCGCCGTTCGAACAGATGTATGACCTGCGCCATTGCGTAGGTGAGGCAGAGGTAGATGAGTGCCGCCGTCGTATAAATCTCGATCGGCATGTATGTGTCGGAGGCAAGCGTTCGCGCGACCCCGGTGATGTCCATCAGCGTCACGGTAGAGGCGAGCGAGCTTGCCTTGACCATCAGGATTATTTCGTTGCCATAGGCGGGCAGCGCCTGACGGATGGCCTGGGGCCAAATCACCCGGCGGAAGGCGGTGACCGGTGACATTCCGATAGCGCGCGCAGCCTCGATCTGGTTATGCGGCACCGACAGAATGCCGCCGCGAAACACTTCGGCCGTATAGGCCCCGGTGTTCAGCGCCAAGGCGATCAAGGCGCACCAGAAGGGCTCTTTCAGCACCACCCAAGCAATGCTCGTTCGCACTGCGTCGAATTGCGACAGGCCGTAATAGATCAGGAAGATCTGCACCAAAAGCGGCGTACCCCGGAAGAAAAATACATACGCCGTGGCCGCCCACCGCAGCGCCAGTATATGGCTAAGCCGGGCCAGCGCCGTCGGTAGTGCAAGCACTACACCGACCAGCAACGCCAGCGCCACCAGCTTTAGTGTCAGCAGCACCGCGCCCAACAGCTCTGGCAGCGCCGCGATCATGACCGAGGTATTCATGCCGCAACCCTTCCTGCGACGCCGCGATTGGCGCGCCGCTCCAGTTCACGCTGCACCAGCATTGTGACCGTGGTGATCGCCATGTAGATGAAGGCGGCGAACAGATAGAAGGTGAATGGTTCCTTGGTGTACCCCACAGCGATGTCGGTCTTTCGCATTAGCTCGTCCAGCCCGATCACCGAGACCAGAGCAGTTTCCTTGATGATGACGAGGAAGATGTTTCCCAGCCCCGGCAGCGCAAAGCGCCAGACTTGCGGCAAAAGGATCCGGCGAAAGATCGTGACCTGCGTCATTCCGATGGCGCGTGCGGCCTCGATCTGATTGTCGGGCACGGCGGCGATTGCGCCCCGGAAGATCTCGGTAGCATAGGCACCAAAGGTCAGCGACAGTGCGGCAACCCCGGCAGTGAAACCAGAGACGTCAATATAGCTAGTGTATCCCAGCGAACGTGCCAGGTTGTTCAGTAGGATCACCCCGCCGTAGTAAAGGAATAGGATCACGATCAGCTCGGGCACACCGCGGATCACCGCGGTGTAGATTCCGGCCAACAATCGCAGCAGCCAAAAACGCGATAGTTTCATCGTGGCCCCCAGCAGACCGAGCACCAGCCCTAAGAGGGCGGATGCAACGGAAAGCTGAACGGTCATCAGCGTTCCTAAGAGAAGGAGGGGGCCAAAGCCGTGAAGGTCAAACACGTCTTTTCCTGCACAAAAGCGGCGAGCGAACTGCCGCCCCGAACGTGGGGCGGCAGTAGAAGTGAACCTTGATCACTGCGGAGCGATCGAGAACGGGAAGTAGGACGCGTTGATCCTAGCGTAGGTGCCGTTCGCCTTGATCGCGGCTAGCGCGGCGTCGAACGCGGCGAGCAGTTCCGTGTTGCCCTTGTTCACGGCGATGCCGGCGCCTGTGCCGATGTATTGCGGATCGATGACAGGATCGCCCTTGAACGCGAACGCGTCGCCCCCTTCCTGTTGCAGCCAATCATACATGACCACCTGCTGGGCGACGACGCCATCCAACCGACCGGCCTTCAGGTCGAGGTTCTGGTTGTCCACCGTGTCATAGGTCATCACGTTGGCGCCCGGAAATTCGTCTTTCAGCAGCGCGGCATAGGTGGTGGCGCGCTGCACCCCGATGGTTTTGCCGCTCAGCCCCTCGAGGGTGAAGGTGATGTCGCTTTGAGTCGGGGCGACCAGCGCGGCACCAGCGGCGTAATAGGGCGCCGTGAAATCGACCGCTTCCTTGCGTTCGTCGGTGATCGACATCGAGGCGATGATGGCATCGTATTTGCCAGCCTTCAGCCCCGGAATGATACCATCCCAAGCTTGTGCCACGATTGTACAATTGGCCTGCATCTCGGCGCAGAGTGCGTTGGCGATATCGACATCGAAGCCTTTGAGTTGGCCGTTTGCATCGACAAGGTTGAACGGAGGGTAGGCCCCTTCGGTTGCGATGCGGATATCCAAGGCGTAGGCCCCCTGAGCGCTTAGTAAGGCCAGCGCGGCAGCGGCATAGAGATTGCGGATCATGGTAGTACCTCCTGTTGATACGATTGTTTTTATTGGAAATTTGCGGTCTTCAGCTCGTCGGGTCAGTGCCCCGAAAGAAACTGCCGACAGCGGTCGGACTTGGGGTTCCCGAATATTTCTTCGGGCGTGCCCTCTTCCTCCACCAGACCTTGATGAAAGTAGAGAACTTTGGACGAGACATTGCGCGCGAACTGCATCTCGTGTGTCACGACGATCATCGTGCGCCCTTCCTCGGCTAGTAGCTGCATCACGCGCAGCACCTCTCCCACCAATTCGGGATCGAGCGCCGAAGTCGGTTCGTCGAAAAGCAGCGCCTTGGGCTCCATCGCCAGTGCGCGGGCTATCGCCGCGCGCTGCTGTTGGCCGCCGGAAAGATGCGCAGGATAGCTGTTGCGCTTTTCGGCGAGGCCCACTTTTTCAAGCAGGGCCTCGGCACGGTTTGTTGCTTCGCCCCGCTGCAAGCCCAGCACGCGAATTGGGCCTTCACGCACGTTTTCAAGCACGGTGAGGTGGCTCCAGAGCGCGAAGTCCTGAAACACCATTCCGAGCTCAGAGCGGATGCGCTGCAACTGGCGCCGATCGCTCGCCTCAAGCCCCGCCGGAGCTTGCCGAGTCTTTATCAACTCGCCTGCGACCCGGATGGATCCGGCCGACGGCATGGTGAGCATGTTGATGCAACGCAGGAAAGTCGATTTGCCAGACCCCGAGGCACCAATGATCGACACCACGTCGCCCGCATGCGCTGTAAGATCAATCCCGCGTAACACCTTGACGGTGCCATAGCTTTTCTCGAGGCCCAACACTTCGAGCGCAGGATCTGGGGCCGGTGCATTCATCTCGGGCTGAATCCTTTCTGGCGAGACGTGCCGCTTCATGTGCGGCACAGTGGCACACTAGCGAGCGGACCATTTGTTGCAACAATTCATTTAGTGGCGCAAATGTTTTTTTAGGGCGCTTCGGATGGATGCGGACCCAGCTGCTGCCAGACGAAAGCAAGCGATGGCTACGTTCTGAATGGCGCCTAGGTTTGAAGTCGCCTCGCTCACCATTTTTTGAAGCAAGACCAAACGCGGTGTCATCGCAAAATCAGTTTGCGCCGCTACCCGGCGTGGCCGCCGCCACTACAGGCGGCTTGCACGGGCGCCGCGCGCCTGGCACCGCTGCGCCGGTAGTTCGTCAGCGCTGATTGCCATGCGCCTATCGGCAGGCACTGTGATGCCCGGCGAAGTGGGCAGTCAATCAGTCAATTTGATTCGCTGCTACGTTGCCTCGCGCTACAATTTGACAGCTCAATCTGGGCCGCACAGGCACAGATTCACGCGACTTATTGTGGGCACTTGGCGAAATTTTGGGGTGCATTGCTGCAGTTGTAAAAATTAATTCAGATTAGAAAAATTTTAATTTAGCTAAAAGATACAAGTGCAGGGAGTGTGTCACATAAAGTCGTCGCTCTTGGCGGGTGTGTAATCTGCTCTGCAGCGCAGCGTAAGTGAGCCTACCCGGGCCAAACCCAGAGAGTCACGCGAGGCGCTCGGTTACGCCACCTACGACGAACAATACGACCCTGGCTACACCCCGCCAGTTGGGAATCAGCCATGACGGGGCTGGCTGCACACCACGTCGATTTGGCGTTCGTGGCAGCGGCGGAAAACGTCTTTGCGTGGGCGCGTGGGCCGCGGCCCGGATGCGCCGATGTACAAAATCGAGCGTCCAAAGTTCTATGCCGCGGCCATCGTGATTGTTTGGCACGATAGCTATGGCGGTCTGCGGATCAACAGAAAGTGTCAGGTGATCGATACTGACGGCAATCCGATCCCCGGCCTTTATGCGGGCTGCGAGGCCAGCGGCGGCGGCAACCAGCATGGCCTAGGCCGCGGTCTGGTACACGCCTATATCGCGGGCACAAACGCACATGAAGAGCCTGCAGCCTAACGACACCTTGCGCGTTGGGCGGAAGCTTTCGGCCTCCGCCCAACCCTAAGCCTCTAATAACCGGGCGCTATTGCGATGAATGCACAAGCTGAAATCAGTGACACTTCGTTTGATATGTTAGTCGACATCGAGTCTGAGGAAATCGCCACTGGCGGGAATTTGCTTCTGCGCTGCGCTGTGCGTGCGACGCCCGCGCGCGATTTGCGCGGCAAAAGCGTGCAGATCTTCGACCATGAAGGCGCGCTGGTCGGATGCCTGCCCTTTACTATGCTCGACGGTGCGACGAACACCACCGACCCCGCCAGCTTTGCCGTTCCCGTCGCGCTTGGCAGCCATACTTGGCGCGCCGTGATTTCTGCGGTACCCAAAAGCGCGGCACCGCAAGGCGAGGCAGCACAGGAATTCTTCTTCAAGGTGGTGCCGCACCGCTCCAGCCTGCTGGTTTGGGGCGCGCCATCGGCGATTGCACTGGGGCAGAGCTTTGATGTCACGATCGGGCTGAAATGCTCGGGTGGCTGCAATATGGCGGGCCGCGAAATCCACATTTACGACGCAACAGGGTCGCGGGTTGCAAGCAGTGTTATGAGCGCTGACACGCACCAAGGCAGCTCTGGCCTACATGAAACCAAGGTCACGCTACCTGCGCCCGCCGACGTATCGCGCCAAGTCTGGCAGGCGCGCATCGCGCGTGATGATGACGCGCCGACGCATGAGGGCGCAGAGGCGAGTTTTTGTCTGAATTTCGTGCACCCACCCGAGCACCGCGTGACGATTACGGTGCTCGACGCCAGCACCAAGGCGCCCTTAGGTGGGGCCAATATCACTGCGCATCCGTTCTGGGCCAAGGCCAGCGCTGAAGGTGTCGCCACATTTTTGGTCAGTAGCGGAAGCTATAAGGTCTGGGTCAGTGCACCCGGCCACGACCCGGTTTGCAAACACATCGAAGTCACGGGTGACCATCAATCGGTGGCAGAGCTATCGCCTGAAATCAAGGAAGACCCGGATGCCATGTATTACTGAGGCGCCGGTGACGCTGAAGCATAGGCAAGCGAAGAGGGGAGCACGGCCCCGCGGCCAAACTCGACAAAGCACCCTTGCATGCCCGACCATGACCCGGCGCGCATGGTCTGTGCTTTCGCTATTGCTTGCGCTCGCAGTATTGCCCGCCGATGCGCAGACTGGTCAGCCAAGCAGCGCTACGACCGCGTGGTACACTTCCGCGCAGGCCGACCTTGGCAGGCGCAATTTCGCCACCAACTGTGCCGCGTGTCACGGGGCGTCGATGTTCACCATCTTCCGGCACAAGTCGTCTGCGGCGAGTTACTATAACTTCATCTCTGGCTCGATGCCGAAACATTTGCCGGGCAGCCTGCCCGAGGAGGATTACGTGAGCATCGTGGCCTTCATGCTGAGCGCATGGGGGTTTCCTGCCGGCAACACAGAACTCACAGCCGATCGTTCTGTGCTGAAACATATCATTCCGGCGGACGGGCGCGCGAATTGATCGCGCTGTCATAAATCGTCGCCATAATCGAGGCGCCTTGAAAGGGCGCGGAAAGGGGAGCGGAGTGTTAAATTCAATCGGATTTCCAGGGTTGGCGCTGATCGCTTTGGCGGTGCTGTTGTTGTTCGGGCGCGGCAAGATCAGCGCGGTGATGGGCGATGTTGGCAAAGGCATCACGGCGCTCCGGCGCGGCCTTCGCGACGACGGCGGATCGGGGCGGGCAATAGCTGCGGAAGATCGCGACCGCGAGTCCCGCGCCTGATCCTGCGGCACCGAAGCGAGATTTTGGCATAAGCCTTTAAGGGGGAAGGCAATGGCGAAGCCGCATCAAATGGTGCGACCGGCATTGACGCCAGTTATCGGGCGACGCTCTCTATCGTCGGCTGCGCTGTCTCGCTCGTTCTGGGGTCATTGTTCTGCGCCCATGGCGCCACGGCCGAACCGCTATATACCAGCGCGCAGGCCGCGCGCGGTGAGCGCGCCTTTATGACCAACTGCGCCGGGTGCCACGGCTTTTCCATGATCTCAATTTTTGGACGCTATCGCAACGCATACGACCATTACGGCTTCGCCTCTACGTCGATGCCTTGGGAAGATGCGGGGGCACTACCCTTGCAGGACTACATCGATATCGTTGCGTACATGATGCGCGAGTCCGGATTTCCTTCTGGAGATGTCGAGTTGCGCCCTATCCGCGATGTGCTGGAGCAGATCCTGCCCGCGCAACCGGGCAGGCGATAGACGCGCGGAATGCGCCGCGAAAGGATCAAACCATGTTGACACGTCGCGGGGTGCTTGCTGGAACCGGCGCGCTAGGATTGTTCGGTTTTGCGACAGGTGCGCGCGCTGCGAGAAGCGGCGCGGCGCTACCGATACCGGAGCTTTGGGACGCCCGCGCGCGTGGTGGCGCGCTGTCGTTGGTGGCCGCGCCGGGGCTACACCGTTTTGCACCCGGCTTTCCCGCTGCTGCGACATACGGATATTCCGCGGCGTTCCTTGGGCCGGTGCTGCGACTGCAACGGGGTGATGCGGTGCAAATGTCGGTCGAGAACCGGCTCGACAGCGCCACTACCGCGCATTGGCACGGGCTGCTGGTGCCATCGGATGTTGACGGGGGGCCGCATCAGACGATCCATCCGGGCGAAACCTGGTGCCCGCTGCTGAACGTTGATCAGCCCGAGGCGACCACCTGGTATCACGCGCATCCGCATGGCGATACCGGACGGCAGGTCTATATGGGTTTGGCGGGCATGATGATTATCGAGGATGGCAGCGGGGCAGAGCTTGGGCTGCCGCATGCCTACGGCTTGAATGATCTGCCGCTGATCCTGCAGGACCGGCTTTTTACTGCGTCTGGAGAGTTGAACTTTACCAAGTTCGCGCGCGAGCGCATCTTGGGCACGCGCGGTGACACGCTGATCGTAAACGGTGCAGTCAGCCCGACCGCGCGGGTGCCGAGGGCGCTCGTGCGGTTGCGACTGCTGAACAGTGCAAACGCGCGAAACTTTCACCTGAGCTTTGATGATGGCCGTGTCTTTCACGTTGTTGCCTCGGACGGTGGTTACCTGCCAGCCCCGGTGCCAATCGCGGCGCTGACTATCGCACCCGGCGAGCGGTTTGAAATCGTGGTCGATTTCAGCAACGGGCGCGACGCGGTGCTGGGAACACTCGCTGATCCACCCGAAGGCGTGGCGGGAATGCCCGGGATGGGTTCGATGACCAGTCACGGCCCCACTGGGCTGCCCAAAAGCGGCTCTGGCCCAATGGTCAGCTTTCAGGTTGATCCAGACCTTGCGGCACCACCCTCACACCTGCCCGAACGGCTGGTTCCGATTGCCGCGCCCGACCCGTCGCGCGCCATTATGCGCCGCAAGGTCACGCTTGATATGTGGCCGGGGATGGGTGGGGGCGTAGGTGCCGCGGGGGGCGAAGTTGGTGCGGGCGGCATCATGAAAGCGCCCGGCAGCGGCCCTGCGATGGGTATGAACGGGCAACGCTACGACATGCACCGCATCGACTTTGCGCCACAGCTCGGCAGCTCGGAAATCTGGGAGGTGCATCCGTTTCTGATGGCGCATCCGTTCCATGTGCATGGCGCAATGTTTCGCGTGTTGTCGATGGGTGGGAGTCCGCCGCCCACGCACCTTGCGGCTGCAAAGGACACCGTTCTGCTTGACCACCCCTCGGAAATATTACTGACCTTCACGCAACCCGCGAGTGAAATGCACCCTTTCATGATTCACTGCCATATTCTTGATCACGAAGACGCTGGCCTGATGGGGCAATACGCGACTGTCTGAACGGTTCATCGCAGAATGATTTATGTCAGCCAGCAACGCCCATAAAACGGCATGGCCTGATTGCGCGATGGGCTGTCGCTGACGCATCTCGATCCCAAATGGAGATGAAGCGACGAAGAAACCCCTGACCACAAAGGCCCCATCTGAGTAGGCTGGGCGAGACATCCGCTGCACAACCCAGTGGCTGCAAACCGCGGACGCGGTTCATCCTTTTTCAAAAACCCCGGGTTTGCGGATTTTCAAAGCGAACAGAGGCCCGAACCTGATCCATCAAAACCGCACTTTCGCCTGGCAAATGTCGATGCCGCGCTCGCACAGCAGGTCGCTCATATTCTGACGCAACAGCGTGTTTCGAGCGCACATCATTACGCCCGGACGGACAATTTCGGGCGAGGTTTTGGCGCGGCAGAACGGGTTGCGTGCGTTCACCCCGAAAGGCGAGGCAAGCGTTCGATCCCACTCAAGACCTCGGTTCTGACACTGCCGGATGAGATCATCCGGTACCATCAACTTGGGCATCAGCGCATAAAAAACTGCGCGCGGAACCCCGCGCGCAGCCCTGTCGTTCAAGGCGCAATGCGCTTGGCCTAGCGGTAGTCGTACGCGCCGTCGTGCCAGATGTACCAGACATAGCCCGGCAGAGTCACGTCGCCCTTGGCATCGAAGGACAGATCGCCCAGCACAGTGGTGAAGTTGCCGCTGTGCAGCGCTTCGCTGATCGCATCCGGATCGGCAACCGAACCGACTGTGGCTGCCGCTTCCGCCCAAGCCTGAACCGCGGCGTAGGTGTAAAGCACATAGCCTTCGGCCTCGATGTTCTTGGCCGTGAACTCGGCTACAACATCGGCGGCGCCGGGGTTCTTGCGCGGGTCGGGCGAGAACGTCATCAGCGTGCCTTCGCCAGCGTCACCAGTGATCGACCAGTACTCGTTGGTCACCAGCGCGTCGCCCGAAACCATTTGGGTGGTCATTCCCTGATCGCGCATCTGGCGCACGATCAGACCGGCTTCGGTATGATAGCCGCCCAGATAGACCACGTCGATATTGGCGTCCTTCAGCTTGGAAACCAGCGCGGTGTAGTCTTTTTCACCAGCGGTGATGGCTTCATACATCGCGGGTGTGCCACCTGCGGCCTCGTAGGCCTTGAGGGTTTCGTCAGCCAGTCCTTTGCCGTAGGCGGTTTTGTCGTGGAGGAACGCAACCTTTTTGCCCGCGTACTCATCCGCCAGCATCGCGCCCGCAACCAGACCCTGCTGATCGTCTCGGCCACAAACGCGGAAGATGTTCGGGCCACCTTCATCGGTGAACTTCGGGTTGGTCGAGGCGGGCGAAATCTGGATGATGCCCTCTTCCTTGTACACCGCCGAAGCCGGGATCGAGGAACCCGAGCAGAAGTGACCAGCCATAAAGACGACGCCTTTCGACACCATCTGGTTGGCAACTGCTACGGCCTGTTTTGGGTCGCAGGCGTCGTCTCCGACGTTCAGCACCAACTGCTCACCGTTCACGCCGCCGGCAGCGTTGATGTCGGCCACAGCTTGTTCGGCACCGGCCAGCATTTGCGCGCCAAAGCTGGCGTATTGCCCGGTCATTGGCCCCGCAACCGCGATTTGGATATCGGCGATGGCGGTGCTGGCGCCGAACATTAGCCCCAGCGACAATGCGCTGCTGGTCAGAAGTATTTTCTTCATTTGGTAGTATCTCCCTTGTTGCGAAGCTTGCCTGCGGACGGTCGGTTCCCCGCCGGGGCTCCATTCATATTGATTCAGGCTTTCTGCCTGTCTGAAACCCGCACTGGTTGCACGGGACGGCTTTGTGGGGTCACGTCCGTTCTCGCCAAGCGAACGGACCCGCGCGTTCGTATAGCCACGCGTATAGCGATACCATCTGGTTGACCCGCCTAATGCGATAACCCAGCAGCGCAAACGCGATCAGCACCACCGAGTCCACCAGATAATAATGCAAGGTTAGCAATGTGCCACCAAAAAGCGCAAAGTGGAAAAAGCGGATGCCAAGGCCGAGCAGCAGCACATAAAATATCAGAAGCCAAATCGGTTTCCAAGTTCCGGCCAGCGCGCGCCCAGCCATGTAAGCCGCACCGCCGCCGATCACTATGGTGACGAAAAAGAAGGTGGTAAAATCGATTTCCCACAGAATTCCCATCAGTGCGCCCCCCCTTCCAAATAGGCCGCGCGGATTTCGGGACGGGCCAGCAGTTCGATGCCGGTGCCCGACATAGTAATCTTGCCGTTGACCATCACATAGCCCCGGTGCGCTAGTCGCAGGGCGTGGTGAGCGTTCTGTTCGACCAGAAAGACCGTCAACCCCTGCTGCTCGTTGAGTTCTTGGATCGCCGAAAAGATCTGCCGGATCACCAGCGGGGCAAGCCCCAGCGACGGCTCGTCTAGCAACAACAGCCGTGGCCGTGCCATCAGCGCACGGGCAATCGCCAGCATCTGCTGTTCGCCGCCCGACAAGGTGCCGCCGCGTTGATTCTGGCGTTCCTTCAGCAGCGGAAATAGTGCGAAAACGCGCTCGAGATCTTCGTCGAAATAGGCCGGATCGGTGACCGAGGCACCAATGCGCAGGTTTTCCATCACCGTCATACGCCCAAAGATGCGCCGCCCCTCGGGCGACTGCGCGATGCCGAGCTGCATGATCTGGTGCGTTGGCAGGCGGGTGATGTCTGCGCCGTTATAGACGATCTGACCGTTACGCGCCTGTGGCGTGCCACAGATCGTCATCATCAGGGTCGATTTGCCCGCGCCGTTGGCGCCAATCAGTGTGACGATCTCGCCGTCAAACACCTCAAGCGATACGCCACGCAGGGCTTGGATTTTACCATAAAAGGTTTCAACCTCGGAAACTGCCAGAAGGGGCGCTGCGCTCATGCCGTTGTCCCCCCGGCGAGGTCGTCGATCTGATGCTCGACCTCCTCGACCTCTTCGTCCTCGACCCCAAGATAGGCCGCAATCACACTGGGGTCGCTGCGAATCTCGTCGGGCGTGCCGTCTGCGATTTTGCGCCCGTAGTCGAGCACCACAATGTGATCGGAAATCCCCATTACCACGCTCATGTCATGTTCGATCAGCAGGATGCCCACGCCGCGTTCCTTGCGAATGAATAGCAAAAGGCGGTTGAGTTCGTCGGATTCGCGCGGGTTTAGCCCCGCCGCCGGCTCATCAAGGCACAAAAGCTGCGGGTTGGTGCACATTGCCCGCGCAATTTCCAACCTGCGTTGCGCGCCGTAGGGCAGATCGGCGGCCGCATCGTCAGCCCGCTCCAGCAGGCCCGCATGGTCCAGCCAGTAGCGCGCCAGATCGACCGCCTCCGCTTCGGCCTTGCCATAGCCAACCAGCCCGAGCACTGCGCCGAAGGTGAAGCCAGACGCGCGCAACAGGTGGTTATGCTGCGCTACCAGCAGGTTTTCCAGCGCCGTCATGCCACCGAATAGGCGGATGTTCTGGAAGGTGCGGGCAACCTTGGCCTTGCGCGACACTTCGAAATCGGCCAGCCGCTCCAGCAGGAAAGAGCGTCCGTTGGCGTGGTTCATCGTGATCCGGCCGACGCTGGGTTTGTAGAACCCGGTGATGCAGTTGAACACCGTGGTCTTGCCAGCGCCATTGGGGCCAATCAGGGCGGTGATGTTGCCCTGCTGCACATCAAACGACAGATCGTCCACTGCCGTCAGCCCGCCAAACCGCATGGTTACGTGTTCGACCTTGAGCAGCACTTTGGCTGCGGGGCTTGCGTCTGCCATTTCAGTGCCCCTCGCCTTGCGAAACCAGATCCGCCGAGATCGACTTGCGCGCCCCAAGAAAGATCGTCGGCTCACGCCCGGAAATCAGCCCGCGCGGCTTCCAGATCATGATCAGCACCATAGCGAGCCCGAAAATCAGCATCCGGTATTGTGCAAATTCGCGGAACACCTCGAAACCGCCGATCAGCGCCACGGCGGCAATCACCACGCCCATTTGCGAGCCCATGCCGCCTAGCACCACGATCGCCAGCACCAGCGCCGACTCGGTAAAGGTAAAGCTTTCAGGCGAGATGAAGCCCTGACGGGTGGCAAAGAACGCCCCGGCAAAGCCTGCGAACATCGCCCCGGTGGCAAAGGCAGAAAGCTTGACCGTTGTGGTGTTTAGCCCAAGCGAGCGGCAGGCGATCTCGTCTTCGCGCAATGCCTCCCAAGCGCGCCCAATTGGCAGGCGGCGCAAGCGCATGGTGACAAAGTTGGTCAGCAGCGCCAGCGCGAGGATCAGGAAATATAGAAAGATGATCCGGTGCAGAGAGGAATATTCGAGCCCGAATGTATCGGCAAAGCCGCCCGGCCCACGCTCAAAGCCGACAATGCCGAAGAAGTCGGGGCGAGGGATACCCGACAGCCCGTCCGGGCCGCCGGTGAACCAGTACCAATTCAAGAGCACGATCCGAATGATCTCGCCAAACGCCAGCGTCACGATCGCCAGATAGTCGCCGCGCAGCCGCAGCACCGGAAACCCGAGGATGATACCCCAGAACGACGCCAAAATGCCCGCAAGCGGTAGGCACAGCCAGAACGACCAGCCGAAATGCGCCGCCAGCAGCGCGTAGGAATACGCCCCGACCGCGTAGAAGGCGACATAGCCAAGATCAAGCAGCCCCGCGAGGCCAACCACAATGTTCAGTCCCCAGCCCAGCATGATGTAGGTCAGCACCAAAATCGAGAGGTCCAGCAAATAGCGGTCGGTGAAGGGCAGAAACGGCATCACCAGCGCGAACACCAGCAGCGCCGGGCGCGCCAACTTGCCCAAATGAACCAGAGTATGCGCCCAGCCGCGCAGCACTCTGGCCGGAACCCATGTGGTTCCCGCACCCACACCCGGTTTGCGTCGCCACCAGATCAGATGCAGCATCAAGCGGCCAAGCACCACCACTGCCACGATTTCGATTGTCGCAAGCCAGCGCGGTGTCAGTTCCAGACCGCCGGGGATGGTGTCGGTCTTGAGCCCGACCATCACGCCAAAAATCACCAGCGCGATGACAGCCGTCGTCACCAGATCGGTGACCATGCGGCGCAGCGCGGTTTGGGGGGCCTTGTGCTGCATCATACTTTCTCGACTTCGGGTTTGCCCAGCAGCCCCTGCGGCAGGAAGATCAGCACTAGCGCCAGCATGGCAAACGCCGCGACATCCTTGTATTCGATCGAGAAATAGGCCGACCAGAAGGTCTCGATAAGGCCGATCACCATCCCGCCCAACATCGCGCCGGGCAAGGAGCCGATGCCACCCAGCACCGCTGCCGTGAACGCCTTCACTCCGGCCACGAAGCCGATGAAGAAGTCTATAACGCCGTAGTAAAGCAGGAACATCAGCCCCGCCACCGCCGCCAGCGCCGCGCCCAGCACGAATGTGAGCGAGATGGTGTGGTCAACGTTGATCCCCGACAGCGCCGCCATCTTGGTGTCTTGCTCGCAGGCGCGCTGCGCTCGCCCCAGTGGGGTCTTGGCAATCAGCAGGGTGAACGCCACCATCAGCGAGAAGGTGATCACGATGATGAAGATTTGCATGTTGGAAATTTGCACCGCGAATTCGCCTTGGGCATCAACCCGGCGCATCAGGGTGTGGCCGCCGCTGATGATCGGCTGCAACGGTTTCACACGCGCGCCTTGGCTGATCTGGACGAAGTTCTGCAACACGATCGACATCCCGATCGCGGTAATCAGTGGCGCCAACCGGAACGAGCCGCGCAGCGGCCGGTAGGCCACCCGTTCAACCGTCCAGCCGTAAACCGAGGCAACGACCATCGAAATCACCAGCACCAGAATCAGCGCCAGAATCGAAAGTCCCAACCCGGTCGAGGCAGTCAGCCCCAACGCAGTAATCACGATCAGCGCAACGAAAGCGCCGACCATGAAAATGTCGCCATGGGCAAAGTTGATCATGCCGACAATGCCGTAAACCAAGGTGTAGCCGATCGCGATCAGACCGTAGATCGACCCCAGCGTTACCCCGTTCACCAATTGCTGAACAAAGTATTCCATTAGACCCCCCTGCATTTTTGACTTGGCGCCGTTCATCGCGAACGGCGCCATCGTCTGTCTCATCGGACATGCTGCAAATAGATAATCGGATTTGATCAGATCTCGCAACCCGCAAGCGTGTGGGCGCCATCCGGCGCGTTGCGAAAATTTCGCCGACCGGTGCCGTCATACATGTTGATTGGCCAGTGACGCCTGACTTATTGCCAGAATGCCTGAGGCCGCCAAAGAGCGATGGCTGGCGAATGCGAACGCGTCAAAGTTTTGAAGAATGAATAATCGCTAGATTTGTGAACGCCTTGCATGGTAATTGTGCAAGCGAGGAAGACGCGATGCCCTCCGCTAACGTCATAGCTGTGCTTGAACGCGAACGCCTTCGCCGAAAAGTATAAAGCACACGAAGAAGTCCACGACAACATCGCGCTCCGCAACAGTTCGCAGCGCAAACGCGTTAGGAGTGGCATGCTGCCCCTGATTGCCTTCGAACCGCTGCCAATAACAGAAGCTGCAATGCGTCTAGGAAACCAGAGACTATTCAGCCTGCAAAAAACGCAAGTTGGGAAACGCGGCCAGGCGAGCGATGTTAGCGGGCGCCTTACGCCATCAAACGCGCAGTTTGCCCAGTTCCAACAGGTTTTCACTGATAGCCGTGTTGAGCGCGTTGGCGATTGCGCGCACCACCGGTGGCTTCAGAATGCCCAGATGATCGCTGCCGAACACCTGCCGTTTTGGCGCCGTTTGGGCTGTGCTCTTTGCATCTGTCTTGACCAGAGATGCCCAAACCGCGCTGTCATCGGCGTCGCTGACCGACGTGAAAATCCGGATCTTCGCGCGCAAAGGCGCGAAGGTTGCACCTTCGAACAACCCAATATGGCGCAGATAGAGTGCGACAATTCGACGCACCTGTTCGGGTGCGATGCGGGGGTCGGTGCGCCCGACGCTTGGTAGCCAGTCAAGAAAGGCTTGCACCCGCTCGGGCTCGGGCAAAGGCGCCGTCGCGCGAATAAGACCGTCGACTGCCGATCGGTCGGGCGGTCCATCATGCCATTGCAGCGCGCCCTGCGCGCCAATCGCGGTGATGAATTCACCCATCAACAAACCTAAACGGTCGGCCGGGTCGAGTGCTGGATCGATCCACTTTGGATTTGCATCGATCATGCAGGTGAGTATCACCAGCCGCCCGCGCGATTCCAGTTCCGCGGTTAAAGCCAGAGCCATAAACCCGCCCATCGAAAACCCGGCGAGTGCAAGCGGCCCTTCCGGCAGGCGTGTGCAGAGCAGGTCTGCATAGGCGCTGACCATATGCTCGGCGCTCGCGTATTCTTCAAGCCCCGCAGCAACCGTGCGCGAACGCAGCCCAAGGATCGCCCCTCCCGGCGGCATGGAAGCGACCAGTGGGTCATAGAGCTTCAGATCACCACCAGTTGGATGCACCAGAATCAGCGGCACATGGCCTTCGCCCTGCCGCAAGGTCACAAGACACGAGGCGGGTGCCGCGTGGTCAGGTTCTGCGTTCCCATCCGGCGCGGCCTGGGGGGGTGCGGAAACTTCGGCTCCGCTCAACAATCCCAGAACCATTGCTGCAAGATCATGCAAACTTAACCCGGTGCTGACGCGGCTTGTCGGGATGCTGATGTCCAGTGCCGATTCCAGTCGCATCACCAGATCAATCGCCATCAACGAATCGAGCCCCATGTCTGTTAGGGCCGCTTCTGGATCAATTTCGTCGGGTGGCAGGCGCAAGACGGCACCGACCTGTTCGCGCAGCGCGGCGATCGCGATTTCACCGCGGTTGTCTTCGCGCGCGTTCATCAGTCGCTCGCGCAGGCTGGCCGTCGCAACGCCTTGCGCCGCGTCATCGGTCGCCACGAGGTTGGCAAGCCGGTTTGGAACCTCGCCCGGCTGGCTGCGCCGCCACGTCTCCCAGTCAACGTTCATCAACGCGGCGTGCGCAGATTCGGTGGCCATCAGGCGCAACAGAGCGTCAACAGCAGCGGTGGCGGGCATCCCCAAAAGCCCAGCCCGTTCCAGCCTTTCACCAAGTTCGTCGTTGAGCGCAACATGCCCTGCGCCGGAAATGCGGCCCCAATCCACGGCCAACGCTGGCAGCCCCTGTGCATGTCGGTGCTGGGCAAGACCGACAAGGAAGCTGTTGGCGCCAACATAGTTTGCCTGACCACTGCTACCGATCAGCGCCGCCAGCGATGAGAACATCACGAAATGGTCCAAGGGCAAATTGCGGCTGGCGCGGTGCAGGGCCAATGCGCCAGCGACTTTGGGTTGCATGACCCGCGCCAGCCGTGCCGGAGTCAATTGCGCCAGAAGCACGTCATCGAGCACCATCGCAGAATGGAATATGCCGCGGATCGGCGGCATCAGTGAACCGATACGGGCAAATGTGGCAGCCACGTCAGCTTCCTTGGCGAGGTTCAGTGCCTCGACGCGAACGTTGACATCCGCCGCGCGCAACCGCGCCACAGCGCGGGCCGCCTCTGGACTAGACGCGCCAGTGCGCCCGATCAGAACAAGGTGGCGGGCACCAGCGCGGACCAATCCGTCGGCCAAGACCAGCCCAAAGCCACCCAAGCCGCCGCCAATCACATAGGTCGCATCGCCCCGTAGCGATACCGACGCTGTGGTGCGCGGGGCAAGGGCCACAACCCTTGATTCGCGCGCCGATAGCACGATTTTTCCGATATGCTTGGCCTGCGACACCAGCCGAAACGCATCCTGCGCGCGCGCCATTGGCAGGCTACGATGCGGCAGTGGCGTCAGGTGGCCAGCTTCGATCTGGCGTAGCACTTTGCGCATCGAGCGCGCAGCAAGCGCCGGTTGCGTGGTCATCACCTGCGCAAGATCGATTGAGGTCAGGCTGATCGCATTGCGAAATGGCCGCAACCCGATACGGGTGTTCTGGTAGATATCGCGCTTGCCGATTTCGAGAAACCGCCCGCCCGGTGCCAGCGAGGCTAGCCCCTGTTCGATCGCCCGCCCTGCCAACGCGTTCAGGATGATGTCCACCCCACGCCCACCGGTGATGGCGCGCACTTCATCAGCAAAACCCAGCGTGCGCGAGTTCATTACGTAGCGCACCCCCAGCGCGTGCAACAGCGCGCGCTTGCCCTCCGACCCGGCAGTTGCCAGAACCGTGGCCCCGGCGCGCGTGGCAACCTGCATCGCCGCCAGCCCGACACCGCCGGTTGCCGCGTGGATCAGCACGGTGTCACCGCGCCGGATCCGCGCGACCTCATGCAGGGCGTGCCACGCTGTCAGGAACGGCACCGGAATAGTCACCGCCGCGTCAAACTCCAGCGATTTGGGCATCGCGAAAACCAACGCCACTGGCAACGTCACATAAGAGGCAAAGCAGCCCGCGCCCAGTGCCAGCACCCGATCACCGACGGCAAAGCCCCGCGTGCCGGGGCCAACGGCGCTGACGACACCGGCACATTCATCGCCGGGCAATTCGTCCTCGGGGCCCGAAGTGGGATAAATTCCCATCGCCTTCATCACATCACGAAAGTTCAAAGCCGCAGCCTCGACCTTGATCTCGACTTCGCCGTTCTTGGGGGCGATGCGCGGACGCGCCACGAAGGCCAGCCGTTCCAGCACCCCCGGCGCGGGGATTTCAAGCCGGTGGCGGGCCGCTGGATCTGGCCGCGAAAGCAACTCGAAACCGACGCGCTCGATCCGGTTGTAGAACCGCGCGCCACGCCGCAGGGCGATCTCGCGTTCAGAACTTGGCTCACTCAGTTCGGCCAACAAGGCCGCCAGCGTTTCGGGGTTGGCGGGGTCGTCGATGTCGATTGCGATGCAGTCGAGCGCGCGATGCTCGCTCATCACCACCCGGGCCAGCCCCCACGCCGGTGCCGCGACCGGGTTGACTGGCGCCTCATCCGCGATGCCCACCGTCTGCGCGTTGCGTGTCAGCACGGCAAGGCGGGTTGGCGCGCGGCCCTCACCGCTCAGTGCTTGCACCAGACGCATCAGCGCCAGTGTTCCGCCACTCTGCCCGGTAACGATTGCATCCGGGTCCACGCATTCCAGATCGGGTGCATCCAGCCCGTTTGCAAAGATAACCCGCTCGGGCCACAGCTCGTGCCGCTGCAACTCGTCCAGCATCGTTGCGATCTGGGCGGGCACATGTGGGTCGAATGCACAGGACCAAGGCGAGTCCCACGTCGGGTCGCTGCCGGGGGTGGAGTGCGGCGTCGCCAGTACCATCACACGCCCCTCGGCGCGCAAACGCTTGCAAAGATGCAGGCCAGATCCCGCACGATCATCCAACAGCAGCCAAGGTTTGGCTTCGCCGCCCAGCGCATAGGCCGGCGCTACGGCTGGCGTTGCCGCAGCGGGCGCACGGGCCAACATCACCATCTGCCCCGCGAGAGTTTCGCACCCCGCCAACTCGACTGGTTCGATTTGCACATAGCCCGCCGCAGCCATCGCACGCTTCCATGTCTGCCGGTCAGGGATCGGATGGTCGTGGCGCAAGGCGTCGTCAAAGCGCCACCATCCCGCAGTCATCCCGAACATGAGGTCGGCCGAGCGTGGCGCCTTAACGAGGTCGATAAACGCCAGCAGACCGTCTGGCGCCAGCAGCCGTCGCGCGTTTGCCAGTGCCGCGCCAAGATCGCGTGTCGCGTGGAACACGTCCGAGGCAAGGATGATATCGAAACTTTCGGCATCGAACCCCTGTGCAAGGGGGTCCCCTTCAATATCAAGCGTGGCGAATTCGACGAAGCGGTGATCGTAGAGTTGCTTTTCGGCCCGAGTGAAGAAAGCGTTGGAGATATCGGTGTAGACGTAGCGCGTAGTTTGCGCGGGCAGGCTTGGCAGAACGTGCGCCGTCAATCCGCCGGTTCCGGCGCCGATTTCCAGCACCCGGATGGGGCGCCCTGCCGGCACCGTCGCGACCGACGAACGCACCGCCTCGGCCACCATCGTGTTGTAGCCGACCATGGTATAGTCGGATTGATAGAACTGCTCCAACACGCCTTGGTTTGCGCCCTCAAACAGAACTTCCAGCGGGTTTGCTTTGCCGCATAGTACTGCGGCCAATTGCGCGCCACAGGTGCGGATCAGCGTCAATTCCGGCAACATGCCGGGGTCTTGATGATACAGGTTGCGCCAGTCACGATCGAGCGTCGCGCGGCGCGGTGCGCGTAGAACCCGCACTTGCCCGTCGTTCATCGCGATAATCCCGTCGGCCACAAGGAACGACAGGAAGCGCGCGAAAAGGCGGCGATGCGCGAGTACGATGCCCAGTCGGGATTGCAGGTGGGGCAGGGGTTCGGCGTCACCAGCGCGCAGCCTCCAGCCGAGTGTGCGTAGCGCCGCCACGATCTGGTCGGTAACATGCGCCGCAATTGGTTCGGCCATCGCCACCCGGCATCCAAGCCGCCCGTCGGGTGCAGAGTCACGCGCCGAAATCGCCTCTGCCGCTGCTACGATGTCTTGCATTGGCGCCAACCGCGCGCGCGGTGTCTGTGCGCGCGCAGATGGATACCACATCTGCCTGTAGAGCCAACTTTCGGCATCGCCCGGCGATCCCGCGCGCTGGCGCGAGACTGCCTGACAGCGGAACCCTTCCAGCACCGCAACGGGGGCGCCCTCCGGTGTGCACAAGGTAATGTCGCAGCCGATCCGCCGCCCGGCGGCATGGGTTACGACAACCCGCGCGACGAGGTCGCGCCCGGGGTGGCGGTACAGCCACAGATGATCCAATTCGACCGGCAGGAACGGGCCGCCGTCAAGTTGCGCATCCCTTGGGATTGCCACGGTCAGCAGTTGGAAACAGGCATCCAGCAGCGCCGGGTGCAAGGCGTGGCCCGCGCCCTCCAGCCCTTCGGGCAGGCGCACATCGCCAAGCGCCACACCGTCGCTGCGTGTGATCCGGTGCAGGCCCCGAAACGCGGGGCCGTAGTTCAGCCCGGACTCGGCATGAAGTGCCGCGAGCGCGTCAGGCGCGACAGGTTCGCTCATGTCCGCGCGTATATCGGCCAAGTCGAGCGGTGGTGGGCGATGCCCGCCATCAACCGTGCGCCACGAGCCTGTGGCATTCAACGCCCAGTCTGCACCGCCTTCACGACTGAACAGTTCGAAGCCGCCATCACCCGCGCGCCCTCGAAGCTCCAGTTGCACCGCGTCGCCGCTGCTCGGCAAGACCAGCATCCGGCGAAAATCCGCACCATCAAGCATGAACCCCGCACCCGAGGTCAACGCGTCGGGCGCGAGCGATTCAGCGGCGCCTAACATTATGTCCAGATACCCGGCGGCCGGGAAAACCACGTGCCCCTGCACGCGGTGATCTTCCAGCCAAGGCAGGCGCTGCAGATCAAGCCGGGTTTGCCAGACAGGTTGCGCGCCCGCCAAGCGCCGGTCGATCAGCGGGTGGCGTAGATGCGCGCTGCGGTCATCGCTGACCGAGGGCGCCTCGGTCCAATACCGCTTACGTTGCCACGCCTCGCGCGGCAGGTCCACCGACATGCGCGGCCCGCCCAGCACCCCATCCCAATCCACCAACTGACCGCGCACCCAGAGTGCGCCAAGACTCGCCAGCAAATCGGCGCGATCAGCGCCGTTGCGACGCAGCGACCCCAGCACCAGCGGCGTATCGGCGCCCCCATCCCGCGCGCTTTCTGTAATTGGCCCCGCCAGCGCTGGGTGCGCGCCAATCTCAAGAAAGGTGCCGTGGCCCTGCGCAGCCAAGCGAGCGATTGCCGGGCCGAACAAAACCGGTTCGCGCACGTTGCGCCACCAGTAGGGCGCAGCGAAATCGCCCTCGGTCGCGGCCAAGCCCGTTACGGTGGACATCAGCGGCACACGGGCCGGGTGCACGGTAACGGTGCCCAGCGCCGCCAGCAGCGGCGCTTGCACCGGTTCCATGTGGTGACTGTGAAAGGCATATTGCACCGTCAGCTTGCGCTGGAAAATGCCGCGCGCCTGAAGGTCTTCGCCCAATGCCGCAATCGCATCCGTGTCACCCGCCAGCGTTACCATGCCGGGGCTGTTGACCGCGCCAACCGACACTGCTCCACCCAAGCCTCCGACCAGTGCAAACGCGGCGTCTTCGCTTAGGGCGGCGGCCAGCATGGCGCCACGATCGGGCGCGCCCTCCATGCAGCGGCCACGATGAAAGATCACGCGCGCCGCCTCGTCGAACTCCAGCACGCCGGCGGCCCAAGCCGCCGCCACTTCGCCGACCGAATGGCCGACACAGGCCGCAGGTTCCACCCCCCACGAACGCCAGAGTTCGGTTAGCGCCGCTTGCACCGCGAAAATCGCTGGCTGTGCGAAGGCGGTGTTATCCAACTGTGAGGTTGAGGCATCGCGCGACAATTCCTCGATCAACGACCAGCCACCCCACTGCGCGAACAACACATCAGCCCGGGCCAACACCGCGTCGAACACCGGCTCACACCCGATCAGGCCGCGCGCCATACCCCACCACTGCGTGCCTTGCCCGCTGTAGACAAACACCGGCCCTTCGCCCGCGCCGCCGCTGGCCTGCGATACGCCAGCAACGTCAGCTTCGCCCGCCTCTAAGGCGGACAGCCGCTCTAGCAGCGCATCACGGTTCGGCGCGGCGATGGCCAGCCGTCCGGCGCGCGGATTGAGGCGGGTCGCGGCGGCGTGACAGAGATTGGCCAGCGGCGTTTCTGACCCCTCGACAAAGGTCCGCCAGCGCCCGGCCACGGCCGGTAAGCGTTCTGGCTGTGTTAACGCAAGCGCCAGCAATACAGCCTCAGGGTCGCTGATTGATCGAGGCCACGCGGGCGTCGGTGCCGTTTGCAGCACCAGATGCGCATTGCTGCCGCCAAAACCGAAGCTGTTCACGCCGACGCGCGCGACGCCGCGGGGCAGGGGCGTGGGTTCGGTTACGACCCTGAGGTTCAGTGTGGCGAAATCGATATTGGGCGACGGTGAACGAAAATGCAGATTTGGCGGCACCATGCCGTGCGACAGCACCAGCGCCGCCTTAATCAGCCCCGCAGCACCTGCGGCCGATTCCAGATGACCGATATTGGTTTTGGAAGAGCCGATCAGCAACGGCCCAAGATCGCCCCGCGCTTGACCAATTGCCCTGCCCAAAGCGCTGGCCTCAATCGGGTCGCCAACCTGCGTGCCGGTGCCGTGCGCCTCGACATAGTCGATGCTGGCCGGGTCCACCCCGGCATCGCGGCAGGCGGCCAGAACCAGCGCGTGCTGCGCCTCGGCGCTGGGCACCGTCAGGCTGCTGGTATGGCCGTCCTGATTGGCGGCTGTGCCGCGGATGACCGCATGGATGCGCCGCCCCTCGGCCAGCGCCGCGCGCAGGGGTTGCAGCGCAACCAGACCCGCGCCTTCGCCGCGCACGAAGCCGTTGGCGCGCGCATCGAAGGCCTGACACCGCGCGTCGGGCGACAGCATGGACATGCGGGAGAAGGCAATGAAATGCGTGGGCATCAAAAGCGCGTTGACGCCGCCCGCAAGGGCGACCTTGCAATCGCCGGCCCGCAACGAGCGTACCGCCAGATGGACCGCCGTCAGTGCTGAGGAACACGCAGTATCAACTGCTAGGCTGGGCCCTTTGAGGGCGAACACATGCGACAATCGGTTGGCAGCAATCGAAAAGGCACCGCCAGTTGCGGTGAAGATGTCGATTGCGTCCATCTCGCCGACACCAGCCTGCATCCCGGCGTAATCATTCGTCGAAATACCGACAAAGACCCCAGTTTCCGATGCCTGTCTGTCCAGCCGTATGCCACCGTCCTCCAGTGCCTCCCACGCACATTCAAGCAGCAACCGCTGCTGTGGGTCCATACGCTCGGCTTCGCGCCGCGACAGGCCGAAAAACTCGGCATCGAACAAATCAATGTCTTCGATCAACCCAGCCTGCCGGGCATATGTCTTGCCACTCAGCCCAGCGCGCGGATCAAAATAGGCGTCGATATCGAACCGCTCGTGAGGAATATCCACGATCGCATCACCGCCGCGCATCAGCAGATTCCAATAGGCCTGCGGCGAATTGGCACCACCCGGAAACCGGCATCCCATACCGATTATTGCGATGTCGTCGTCGCGTAAATCGACCGTGCCGAGTTTGAGGTTGGTCATCCTACGCGTTCCTCTCTAACTTCAAGTAATGTCCAGATAGTTTGGCGCAATGCTACAGTTTGATAGTGGCGTTTGTAGACGGATGAACGCAAGGATAAGTCGAAAATTGTGCCGAATCGTCGCAGCGCGCCGGTGCCTCCGGGCGCAGAGCGGCTAACTGGGCGTGCTAACTTGCAGCAAAGCTCTTTCCCAAAAGTGATTGAGTGCGGCGTTGGTTCGTCCAGCCCGTAGCATTGGACCACCTGCGGGCAGGGTTTCACGGTGTGTGCCCTGCTCGGCTCAAGTAAAGTGCCTCTGACAAGACTTTTCCGGCACTTCTTGACCTTATTCAAGTTCTAGGCCCCCATCTTAACTCGGCGCCATGAGAACCGTATGAATTCCAAAGTGGCCTGTGGTCCAATTTTGAACAAGTCGTTGGCAACAGCCGCTCGAATCTCCGGTGTTTCGCTTTGGCGGCACAAGCCGGTCCCGTTGCGGCAAATTCATTTTTCGGGGCCACATGATGACGCAGCATTCAATCACGCGGTACCGCAAGTTGCTGCTGAACCTCGGGTTTCGCGAAATGGCAATGGCCGACCTGATCGCAATCGCGCGGGATTTCAGCAAGCCGAGGCGGCGCAAGCTTGCGGCCCGTGATCTGGCGGTGCTGCATCTGGCCGGTGATAGCCCCTCTGATCTGCGCACGGTCCTGGACTATTTCGAATTGGCACTTAGCGATGATGTCGAGCCGGCTTACCGGCGCGCCTCGGTCATTCTTAGGGGCGAAGCCTATCTGCGTCTGGGCGATACGGCACGGGCCCGCGAAATCCTTCTACAAGATCTGGAACGCGCCCCGCACCTTGATCTGTATCTGTATCTGTATCTGTATCTGTATCTGTATCTGTATCTGTATCTGGGTCTTGCGAATTGCGAGCCTGAATTCGCGGCCAAGATCTTGCGGAACAACGAGGCATTGCGGGGCGCCGGATTGGCCGATGTCAGCTTGCATGATGAACCCGCTGCCAGCACCTACGACAGGCTGCAAGCAAATGCCGCGCCCGAAGGCCCGGCCGAGCAGCCGTTGATTACAGTGATCATGCCTGCCTGCAACTAAGCGGAATTCATAGGCACCGTGATCGGCTCGCTGCTGGTGCAGACTTGGCGCAATATCGAGTTGATCGTCACCAACGATTGCAGCACCGATGCGACCGCGAAAGTCGTCAGCGCGTGGGCTGAGCGCGACCCGAGAGGTAGGCTGATCTGCGCGGCGGATAAAGGTGGACCCTACGTGGCGCGAAACTTTGCCCTGCGCGAGGCGGCAGGGAAATCTGTCACCTGCAACGATGCCGACAACTGGTCGCACCCGCAGAAGCTGGCGCTTCAGGCGCGGCATCTGCTGGAACCCCCCGATTGTGTGGCCAATGATTCACAGCAGACCCGCGCAACCGAGGATTTGGAGTTCTACCGGCGTGGCAACGCGGGATGGTACACGTTTTGCAACATGTCGCCGTTCATGTTTCGGCGCGACGAGATCGCACGAGAGATCGGTTTCTGGGATAGTGTCTGTCCTGGGGCGGATTCCGAGTTCATCGATCGCATCAACATCGTATTTGGCCAGGGTGCGGCGGTGTCCCTGCCAACCGGCCCGGTGTCTTTTCAGCGCCAGTCTGCCGGGTCGCAGACGGCACATTCGGCATTTGGTTATCGCGGCTTCCACATGGGCGCGCGTCTGGAATATGCCCGCCAGCAGGCGCGGTTTTACCAAACCGCCACCGACCTGAAATACGGCTTTCCACAAGCCCGGCGCGCCTTTCAGGTGCCCGAGCCGATGTGGCCGCAGCGTGGTCGCAAGACCGGAGCGCGGCGGTTCTACGATGTGGTGATCGTCGCAGACCTGCGGGTGGCGGATGAAACATCTTGGGCGATCGCATCGGAGGTTGCCCCAGCGGCGGGCCGCGCAGTTCAACCCTGATGGCAACCAGCCGCACGAAGTCGTGCGCGCAGACGTTCGCCACTATGTGTGTATCAACCTCTATGCATGGACCGTGCTGGCGAGGATTGCCTTGATCCCAGAGTGTGGAATCGTCGTGGTCACCAACAATTTCTGCTGAAATTGACCATGTCAGCTTTCCCAGAGCTGAGAGTGACGGGGCAAGGGTGTGATGATCGGGAGGCTTTTAAACACTATTTGACGGATGCACTTGCGACAGATGTGATGTCAGCAGAAGTTCGACGCTATGGATGCGTCAGCTCGCAACCTTTTCAACACCGAGTGCGCGTTCCACAGTCGACAACATTTCAAACAGAACCGTACCGCCACTCTGGCTGAGGAACGCGGCCTTGCGCAGGCAGATATCAGTCGGGTTTGGGTATACTGAGACTGCTTCGCGCGGGTCTGGCAACCCCCCGCCTTGTATTTAAGATACTGACGCAATACTTGCTCTTGCTAAGTGGGACAGGCGGTGACAGCCGTGTTGCGCGCAGCAAATTCTTTGCCAGCATCGACGGCTGGTTCGCTGATCTTGGCAAGAATGTTGCGGCACCATCTGCCTCGATGAATTTGTAATTGGAGTTTGCGAGGACGGCGCGCATTGCCGCCCTCGTTCATCACCCGGAAGGACGCCCAGATGACTGCCAAGAACGCGCCTGACTTGCCGCTCGATCTGGGCAGGGATCTTGACGGGGCCGAGTCCACGCCTCTGCCGCAACGCCGCCGGTCCCGCAAGTGGTATATGCTCGTCCTGCTGATTCCGGTTTCCATGTTCGCGGGTGGGGTAATCGGCATGTATTATCAGCCGCCTGGACTGCAGCGGTTCTACGCGATGACCGGGCTGCAACCCGGGGGTGGGGCCGACACTCCAATCGCATTGCCCCCCGACATCGAGTTGCCCCCAGAGATGGCAGATACCCTACTGCCAAGCGACGTAGTCGGGTTGTCGCGGTTGATGCCGCGTGGCGATGTAGCGATTGTGGCCGCGCCCTATGGTGCGGGCGATGCGCGGGTGGCAGAGATCCTCGTCTCGGTCGGTGACGTCGTGACGCGCGGCGCGCCGGTTGCACGGCTTGACAACAGCCAGGCACTGGAAAGTGCCGCGCTGACGGCCGAGGCCAATCTTGCCGTCCGTCAGGCAACACTGGCGCAGACCCGCAGCGCCATTACGGCCAGCCGCGCCGAAGCGCAGGCAACACTGGATCAGGCACGCGCGTCCGAACGGGAATCCGCAAGCAACCTCGCGCGCATCGAAAATCTGTCCCAACTTGGTGTTTCGCCCAGCACCACGCTGGATGCGGCGCGTACCGCGGCCGAAACTGCACAGATTGCCGTCCAGCGCGCCGAGGCAACGCTCGCCCGGTTCAGCGCAGGCGCGCTGGACGATCAACCCGATGTCGTCGTTGCCGAGCGCAACGTCGCCGCCGCCGAGTCCGATCTGGCCCGCGCGCGGATGGACATGGCCCGCGCCGAGGTGCGCGCGCCGATTGACGGCACGATACTCGATATTAACGCCACGCCGGGGCAGCGTCCGCCGAGTGACGGCATCATGCAGATGGGTGATACCAGCGTGATGATGGCCGAGGTCGAGGTTTGGCAAGACCGCGTTAGTGCGGTGGCGGTTGGCCAACCGGTCGAACTGGCAGCGCCCGCTTTGGGCCAGACGCTACGCGGCACGGTGGAAAGCATCGGGCTAACCGTCGGGCGGCAGGGCCTGATTTCGGACGATGCTGCGGCCAACTCCGACGCGCGGGTAATCCGGGTTCTGGTTACGCTTGATGCCGTATCGTCGGCGCTGGCGGCGCGGTACGTCGGGCTTGAAGCTGTTGCGCGGATCGACACCGGCGCGGGTGCGCGGGCCGGGCAATGAGCCGCCTTCTGCAATGGATCTTCGGCCGTCTTCCGATCGGCTGGCTGCAACTGACGCATAAGCGGGGCCGCTTTTTGGCGGCGCTTTCGGGCGTAGCCTTTGCCAATGTGCTGGTCTTCGTGCAACTTGGCATCATGAACTCGATGGGGACGGCAACGCTGCGTCCCTATGAGTTTTTCAGCGCCGACATCATGATTTCGGCCTCTGATGCGAACGCATTGGCCGAAGGGGGCAACGTCGCGCGGCAGTGGATGTTGCAAGCCTTCGCCGACCCCGACGTGACAGCGGGCATGGGGCTGTTTGTCAGCAATGTGCCATGGGATCGGGGCGGCAAGGACATCAGTTTCACCACCTTTGGCATCGACCCTGCCGAGCCGGGCTTTCTCGCGCCCGAGATTGCCGGAAAAATCGCGCTGTTGCAGGTGCAGGATGTGGCGATCCTTGACCGGCTGGCACGCGGTTTGACCCGTGATGAGGCCGCCGCAATCCGGCCGCAGACACCGCTATCGTTTGAGACGCAGAACCGAACCCTGACCGCGCTTGACACCTTCGCCGGTGGCGGGGGCTTTGGCGGCGACGGCTTTATGTTCATATCCGACCAGACCTTCCTGTCGCTGTTCCCGTCCCGCAGTTCCGGCGCGCCGGATCATATTCTGTTGCGCGTTCGCCCCGGCGCCGATGTTGCGGCTGTGACGTCCCGATTGCGCGGATTGATTTCCGACCCCACGCTGCGCATTCGCAGCTATGCCGACGCCGCGCAGGAAGATTTGCGCTATCAGCAGATGCAGCGCCCGACCGGCCTCATTTTCGGCTTCGGCGTACTGATCGGTGTACTGGTTGGGTTGGTGATCGTCTATCAGGTGCTGTCGGCCGATGTGGCCGACCATCTGCGCGAATACGCGACCTTCAAAGCCATGGGGTATGGCTCGCGCTTCTTTCTTGGCATCGTCGTCGAAGAGGCGCTGATCTTGGGTATTCTGGGCTTTCTTCCGGGGCTGGCGGTGGGCACGGCGATCCTGACATTGATGGGCAAGGTCACGGCCCTGCCTCTGGGAATGACGGCATCCATGGCGATCATGGTCTTTGTCGGGACGGTGGTCTTTTCGGTGCTCTCGGGCACATTTGCCACGCGGCGGCTTGCGGCGGCCGACCCGGCCGATCTGTTCTGAAGGGGGCACCATGGGCAGCAACATGATCGTTGAAGCACGCGGGCTGAGCCACTGGTTCGGCGACGGCGAGGCGCGCAAGCAGGCGCTTTTTGACATCGACCTCGCCCTGCCGCGCGGCAGCCTCACGGTGCTGATGGGGCCATCGGGGTCGGGGAAAACCACGGTTTTGACACTGCTGGGTTGCTTGCGGGGGGTGCAGAATGGCACGGTGGGTTTGTTGGGCCATGAACTGCACGGCGCGAGTGAGGCGGAACTGACCGCGCTGCGCCAGCGGCTCGGCTTCATCTTTCAGTCCCACAATCTGCACGAAAGCCTGACGGCCATGCAAAACGTGATCATGGGCGTTCAGGTCCGCCCCGGCGTGCCTGACGAGCTAGCGCGGAGTGCGGCGACACAGGCGCTTGGCCTCGTCGGCCTTTCTGACCGTCTGGACTACTTGCCCGCCAACCTGTCGGGCGGCCAGAAACAGCGCGTCGCGGTGGCCCGGGCACTTGTCGGCAACCCTGCATTGGTTCTTGCGGACGAGCCAACTGCCGCGCTCGACAAGGACAGCGCCGCTACGATTATCGATATGCTCAAACGCCTCGGAGCCGAGCGGGGAACGACGACCTTGCTTGTAACACATGACAACCGGATCCTCGACCGTGCTGACCGTATTCTGACTCTCGAAGATGGCCGGATCGTCTCGATCGCGGGTGGAACGTGACGATGCTGCTGCGCTAACGTGAATCAAGTGCAGAATCGTTTTTCCCGGTATAGGCTCGGTATATAGGTTGCGGTTGGTATTGCTTTTTTGGGTCGAAGCTTTGCTGACCGTCGCGATACAAAGTCGCAATACCTGGACCCGGAATCTAGACCCGCCGCGAACAGAAAGGGAAACAGTATGTTCAGCTTCAAGAAGACGCTTGCTCCGACATTCTTGGCTACCGCACTCCTTGCGGGCAGCGGTGCGTCGGCATTCACCGCCTGCCAGGTCACCGATACCGGCGGCATCGATGACAACAGTTTCAACCAGACGGCCTGGAAAGGCGTTCTGGATGCACAAGAAAGCCTAGGCGTCGAGGGTCGTTTCCTCGAGTCGCAGGCCGAAACGGACTATGTGGCGAACATTAATTCGCTGGTAAACGGTGGTTGCGACATCATCGTCACCGTGGGTTTCCTGCTGGGCGACGCCACGGCAGCGGCTGCAGCCGCCAACCCCAATCAGGCGTTTTCAATCGTTGACTACGCCTATGATCCAACGATCCCGAACGTTCTGGGGCAAGTCTATGCCACGGACGAAGCTGCGTTTCTTGCCGGTTATGTGGCGGCGGGCGTATCGAAGACGGGCGTTCTGGGAACTTTCGGCGGTATCAACATCCCGCCGGTGACGATTTTCATGGACGGCTTCTATCGGGGCGCGATGTATTACAACGCGCAAAATGGAACCAATGTCAGCGTTTTGGGCTGGAACCCAGAGACGCGTGAAGGGCTGTTCACCAACAACTTCGATTCCCTCGACGACGGGCGAGCCTTTGCCCAGAACCTCTATGACGAGGGCGCCGATATTGTCATGCCGGTGGCCGGTCCGGTTGGTCTGGGATCAGCGTCCTTGGCGAACGAGCTGGGGCAGGATGCACTGATGATCGTCGGGGTGGACGCAGATCTCTATCTGACTGACCCGAACAACAGCCATGTCTACCTGACCTCTGTGACCAAGCGCATGGATGCCACCGTGACCGAAGTGATCGCGCGGGCAATGAACGGTACGTTTGAAGGCGGTCTTATGGTTGGAACGTTGGAAAACGGCGGTGTGGACCTCGCGCCGTTCCATGACATGGCAGAGCGCGTCCCTGCCGAGTTGGTGACCAAGCTGGAGGCCGTTCGCGCAGGCATCATCGACGGCTCGATCAACGTCGGCGAATAAATCAAGATACTTTGCCGCCCCGAATTTTTCCGGGGCGGCATTTTCATCAGCGGGAGGGCGTCGATGAACGTAGAGCTACGCGGCATCACCAAACGGTTTGGCAGCTTTACGGCCGTGAACAATGTAAACCTGCAAATCCGCGCTGGTGAGGTGCTGGGGCTTCTGGGTGAAAATGGCGCGGGCAAATCCACGTTGATGAATGTGCTCTGCGGTCTTTATGCCGCGACCGAGGGTGAAATACTGATAGACGGAAAGCCGGTCAGCTTTGCCGGGCCCGGCGAAGCGATCCGCGCCGGTATCGGCATGGTCCACCAGCATTTTATGCTGATCCCCGTGTTCACCGTGGCCGAAAACGTCGTGCTGGGTGTTGAACCGACCGGGCGGCTGGATCACCTAGATCTGGTTAAAGCCCGCGCGCAGGTGCGCGAAATCAACGACGCCTATGGGTTGGAGGTCGATCCTGACGCGCTGATTGAAACTCTGCCCGTCGGCGTGCAGCAACGGGTCGAGATCATCAAGGTGCTGTTTCGCTCTGCCGATCTGGTTATTTTTGACGAACCGACCGCCGTGCTGACTCCACAGGAGGTCGTCGAGTTCTTTGCGATCGTCAGAAGCTTGCGCGACAGCGGCAAGGCGATCGTTTTCATCACCCACAAGCTGGGCGAGATTCGTGAAATTTCCGATCATATCGCCGTGCTGCGGCGCGGTGAAATCGTTGGCCATGCCGACCGTCCAGACGCGCTATCCGAGGCTGATCTGGCCGAATTGATGGTCGGTCGCCCGGTCAGTTTCGACGTCAAAAGAAACCCCAACCCGCCGGGTGAACCGCTGCTTGAGGTGGCGGACCTCATGGTGCTGAACAATAACGACGATGTTGTGGTGGATGACATCAGCCTGATGGTGCGTAGCGGCGAGATCGTTGGCATCGCGGGCGTTCAGGGCAATGGTCAATCCGCGCTGGTCGAGGCGCTGACCGGGCTAACCCGCGTTGCCGGCGGGACAGTTACTTTCAAGGGCAAGGACATTACCCGCGCAAGCGCGCGCGAACGCCACCATATGGGCTTTGCCCACATTCCCGAAGATCGGCAGCGCACCGGGTTGATCCCTGCCTTCACGATTGCGGAAAACATGGTCCTCGACAGCTATTATGATGATCGGTTTTCGAAAGGGCCGACCATGCGGTGGGATGTCGTGAACAAGGCGGCGGCCAATGCCGTGGTGGATTTTGATGTGCGTGCGACTTCGGTGTTTGACGCGGTCAGCACGCTGTCAGGTGGAAATCAGCAAAAGGTGATTGTGGCGCGCGAGATGTCGCGAGACACCGAGTTTCTGATCGCATCGCAGCCGACGCGGGGTCTTGATGTGGGGTCGATCGAATATATCCATAGCCGCATTGCGCAGGCCCGCGACGAGGGCGACGGCGTGCTGATTGTGTCGTCTGAACTGGACGAAATTCTGGCGTTGTCGGATCGGATTCTGGTGATGTTCAAGGGTCGCATCGTCGCAGAGTTCGAGGGCGTAACGGCGGACAAGGCCGCGATCGGCTTGGCCATGGCGGGCCGATATGAAGGGGCAACGGCATGAGCGAGACCAAGAAGCCAACCAATGGTTTCTCAGAGGCGCTGTTGCGCCGCGCAGCACCTGACCGCGCCGCATGGGAAGACCTCGTGATCGTCCCGCTATTTGCCGTGGTCGTGGCGCTGTTGCTCGGCGCGGCCGCCATGCTGGCCACCGACGTAGATCTTGCCACGATCGGGCGTTCGTATGTGGCGCTTGTCAGCGGGTCGGTCGGATCCGTTAATGCGATCTCAGAGACACTGACCTCGGCCATTCCACTGACCTTGGCCGGGCTGGGCATCGCGCTCGGGTTTCGGGCGGGCTTGTTCAACATCGGTGCCGAAGGGCAAATTCTGATCGGTGGCATGGCCGCCGTCGTCACCGGGTTCAGCTTTCCCGGATTGCCGATGATCGTTCATGTGCCGCTGGTCCTGATTGTGGGCGCACTGGCGGGTGGCCTTTATGCTGCCATCGCCGGTTGGTTGCGCGCCGCGACCGGCGCGCACGAGGTGATCTCTACGATCATGCTTAACCTGATTTCCTACCGGCTTGTAGACTATATGTTGCGGCTTGACTTCATCCAGCGAGAGGGGCGTTCCGACCCGATCTCGAAGTCGGTTTTGGAAAATGCAGAACTGCCGCGCCTGCTGACGTGGTTGGATCCGAACCTGCGGCTGCACGCTGGCGTGTTTCTGATGATTGGGGCGGTGATCTTCATCCACTGGCTGCTGTTCAAGACGCGGATGGGCTTTGAGTTTCGCGCCAGCGGTGAAAACCCCGAGGCCGCGCGATATGCTGGTATGCGGGCGGGCCTTGTTATCGTGCTGGCAATGGGTCTGGCTGGTGCCTTGGCCGGGCTTGCCGGGGCTAATCAAGTGAGCGGCGTTCTCGGGCGTGCTTCACCCGGGTTTTCGGCCGGAATCGGGTTTGATGCCATCGCAGTGGCCCTTTTGGGCCGATCGCACCCCTGGGGCGTTTTGTTGGCCGGGCTTTTGTTTGGGGCTCTTGAGGCGGGCGGGCGGCAGATGCAGGTGGACGCAGGCGTTTCGATCGACCTGATCGGTATCATTCAGGCACTTATCATCGTCTTCATCGCGGCCCCGCTGCTGGTCCGCGCGCTGTTCCCCTGGGGGTTCAGCAAGGCCAAAACGTCTGCGAAGGAGTAAGGCCATGACCAGCACTTCGATATCCGACCCTATCGCCCAGCAAACCCGAAAACTCGACACGACGAAAGTGCGCCAAGCGCATATCACGGGATGGATTCTGCTCGCCCTTGCCGTGCTGGCCGCTTTGGTATTCGGTGCCGGGTCCGAGGGCATCGCCACGTTCCGGCTGTCACGCCCGACCGATCCTTGGGCGCTGCCCAACTTGCAGGTTCCGGCCGCTGCGTTCAACTATCTGGTCGCGGCAGTTCTGGCGTTCCTTGGCGTGCGCCAATTCCTGCGGGGTGGCCTGCGCTGGACCGGCCTCAGCCTTGGGCTGGGTATGATCCTTGCGGTCGCGGCGTTTCTGGTATGGGCGACGGCGGGCAAAGGGTTTTCGCTGACCGGCATGTTACAAGCCACGGTGGTCGCTGCGGTGCCGATCACGCTTGGCGGGCTGGCGGGCGTGCTTTCCGAACGGGTCGGGGTGGTCAATATCGCAATCGAGGGGATGTTGCTGGCCGGTGCCTTCACCGGTGCGCTTTTGGGGTCGCTGGTGGGCGGGGTTGGCGGACTGGTGGCGGCGGTGGTGATCGGCGGGCTGTTCGGCTTCATCCTCGCGGCACTGGTTGTCACCTACCGCGTCGATCAGATCATTGCGGGCGTGGTCATCAACCTCTTCGTGCTAGGCGTTACGTCTTACGTTAGCTCGCAGGTCTATTCAGAACACCGGTTTCTCAACAACGCACCGATCTTCTCGCCAATCCGCATCCCGGTGCTGGCTGATCTTCCGGTCCTTGGACCGATGCTGTTTCAGCACAACCTTTTCGTCTATGGCGCGATCCTCCTTGTAACGGCGGCGACCTACTATCTGTTTCACACTCGCATGGGCTTGCGGGCCCGCAGCGTTGGGGAACACCCGCGGGCGGCAGATACGCTGGGCATCAATGTCTATCGCACGCGCTATATCAACGTTACCGTTGCGGGCATGGTGGCCGGGTTCGGCGGCGCGTGGTTCACACTTGGCTCAGTTGGCCGGTTCGACGAAAACATGACCAACGGGCTGGGCTACATCGGGCTTGCCGCTATGATCTTCGGGCGCTGGCATCCAGTAGGCGCGCTGATGGCGGCGCTGATCTTTGGTTTTGCCAATTCATTGCAACAGAAACTTGCACTGCTGAACACGCCGATCCCGTCGGAATTCCTGGCAATGGCGCCCTATATCGCCACCATCGTTCTGGTCGCTGGGGTTGTGGGACGCGCTCGCGCACCAGCTGCTGATGGCGAGGCCTATGTAAAGGAATAACATCTGTTTTGCGAGGTATAGGTTTTGAGCCGGGCAGGGCGGTCGCCTAGCCTCAGTGGATGCGCCAACGCAGCCCTTTCAGGTATTTCAAAACTCCGCCGGTGCCCAGCTGCTGTGGCCAACACGACGCCGGAGCTGACCACGGCCGGGTGCAGACAGCGCGAGCGCTACTCTGAACACCGCATACACTCCAGATCGTAGAGGTCGATCCACGCTCGCAGGGCGACAATGGCAGCCTCTCCGGTAGCGAGGCCTTGCAGCGCGGATGTAGGGTCGTCTGGTCGGATCCGGGCAAACCACGCTGTGCCATAGGGATCGACGTTCACCAGATGAGGCTCTTCCATAAGCGTTTCGTTCCGCTCTTCAATTGTGCCAGAAAACGGAAGCGGTATGCCGCCGACCCACTTGCCGCTTTCCAGCGTGGCAATGTGGCGACCGGCGGCGATAGCCTTGCCAACTTTCTTGATGTGAACAGCAACGATCCTTCCGCCCATGGTCTGGGCCGGGTCAGTGACACCTACCGTGACAAGCCCGTCGTTTCCCGGTCGCAGCCAGACATAGTCGAGATCATAGTAGAGGTCTTCCGGGAGCACGCAGCCTCGATACTCGGCCATTGTCGCCTCTTACATGTTCGCCCTAACCTTGAAGCGCCTCGGAAATCGCGGCGGCCCCGACGGCACCAAGCCGTTCTTGCGCTACCGGGTAAAGCTCGGCTTCTTCCTTCTTGTCATGCAGTTCGAGCAATGCGCGCATCGCGGAAATGACGCGAAGCGCTTCGTCTTGGTCGCGCTCTAGGATCGCGTCCTCCACCTCGTCGAAGAACACTTTCAGGTCGCGATGTCCTTTGCGCAGGATTGCGGTCAGTGGTGTCTCCAAACCGTTTTCGACGGCCGGAAACAGCACCTGTTCTTCGACCTCGATATGCCGCTCGATCCCAACTCGAAATCGCGCGAAACTGGCCGAAGCCGCCTGCCAGTCGGACGCCTCGATCGACCTGAATGCGCCTGAAAGCTCTGCCTCGAGTCGCCGATGGTCTTGGGCGAAGGCTTTACCGATTGTTGTCATATATGATAAGAAGCATGTGTCATGCGGCCCAACATTGATCTAAATCAAGAATGAGCCTCGGACTTGGCGCGCTTGGCCATGAAGGCAATGCATCATGAAAATTCAACTTCTGATTTCACAATGGTGTCCGACCTGCCCGGCAGCCGAAGCGCTCTGGTCGAAAGCAGCGGCGCAGGAGGGCATGCAGCTTGAGGTATTGGATGTCGCCGAAACGGCGGGCCGCAGAGTCGTGGTCGAGGCGGGCGCACGAACGGTCCCGGCGCTGATCATAGACGGAACCCTGCGGGCGGTCGGCAGTTCAAGCATTTCGCAAGCGCGCGCATTGCTGAAGGAAGCCTTGGGCAGACAAGAATGAAAGCGGACACTGAATGAATTGGTTGAAGGCCGAGGCGTGAACGGAAATCGAGTTTCTGTAACGTTCACGCGTCGGAGGCGCAGCAACCGCCGCCCTCTCTTGCCTTCGGAACAACTGGTGCAAATTCTCAGCGCGATTGTTCGCCCAGCGGGCGCGCTCATGGTGATCGGCGATGTAGAGTTCGCGCAGCGCAGCACTAAAGGATCGCCGTTGGTCGGTCACCTTGTTTTCGATCCGGCCGCGCCCTTTCAGGGGCTTTCTTAAGAATCTCAACGCAGCTTTGCGATCTCTACGCTTTGTAAAGTAGGATTCCAGCATCTCGCTTTGGTGATCCACGGCGCACAACAGGGATCGCGTCTCGCTGTCGATCTTCACAAAAACCTCGTCCAGTTGCCGCTGCCGGTTCGCAAAACTCCGCACCCGCTTGCCCCGTATTCTCCGAATCTCGGCCTAGCACGCCGGGTGCCCAATCTTTCGCAGTTGTAAGGTTCGGGCAAAATACTCGCATGTTTGCACAGCTACCAGCAGCGTGAAAAAGACATCCGCTTTTCCTGCAGGGATCGGCTGACCACCGACTGATACAAACAGCTGCATGATATCCGCGCCACCGCCGACATGTTGGCAAGCAAGCTTCCCAAAGACCTGCAATCCGACCCTGATCTGGCGCTCTGCAGGCCGCGGGCCGCAAATACCCGGTGACGCTGGTGCACCTCATTCACCGCAAGAGGGTTTTAAGGGCAATTCCAAGGACTATGAGTTTTCTCGCCTGTCGATGACCGAACATTGGGCCTCGGGCGTGGCGGGCGTGAAGGGAACGCTTTCGCACAAGGCATCCAAACACCGGCGGAGCGAAAAACCCCGACGCGTGATCGCGTCGGGGCGGGCCGACAAGGTTAGTTTTGCGGCATAACGACCCGGTAGAACGGGGCAGGGGCATCTTCACCCGGGCCGATCGGGTCGACGCGGTTGCTTTCAACTGGCTGGCGTGAGCGCAAGAAGGCGATCAGCGCATCAACATCCGCCGGATCAAGTACGGCATAGGACGGCCACGGCATCGCTGGGGCCAACGTTCGCCCATCGGGTTTGGTTCCGGTGGTTATCGCGGCCGCGATTTCGGCATCACTCCAGTCACCAAGGCCCGAGGCGCTGGGCGTCAGGTTCGGCGGCCAAAAGGTGCCCATTCCGGGAATCTCAAAGCCGACCGGACCTCCGGATAGCCCGGCCTGCGGCTGCGGTGCGCCATCGGCACCTCGTGGCATGTGGCAACCAGCGCAATCCATGATCGTGGCGAGATACTCGCCGCGCGCGATCAGATCCGTAGCGGGTTCGTCTGCCCACGCTGCTAAGGCGGCAATTCCAGAAAGCAGTAAGGCCGAAAAAGCTATGGTTTTCATCTTGGGTGTCCTTTCCATTGATTTGGGTTCTTTTTGTCCGGCGTCATTCCGCTGCCAGCGCGGGTGCGGCCGGAACCGTGGTGAATAGGCCTTGCGGATCGAACCGGCGCCGCAGGTCTGAAAGGCGAGACACTGCAGCATGTGAATGGGTCGCGAGCCGGGCGCCGGGGCGGGAGAGATCGCACAGGCCGACATAGGCACCGCAGCAAAGCGGCGAGAGATCAGCAATCAGCCTTTGCAGCCAGAATGCGTTGCGCTCGTCGTCATCCGCATCTACCCACTGCCCGTACATCGCACCGAAGATCCGCCCGTCTTGTGACAAGGCAGCATCCGCTGGCATCGGCGCGGCCTTGGACCGCAGCGTCAGGACCGTGAAAGAGTCCAGCGAAGGGGACTGCGCCATCCCGTCAACCACAAGGCCCAGAATTGCGCCAAACTCCGCATCCGACCAGACCGAGTCCACACGATAGCGCCTTCCGACGGGTACCGTCGGATCGGTCGCCTGATAAAGCCCCGGGAAAGACGATTGCATCGGGCCGATTGTTTCGAGCGCGCTCGGCGCACCTACCGCAATGACTGCATGGACCGCACGCGCCTCTTCCGCGCTGTTGGCAAAGACGGTCGCGATGGCCGCCACCATGGGGCCTGTGGCAGTGTTTGCCACTTTGGCGGTAAACTCGACTGAGGCCGGGGCCTTGGCCATCACGGCCTCGGCCCAGGTCGCGACGTCCGTTGCCATGGCGCCAGGATAGACCCGCACGACAGTTTCGATGGCGCGCGGAGCAAGCTTCAGGTCAACGTGATAGGCCGTGACAATCCCGAAGAAGCCGGGGCCAGCACCGCGCAACGCCCAGAACACATCGGGATTTTCGCTTTTTGATGCGCTCACGCAGCGACCATCGGCCAGCACGACCTCGGCGGATCTGACCAGACCGCAGCCAAAGCCCCACACGCTGCCGTTCCAGCCAAAGCCTCCGCCCAGCAGATAGCCGCTCATCGGCACGCTGCCGCAGTGGCCAAGCGGGAAGGCTAGGCCCTTTTGGTCAAGCGCCGAGGCCAGCTCCAAGTTGTTG
Source organism: Rhodobacteraceae bacterium UBA6213 (assembly GCA_002421605.1). Lineage (GTDB taxonomy): Bacteria > Pseudomonadota > Alphaproteobacteria > Rhodobacterales > Rhodobacteraceae > UBA6213. Next base: position 120,775 of record DISJ01000013.1, on the reverse strand, counting down.
ACCGCAGGTTCGATCCGTGCGCTTCGCGCCACCGCGTCGATCTGGAGGCGCTTCAGCGCGCCGAGGTCGATCACCATGTCGGCCTGGGCCGCAATCCCGGTGAAGTGGTGTCCGCCTCCGCGCGGCGAGACGGTCAACCCGTTCGCTGCGGCAAAGCGCACTGCCTCTTGCACGTCAGCGACCGAGGCGGCACGCACGATCAGCCTCGCGCGGCTAGCGGGCTGACGACCGTTCCAGATCAGACTGCTGCGCTGTGCTGCAAATCCGGGTTCAAAAGCAGTAATGACGGCGCCGGAGATACGGCGCTTGAGCATTTCGGTGTTCACTTCTTTCCTGTTCCGGGCGGAAGTCCGCCCTGATTGTCTTGCCGAAGGTGCGCAGGGCACCGTTTCTGGCGTGGGTTTCGTGGCGCTTTCGGGCTGGATGATCCTGCCCGTGTTTGCCTGAGCAGGCTGATAGGCGATCTGCCGGGCGAAGGCTTGCTAAGTCTCCCGGCACGAAATCGTAAATGTTTGCTAACTTGCTGCGGGACTGGATGATGGGGAGGCGCCGTCGTCGCCCATCTCTATCAGCGCGATCTGGCAGGCGGCGATCAACTGGAATTGTCCTCGACCGGATTTTCCGATGCGCAGACACGCATCCCGCTCGTCTAGGCGCCGGCGCAGAAGTACGAGCCGTGCATCGAGATTCTCTGCGTGATCGGGTAGCTTCAAGGACCGGTCAAGGCGCAATTCGCGCTTCGAGAAAACGGTGCGCCCCGTCTCTGCATTCTGGCGCAAAAGCCGCCAGAGAATCGCCCCGGCTACACCCTTGATCAGATAGTCATTGTTGAGGAACACACTGTCATCGCGCGAATAATGCCGCACTGTGACTAGGCCAGCCTGCGCCGCGGTGGGCGGTGCCGGGCTTTCTGTGGCACGGGTGTCATCCTCGCCCAGCAGCGTCGCAAGAGCTCCGAAGTAACCTGCCAGAATCGTGAGCGCGTCTTCGTGTTCATGGTCAAAGCGCATGATTTCTGCTGACTCGCAGAACAGCACACCCAGCACGCGCCCTGCCGACAAAACAGGCACGGCGATCTGGCTGTGCGGATCGCCAAGACCCGGAAAGGGAACCCCGCAGGCGGTATCGGCCAGCAAGCCCGCCTCGCGCGCAGCCACGCCCAAAGCGGCGCCATAGCGATAGTCGGCGCTCAGATGCCCGATGCGGATGGGCACGCCTTCCCGGGCAGCAACGCCGATCACACCCTCGCCAGACAGGATTTCGGCCCCCACGCCCGAGGCGGCATAGCCGCGCGAACCGATGGCAAAAAGTCGCCCGTCGCCCTCGGCCATCAGAAGGATAGCGTGTCCTATACGCAGATGCCGCGCCACGCCGTCCAGCAAGGTGTCGGCCAGATCGTCAAAATCGCGGCAGCACACCAACTCGTCAATGCAGCTGCGTACTGCCGACAGTAGCGGGTGACAGCTTTGTTCCATCGATGCGGCGGGCGCTGACAGTTGCTCGATGCTGACCACGCGGAAAACGTCAGCGCCAAGAAGCCGGAAGACGCCCTCAAGCCCGTGATGTGAAGCGATGCCCGCAAGCCGCGCCTTCATCATCTCGAACAGCGGGCCGGTGGTGCGGGTTTCGACATGGTCCAGTTGCAGGCGGTGGCGGGCATGGCTCACCGGATCGAACAGCTCGACAGATGCTTGGCCGGTGGCGAGCAGGTTCAGACGGGTCTTGTTGAAGAACTGCCAAGACAGGGCCACGTGATCGTCATCTACCCAATGCACCTGACTGATCATCGAGACATTGGGCTGCCCCTCGCCGTCGCAGGTGCACAGAAGCGAAGCGGCGATTCCCTCCATTGCGCCACGCAGGGCGCGTAATCCAGCGACGCTCATCGCAACAACTCCGCCCCGGCCCCCGGACCTGGGGTCTGGGTGAAAATGCGCTTGGGTCTGAATTCCACGACAGCGAGGCCATCCGGGTCGAAAGCGGTGTAGGCAAGCGCCTGGGCCCGCGTGTACCCAAGGTTGATCAATTCGTCCGCCAGCGCGGCGCATTGCCGCGCGATCTCGGGCAGATCCTCGGCCTCGGGTTCGCGCAGCCGTGCGGAGCTGGCCTTCAACTGGATCGACCGGTGGTCTCGCGCCCGCGAGAAGGTCGCGGCGACGGCACTTCCGGCCTCTATTGCCTCAAGAAGCATAGCATTTCGCGCGCAATCGGCGAACAGGCGCACCAAGCTCATCTCACGTACCCGGCACGCGACGCCCGAGCCGACCAGCGGCCGCCCATTCATCCCACGCACACCAAGGATCGGCGCAACCCCGGCCTGCACAAAGGCTACCAAGTGCACCGGCAGCCGCCCAGCGGCAAAGTTGGCGTCGCGCCATTTCAGTTGGTCGTCGGCGGGGGTAGCGTGGCCTTGCTGTGTCATGGACTGGCTCGATCAATCGGCCTTATGGAACTCCGGCACAAAGGCCGGGCCCAACGGGCTGCGCTCGCCAACAGACTGTCCATGCCCACAACACCCACGTGATCAACAACCGGTTGCGACAAAGTTTGGCGCACAGGATATTCGGAGCCCCGCCATTGGCGCAATCGTAGAGTTGCTTTGTCCTGTAGAGTGACTTTTTGCTTAAACCTGAACCCTGTGAGCCGTTCCAAAAAGCTGTCGAGCCGCGAGATCGCGCGGCGCTGCCGCGCGACACTGTGGTCAGTATCTGGCGACCTGCCCCTATGAATAGCCCCTAGTTTCCTAGGCACCTTGCAGCTTCAGTTTCTGCTGCTGTTCGAATGTGATCGGTGACCCCATCCTCCCCGCTGCACGCGGCACAGGCGGTCACGGCGGCCAGACGCCTGGCGTCGAACTTTGCATCCGGAAACCTGTGTGGACCTATTGCGCGAAGCTCGCCTGTAACAGCCTGTCCTTGTAGACCCCCAACCGCGCATTGGCGTTACCGTCGACCAACATGAGCACGCACAGGAAGGCGATGGCCGTGATCAGTCCGGCGCGCCAGACAGGGCCATGCAGCACGAGGATCAGCAAGGCCGCGGCCGCTATCAATAGCGGTATCACTTTGAATGCGGCAACTCCGTACTGCGCCATGGTCCTGTCGACGCGCGCGATTTCGGACGCGACGAAGGCCGATGCGTCCCGCGTGTAGGCTGTGTTGAACCACGCGAGGCCCTTCCACGTGCCATAAAGCAAGCCACAGCCAAGGATCAGCAGCAGCACGCCCGCCACGAGGGTCGGGATCGCAAAGGCCCTGGCCATTTCGGTCTTGCCCATGTGCCAGAAACCCAAGCTGGCCACGACAAACAGGGCCCCAAACAGAATGAAAAAGCCGTTCGACAGCAGTTCCGCCTTTGCCCAGTCGGTCGATGTTTTGAGGATGTCCATGTCGTTCCGGCTTCCCATCTTGCCTTACATGAAACGGGCCGGGCTCTGGACCGAGTGGCTCCAGTCCCTGGGCGACTGGCCGTACAGGCGTTTGAACTCCCGGCTGAACTGCGAGGTGCTCGCGTAACCCACTTCCCAGGCCGCCTCGTTAACGGTCTTGCCCTTTGCAATCTTCATCGCGGCGTTGTTCAGCCTCATCGACTTTACGAACTGGATCGGTGACATTGTCGTTGCTTCCTTGAACCGCCGGTGGAAGACGGCTCGGCTCATGCCGACATGGCTGGCCATGTCGTCGATGGTGACCTGCTCGTTCAGGTGGTTAGAGAGGTAGTCGATTGTGCGCGCGATCTCGTTGCCGACGCCGAAGGCCCGCCTTGCAGCCGCCCCCGCCTCGCCCTTGAGCACCGCGTAGTAAAGTTCACGCAGGCGCCCCGGGCCGAGCACCGCCGTATCCACCGGGTTGTCGAGCAGCTCCAGCAGCCGCAGCAGCGCCTGCGCAAAGCCCGTATCCCAGCGCGACAGGGCCAGCGCCTGCGGCGGCGTGCCTTCGGACCTGCGGGCAGTTCCGGCTGCGGTCTGCATTTCGATCGCAAGATCGCGCATCACCCGCGGTTCCAGCGCGATCATGACTCCCAGCAGCGGGTTGTCCTTGGTAGCCTGCGGCGACCCAGCCTCGACCGGCAGGGTCATCGGGCACAGCATGTATCGGCTGCTATCATAGACATGGTGTTCGCCGTCCAGAACGGCTTCCTTGGCGCCGCTGACGATGGCGACGACCGTGGGCTCATAGACGGCCGGCACGCAGGGCACGGGCTCGGTCACGCGAAAGAGATGCACACCCTTCAGCGCGGTCTCAAAGAGGCCAGCCTCGGGAAGACGGCCTTCGATGATGTGTCTGATCTGGTCCTAATTCATGCGGCCAAGCTGGCAAGGAAAATGGCGCGTTGCAATGGGGTTGATACAATCAGGCACGTATCCGCGACGATCACGCCTGTTTTCGATGATGCTGGAGAGTTACCTGCATTTCCAGAACACACCCAAGCAAGTCGCCCGCCAGGGCTGGCAGGAGAGATAACATGGCAGACACGACTTTCGGACCAAAAGGCTGGACGCCCGAGCGCCTCGGCAACCTTGAGGGCAAGACCTACCTCATCACCGGCGCAAATGCCGGTGCGGGCTTTCAGGCGGCGCGGACGCTGCTAAAGAAGAACGCCAAGGTCGTGATGCTGAACCGCTCGTCCGAGAAATCGCAAGCCGCCGTCGCAGAGCTGAAACAGGAATTCGGTGCCAACGCCGACGTGAGCTTCGTGCGCATGGACCTGTCTATTCTGGACAGCGTGCGCAAAGCCGCCGAAGAAGTCCTGAAGACCGTCTCCCGCATCGACGCGCTGATCTGCAACGCTGCCATCGCGCAGGTTCCCTCCCGCAAGCTGACCGTGGACGGGTTCGAAAGCCAGCTTGGCACCAACCACTACGGCCATTTCCTGCTGTGTGGTCTGCTGTTTGACCGGATCGTGCAGAGTAAGGGCCGCATCGTCGTGGTGGCCAGCCTTGGCTACAACATGGGTCTGAAGACCATCAAGTTCGACGACATGAACTGGGCCAAGGATTACGGCGCCAACATCGCCTACTCGCAAAGCAAGCTGGCGCAGATGATGTTCGCCTACGAATTGCAGGATCGCCTTGCCGCCGCTGGCCGGGCCGATGTGGAGGTCTATGTCTGCCACCCCGGGTCCTCGGCGACCTCGCTTATCTCGACCAGCGGCAGCCGGACGATGCGCTTCATCTGGTGGCTCATGACCAAGACGCCAATGGTCCAGACCGCCGAACAGGGCGCCTACCCAGAGGTCATGTGCGCGACCGAGGACGGGCTTGCGCAACGCGCCCTGTACGGCCCGACCGGCGCGCGGGAATTTGTTGGCCCGGTCGGCAAAGGCACCTTGAACACCCACGCGCATGACAAGCGCGTCATGCCGCGACTCTGGGATCTGTCCGAAAAAGCCGTCGGGTTCGAGTGGGACCTTTGACCCAGGCCAGATGATCGCCCCGGGGGCGCGAAACTTGCCGAGTTGCCCGGGGTCGGAAAAGCCGCGGACAAAGCCAAAGACCTCGCTACCGTCGGCGAAACCTGACCCTCGCTCGTTTTGAGGCGGTCAAGCCCCCTGCAACGCGGTCCCCGATCATCATCGCGTCATTCCACGGCAAGATCGCCGATGGCTTGCATGACAGCGGCGGCGTGGTGCGCGTCTTGTGCCGCCGGATCGGGGCGGGAAAACCGGCCGCTGTCGTTGTCGAAATACTGGCCGGAAGCCTTGGAAAATTCGTCCGACAGCGCAGCGCGGCGCAGGATGTCCGCGCCGATCCGCAGGTCGTTGCCCGCAATACCGAAGCCTTCCTTCACCATCTTCGACGCTAGCAGCGAGCCGGGATTCACAGCGACGAAGACCGGGCCGTCGGGATGTTGCCACGCCATCTCCTGTGTCCAGATCGTGATTGCCAGCTTGCTCTGAGCATAGGCACCCATGTGATCAAGCGCGACCTCGCCCCGCAGCGCGGCCACATCGACCGGAGCTTGCGCAGCCGACGACAGGTTCACCACGCGCCCATCTTGCGGGATGATCGGAAGCAGGGCTTTGGTCAACACGTAGGGCGCGAGGGTGTTGACCACGAAGCGCACGTCCAGCCCCTCTGGCGTTCGCGTTTGCGGTGTCTTGAAAACACCCGCGTTGTTGATCAGGGCATCAAGCCTGTCATGGCGCGCGAGGATTGCCTTGGCCAGCGCACGCACTTCATCCAGCCGCGCAAAATCGGCGAGGTAGGTCTCAGGGTCGCCGCCCAGCTCTCGTGCGACGGCGGACAGTTTGTCGGCGCTGCGTCCGTGCAAAAGGACTTTGTGACCATCCGCAGCCAACGTCCGAGCTGTCAGACGTCCGATACCGTCGGTTGCGCCGGTAATGAGAATGATCTTGGTCATGGGTTTTCCTCTGCGTTGGAGAAATCCGGCAGCAGCGCCCCGGCAAGGCGATGCATCGTGTCTTCGATATCGTCGCCGGCAAAGCGCAGGTTCAGCGCGACATGGTTGATGCCGAGGTCGCGCAGCGCGGCCAGATACCGTCGCAGGAAATCCGTACCGGATCGAAAGCCCAGATGGATCGGGCGCGGCGGGGCCTCCGGCTGGTCAACAAGATCCACATAGAGCGACTGCATAACCGGTTTGTCGGGCAGTCCGGCCTCGGCGATCCTGCGGCGATACTCTGCGACCACCCGGCCCTGAGCGGCGGCATCGCGCGGATAGGTCATCCATCCGTCGCCGTTGCGGGCCACCCACTCGGGCGATTGCTGGCTGCCGCCGGTGATCAACAGCGGCAAGCCCCCTGCCATCGGTTTGGGAAGCATGTCGATCCCACCGGTTAGCGTGCCTTGCGCCGCATCGATACGGGGATGGCCCTCTCCCATCGCGCGGATGTAGTCCACGCTGTCGCGAAACCGCGCGCCCCGATCGGGGAAGGACATGTTCAGCGCAGGGTATTCCTCGGGTCGGTCGCCAGAGGCGATGCCGAGTAGCAGCCGCCCGGCCGACAGCACATCCGCAGATGCCGCAGCCTTGGCTACATGCGCCGGATGGCGCAGCGGTAGGACCACGCTGGCCACCCCGAGCGCGATGTCCCGCGTCGCCATGGCCAGCGCGCCCAGATAGACGAAGGGATCGAAGACCTGACCGGCATCGCCAAAAGACGGCACGTTGAACGGCACATCGCGCAGCCAGAGCGCCGAGAAACCCAATGTATCGGCCAGTTGTGCGCGCTCGATGTGCCGCGTCAGGTCAGGAACAGGGTCGTGGCCATGCGCGTCCAGAGGCATCACCAGCCCGACGCTAAGGCGCCCGGGGCGGAACACGGCGTTGTAGGCGCGGTTCAGTTCTTGGAAGCTTCTGGTATCTGTCTTGTCCACCATGTTTTCTCTCCGCTTGCCTCAGAACCGTACCGACATCCGGCTTACGACACTTTTCCGGATCGCCGTGAAAGTTGTATCCTCGACGCGGTCGATGGCACCGCGCGCGGCCGGGCCCGCTCGGTGATGTTCCGGGTGGGCCTATTCATTCAGGCAAGGTCATCCTTGCCTTCGATCAGGTAATGATGGCTGACAGACCCGTTGGTCCGCGCGGCAAGGTGCGGTGCATAGGCCTCATCGGCCAAGAAGGCTTCTGCACTTTCCTTCGACGGCCATTCGATGATGATCCGTAGCGAGGCCGGCAGTTCGCCGCCTTCGACCTGTTCGTGGGACCCCGTCCGGGCCAGGTACTTGCCGCCATGTGCCGCGACCCGCGCGTTCGCGGTGGGCAGGTAACCGGGGATCCAGTCTTCGCTGGACGGGGTGACGTCGAGAACAGAATAATAAGCCATTTGGACGACTCCTTTTACGGTGGGAATCGGGCGCCCGCATCAGAACCAGCTGACGGTGTCCGCCATGCTGCGGCGGGTCTTCGGGAAATCGGGGTCCTTGGCGCGAAAACCGAACGCGAACATAACCGCCGGCTTCCATTTGCCGGTGTCGATACCGAAATGCTGGGCGAGCGTTTGCGTGGTGCGCTCCATGTCGAAGCCTTCCATGGGGCAGCTGTCGATGCCCATCAGCGCACCCGCCGTCATCATATTAGCCAGCACGATATAGGCCTGCTTGCCCGACCAGTCGGTGATCTGGCGATCCGTGGTTATGTTGTGGTCGGTGGTCTGGAACTTGCCATAGGCACCGTTGAACATCTCTATCACCTCGTCGGGCAGCTGCTTGACCGTCCGATAGTGATCCAAAAGGTAGTCCGACCCGGCAGTCATCGTCTCGGCGGTGCTGGCAAGGATGATGCCGAAATGGCTCGCCGTGCCCAACTGGCCGGTGGTGCCGTTCATCATGCCGTTGGCACCCCACGAGAATTCGCGGAACAGGTCGCGCTTTTCCGGGGCCTGGATGACCAGCACCTTGAACGGCTCATGACCGAAGGAGGTTGGCGACAGGCACGCGGCCGAAAGGATCGTCGCGAAGGCGCTCTCGTCGAGCTTGCGCTTGGGGTCGAAGACCTTGGTGGCATGGCGGAAGTTGAAGGCGTCGATGATCTGCGCCTGGATGTCGGGTGTGATGTCGGTGATCGCGTTCATGGCTCTGTCCATTGGTGGGGTGCTGCGTTGGCCTTCAGATATCACTTGCCATCACGTATAAAATCCGCACCTATCAGAGTTCTGTTTTCGCTTTTTGGATATAATGACAATGAACACCGACTGCCTGCGTTTGTTTGTCATGGCGGCCGAACGGCTTAACATCAGCGCTGCTGGACGCGAACTTGGTTTGGCGCCGGCGGTTGCAAGCGCGCGTCTGGCCAAATTGGAAACCGAGCTGGGCGTCGAACTGCTGCGCCGCACGACGCGCAAGGTGTCGCTGTCACTCGAAGGATCCGATTTCTTACCCTATGCCCGCGAAATTCTGGCACAGGCGGACGCTGCACAGGCGGCACTCGGCGGCTCCGGTGCCGGGGTGTCGGGCACATTACGCTTCGCCGCGCCCAGCAGTTTCGCGCAGCTATACATCATGCCGCTCTTACCCGAGTTTCAGTCGCTCTTCCCCGATCTCACACTTGACCTCCGGTTATCGGACACGCGGTTTGACGCGATTGAAGGCAGCTTTGACCTTGCACTGCGCAGCGCGCCCCTGACCGACAGCAGCCTCAAGGGACGCAAACTGTCGGATGACAGCCGCGTTCTGTGTGCCGCGCCCGATTACCTTGCAAGGACCGGCATGCCCGCAACGCCCGTCGACCTCGTGAACCACCAGTTCATCGCCTGGAGCACCGCCGAAACCCGCGAACTCAGCCATGACGACGGCGCGGTGGCCACGCTCGATCCGGAAATGATGACTTGCCGGACCATCGTGGATGACGGCGCAGCACAGCGCGCAGCAACCGTGGCGGGTGTGGGCATATCCATCAATTCGCTTTGGAATATCGCCCATGACCTCAAGGCGGGCCGACTGATCCGTGTCTTGCCGGGCTGGAGGTTGAACGAACGCACCGTGCTCTGGCTGGTCTATCCGCGATCGAACGTGCTGACCCCCAAGACCCGGATTTTCATCGACTTCCTGACCGACCGGCTGGGAAATCGCCCCGAGTGGTCGGACTAGGCTGGAACACACGGCAAGACGATGTTGCCAAACGCAAGCGGCAGAACAGAAAAACCGCCATCCCTCCGCGTAGCTTCTTTCGCCAAGCTGGCCCCAGATGCTCAGCCTGTGCCCCTGACCGAGGTGTCAGGCAATCTGTGGCCTCGGGCGCAGATACCAGTACCAGACGCGGTAGGCCTCCAGCAGGCAGAGCGGGACGAAATGCACCAGCGCCGGGCCGAGGCCACCCCAGTCGTGCAGGGCTGCCCAGTGCAACAGGGTCAGGACGGCGGCGCCATAGGTCGCGCGCTGCAGGGTCTTCCAGTTGCGGCCCATCTTGCGGACAAAGTAGTCCGACGAGGTGATCGCCAGCGGCACGAAGATCACGAAGGCGATCCAACCGGTCCAGATGTAGAATTTCGGAAGGTCGGCCACGACCGTCTGCACGGTGCCAAGGTCGACCAGGTACAGCACCGTATGCGCCAGCGCGTAGAAAAAGGCCGCGACGCCGAAGTAGCGGCGGTTTCTCTTCAGCCAGCGCGGCCCGCGCCAGCCCTTGAACACCAGCGCCAGCGGCGAGGCCAGCATGGCGATGATCATGAAGCGCGCGGCGAATTCACCGGTGGGGTGCAGGAAGTTGCTGACGGCTTCCGGATCGTCGGAGGTCAGACCCAGGATCATCGGAATGGCTGGAAGGCTCAAGATCGCCCAGAGGGTGAAGGGATGGCCCCAGAAGGCCTTGAATTTTGACATGGTCTTGTCTCCGGGCTGTGTCGTATTAACGGATATTGAACAATTCCTGATGGAAGTCGCCGGGCGCCACCCCGTGCCCCACCAGATCGCCGCGCAGCGCCTGGCCGAAACCGGCAGGGCCACAGAACCAGACGGATGCCGATTTCCAATCAGGGATCATGTCCCTGAGCCGGTCCCCGGTCAGAAACCCGTCCTTGTCATCCAACAGGACATGCAGATCGATACCTGCGGCGGCCGCATCGGCCTTGAGCAGTTCCATCGCCTCCTGGGAGAGTTCCTTGGTGCTGTGGACCAGGCTGACGGCCTTTTTGCCCGGTGTCTTCGCCAGCTGCTTCATACGGGCGACGAAAGGCGTCACGCCGATGCCGCCGCCGATCCAGATCTGGCGCTCGCGGGCATCGTCAAAGGTAAAGCGGCCATAGGGCCCCTCGACAACCGCCTCGCCGCCGGGTCTGACCGTTTCCGGCAGGAAATCGGTGTAATCGCCAAGTGCCTTGGTGATGAACATGATCTCGCGCTTCTCCGGATCCCAAGCCGAGGCGATGGTGAACGGGTGTTTGCCCTCGTGACGGCTGAAGGTGACAAAGGCGAACTGGCCCGCGTCATGGCCTTTCCAGCCGTCGTTCAGGGTGATGTTGATCGCCGTGGCGCGAATGTCCGGAAAGGTGCGGACGCTGTCGATCTTGCCCGCCACCTTGCTGCCCCGGCCGATCAGTCCGGCAAGCGACAGCACCGCGGCAACCGTGCCGCCTATCATCAGCAGGGCGGAGAGGGCGCCGATCGGGGTTGCCCAGTCGTCGAAGGTCAGAAGCGGCACCGAATGGGCGACTACGGCCAGATATGCGATCGAGATCAGTTTGTGCGTCGCGACGAAATACTTGTAGGGAAACCACTTGATCAGCGCGAGCGCGATCAGCACGACGGCGGCGTAGAAGGACCATTCGCCCAGGACTTCCGCGGTGCCTCGCTGGCTGTTGAAAAAGCTCTGAATCGCGCCGATCTCCGGCATGCCGCCCGGAGGCGCGCCGCGCTCGGGCGGGCTGAAGAGGCCCAGGCTCACCATCCACTTCGGCAATTCCGAGGCCACCCAATGCAGCACCGAGGTCACCAGCGCCATGATGCCCAGCCACTTGTGCAACCGGTAAGATTTATCCAGCCCGTTGAGCCAGCCCTCCAGCCAGTTTAGCCGCAGGGCGAGGATCATTCCGATGCTCATCACGGCGGTGGCAATGACGCCGGAGTACTGCACAGCAAGGTTGCGGATCGTCAGGAAGTTCAGCGTTTCGGGAAACGGCAGCGTTGCGGACACCCAGAGGATCGTCAGCAGCGCGGGGATGCCCCAGATGGCGATTTTGATGTTTTTCATGTCGAAGTTCTTTCCGGTCGGTTGGGCGTACAACGCCGCAGCGCAGCATTTCCGTCGCAATCAGGCGCGGAGGGTTGAGAAAAAATCGTCCCAGGATTGGTGCGGGCGGCCGGTGACCTCGGCATAGGCGCCGCGGCGATCGTAGACGCCCTGCCGGATGCCCTGATAGATGCCGCCGATGATCGGGCCGATGAAATCGCCCAGTTCGGCGGTGCGGTCGGCGACGAACGCTTCGGGCGTCATCTCGCGGTAGGTCAGATGAGTGTCGAAGGCGCGGTTCAGGTAGCCTGCCAGCTGATCTTGCGTGATCGGCGTGCCGTTGAGGTCGTAGGTGCCGCCGTTCAGCTCGTCGCGCGTCAGCAGCGCGGCATAAGCATGGGCCAGTTCGGGGCGCGTGGTGTAGCCGCATTTGCCGCCGCCGGCGCTGTTGGCAATCTCGCCGCGGGCCTTGTAGCTTTCGAGATACTCGATATCCGGCTCGATATAGATGCCGTTGCGCCCGATCGCCCAGTTCAGCCCACTATTCTTGATGTCCGCTTCGGTCTGGCGGTTGCTTTGCACCACGGGGGAAAACCGGGTGCCGACCTCGGGGCCGAGGATGCTGGTGTAGACCAGCTTTTTCACACCGGCGGTGCGGGCGGCGTCGATCACGTTGCGGTGCTGCTGAATGCGATCCTCCGGCGGGGCCATGCCGGAGACGATCACCAGCGCGTCGACCCCGGCCAGCGAGGTTTGCAATTGCTCCGGCTTGTCGTAGTCACCCGGGCGCACCTCGACCCCAAGATCGGTGACTTTGCTGGGTGTGCGGGCCAACCCGATGACGGTTTCGTCCCCTAGCTGGGAGATGAGTCCGCGGGCGATTTCGCGGCCAAGTTGGCCGGAGACAGCGGTGACGGCATAGGTCATTGGGAAACTCCTGACGCACGGAAAACAGGGTCTCCAGCCACAATGTTGCAGGCGGGATGCCCGGCAACACTTGTGATTGGATCCGGGTGTGTGTCCAAAGGGGGCGGGCCTCAGGCCTCGGCGCCCTCGGTGAAGGTCCATGTCAGCTCGGGGTTTTCGCGAAAGGCGAACCGCTCCAGATGGCTGGACATGACCTGGATGGTCTTGTCGAGTTGCGCCCGGTCGCTGGCCGTGGCGGTCAGGCCCAACCCCGCCGCGTCGGCGTGCAGGGTGCATGGCCCGAAGGGCAGTTCGATCCGGCCGGAGCCGGGTTCATGGGAGACCGGAACCTTGTGCCCGAAATGCTTGCAAAGCGTGGCCAGGTAGCGTTCTGCGTTTTCTGTCTTGAAGAATGCGCGCGCGTTCATGTCGATGCTCCGTCGTGTTGCAACGAACATCTATCCCTACGCCATTGATCCGGGTATCCATCCATTACGGAAGTCATAGTTCGGGTAAGCAGAACAATGATCGAGCATCTGCGCCACATGGCGATCTTTGCGCGGGTCGTTGACGAGGGGTCGTTCCGGGCGGCTGCAAAGGTCATCGGCCTTGCGCCGTCACGAGTCAGCGAGACGGTGTCGAATCTCGAGAACTTTCTTGGCGTGACTCTGCTGTATCGCACTACCCGCAAGATTGCCCTAACCAACGAAGGGCGCATGTTCTACGCCCGCGCGGCCGAGATGCTGCGCAGCGCGGAAATCGGCTTGAACGAACTCAACGCCCTTGCGCTGGAACCGGTTGGCGCGCTCAGGGTGTCGATGCCGGCCTTCATGTCCTCGTCCTCGCTGGCCACGGCCATCGCGGAATTCGTCCGGCGGCACCCGCTGGTAGCACTGTCGGTCAGTTTCACCGACGGGCGCACGGATTTGCTGGAGGACGGGTTCGACGTGAACATTCGCGCCGGATGGCTTGACGACAGTTCGATGATGTCGCGCAAACTGGGCGAAAGCGATCGGGCCCTGGTGGTGGGGGCCAGATACGCGGCGACCCGCCCGCCGCCCTCACACCCCACTGACCTCGAGGATTGGGATTGGCTGAGCTACAAGCACCGCTCGGACATCATCACGCTGCACGGGCCAGAGGGCGAAACGGTGAAGGTTCTGGGCCAAGCCCGGCTCGAGGCCGACAGTATCGATGCGCTCTATCACTTCACCTGCCAGAACCTTGGCGCCACCGTCCTGCCGGAACACCTCGCCGCACGCGGCGAAGCCTTGGGCAAGCTAGTACGACTGCTGCCCGACTGGCGGTTGATCCCACTGGGTTTCTTCGCCGTTTGGCCCGACACATCAAGACGCGAGAGCCTGACCCGGATATTCGTTCGCTTCGTCGCCGAATGGCAAAGCGAACTCGATCGTCAGCAGCATGACTGACGTATTGCAGTAGCGCCCCCCGACCATCAGAAATGGCTCTGGATCGTTCACGCCTTCGCCGCCAAACTCGTAGTCCACCTGCTGGCCGGTCACTTTGTCGTTCAGATAGATGGCAAATCGGTCCTCGCCTCGAGGCCGGAGTTGAACTCGCAGCTCATCCGCGCAACGCCTGCGGCCAGCGCATCGTCAATGATGCTGTCCAGTAGCCTGTCGGGGATCCCCGAGAACTTGACTTCCGGCGCCCGAACCGGATTGAGCGGCAAGATGAAAACGCTGTCGCCGCCTTACCTGTTCCAGGCCGCAAACTTGCTTTCGTGCCGCATCGGTTCCTCTGCGTCGTTCCAAGAAAGCTGTTTCAGGTTGGAGTTAAAGTTGCATTAACCCTCTGACTGGCCGTCGCGTTTGGCAGCGACGTTTGGATTTCAGTGGCGTTCCGGTGGCGGTGCTGTCAGACAAATGCGAACCAGTCTCAGTTTACTCAAACCCGACTTATTTCAATTTGCGCAGAGGCCGCGCCACGCAGCAAGAGCGGCGGCACGGTTCAGTTTGAAATTTGTCGGCTGTAGAGCGCGCGCTCCGTGTTGGAGAGGTTGTGAACTGACGCATGTACTGCGACGAACTTCTGCAGACATCACATCTGTCGGAAGCGTAGCACCGCTCTCTCGCGCCTTCGAAATGGCAAATGAGAATTATCTGCCCGATTGTTCAGCCAGCGGCCGGTTTCCCGTTTCGGCGCGTTGCCGATGACTTTCAGCGCCGCACCATAGGATCTAAGCTTGTCGGTCACAATGACTGCTGGCTTGCGGTGGCGTTTCACGATTTTCTTATGAATTTCAATGCAGCTTTACGATCTCGACGCTTTGCAACGTAGGTTTTCAGCACCTCGACCTCGTGATCGACGGCCCGTCAGAAACAGAGCTGACATTTTCTGAAAATCGATCTTCTGGTGAATTCTATCCAGAAATTGTGCCCGCTGACCAGCGCGTTCCGTCTCGCCGCTATGCGCCCCATCTGCCTTTGCGAGGCTCAAAGCGCGCGCACGCCGATTTCAAGTGTCTGTTGTCAATCGGGGTCCGGATTTGACAACAATTGTCGGCGATGAAACTCCTGATCGGATTCTTCGGGCTGCGGACCGCGTCCCAGAGCGCGGGCTAGGTCAAAAAAACCTCGACCGGGGCTTTGCGCGGGCCCACGCGAGACGACACGCGCGGCGATGAACGGGCGGTTGGCTGCGGCATCCTCGCGCATCGTGGTTTCGAGTGCTGCGGTGACCTTGCGCACCGAACCAGGAGCATACATCCCCAGTCCGCGCGCAAGGCGACCATAAGAGATTGGCAACTTTGCGGTCGGTAGGGCGTCAAGATAGGCGCGCACCCGGCGCGGCAGGTTGCTGATCGCCAGTTCGGCCGCCGAAGGCGGTCGTGGTGGCGGCACCTCTTTTGCGGTTCCGTCTGGCAGGACATCGGCCGCCCAAGCGCGCTGCGGTCCACGCACGATCACTCGGGTGCGATCTGTGCCCGCCCCCGGTTCGATATGGGTCGTAATGGTGACCTCACCGCTTTCCAGCCCGGCCCGCAGTTGTGCAGGCGTCAAACTAAGGCAGGATGAAAGATAATCCGGGTCGATTGCAATCTGCCCATCCTCCCAGCCGATGCAATCTGCTGGGATCAACCGGGTGAATGAGGGGGTCTGGCCGGGCTTCTTCTCATAGAAGGGGTTTATTCCGGTCGCGTGGTCGGTCACATCGACGATTTTCTCAATCTCGGGCATGGCGGCGCGGAGGATCTTTTCGACGCCATTCTTGAGTGTCATGGTCGACGACGCGCAGCCATGGCATCCACCTGACAAGCGCAGATAAACAACGCCGTCCTCGACGCTTTCCGCCGAAACACGGCCGCCGTGTTTGGCTATGGACGGGTTGGCTTGCCGGTCGAGAATGTCATTCACTTTCGCTAGTTGCGAAGTGTCGTCCACCGTTGACCGGGGATCACCCGTCGTGTCTCCAAGCGGTTGGTCGGTCGTATCCAGAACCCGCCGGATCGCGGCGGCGACAGGGGACTTGAGTATTTGCCAGTCTTCGCCGGGCGCACAGGTCACCAAGATTGTCTCTCTGGTCACATTTACCTTTTGCACCCCGTCGATAGCGAACAGTGCGACACTCAGCGGCGCGGTGTCCTGTGGGCCATCGAAGCTTGTCGCCCTGCCAGGCTGAATTGCGACATCCAAGATGAAGCGCATGGTTTGTGAGTCGCGCGGCGAGGCCTGCGCTCGTATCCGGCGCGGTGCTGGGGTGTCAGACATCTTCTGCCTCGGCGCTTTCAATCCCGCGCAGCATGGTAAGGGGATAAATGCCTGAGTCATGTCCGTCGCTGAACCTAACGCCAAAGGCATAGTTCCCGACACTCCAGATCCGCGTCGGAACAACATCCAGCGGTACCGAGGCCGGAACAAGCAGTCGCTTTCCACTGATCTCGTCACGGCAAGTCGCGCAGTTACAGGCCAGACGCAATTCGCGCGGGTCGATGGTTTGGGTCCGGTCGGCCCAGCGGATGATTAGGCCGGTCGCGTCGAAATCTAGCGCCAAAGGCCGATCTGCCGTGGCCTTGGGCACCGCAGCCACCGGCGCGGGCTTGCCGGTACCCGCGTTCAACTGCCAGTCGAACGGAACCTGCAAGCCGGGTGCTTGGGCCAAATCCCCCGTCAGGGTATCGGCGATGCTGGCATAGGCTCGGGCGGCGGGGCCGTCGGGGGCGGTGACAGGCAGGGGCAGGCCATCGTCGCCGCTGTCCACGATGGCCGGGTCAAGCGGAATGGCCCCAAGATACGGCACACCCAATGTTGCCGCGATCTCTCTTGCGCCACCGTGGTGAAAGATATGAGTAACCTCGCCACACGAAGGGCAGGTAAAGCCGCTCATGTTTTCGACAATTCCAAGGATTGGCACGTTCACCTTCTCCAGCATCCGCAACCCGCGCCGCGCAATCTTCAAGCTGACATCCTGTGGCGTGCTGACGACGACGGCTCCGGTCAGGGGGAAAGACTGTGCCAGTGTCAATTGGGTGTCGCCTGTGCCCGGTGGCAGGTCAAGCAGCAGCACATCAAGTTCGCCCCACTGCACCTGCACGATGAACATCTGCAGGTATTTCGTCACCATAGGGCCACGCAGAATCGCCGGGCTGTCGTCGCCGGTCAGCATCGCCATCGACATCACCTTGACGCCATGCGCCACAGCCGGGGTCACCTTGCCGTCCGGGGCCATCGCCGGGGGCGAGGCCGTGTCGATGCCCAACATGCCGGGGATCGACGGGCCGTAAAGATCGGCGTCTACCAACCCCACGCGCAGGCCCCGTTGCGCCAATGTCACGGCCAGATTGGCAGTCACTGTCGACTTGCCAACCCCGCCCTTGCCGCTGGCTATGGCGATGATACGCCCAAGATGTGAAACCGGTCCGGTCTCGGCTCTTGTGGCCGCGGTGTCTGGGCTGGTCATGCTTACTACCTCCTGTCGTTGCCGGGATGTGCCAAGAAATCGCTGGGCCGCAGTACTACATCCGCTAGTGCGCGATTGACAGCTCACCAAGATAGCGCCGCTCGCCGTTGATCTTCACGAAGACCTCGTCGAGGTGCCACCGCCAACGGCTCGACCGCATACCATCTACGCGGCGCTTTCGGATCTCAAACGCGCATATCAGTCCAAACCGGTCCCACCAGAGCCGCATCGTTTCGTGGCAAATGCCGATGCCGCGCTTTTGTAGCAGATCCTCGACACTACGCAGCGACAGCGGAAACTGGATGTACAACATGACGGCCAAGCGAATGACCTCGGGCTAGGTTTTGAAGTAGCGAAAGGGAGAGTGCTTGGTCATGGCCGGAGGCTACCAAGACGCCCGGCCCGCCTCAAGCGGGTTTAATCTGACAAGCCGACAAGCCTGCCACAACTGCTATTTGCCTCGGTTTCACCACCAAAACGATCTATTTCCAACAAAGTCTTATAGAATTATAATAAGTGTGTTATAGAGATCAACTGGGTAGCACTCCGAGGCGAACGATGGCTTCAAATATGACGTCGGTAAGAATCGGCATTATCGATGACCACGCTGTGGTCCGTGAAGGTTTTGTGCGGATATTGCGCAAGATGCCGGCTGCAAGCATTGTATTCGAGGGTAGCACTTCCAGAGATGCCGTCCGGCTTGCAACCGAACACGAACCCGATCTGATGATTGTCGATCTTGGCATTGAAGGTGGTGGGCTGAATGCAATCAGGATAATCCGGGAGAATCTTCCCCAGGTGCGCTGTGTCGTCGTCACCGCCAGTGACGATCCGAAAATGGCTATCGCGGCGCTTTCACTTGGCGCAAAAGGCTATATTCTCAAAGGTATAAGCTCATCTGATCTGATCGCGGCCTTACAGTTGATCCTGAGTAATCAGTCCTTTGTCTCGCCTGAATTCGCCATGAGGCTCGTGGCGGCGGCGCATGACAAATCGCTCAATGAAGCTGCTGAAACCAACCTCAATGTCCGCGAAGTTCAGGTCATTTCTGAGGTGGAGAACGGCCTGACCAACCGCCAGATAGCCGAGCGCCTGAAGATCAGCGAGCAGACCGTAAAATACTACATGACGAGCCTCATGCAGAAGTTTGGAGTCAGCAATAGAACGCGCGCTGTGCTTGAATACCGAAGGCAAAACCCGAATTGAAGGCGGACGTTTTTTATGCATCTTGGCTACGCATATTATAATGCGATAGTCGCAACAGCAGAACACAACCTGCAATTGTAATTCAGGTATACAAAGGTATTTGAATTTGAAGCGTGGTTGATTTGCCGGGGTTGCTTTTTATCGTCAGGCTGCCCCCAAGGCTTTCGATTCGTAGGCGCATACCAGGCAGGCCCATCCGCCCGTCATTCGCTGTTGCAGCTACGGCATCTTCTGATAGTTCACCGTTCCCATTGTCCGAAATCGTAACCGACAGATGCGCGTCGGTGCGGGCAATTTCTACCGAAATTTCGGTCGCGCCGCTGTGCCAGAAGCTGTTGTTAAGCCCTTCGATCACGACCCGTCCGAGGCTGTGGCGGACTGAGGGTAGCAGCTGATCGGTCAGCTCAAGGTTTTTGCGTTGCACCTTGAGGCCGCTGCGCATCTCGAACTGCGAAACAGCATCCGAAAGCCTGATCGGCGCGCTGGCGAGGTCTTCGTTCTGGGCGGCAAACAGTGACGCCGAAATGGATCGTACTTCCTTTAGCGCATCCGCCGCGACCTGCTTTGTCCTTTCGATCTGCGCACGCACTTCCTGTGAGTTCGCGCCGCCGCTTTTGATGTCGATGTCGGCAATCTCGTCAAGGTTCAACAACACGAAGGTCAAAAGCTGCGATGGCCCGTCATGCAATTCCAGCCCAACCCGCCGCCGGAACAGCCGGTCGATTTCCACAAGATTGCGCTTGCCTACCTCGACCTCGCGCGCAATCGCCTCGGACTGCCGGACCAGGTCTTCCTGCGCGTCGCCAAGCGATTTAAGCTTGGCGCGCTGGTTGTCGATCGTGTGCGTGCCTTTGGTCACCATCACATAAAGCGCGGCAAAGACCAGAAGGCTGACTGCGCCCAGAACCTCGAGGCTGCGAGAGAACGCATCCTGCAACTGCAGTTTGAGCACCGCGGCATCTTCGTAGAATTCGCCAACCGCGATGATGGCGCCGGTCTTGTTGCTGTGCAGAGGGATGTAGACCTCGTAAATTGGCCCATCCAAAGACCTTTCATGCGCGTTCTCTTCGGCATCTAGGGCGTCCAGATAGGCGCCGATCTCGCCTTGCAGCGGGCGAGCAAGCTCTTGGGGGTCGAATTTCTGACCTTCAATCGTCTTGTCGGTCGAAAACACCACCGTGCCATCCGGTAGCCAGATCTTGATTGCCAGTACATGGCGGCGCAGTGCGTCGTCGGCGCTGATCTGGGTCAACGCGGCGTAATCAGCGGCAGATAGGTCAAGCCCTTCGTCGAGGCTTTGCACATTCGGTTCAAGAAAGCTGTTCATGTAGTAAGCGGCGAATTCCGCGTTCCGAATCAACACGCTTTCTTCAATGCGTCGGGTGATCCAACCGCCAACGGCAATGACCAAAACAAAGAAAAACAACGCGGTAGCAAGCAAAAACTTGCGCGTCAGCGACATACCGAAAAGTGCATCGCGTTTAGACGAAAGGCTAATTCCGGTAGTCCACATGTCCAATACCGTCCTGGCCAAACTTAACAAAAGATTACTAGACCTTATCGCATTCCGGCAATTTTTAGAATCTGTCAGAATTATGGCATGAGCAAGGCAACTGCGGCTCATTTCGTCCGTTCTAATCGGACGACCTACGACGCGGCGGTCCGAAGCGACAAGCTGTCCAAGCTTCGGTCCGAGACGAAACAGTAACGCCGGGCTCCGTGCGTTCCTACGGGTTTGAAACCAGAATCTCCTCCGGCAAACAACGATTTGCCAGAACGATGACGGCTGGTCTGCGCCCAGGAATGACGGATGACGCAACACGAATAGTCAGATTCTGGGGGAATCCATCATGCCGACCACGCTCAAGCCTTTCGTCATCACCATTGGTGATATTCAGTTCCTTCTCGACCAGGTGAATCTGGTTCCGCTGTTCGATGCGGATGGCAAGCTTCTCTTTAACTGGGGCGGCGACACCACCATTTACGCAACCAGCCAAGGGGCCGCGGGCGGTGCGCCGCTTTTTGTGGCCGGAACGCTGCCACCAGCTGAAGCAGTGCAGACCTATGGTGCCTCGTACTATTCGGTGGCCGATGCTGGGGGCGTGCGCGATGTCTCGGGTCTTTCCAACAACCTTAACCCCGCGAATGCCGATTGGGGTGCGGCAGATGTGCCGTTCCTGACCGCGGCCGATATCAGCGCCTTGGGCTACGGCAATTATCTGGTCGGCAGTGGAGCGGATTACGGCGCGCAGACCGGCACCCAAGGGGGTAGCAACGCGACACTGGTCAGCATGAACAACGGCAGCTACACGGTTGTCGCGCAAAACCCGAACGGTAGCTACACCGCGGGCGACTCGCAAAACGTGGTGGATTACACGCCCCGCATGATCACCCAGACGATCATGACCGGGGGCGTTCGGCTTCTGCTTGATGCCGACAACCACATCGTTCACTGGAACCCGAGCAAATACACCAGCGACGCGGCCTATGCGGACCTGATCGATTCCAAGAACATCGACATTTCGAAGCTGGTCGAAGGCGCGGCGATCGTTAACACCTACCAAGACAGCCTGGGCACTTGGGACGCGGGCCTTTACGCCTACGGCAAGCTGATGGCGGCTTTTGGCATAACCAGCGTCGGTGCGACGGTGACTATCGGTGGCACCTCGATGTTCCTCGATTATGTTCCGGCGGCGGAAGCATTGATGAATGTCGTCGATCAGCACGGCATCGACACTTCAACCCTGAACAACGGCGATGCCCTGATCGACATTTCGGATTCGCCCTATGGCCTGCTGGCCGCCTTTGGTGTTCAGGATCAGCAAAACCCGAATAACGGCGAGTTCTTCATCGAGTCGCAAAACCCCGGTGTGGCCCCGACCAACGGCTTTTTTGCAATCTTCGGGCAGTTCTTTGACCACGGGCTCGACTTTATCGCCAAGGGTGGTGCTGGCCAGAACCTAAAGGTCACGATCCCGCTGGCGCAGGATGACCCGCTTTATGGCGTGATCGGTCAAGATGGGCAGCCGACCTATTCCATCACCATCACCCGCGCCCTGATCGACAGCTACGAGAACGGCGTGGCGCAGTATATCAACCATACCTCGCCCTTCATCGACCAAAGCCAGACCTACGGGTCGATCGATCAGATGACCGACATTCTGCGTGAATGGGTTGTCGACCCAAACAGCGGCGATTTCATTGCCGGTGCGCGTCTTTTGGACGGTGAGCAGAATGTCGCGTGGACCGATGGATTTGGCAATCAGACCACTGCAACGCTTCCCACGCTGAATGAACTGCGCGCCCATGTCGAAGCAACGGGCCGCGACAGCCTGACCTGGGAAGACGTATTGAACCTTCGCAATCGTGATGATGCAGGCCACATTAGCAGCGGCAATTCGGGCCATGCCCTGCTGCTTGATATGAATCCACATGTTGATGGCGCGCATCTTTCGTCAGCCGCGGCAACCGCTGCTGTGGCCACGCTCAATGACGGTTTGCAGGCGGCGCTTGGCACAGGGTCGTCGTTCGCCGTGTTGGACGGGGTGGTGACGCTTGTCATCGGTACTGGCATGCCCGGCGCTGGCACCTATACCGGGGTTGCAGCTTTGGCGCCTTGGGTCAACTTTGCGGATTTCAGCATCCAGTCCAGCCTGTTCGGCATGGGCCCTGCGCTGTCAACTTCGGAACTTGGCGCCATCAGCGAGATTCTGATGGACTCGGTGGGTGACCACTACATCGCTGGCGACGGCCGCGTGAACGAAAACGTCGCGCTGACCTCGATGCACCACATCTTCCACATGGAGCATGACTATCAGGCGCAGAACCTTGAGATTGCGCTGTTCCAGCAAGATGCCGCAAACGGTGTGGCAGGCGATCACGCAATCCTCAATGACTGGCAAGTGGCGGTCGCTACGGCCGACGCCAACGGCACCATTGGCGCAAATGCGCTGGTTGAGGCCAGCAACGGTCACTGGGTGGCGAGCGGCGGTATATTGGCCCGCGACACGCATGATAACTACTACGTGGTGGCCGCAGGCACCGATCCCAATTCGCTTACGGCTGGGCACAGCATTGTCACCGGGCGTGACGGGGCGGTGATCGACGCCTCCGGCAGCTACACCGATACCAACGGCTTCGTTTCCTGGAACCAGGAAAAGCTGTTCGAAGGCATCAAGCTGATCGTGGAAATGGAATATCAGCATACGGCAGTTGACCAGTATGCACGTGCGATTACCCCCGATATTCCAGAGTTTTCGGCCTATTCGACCGAACTCGATGCCACCATCTCTATGGCCTATGCGCAAGGTGCTTTCCGCTTTGGCCACTCTACGCTGCGCGAGACCATCGACACGATGGACCCCAACGGCGACATGACCGGCCAGATCATGAGCTATGCGCTTCAGAAAGCGTTCCTCAATCCGGCGCTTTTCAACCAGGTCGGGGCCTCGTCCATCGTCATGGGCATGACCCGTCAGGTGATGAACGACATTGACGAATTCGTCACACCCGCGCTGCAGCAGGGCCTTCTTGACCTGCCGATGGACCTTGCGGCGATCAACATTGCTCGCGGTCGCGATGTCGGCCTTCCGACCCTCAACCAGGCGCGCGGCTTGCTTGACCTGACGGTCTATACAAGCTGGAACGATTTTGCCCAGAACATGACGCACGCGGAATCGCTGGTCAATTTCATCGCGGCCTATTCCTTCGATGGTAACGTCGCCTTGGCGCAGGCGGTGCTAGATGGCGCCGACGCTGGCATTGCGGCCGATGTGGCGTTCATGAACGGCGCGGATGATGGCTTCCAGAAAATCGATCTCTGGATCGGTGGTCTGGCCGAAGCGCATATCTCGGGTGGCTTGCTGGGCGAAACTTTTAACGTCGTCTTTGTCGACCAGATCCAGCGGTTGATGGATGGTGACCGTTTCTACTACCTCTATCGTCTGGCCGGAACGCAGTTCGGAGATGAAATCATCAACGAACAGTTCAAGGACATGGTCGAACGCAACACAGGCACCACCCACCTCAACGGCAACATCTTCGGCTATGCCGACAAGTATTACGAGCTGGGTGACGAGCAGATTGCCAACCAGCGGCTCTATGATCAAGAAGGCGGCGGTGCCCTTGTCGGTCCGGAAATCGTGGCAAGCCACGCGTCAAGCACGGTGGCGGCCACGCTGGTCAATCCAGATTTCGACACCGACTCGCTTGCCAGTGGCGCCCCCGGCGTGGTGACGGATTGGCGCGGCAACTACAGCTACGCTGCCCCCACAGGCTGGGCGGTCAGCGGCACCGGTGGCCTGTTTGCCCCAGTTGATACGATCAGCGCAACTGCGGGTCATGCTGGAGCAAACGTGGCCTGGCTTTCCACCAACGCGGTGCTGGCACAGGATACCGGCATCGTTTTGGCCGCAGGGTCGAACTACACGCTGAACGTCAATGTCGGCGATCGCACCGATATGGCTTGGCCGGGTGGCGCGGCCCGTCTGGTTGCAACCAACGGCGTTGCCACTGTGGTACTGGCCACCGCGTCGCTTACGGCCCCTGCCGATGGCCAATGGGCTGTCACAACGCTCGACAGTGGGGTGATTGATGGCGCCTACGCGGGCTATCAGTTGCGTATCGAGGTGCAGAACGGCGGCGGCAACCAGATCCTTGTCGATGACGTGTCGATTTCGGTGCAAACGCCGGGCGGCACAGCGCCCGTACCGGGGGTCACCTACTACGATGCCAATGGCGTCGAAATCACGAATATTCCGCTGGATGCGGAAGGCTATTCGACCATCAACCTCTACACCGCGAAAGGCGATCGCGCGAATGCGCCGCTGGTCGCGGTTGGCGGAACGTTCGATCCGTCGGTCTTGTACTACGACATCAACGGCAACCCCGCAGATCAGCACAAGTATGGCGACATCATCGCTGACTATGCAGCCGCCAACAATGGCGCGGTACTTGGCGTTTATACGCACGGCGGCAACTCGGTCGCTGGCAACGGCCAGATCGTTGTAATCAACGGCATCAGCTACGTCGCCGATATCCGGCCAGACCTTCAACCCGATGTGCTCAACACGGACGGTGGCCCAACCTCGGGCGCCAATTCGGCTGAGGTTGTCGGCGGCACCAAAGGGAAAGACCTGATCTATCTCGGTTTCGGTGACGATACTGGGTATGGCGATGATGGCGACGATATCATCTATGGCGGCTCTGGCGGCGACCGGATCTACGGCGGTGCCGGCAATGACACGCTATACGGCGACGATCTTCCCGACGTGGTCGATGGCGGCGAAGGTGATGACCTCATCTATGGCGGCGACTCCGGCGCTAGCGTCGGCGGCTTTGACCAGCTTATCGGCGGCGATGGCAACGACACGATCTACGGCGGCATCGGCATCGACAAGATCTTTGGCAACAACGGCGACGACGCCATCTACGGCGGTGCCGACACCGACCCCTTCATCTTCGGCGGCGAAGGCAACGACATCGTCGATGGTGGTGATGAGCAGGACAATATCTACGGAGGCACCGGCGACGATCTTCTGATCGGCGGTGCCGACAAGGATATCATGTTTGGCCAAGCGGGCGATGACATCTTGCGCCCCGGCGTGCCCACTGGGTCTGCCAACCCGGGCGGTGGAAACACCGGAAATGCGGTCTTTGGCCCCGACGAAGTGGTCGGCGGCGCGGGCAACGTCAATGAGGTCGATACCGGTTTTGACATCATTGACCTTTCCGACAACACGCAAGCCTACACGCTTGAGATCAACCTGAACGCCCAGAACAATCCGCTCGTCACGATCGACCAGAACCAGGTTCTGCCCACCATGATCGAGATGGATGGCATCGTCGGCACGCAAGACGGTGACAATATCTTGGGGAACGTGGGCAGTAACTGGCTGATCGGCGGCAGCGGCAACGATGTGTTTGAAACTGACGTTCCTGCGCGGCTTGGCGGCCTGCAGGAGGCGGTTCTGGCAGATCGCAGCGGCAACGATGTCATCATCGGCGGGTCAGCGCGGCTGGATACGCTGATTGGCAAATACATGACCAACGGCATGCAGGATGCGTATGAAACCGCCTACGGTTTGATCGGTGCCAGCCACCGAGTGTCAGCCACTTCGGTTTTGACCGGCGGGATTTTGAACAGTTCCGCGCTGATGGTGAACGGGGTCCGCCAGTTCGAGAGCCATTTCACCGAGATGCTGAGATCGGATCAGTTCAAGGACCTTATGCTTGGCGACGATTCGGCGGACGGCCAGAACACATCCGGCAACGACACCGTGGTCTTTACCGGCAATTTCGATGACTACAGCGTCTTGGCGCTCGATGTGAACGGCAATGTGGTCACCGACCTGCTGAATAATTTCGCCAGCGTCTATGCAGTCCGGATCACCGACAACGGCACGCCAAATGCCGACCCGTTGCTGGCAAGGGAGCCCACAGATGGCACCGACCTTGTGATCGGCGTCGAAAACTTCCAGTTCGCGGATGGTGTGCAGACGCTCCAATCCGTTGTCGGCGTCCCGCCAACCCTAACGCTCGATTTTGCGACGGACGCGGGCAACTATGCTGATAACTTCAACACTGCTTCGTTTTCCAACTCCACTGGCGGAACAAATTGGGCAGCACCCTGGGTTGAAACGGGCGATGACGGTGCGGCCTTAACGGGTCAGATCCGCATCGACGGGGTCGGCAGCAACAATGTCATGGAGTTTGGTCCCGGCGATGGCGCCGCGATCGAGCGCGTACTCGACCTTTCTGCCGCCGCCACCGCAACGATCAGCTATACAGTCAGTGAAAGCGGCTTTGGCAACGGCGAAACCGTGACGGTAACCTTTGCGCCTGATGGGGTGAATTTCCAGACCGTGCAGGTGATCAACAGCAGTTCTAATAACATCAGCAGCGTTCAGGATCTGAGCCTGACCGGGCCGTTCACCGATCATGCAGTGCTTCGGTTCGAAGTCTCGAATGTCGTCGATACGAACACCCAGAACGACTATGTTCGGATCGACGGGTTGGACGTGTCCTACGAATCCGCACCGACCACGATGTTTTCCGACATCTCCCGGAACTTCACCGAGAATGGCGGCAACGTCACGATCATTCCCCGGCCGGTGATCACCGATGATGGCACTACGCTGACTTCGGCACGGGTGGTGCTGACGAACGCGCAAAATGGCGATGAGCTGGTTTGGTCCAACGGCACAAACGGCGGCGGCTTTACCGCCTCGGTGGATACTTCTGTTGCTGGTATCATCACTGCAACGCTGACCAGCGCCACGCCGCGCAGTTTTGCGGATTTTGCGGCGCGGCTGGACAATATCCAGTTCCGTAACACCTCGGACAACCCGGGAACCGACCCGCGGATCATTCAGTCAACTGTCAATGACGGGCGACTGGATAGCGCGCCTGCCACGACGACCATCAATGTGACGGCCATCAACGATGCGCCAAACGCAGCCGATGAAAACGTCATCACCAATATCGCTTCGGGCACATCTTATCTGGTTCCCGGCTGGGCGCTTTTGGCCAATGACACCGACCCCGAGGGCAATGCCCTGACGCTCACCAGTGTCAGCGAAAACTCGCAGAACTTCTCGGCAACACTGGCGGCGGGCGACGTGCAGGTGACGGATTCGTCAAACAACAACCGCTCCTTCACCTATACGGTTTCGGATGGCAGCCTGACTGACACGAACAACGTTTCTGTCACACGCGATACCAACGGCAACCTCGACGGTAACAACAGCAACACCCGCGATATCCTGATCGGCAGCAATACGGCGACAACCTTCAATGGTGGAACGGGCGATGACATCATCATCGGTGGTTCCGGCAACGATACAATGCTGTGGTATGCCAATGCGGGCGGCGCCACCGACGGTCACGATTTCTTCGATGGTGGCGCGGGGAATGACACCGTTAGTATCACTGGGCGTAACGGCGCTGAAAGCTTCAACATCTACACGACCGCGGCGGCGATTCTGGCCGGGCTGACGCCCGCCAACACCAACGCCGAAATCGTCATCACCCGCGACGGATCGATCATTGCCGAGCTCGACAATGTCGAGGAAATCGTCATCAACGCCCTTGATGTCACGGCAAACAACAATAACGGCGGTTTGGATGCCGGGGTTACACAAGGCGATACCGTCGCGGTCTTCGGCGATTTCTCGGCCACCAGCCTGAACTACAGCACGATCCACGTGAACGGATCGAGTGGTGACGACACCGTCGATATTTCGCACCTCGAATCCGACCATCGCGTCGTGTTCGAAACACACGGGGGAAATGACTCGGTCGTGGGCACGTTGCGCCCGCAGGATATGGTCATCGGAAACCTGGCAACGCCCCCGCAGGAAACGAGCGAGGAAGACGACGAGGAAGAAACCGCTGCGCCACCTGCCTCACCAAACTGGGTGGCGAATGGCGGGTTGGTCGGAACCGCCGGTGCCGATGTGCTTACCGGAACCTCGGCGGGCGAAACCATCCTCGGGCATGGCAGCGCCGACATGATCTTTGCTGGTGGCGGCCAAGACAACATCCTGGCTGGCGATGGCGACGACATGGTGTTTGGCGACGGTGGCAACGACCGTATCTTCGGTGAAGGTGGCGACGACTACCTAAACGCTGGTGCCGGAAACGACGTGGTCTTCGGTGGCGCTGGTGCAGACCGGTTCGTGGCCGAAGCCGGTGATGGCGACGACACCTACTATGGCGATCTGGTAGCGGCCGAAGCCGGAAACGACACGCTCGACATGTCGGCGATCTTGGCTGATGTGGCCGTCGATCTTGGTTCGGGCCTTATGAACCACGGTTCTGCCTACAGCGCAGCGACGGGCCACGATCAGCTCTGGTCGATCGAGAATGTCATCACCGGGTCCGGCAATGACGTCATCACGGCGGGAACTTCGGTCAACGTGATGGACGGTGGCGACGGCAACGACGTGTTCCGCTTCACCTCGGTTGAAGCGGCAGACGGTGACGTCATCGCCTCGTTCCAACCCGGCGACAAGGTTGATGTCAGCGGCATCGACGCCAACGGATCGGCAAACGGCAATCAGGCGTTCACCATTGTCAGCGCCGGTTTCAGCGGCCCGGGCCAACTGATGATCACCGAAGAAACCCGCGATTCCGAGGTGTTCACGGTCATCACCGGCAACGTCGAGGGCAATGATGATGCCGAATTCTCGATTTCCATCCGGGGATCGCATCATCTGACCGCGACTGACTTCACGCTCTGATCTGAACTTGACTGCAAGCCGGTGCACCACCGGCTTGCAGTTTCCCGACTATGATTGCCGGAGAAAAAAATGCGTGCCAAGGACCATCTGGAACAGACCAAACGCAAGAAGGTAGAAAGCCTGACCCGCGGAATGCGCCCGATCATGCTGTATCTTTTCTGCATGTCCGGGGTCATCAATCTGCTTGCCCTGACGGGTTCGTTCTACATGCTTCAGATCTACGACCGTGCGCTTGGCAGCGGCAGCGTTGCCACCTTGATCGGGTTTTCTGTACTCGCGATCGGGCTATACTTCTTTCAGGGGCTGTTCGACATGCTCCGCTCGCAGATTCTGGTGCGTATCGGCGGCCGGCTCGACCGGCGTCTGGCACCGCTGGCACACAAGGTTGCCGTCGACATGCCGCGCTACGGCTATTCGACCGCCGAAGCGCTGGAGCGCGGCCGCGACGTTGATACGCTGCGCGGATTTCTGGGCAGCCAGGGCCCGATCGCGCTGTTCGATCTGCCTTGGATGCCGATTTTTCTGGTTTTCGCCTACGCGCTGCACCCGCTTCTGGGGGCGCTGACGCTTGCGGGCGCGGTGGTGCTGACGCTGCTGACCATCGCGACCGAACTGATGACACGGCGACTGGCCGGCACGACCCATCAGGCGGGAATCCACCGCAACACCATTGCCGATTCCAACGCCCGCAACGCCGATGTCATCAAGGCAATGGGCTTTGCGCACCTTGCTGTGGACCGGTACACCAAGGCCAACGCGGATCACCTTTCGCTACAGGCGCGTTCTAGCGACATTACCGGCACTTTCGGCGCAATTTCGCGTGTTCTGCGCATGATCCTGCAGTCGGCCGTTCTTGGCCTCGGTGCGTTTCTGACCATCAAGGGAGAGCTGACGGCTGGCGCCATTATCGCGGCCTCGGTTGCATCGGCGCGCGCCTTGGCCCCAATCGATATGGCCATTGGCAACTGGAAAAACGTGCTCGCGGCGCGCGGAGCGTTCGACAGGCTGAAGGAGACAATTGCGGCACTTGCCTCTGCCGAGCCGCCGATGCAGTTGCCTGCGCCTACCAACTCGCTTCGGGTTGAAGGCGTCACGATTGCAGCCCCCGGTTCTGGCCGCGTTCTGGTTAGCGATATCAGCATGGAACTCGCGGCAGGCCAGGCGCTTGGCATCATCGGACCCAGCGGCGGAGGCAAGACCACCCTTGTGAAAGCCCTGACCGGTGTGATGCCGGTGCTTCGGGGCGCCGTGCGGCTTGACGGCGCAGAACTGACACAATGGAGCGATGAGGCGCTTGGCCCACATATCGGCTACTTGCCCCAAGATGTTAGCTTGATGGATGCCACCATCGACGAAAACATCTCGCGCTTTTCGCCCACCCAAAACGCCGCCGCGGTGGTTGAAGCCGCGCGTGCAGCCGGGGTGCATGACATGATCCTTCGCATGCCCGACGGATACAGCACCCGGTTGGGCGCTTCCGGGGTGGCCTTGTCGGGTGGTCAGCGCCAGCGGATAGGCCTGGCTCGCGCCCTTTATGGCAACCCGTTTCTTGTCGTTCTCGATGAGCCGAACTCGAACCTCGACAGCGAAGGCGATTCAGCACTATCGGACGCGATTCACGCGGTTCGCGCGCGTGGCGGCATCACCGTTGTCATCGCACATCGCCCAAGCGCGCTTGCCGCCGTGGACATGATCGCGGTGATTCAGGGTGGCAGGCTTACTTCGTTCGGACCCAAGTCTGAAATCATCGGTCCGAAAGCTGTGCAGCGCGCCGACTCGGCGCAATCAGGCTCCACTGAACCGACAGCAAGGGAGTTCGCATCATGATCAGGGTCAAGGCGGCCAAGTCCACCACAGACTTTGCTGATGTAACAGATCCCTATGCCCCCCAGCCCAAAACAGAGCGGCAAGGGCTTCCGTTTGTGATCGGCACCGCCATCGTTTCCATCGCGCTCTATTTCAAATCGATGGTGACAACTGTCGCCGCGCCGTTGCCGCACAACAGTCCCAAGTCCGCATCGGGGGAATTGCCGCTTTTGTCCAGCGGGCCGGACAGCGACTCGGATACGGGCGAATCGAAAGCCGGGGCCGAAGCAAACAACGGCTCAGCCACGCCCGCGCCCACGGATGCTGCGGCCGAAGACGCCACGCATCGTACGCCGCATTCTGGTCTGGCATTGAAGATGCGAAGCAATGTCGTTCCGTTTGTTCCGCCGACGCATTTGCCAACTGAATTTACCCGTCCCCTCGTTACTAAAATCGCCGCTGCTGTCGATCTCGATACCGGCATGGACCAGCTGCGCTTTCCGCTTGCGGTCGGTGGCCAGACGCCTGAGCCTGTGCCCGATCAGACATCTGAAAAAGGCGCGGAAACACTCCCGTCGCCGAACCGCAACAGAGCCCCGGTCGTTTCTCGCTCGGTTTATCTCTCCGATATTTTGGCAGGCGAGACCATCTTGGTATCGCTGGCCAGCTTGCTGGCCTTCGCCACCGATGCCGATGCAGATATCCTGCAAGTCGACAACCTGTCTGTATCCTCCGGGCGGCTAGAGCCGGCTGCTGGTGGCATGCTTTACACGCCTGACAGCGAAATTACTGGACCAGTGCAGATTACCTACACGGTCACCGATGGCGAGTTTCATGTAAAGCAGACCGCCCATCTTGGCGTGTTGCCCCGCCCGCTCAGCGGTACGGAAAGCGCTGATGATCTGCGCGGTACCGCCTTTTCCGACGCTATTGCGGCCATGGATGGCGACGACAGCATTGATGCTGGCAACGGTGATGACATCGTTTATGGCGGTGCGGGCAATGACCTTATCATCGGCGGTGCGGGTAATGACGCGCTGTTCGGCGGGCAGGGCAACGATACCGTTTTTGGAGAAGGTGGAAACGACCTGCTGCACGGCAACGAAGGCAATGACCGCCTTTATGGCGGCGCGGGGGATGATGTTTTGTCCGGTGACGCTGGCGACGACCAGCTTGATGCGGGCGAGGGTAACGACCTTCTGCTCGGCGGCGACGGCCACGACAGCCTCGTCGGTGGCACAGGCGACGATGTTCTTTTCGGCGGCAGTGGTGAGGATCATCTCGACGGCAACGCGGGCAATGATCAACTCCATGGTGGCGCGGGCAATGATGTGCTGATCGATTCCGCCGGTTCTGACACCCTGTGGGGTGACGGCGGAAGTGATCTCGTGATTGCCGCGCTCGACGCTAGCGACGACAGCTTCAACGGCGATGGCGAAAAACCGGCGAATCCGAAAAATACTTCCGACGATGACGCCCCGTTTGGCCCCGACCACCCGGCGCCGGGCGCGGAATTCGCCGCTATCCAATGCGAAGCGGTCGATGTTCTAGATTATTCCGCGGCCGAAAAATCATTGGAAATCAACCTCGCCGCGGGGTTCGTGCGTGGCGAAGAGGTTGGCACTGATCGCGTGCAAGGCTTCGAGGTCGTGCTCGCCGGCAAGGGCGACGATCACTTTGTCTTTGGCGAGGAAAATTGCGTTGTGGGCGGTGGCGAGGGCGATGACCAGTTCGACTTCTCAAACACCCCACTTGGCGCAAGCGGTGTTGTCTCGGCCTACCAGATTCTGGATTTCAATCCCGGCGATGTGGTCGAGACGCGGAAGTACAAGCTGTTCGAGCGTGAAGATGAGCACGATCAGCCATGTCTCGATGACGATGACACGCCAGCATATGGCGCGCAAACCTTGGCAAACATCCGCATCAGGTACGAAATCGAAGACGAACGCGACCATACGATCATCGAAATGGATGATGACGACAGCCAGCTTGTGGCGGTCGTGACGGTAAACGGGCATCACCTCATGTTCTTCTCGGAAGTGCACTGAGCCTCTTGCAACGACGGCCTCGGGTAGGAAGGTTTTAAAATGACGCTAGTCCAGGATTTCGAAATGCATTCGCAGGCAGACGATACGAATTCGTTCCGGCTCTGGCCAAGGGTGCTGGTGGGGCTTTTCCTCGGCCTGGCGTTGTTCGGTGGTATCGGCGGTTGGGCGGTAACGGCACCGCTTTCGGGCGCGGTGATCTCGCAAGGGGTCGTTGTGGTTGAAGATAGCTTACAAAATATCCAGCACCGCGACGGCGGCATCGTGTCGCTAATCGCGGTTCGCGAGGGCGATGTGGTCCGGCAGGGGCAAATATTGTTCCGCTTGCAGGACGCCCAGACGCAGGCAGAACTTGCCATCGTGCGCACGCAGATCATGGAACTGACCGCGCGCCGGGCGCGCCTGTCTAGCGAGCGCGATGGGCTTGCGGGCATCGTGTTCCCATCTGGCTACGACAGCGATCATTCAGAAGAGTTTCAGATAGCCCAGGGCGAGGTGCGCCTGTTTACCGGTCAGCGCACAACGCGCGAAAGTCAGAAACAGCAGCTCGAATTGAGCATCGACCAGATATCGAAGGAAGTCGTTGGGCTCGAGGGCCAATACGCGTCAAAGCTTGAAGAGATTGACCTCGTCGAGGCGGAATACCAGCGCACCAAGCTTATGACCGACCGCAAGCTTGCCGAGCTGAGCCGCCTTTATACCATTGAACGCGAAAGAGCCCGCATGAAGGGCGAATTGAGCGAGCTGGTCGCGGCAATGGCGCGTGCCCAAACCCGGATCAGCGAAATCCGTTTGCAGATTTTGTCGATCGATGAAACCAGTCGCACCGATGCGCAGCGCGAGCTTGGCGAAGTGGGAACGCGCCTGTCGGAATTGAACGAGCGCGCCATAGCACTTGAAGACCGCCTGTCGCGGATCGAAGTGCGCGCGCCGACGGCCGGAATTGTCAACGAGCTCAACATCCACACAGTGGGCGGCGTCGTGGCCCCGGGTGAGACGCTGATGACGCTTGTGCCACAGGATTCCGCGCTTAGCGTCGAAATTCGCCTTCAGCCCATCAGCATTGAGCAGGTGAGCGAAGGGCAGGCCGCGCGCTTGCGCTTTTCTGCCTTCAACAAACGCACGACCCCCGAGTTGAAGGGCGTGGTCGCGCATGTCTCACCGGCAACCACGCGCGATCCGGCGACGGGCGAGATGTATTATCAGGGCAGGGTTACCATTCCGGCCGAAGAAATGGCGCGGCTGGGCGACAGCGTGCTCTTGCCCGGAATGCCTGTCGAGGTGCTGGTAACCACAGGCGATCGGACCTTTGCGTCCTATCTGCTGAAACCTATCGTAGACCAGTTTGCCCACGCCTTCCGGGAACGCTGAGTAGATTTTGCGCGCTGCGCCTCGGGCGGTGCAAAAGGGTGCGGCGCGCCACTGCCCGCGCGGTTGAGCGCGCCGTGCTGGACTTTCCCCATTGGCTTGCCTCGTTGGCATGCTGGTGCATGGTCAGCCGCTGGTCCTTTGGCACAAGCCATCTGGCCATGCCCCAGCCCAATTCAATCACCAAAGAACCCGCGCTCGGCGTCAAAGTGGCACGCGACGCAGTTGGCGGGGGATTTGGCGCTGTCCCACTCGGCTTGCGAAACCTCATGCTCGTGCTCGCGCGTCCACCACGGCATTTCCGAAATCCGCGCCGGGGCTACGTTCGCATCTATGCCGTTCAGGATGCGCGAGGCGGTTCGTGAACTGACCGCGCCGGAATCGGCTGCGTTATCGACCAGATAGGCGGTGATCGAAATGCGGTTTTCCTCGGTAATGGTGGCGTTTTCACCAAAGTGGGTTTTCAGGCCCTCCATGATCGTCACCCAAGACCGGGCCGGCATAAAGCCTGCTGGAAAGGCCATGTGGCATTCGGTACAGTCGCTCAGTGTGGCAGGGTCGGTTACCGGGGCCATTCGTTCCTGCGCAAACGCGGCAAAGGGCAGGGCGATAAGAGCGAACGCAAGCGGGGCAATGCGGCGGGTCATGCGGAATCCTTTCCGGTCAGAGGCTGGAATAGTAGGCAAGCACGTTGGCCTTTTCGGCAGCGGTGCATTCGCGCCCAAGCACGCTGTCGCAGTTTCGCCCGAACCATTTGTCGACAAAGGCAGTATCGGTGAAGCGTTTGGGATTGACCGAAAGCGCCATCGGCTCGATCGGCTTGCCGGTGCGCGCCTCGCCCATCGCTTTGGGGTCGGCGGTGTGGCAGGTGCTGCACGAAGGGGTGTCGGCGCCGCCGCCGGTTTGGGTGGCAAGGAAGAACGCCTTTCCCACTTCGGCGTCGGGGGTAATGCCCGCCTCAGCCGCGAATTTGGCGATAAGCTCGCCGGCCGTAGTGTCGTTGGCGTCTTGCGCGGTGGCGGGTAGCGCTGCAAGCAGCGCGGCAAAGGTTATGGCAAGTCGTTTCATTTCAAACTCTCCTCGGGAAGATCGATGGCAAAGGGGCTGAACCGGCCTTGTTCGGCGTCGCCGTGGCAGGCGGCGCAGTTTGAGCGAGCCCCTACAGCGCGACTGGTAAATACCGCGTCGGGGATTTCTTGGTGCAGGCGCTTCCAATAGCGCGAGTCTGTAATGGCAAAGGGTTCCTCGGTGATGCGCGCGGCCAACCGGTGTGCCACCTTTGTATCGGCGGTTTCGGCGGCGTTGACGGTGAGCCAGGCGGTTATGGTTTCAACCTCAGCGGCGCTGATGGTGGCGTTTTCGCCAAAGTGGTCTTTCAGCCCGGCCATGATGCCCTGCCATGCGGTGGCAGGCAGAATGCTGGGGTTGTAGGCGATATGGCATTCGGAACAGGCGCTTTTGTAGGTGCCGTCGAGAGCGGCCACCGGCAACCCTGGCACCGGGCGTGCGGCCTGCGAGGCGGTGACACCCCACGCCAACGCCCCCAGCGTGCCAATCGCTACCACCGCCAGCAGCGGGCGCGCGGCGTGCGGGCGGCTGGCATGGTCGCCGGGGCGGCTATCCTTGTGGCCGGTGACCATCGACAGGGTCAGGTTTTCGTTTGAGCGGTGGCTTTCAAAGACCACGCCGACAAGGTGCAGCCCGATCAGTGCCAGAACACCGAAGGCCAATACCTCGTGCAGTCCGAGTACACCTGATGCTTGCGCGTAGCTGACCAGTGGCGCGAACGGGCCCGTTTTGTCGACCCCACCCAGCACCACCAGACCAGTTGCCGCCAGCGCAAGCACCAGAGTCATCAGCGCCAGCACCATTAGCGCGCCAAGCGGGTTGTGGCCAAGGTGGCGGTTGCCACCCTTGAGATGCTCGACAATCGCCTTGGGGCCATGCACGAAATCGGCAAAGCGTGCATGCGTGGTGCCGCTGAACCCCCAGACGATGCGCGCAAGTATCAAGGCGGCGGCGGCCAACCCAGCCGAGATGTGAATGAGCAAGATGCGGGACTCGAGCAGAAAGCCCGTAGCGGTGGCCAGCATAACCGAAAGCACCAGTGACCAGTGAAAAACGCGTACAAACCCATCCCAGACGCGGGTTCTTGCAGTGGTCGCTGGCAGGCTCATTCCATCAGCTCCTTGGACGTCGCAATTGCGGCGCGGATTTTCCAACCTTTCGCATGCGCTGGCTGACGCTGCACTGACCCGTCTTGTCAGGGAATTGTCAGTTTGGAGCGGTTGGCAGAGCGATTGCGGCGCGCAGGCCCGGTGCGGCGTCAGAGAGCGTCAGAGTGCCGCCTGCCGCCTCGACAATTCCGCGGGCGATGGCGAGGCCAAGCCCGGTGCTCGCATCACTTTCATCGGCCCGCGCCCCGCGCTGCATCATTGTCTCGATGCGTTCGGGGGCAATGCCCGGCCCGTCATCGCTCACTTCGATCAATACCTGTCCGCCCTGCCTGCGGGCGGCGAGGCGCACAGTGCTGTGCGCGTGGCGAGCGGCGTTTTCGGCCAACGCACCAAGTGCCTCGGTCAAATCGTCACTATCGATCGCAGCGATCAACCCCGGCGGCAAATTTGACGTCCAAGTCAGTTCGGCGCCTCGGCCGCTGCGCTGGATCACTCGCAGTATCCGCGCCACCGCCTGCGCGGCATCGGCCCGTGCGCTGGCCGCGCGCGAGGCGACGCGCGCCCGTGACAGTTCGCGGTCAACGTGGCGGTGCATCTCGGCGGTAATCTCTTCGATCGCGCGCGCTCCGGTCTCTTGGCCCGCGTGGCGCAATCGGTCAGCTTCGCCAAGCAAGGCCTGGAGGGGGGTTTTCAACCCGTGCGCCAAGTCGCCGGCGCGCGTTCGGGCGCGCGCAAGCTCGGCTTCGCGCAGCGCAAGAAGCGCGTCCACCTCGCTGGCAAGCGGGCGCAACTCGGCAGGAAAATCGGTGCCCAAACGCGTTCGTGCGCCCGAACGCACCTCGGCCACCCGTGTCTCGACCCTAGCCAGTGGGCTGAGGCCAACCCCTACCTGCGCCCAGCCAGCGGCGATCAAAACCAGCGCCAAAAGCGCAATATAGGGGGCAAGATCAGCCATAAAGGCGCGTTTTGCCAATGCCAGATCGCTTTCGGCAAGTGCCACGGCAGCGCGTGCTGCACCGCCACCTAGCCGCGTTGGCAGGCGCACAAAGCGTTCGTAGACCAACAGCAATTCGCCCTCGGCGCCGACCAAGTGGTGGACATGCCCGGCGCCATCGGTCAGCACATCGGTGGGCAACGGCAGGGTATAGTCCCACAGCGAACGCGAGCGCACCACAGTTCCCTCGGCCTCGATCTGCCAATAAAGCCCGCCTAGCGGGCGCGCAAAACGCGGGTCGGCTGGCGCCGTGGCTATTTCGAGTGTTCCATCGGCGCCGCGCTCGATGCCCGCCAGAAGCTGGTCAAGGTGCACGCTCAACTCGGCCAGTGCCCGGCGCTCCACATGCGCTGCAAACAACTCTGACAACGCCACTGCTGCCACAGCCAGCGACAACGCGATTGCTGCAGCCCCCGCAAGCAACAACCTGAGGCGCAGCGACAATCGCCTCA
This sequence comes from Rhodobacteraceae bacterium UBA6213, assembly GCA_002421605.1. GTDB lineage: Bacteria > Pseudomonadota > Alphaproteobacteria > Rhodobacterales > Rhodobacteraceae > UBA6213. The sequence continues at coordinate 83,030 of DISJ01000013.1, read as the reverse complement.
CGCGCCCACCTCGCTGGATTCCAGAAAGTAGCCAAAGCCGCGGCGGGTGCCGATAATTCCGGGGCCGAGCTTGCGCCTAAGCCGCGCTACCAACGCCTCTAGCGCGTTCGCCTCGCGCGAAAAATCATCGCCGTAGAGGTGTTCGAGCAACTCGCTCGGCGCGACGACCCGATCACTGTGCAGCATGAGGTATGCCAAAAGCCTATATTCAAGCGCCGTTGCTGCTACTGGCACCCCGCGCCGCGCAACGGTCATGCGGTTGGCATCAAGGGTGAGGTCGCCGACCGATTGCAGCGCCCCGCCGCGCCCCGCCGAGCGGCGCACCAGCGCGCGGGCACGAGCTACCAGTTCCTCCATCCGGAACGGTTTGGGCAGATAGTCATCGGCGCCTGCGTCGATACCTTCGACCCGCTCACTCCAGGTTCCGCGCGCCGTTAGCACCAGCACTGGCATGTCGCGCCCTGCGGCGCGCCAGTGCTTGAGCACGCTTAGACCGTCGAGTTTGGGCAGGCCGAGATCAAGCACAACAAGGTCGAAATCCTCGGTGTCGCCCAAAAACCATGCAGTCTCGCCGTCGTCGCAAGACTGCACCACAAAGCCGGATGCTTGCAGGGCCTCGGTCAGATCGGCCGCAATGCGCCCATCGTCCTCAACCGCCAGAGCCCGCATGCGCCGCATCTCCTTCAACAGGCGGTCCACCGGCGCCGCCCTCGACCTTCAGCACCTGCCCGGTCGCTGCATCGACCTCAACTTCGATGATCTGGCCATCTACGGTGATCAGCTCGAAATCATAGATATATTGCCCCGCCTTTTGCTCAAACTCCACCTCGATCAGCCGCGCGGCAAACTGCGCCTCAACCTGTGCAAGCACTTGCGCCAGCGGCAGCACTTCGGCGCGCAGCAAAGCCTCATGCGCGGCGTCATGGTCGTGCTCGTGCGCGGTGTCTGCATTCGCAGATTGGGCGAGGCCAAAGGCAAGCACGAAGGGGGCGAGAAAGCGGATCATGCGGCCCTCTTAGCAAGGTACCGCTGACGGAACGCTGACAGGTAGGGTCAGGGGAGCGTCAGGGACTGCGCGGCAGAACGGGGCATCGGGTGCCAACCAGCACCCCCGAACCAACCGGAGGCAATGCTAATGAAACGCACCATCCTGTTTTGCACAGCACTCGGCACCGCAGTGGACTTTTTCGCACCTGGCGCAGCCAAGGCGGCGACCCCAGTGACCGCGCCCAGCATCCGCCAGGCAGCTTTTGCCAGCGACTGGATCAGCGTCGAGGCATTGACCGCCCGCCTTACAATAAGCGGCTACCGCGTGGTCGCGCTTACCCGTGTGCATGGTCGGTTCTGGCGGGCCGAAATCACAAAGGCTGATAGCGCCAGCTTCAGGGTGTTCCTTGCACCCGATGGCACGCCACTGCCCGAACTGAGCCTATCGCCGCTGTTCTGAGCACGCGCCAAACCAAGAGGACGTGACAAAGCGCTGTCAGGCGAATGCTCAACAGTCTCTGATCGTCCAAACCCATCGGACGTCAGACCGCGCAACGGCAACGCCACGCGGCGAGTGCGACGGGCCGGCTCAACTTTGATTTTGTTCGGCTGCAGAGATGACGACTAAGAAAACCGGCTTTTGGTTGCAGGAACTCGCCGCCCCCAACTACGCCTTCATGGATGCGGGGGCGCAGATTACACTAGCATCGCCCAAAGCGGGCAGCCGCCGATCAACCCGTCAAGTGGGCGCTGTGAGGCCGAAGCAGACCCGTCTCAGTTTTGCAGAACGGGCAATCTGGTATGCCGCAAAGTGACCGCGCCGCTCGACAAAGCTTGGCGCGGTTTGCCATTGTGTCTTGGTGCGGTAGGTTTGGACGTTGCCGTGCGGGTGCATCGGGCGAAGATTTTGGGGAACGGACGATGAAGTTGACAGAACCGGAGCATGTGAGACCCGAGCATGGATTGGCCGCACAGGCGGTGCAACCGGTGATCTGCTATCCGGCTGACGGGTTGCAACCGGTTGATCTGGCTGCCTATCGCGCTGCAAGGGCGGGATGGAAGCTGCAAGAGCGCGTGCTGGTTCCGCCGCGTGAGGCGCGGAGTTTTGCGGTCAGCGCCGGATGTTTTTTCAGGATTTGCTCAATCGAGGGGCCGCAGGTGGGTGATCTGAACCTATGGGCGGCAGGAGACTTGGAGGAACACTTCTTTTCGGGCAAGACGCGAGCGTTGCACGGCACCCATCTGTCAACCGGCGACCGGATGTGGTCGAACCTGCCTAATCTGCGGATGATGGCGACGATTACCGAGGATACGCTGGATTGGTATGGCTTTGATGCCTTTGGCGCGTCAGTACATGACGTGATTGGCACGCGTTGCGACCCCTATACCCATAATCTGCTGAGCGGCGGTCAGTATCATCAGTGCTGCCATTCCAATCTGGCGCGGGCGCTAGCGGACCATATGGGGGTGCCGGCGCAGGTTGCCGAGGCGCATGTGCATGATGTGCTGAACGTGTTCATGTGCACCGGGTTTAGTCGCGACACGGGCCAGTATTTCATGAAGGCATCGCCGGTTAGGCCGGGGGACTACCTAGAACTCTTCGCCGAGATTGACCTTTTGGGTGCCATATCGGCCTGTCCGGGTGGGGATTGTTCGACTGTGCACTCATCGGATCAGGCGGCCTGTCATCCGCTGCTGGTTGAGGTGTATCAGCCTTTGGCGCCGCCTGAGGGCTGGGTGCCTGCAGGGGCAAACGGCTATGACCGCAGTCATGGGCGGTAATCTGCAGAGCCGACTTTGGCGCAAGCGAAATTTTCGAAAACACCGCACTGAACCCCTGGACTGTTTCGGTGCGATTTCTATCCAGAAATCAGCTTCGCGCCAGATGCGGCGTGCTCAGCAGTAGCGATCGATCGCCAAAGCCTTGTGGTCGCCGTAGCAGTCGCCCGCAGCAAACCTGTTGGAAGGATGCCCATGCCCGAGGGGGCATTGATCGACGGAGCGGCACGCAAAATCGCATTTCGAATTGTAAGTGCCGCCGATGTGGTTTGACGTGAGCGCGGCGGTTGCCGAACTGGAGGCGCGCAGGGCAATCCCTGCGCCTTCGACCTTATTCAGCAATGCGCCTGCCAAAGTAGCGTAAGTAGCGGAAATAGCAGGCCCCGGCGGTTCAAAACCCGAAGTCGCCGGGGCTATTCTGGCTGTTGGCACGCAACCCGACACGGCGACATATCTCGACCTTTTGCGCCGCGAAGGGCCGATGACCTATGGCGCGGCTGCATCCACACTGGGCTGGGGTGCAACGCGGGCATGGCAGGCCGAGGCACGACTTCGCGCGGCTGGACTTCTGCGACATGTCGAACAGGGCAAAGCGGGGTTAATTCAGCGGGCGGAACAAAGCCAATCGCTTGACCCGCCTGACGCCCCCCGGAAATTGGAGCCGATAGACCATGCCTGCCCCTGACCCTGACGCGATCGATCTGGGCGACGGCTGGCCCGACCGAGTTTCGGTGTTGGCGTCTATGTTCATGGCGGGCAACCGCAAGGCTCGAAAAGCTCGCACCCTAGCTATTTTCAGAAAGCTGCAATGGGGCGGGTGGAATTGTCGCTGGTGCGGTGACCCGGTGCCGCTGTTCAAGAGGGCAGAAGCTGCGTTTTGTTGCGAGGGGTGCAGAAAGCGCGCGGCAAGACGGCGGCAGAAATGACGGGCGCGCGAGGCGATAGCATCTCCCTAAAATGGGATGCGGGCATGGGCGAAGTTGCGGGCAAATACGCGTGCGGGGCGATAGTGGGATTGCCCTGAGTTTTTGGAAGCGCTAACGCGCGCGGACAAACACCCGCCCGCCTGCCGATGGTTGACCCTCGCGTATTGCGCAGCAGACTCTTGGCTCTCCAACTGGCCGTGCAGAAAGCAACCTGATGCGCCGGTTCATAAACCAACGCTCACAGAGATTTGCCCGCCCCTGGCCTTTGCTCGCGCCAAAGGTGGTAGGTCGTTGCGTGCCAGGTGAGCGGGGAAAGCGGCGTAGCGGCTAGGAAAGCCCGCAGGCGGCGCTCCCATGTATTTTGGCAGGCATTCTAAAACCGAGGGGCTTAGGTTGTTCCAAGTGGCAGCGCAATGGCCCCGCGGCTACCGGGTGGCTTGTCTGCCGTTTTCACGGTGCGGGCGGCGCGCATTCAGCAGGCAGGGATCATCCGTCATGGAAGCACGGTATGCGGGCGCGAGAGTGGATCAAAATGCGGCAACTCAAAGTTCTAGTGCGCGCGCTCGGGAAGATTGAGCGCATGCTTTCGGGCGGTGCTACGTGAAGATGGTGCTCCTACCTCTTGCCAATTTCATTCCCTCATGGCCTTCCAACTAGCAAGGGCATAGATCGAACGGATTACCGACCACTGGCTTTTCGAGTTACTTCGACCACACCAATCTCGATGCCATCCCCCCGCAGCATAGTCTTCGCCTCATCTACTGCATACGGAGTCTGCACATCAGCCGGGGGATCAAGACGGCGCGGGGTGGCTTTTGGTACCTTGGAACGGTACGTAATTTGTTGGCGCGTAGCGTACAGGTAGTCGCAGCATGACTTTGGAGGTTAAGGCTTATGATCTTTGTTGCTGATGAAGTTAGTCGCCCAAAGGGACCTTTGCGACTACTCACTAGGCGTACAAGGCTGGATCAGTATTCGTCAGAACTGGTAGACTTTATACGATTTACTCGCGGAGATTATCTTTCGAGACTTGCAAGCGGTGATGCTAGAAGCTTCGTAGAAGCAGCAGGACCATCGCTGAGTACCCAAGCCTTCCGTGGGTGGCGATGGATCTGGGAGGCTGAACGCTTAGATGAATTCAGTGATCATCCGCTAAACAACCTGCCTGCCGGCATGGAAGCCGTCGTCGCGGGCGGACAGATCTTTTATCTGCCTCAAGACGCCAAGGTGGAATAGTTGGGCATGCTGTGCCCAAGCTGTGAGACTTTGCAGACGCCCACATCGGCAAATCGACGCCGTCGTGGGCAGTCATAGCCGCAAGAAATCGAATACATCGCCATTGATCTGCTTTGCCGGGGCAAGCTGCACGCGTTCATGTATGCGGCACACATTCCAAGCGATTTTTCTTTGTGGGGCAGTTTGTTGGGTTTGCCAACAAAATCCATATTTTATCAAATGATTTCAATAGTGTGTGGCGGAGGGAACGCGACTGCAGCCGAACCTTCTCTGAAGCGTAAGCCATTGATATCATTGGAGCGGTATGCCCCCCACCGCCTCATGGCCGATCTCTATGCCGCGTTGGTGCAGCAGATCCTCGACGTTGCGCAGCGGCGACAGCGGGTAGCGAATGTAGAGCATCACCGACAAGCGGATGATTTCGGGCGACGTCTTGAAGTACCGAAACGGGCTGCGTTTTGTCATCCGCTCAGGTTAGGCGGCCGTCCAGACCCACGCAAGAGTTTTGCTCTGACAGTGCTCCCCAGCGCCTTGCGGACATCCGGAGCGACGCGAGTTCCCAGAATCTCGATCGCGTTCATCAAGGATTTGTGATCGAGCCGCCCGATCGCCATCTGAATGGTAATCCGGGTAAAGCCGAAAATTTCATGATGGGCGAGGATCTTGTCGGTCAGCTCTGCGGGTCCGCCCACGAACAACGCGCCGCTGGGGCCGCTCATGGTGTCAAACTGTTCACGGGTTGCCGGGGCCCATCCGCGTTCTGCGCCAAGTCGGGTCATGACCGCGTTATGCGGGCCACTGTAAATATCGCGGGCGGCTTGACTGGTTTCGGCCACAAACCCATGCACATTCAGTGAGGTTTCAAGGCTGGCCGGGTCGTGCCCTGCCTTGCTGGCGGCAGCACGGTAAAGATCGAACAAAGGCGCAAACCGTACTGGGTCCCCACCTATTATGCCAAGCGCAAGGGGCAGGCCAAGTTTTCCGGCCCGCACCGCAGATTGCGGGGTGCCTCCCACGCCCAGCCAGATCGGCAGCTTGTCCTGATAGGGACGCGGATAGACGCCCTGATGATCGACCGCAGGCAAATGTTTTGTGCGGGGCCAACTTATGTGTTCGGCATCGTTCACCGCCATCAATAGCTGGAGTTTTTCGGCAAAAAGGCCGTCGTAATCATCCAACGCATGACCAAACAGCGGAAAGGATTCAACAAAGGCACCGCGCCCGACCATGATCTCGGCGCGCCCCTGGGTCAGGTTGTCCAGCATCGAAAACTGTTGAAAGACGCGGATCGGATCATCGGAACTCAGCACGGTAACGGCGCTGGAAAGGCGGATATTCTTGGTTTGTGTAGCCGCCGCTGCCAGCGACATCGCAGGATTTGAAACCGCATAGTCGGGGCGGTGATGTTCGCCAACGCCGAACCAATCCAACCCGACCTGATCGGCCAGCACGATTTCCTCAACCAGATTGCGCAGCCTTTGCGAAGGGCTGATGCCGCGATCCTGATCTGCTCCGGACCCTGCGCCCGATTCAGCGCCCGATTCAGCGCCCGATTCAGCGAATGTGTATATTCCAATTTGCACGATGTGGCCTTCTTTAGGGCGGGGGCGAATGGCTCGCCCCCACAGATATATTTGTGAATTCTAGCCGCCAAACAGGGCCAGAACCGGTGCAAACGCATCCTTCCACGAGGCGCGCGCCTCAAGTCGTTCGATCCAGGCCGCGACATTCGGCAGATCGTCAAGCGAGATCTCAGACTGCACACGATACATGAATGTCGAGGCCAGCGCGAAATCCGCGACGCTCAGATCGCCCGCGATCCAGTCCTTGCCCTCGAGGTCGATTTCCAGCACGGCCAGAAACTGATCGACGTTTTTCAACTCACTGTCGATAACGCTTTGATCCGGTTCTCCCATGCCGAACTTCGCCTTCAGGAACCGCTCGAACGACAGCTTCTGCATCGCCGGGCCAAGGTGTATCGTCTGCCAGTAAAGCCACTGATCCACCGTTGCGCGGGCCTTTGGGTCGTCGGGATAAAGACCGCGCTCGGGTTTCTTGCTTGCCAGATACGAATTGATGGCGCGCGATTCCCAGACCACGAAATCGCCGTCCACCAGCACTGGCACCTTGGCGTTGGGGTTCATTGCCAGGAATTCAACGCTGCGGTTGTCGCCGCCGCGTATGTTGACCTCGATGATCTCAAGGTCGATCCCGAGTTCCAGGGCAACCGCCCGCACCCGAAGGGCGTTTGGCGAGAAATTTGCGTTGTAAAGCTTCATGATGGGTTCCTTAATGCGCCTGTGGGGTCAACAGAGCCGCCTTGTTGGCAATCAAAAAGTCACGCGCCGACTGGCCGGCCTGTCCAGTCAGTTTTTCCAGATCACCCGTTGCAACATTCAGATAGTCCTTGGCCATCGCCTCGTCGAAGGACGCAAAAACCTTTGCCATGAACTCTGGCAAGCCAGCGCCGATCATGGCCTGAACCAGATCGTCGGTTGAGATCGGGATATAGGGGATATCCTTGCCCGAGATTTCCGACAGGATGGCCGCGATGTCGCCTTGGGAAAGCGCCGCAGGGCCGGTGATGTCCAGAACACTTGAACCGGTTTCCTGCATCAGGGCCGCTGCGGCGGCGCGGGCGCAATCGGCGCGGGTGACATAGCCAGTTTTCCCCACGGCAGCAGCGGCGAAATGTTGCCCCATACCAATGCTTTTGCCACCACCCATCAGCACCAGATCGGTGTAAAGGTTGTTGCGCAGGATGGTATAGCTGGCACCGGTTTCTTTAATCAGCGCTTCGGTGTCGCAGTGATCTTTGGAGAACGTGATCGGGCTTTCCTCAACCGGGTTCGTCAGCGAGGTATAGACGATATGTGTGATCCCTTCCTTCGTCGCGGCTGCGACGGCGTTCTTATGCGCTTCCAGTCGCTTGCCTGGTTCCAGATCGTCGGTCGAAATGATCAGCAAACGCTTGCCACCGGCAAAAGCCGCGCTCAGCAAAGCGGGGTCATTGAAATCACCCTTGCGGGCCTCGACTCCCTTGTCAGCCAGATCGGCCAGCTTTTCCGGCGAACGCGAAACGGCGATGATCGGACCGGCACCGGCCGCAATCAGATTGTCGATGACCTGTCGGCCAAGTTGGCCGGATGCACCGGTGACGATGAAAGGGCCGTTTTGAATGGTTGTCATTGGGTTTTCCTTGACTTTTCGGGTTGGATCTGGATGTTCAAGCGTCAGATGGGACTCAGCCGAAAGTAAACGCGCTTTCGACTGCGCCTAGCACGCGATCCTCCAACGTTTTCATGCCTTTGTCGGCAAGGGCTGCCCCCGCGACCACATGCAGCGGAATCAGATGTTCCTCGCGCGGGTTTGCATCGCGGGCACCGGGAGCGGCGGCCCATTGTGCCAGCATTCGATCACGCTCTACCGGATCGGTGCGGGTGGCCGCATCGCTTAGCCAGCGGTCAAATTCCTGCCCGTTCACGAAATCGGCGGCGCCACCCCGCATCGCACGCATCATCTTTTGCATGTTATGATAGGTGTTGCCCGAACCGATGATCAGAACACCTTCATCTCGCAACGGTGCCAATGCCCGCCCGACCGCAATATGCGCAGCCGGGTCAAGATCACTTCGCAGGCTCAACTGTATACAGGGAATGTCGGCCTGCGGAAAGGCCACCTTGAGCGGAATGAACACGCCGTGATCGTAACCGCGCGCCTCATCAACGGGGCAGGGAAACCCGGCCGCCTCGAGCAGCGCCTGCACCCTGTCGGATAGCGCCGGAGCGCCGGGCGCGGGCCAGGTCAGTTTGTAGGTGTGGGGTGGAAACCCGTTATAATCGAACAACAACGGTGGGGCCGGGTTTCTCTGCACGGTGAATTGCGGCTCTTCCCAATGGCCCGAAATCACCAGTAATGCCTTGGGGGTTTCCGGCAGTGATGCCGGTAAATCCGCAAGGAACTCGCGCTGCCGGTTCCAGGTGTTTGGTGGGTCCCAGTCCATGAAGAAACATGGGCCGCCACCGTGTGGAATGAACATCGTCGGCATCCGAGTCATGTACTGCGTCCTTTCGCTTGTTTTACTGGCAGAGCGTGATGGCCCGCCCGGCATGTGGCCGTCGGAAAAT
>DISJ01000013.1:0-73925 GCA_002421605.1 Rhodobacteraceae bacterium UBA6213 | reverse complement strand
TAGGGTGATTTCTTTTCGCGCACCCAGTTTTGCGTCAGGAACGACACAAGCAGCGCGATCCAGGCAACAATCGCCGGCGGCCAGCCCGGATCGCCCGCAGCCATATGCGCCGAGGCGGCCAGCAACAGGTGCCAGAACATCGCCGCATAGGCGAAATCAGACAGAAACGTCGACGGGCGCCAAAGGATGACTACGGCCGCCACGATCTTCAGCATGGCCAACGGCCATATTATGTAGGTTGGGTATTTCAACAGGCCCTCATACATTCCCGCAACCATGTCATGCGAGGTGATGTAAAATGCCGCTCCGCCCAGATAGACCAATGCAACCAGCCCGGTTGCAGCCCAGTACGTAATTTTCGCAGATTTGTCGCTCATCCAGACGTCCTCTATTTTGTACAAATTGCCCGGGCATTCTTCCCTATGGGTTACCCTTGCCCGGTTTTGCCTTTCACTCTAGTATCTTTAAGCGTCTTGGTTTAAAAGGAAAAGTAGGCACGGAAAAGTAACTATCCATGGAGATCCTCAAAATGAAACAGAAAACACCGCCCGCATGCCCCATGGACTCCATTCTGCGCCTGCTGATGGGTCCGTGGACGAGTTATATCATCTGGGTGCTGAGCGATCAGGGTCCGCAAAGGTTCGGGGCACTGAAACGTGCCGTGCCAGGGATATCGACCCGCATGCTGACCGAACGCCTGCGCATGCTGCAAGGCGCCGGGGTCATCTGGCGGGAACAGGCGGAGACTATTCCGCCTGCGGTGACCTATGGCCTGACGCCGCGCGGCAACGACCTGCACAGCGTTCTGGAGGCACTGGGAAGTATCGCGGAACGATGGAAGGTTGAGGGGGTCTTTGAAGACAATGCCTTCGGCGTTGGTTGATTGCTCCACCCGGCAAGAAAAGTTAGAGTACTAACCAGCATGCTCCGGTGGCGACCTGTCGGTCGTCAGCGCACCAGGCAGCACCCGCGATGCGAGCAGGAGCCGTTCAAATGACGAAACCGAGGGGCAAGGCGAGTCCGACCACTCAAGCGGAGCCGATTGGCGCGTTTGCAAGATCGCGAGCAGAGAGCTTATTGGTGAGGTCATCTGTCGATGACTTCACAGAATCCGGCCAAAAACAGTAATCGAGCACAACGTGACGAACACCAGACCCATTCTCATGGCCGCGATTGTTATAGCTGGTGCCGTGTTCGGCTACTACTTCTTCTGGCAGAGCAACCGTACGGATGTGGTTGCGGAAGGTTTCGCGCGCGGCAACGGCCGCGTCGAAGCGGTCGAGATCGACGTGGCCTCGAAGCTTCCCGGACGGATTGAAGCGATCCTGGTGCGAGAGGGCGTGCTCGTCGAGGCGGGTCAGCCGCTGGTCGCGCTTGACACACGTCAGCTGAAAGCCAACCGGCACCAGGCAGAGGCGGAACTGCGCCGTGCCGAGATCGCGGTCGAAAACGCCCGCCTGATGATCCAGCAGCGTCAGGCCGAAGTGCGCGCGGCCGAGGCGGGTCTGGCGCAGCGGCAATCGGCCCTGGATGCCGCGCAGCGCCAGTTTGCGCGGTCCGAGGCGCTGGCGGGAAGCAGTGTCGCGTCCGAACGGCAGCTTGATATCGACCGGTCGAACGCACTGGGTGCCGAGGCTGCGGTCGCTTCGGCCGAGGCGATGCTTGCGGCGGCGCGGATCGGTGTGCCCGCAGCCGAAGCGGCGGTGATCGGGGCCGAGGCGGCGGTGGCGGCGGCAACGGCGGCGATCGAGGTGATCGACGTGCAGATCGAGGACAGCACGCTGAAGGCGCCCCGGCCGGGCCGGGTGCAGTACATCGTAGCCCAGGCGGGCGAGGTCGTGGGTGCCGGTGGGCGCGTCGTCAACATGATTGACCTCAACGACGTGTACATGACCTTCTTCCTGCAGACCGCTGCGGCGGGGCGCGCCGGACTGGGAACCGAGGTGCGCCTGATCCTGGACGCCGCACCGGACATTGTGATCCCCGCCGAGGTCTCTTTCGTGTCGGACGTGGCACAGTTCACCCCGAAAACCGTCGAGACCGAGATCGAGCGTGTGAAGCTGATGTTCCGGGTCCCCTTTTCCCCGATGGCCTCATGCCACGCGGACGATCTCGGCGGTGCCGAGGACTGAGAAGCGGTTCATGAGGGCGATGCGGATCTGGATTTCGGCGGTCTGGCGGTCGGGATCTCTTGCGGCGATGCGATCGCCGAGGGCCTTCCTTGCCGCCATCCACCGCCTTCGAGCGCCGCCGCTATGCGCGTGACCGCGATCCAGGCCCAAACTGTACGAAAGCGGCAGGGCAGGTCTGTCCGCTGCGCGAAAAGACGCCGACGCCAGGCAAGGATTCGGCGGATTCGCGGGCCGATCCACCCAGTTCCAGCCGTCTGCACGACCGCCGACGCCGCTCGGGCGCGAAAAGCGCTTGTCCAGCGGGCAGATTCCGGCGATCTTGCTGTCAAACGGCAGGCCACTTGGGTAATGTCGGTTTAAACACGCTCATCAAAGGAGATTGCGATGACAAACCAGAGCGCAACTCGATTTATTGTCGCTGTGCTGACGGCGGTTTAGATATCTGCAATAGTCGCCGTCATGAGAAAACTCATCGAAACCGCAAATGCACTGGTCAAAGCAGATCGAAAATGGACACTAATAACCGCTTGATCAACACGGATACTCTGGGCGCAACTTCCAGGAGCGGCCGTTTCCTCTGAACACGGGCAATCACTTGCGGTGCTCATTGGCGTCAATGGCTCGTGTCACGATTGCCGTCCACTTGCGAACCGCGTCCCCTTTCAGACCGGCGGGTATGCGAATGGGATCTCCAGTCCGAAGCGTGACGGTAGCGCCCCAATGCGGCCATTCGCGCTTGTCCCAGCGCTTTTCCATCACCCGCTTGGGCTGACTCACGACCGAAACCGGCAAGATCAGGAACCCAAGTTGCGACGCCATCCGAACCGCGCCGGGCTTGGCCTGGCGATACGGTCCAAGCGGTCCGTCGGTGGCAAAGGCTGCAGTCTTGCCGTGCTGCATTTCCCGGATCATGTGCCGGTAGGCGGCACCCCGCCCGCCCGGCGGGAGGATCGACGGCACATATCCGAATTTCTGGCAGATCCGGGCGATGACAGTACCGCGAAACCCTTCGCTGGTGAAGACAACCGCGTGCTGGCCTTCGAGCAACGCAAACAGCGGCAGGAATTTGCCGTGCCAAAACACCAGAATTACGCCTTCACCCGCCGCCGACAGCTCTTCCAGTCGGGCGATTTCGGTCTTGTCCACCGACCACGAGGCGCTCCAGAGCTGATAGACAAAAGCAATGGCATTGCCCGAGAAGCGGGCCAGGATTGCGTTGATACTTGCGATCAAGGGCATGACGGCCATGGAACCCGGTTTCGTGATCCGGCGATTTCGGCAGTCTGGGGGCAACTATTCATCGGTTGGCCACTCCGGCATCAGAACCGCGTCGGTGAGCGCAAAGGCCATGTGCCCGACGGTGCGCCATTGTTCGGCAAGGCGGCGCTTGGCGGCGTTCCAGGCGCTGTCTTCTATCGACGGGCGGATTGGCTGACGTTCGATCAGTGCCGCGTAAAGATCGAGGGTTTTCTGGATCGTGGTTTCCTGCGAAAATTCAGCCGCAGTACATTTCGCCCGGACCCGCATGTCGCCGACATCGTCCGGCGAGCGGGCGGCGAACCAGCCCAGTGTTTCGGCGAAGGTCTCGGTCGAGGCATCGCTCGCCAGCAGTCGGCCGTTTTCGCGGTCGACGACCACGTCACGCGCGCCGGGCGCATCGAGCGCCAGCACCGGCGCGCCGGTGGCCATTGCCTCGATCAGCACCAGCCCTTGTGTCTCCGAGACCGACGAGAACGCGAACACGTCCATGCTTGCGTAAGCCCGAGACAGGTCGACCCCGGTGAGGACCCCGGTCATGTGAACCCGTCGCGACACGCCTGCCTCGGCAAAGGCGGCGGCCATCGGCGCACTCATCTCGCCATGGCCGGTGATGAGCGCATGCGCGTCGGGCGCGGCCTGGAGAAACCGGATCAGAACGTAAGTCAGGTAGCCAAGGTTCTTTTCCTGCGCCAGCCGCCCGACGTGGCCAACGACAAACGCATTGGCCGGGATCGCGTAGCGCGCGCGCAGCCGGGCGGTGTCGGTTTCGTCCAGCGGCACTGTGTTCACCCCGGTGGGGATGACCACCGTCATCGTCTTCACCCCGTTCAGCGCAGCGAAGGCGGCGATGCTTTTACTCGGGGCGATCACTGCGTCGCACAGGTTGCAATAACCGATCGAAAGACCCAGCGCGAGGCGCCGGGTGATATTCGAGTTGTGGATCACGTAGTGGCCATAAAGGTCATAGCGCGTGTGATAGGTGTAGACGATCGGGGTATTGCGCGCTGCGGCGACGCGCAGCGCGGTGCCGCCCAGCAGAAACGGGTGATGTGAATGAACGATATCCGGCGCGAACGCGTCGAGCCGCCCCGTCAGTGACCGACTGATTGGGCTGGGCACCGAAAAGTCGGTGCCGGCAAATTGCTGATAGGCGGGAATACGAACGATGTCGTCGGTTGAATCCCCATGATCCGGGAACTTCGGCGCCACCATCAAGACCTGATGCCCGCGCGCGCGCAACCCATCGGCAAGGCTACTGACGCTGCGCGCCACGCCGCCGACATGGGGGCTGAACGTATTGGTGAAGATGGCAATTTTCACAAAGACTGCTTTCTCATTTCCTATGGCATGCATCTTGCGGAACGGCAATTCGACCATAGGGTGCAGATTGGCCGGCACATCGTGCGAATTCTCTTGTCCCATGTGCTTGCGGTTGCGGGCGGGACCGCTCGCTGTCTTGACAGTGGTGAATGCCACCCCTAGTTACCCAAACGAACGTTCAGTTAGGAGCCCTTGGATGTCAAGCGTCGATCTGACCGCACCTGCGCTTTCCGATCGCAAGATTTCGATCCTCGAAGCAGCGACCGTATTGTTCGCCAAGCACGGCTACGCGGCCGTTTCGATCCGCGATCTCGCGCGCGAGATTCATACTACGCCGGCGGCGCTCTACCACCATTTCCCCGACAAGGACGCGATCTATACCGCCGCGCTTCGGCACGTCTTTTCCGACCGGGCCAAAGCCTTGGGAACGATCGTAAAGGGGGATGACGCGCCAGATGTCACGCTGGAGCGTCTGATCATCTGGCTGACGCAGCAATTCTCGGACAATCCGGTGTTGGCACGGTTGGTTCAACGCGAACTTCTGGCCGGCGACCGCGACCGGCTCAGGCTTTTGACCGAGGACGTGATGGCGGCGCCGTTTCGCGAGATCGAGCGTTTGATGCATCGTCTTGCGCCGGCAAAGGACGCGAGCCTTTCGGCCGCTTCGATCATTGCCCTGGTGATGGGATACGTCCAATTGACGCCGGTGCTCGAAGTTCTCACCGGCCAACGCAACACGAAGCAAAGTCTGAAAGATTTCGCTGCGCATACGAAAAATCTGGTCCTGCACGGGCTGCTGGCGCAACCGCAACCGAAAGCACCCAGTTGATGACACGCCCGACTTACATTGCCAAAGCGACATGGGCGCTGGCAGGACTTTGCCTGCTGGGTCTCGCTGCGTGCAAGCAAGATCCCGCCCCGAATGCAGCCCCCGACGCGCGCGCGCTGGAACTGCCAGTGGTGCAGGTGCTCGCCCGGCCGGTTGACCGGCTATACAGCACGCCCGGCAGCGTTACATCCGAGGAGCGCATCGAGGTATCGTCGCGCGCGACGGGGTACATCCAGAGGATCGGCGTCAACGAGGGTGATGTGATTTCCGCCGGCGACATTCTTGTCGAGATCGATCCGACCGAAGTGGAAGGCGCTATCAGACGTGCCGAGGCGGCGCTGAGTTCGGCCAAGACCTCGTTGGAAAACGCCGAAACGGATCACGCGCGCCTGTCAGGCCTGCAGGAACGCGGGGCGGTCTCGTTGGAAGCTTTGCGCCAGACGACTGTGGCGCGCGATTTGGCCCGCGCCGGCTTGGCAGAGTCGCAAGCGGTGCTCGACACCGCTCTGGCGGGGCAGAAATACACGACCCTGCTCAGCCCGATCGACGGCATCGTCGTCGCGCGGCGAAAGCAGGTGGGCGACCTGGCCAGCCCGGGGATTCCGATCCTGACGATCGAATCGCGCGAGCGGCTGCTGTTCCGGACCTCGGTCTCGGAAAGCCAGATCGCGAATGTGCAGGTGGGCGCCGCCGCAAGGATCGAGATCGACGCGCTTGCCGAAATCGACATTCCCGGGGAGGTTCTCCGCGTTATCCCTTCGGGCGACCCGGTGACACGCCGGTACGATGTCGACCTCGCACTGCCGGCGGGTCTGGACGCTTTCCCCGGCATGTTCGGGCGCGCGCATTTCGTCATCGGCTCCGACATTGTTGTGCTGGTGCCGAACCTGGCCTTGGCAACGCGTGGTGGCTTGACCGGAGTATTCGTCGTCGGCGACGACAGGATCGCGCGGTTTCGGTGGGTCCACGGTGGACGGGTCTTCGGTCCGTCCACCGAAATCCGTGCCGGGCTGGAGGGCGGCGAGACCATTCTGGCGCGCGATGACGGGCGCGTGCGTGACGGCGACCTGATCGTCACAGCCGGGGCGGGGCCCGGCCAATGAACGAACTGCCACGAAACCTTGCCGGGCGCCTGGCGGAGATGTTTGTCTCTTCGAAGCTGACGGTGCTGATCATCATATCGGTCGTGGTTTTCGGAGCCATTGCCGTGGTGTTCACCCCGCGCGAGGAAAATCCCCAGATCAACATCCCCTCGGCGCAGATCACGGTGCAATTGCCGGGCGCGTCGAGCCTGGAAGTGGAAAGCCTGATCGTGACCCCGCTGGAGGGGATCGTCAGCGAGATTACCGGTGTCGATCACACCCAGGCCGTGGCGATGAACTCGGTCGGCGTGGTGGTGGTGCAATTCAAGGCCGGTGAGAACAAGGAAGCCAGCCTGATAAGATTGTATGATCGGATTTTCAGTAACCTCGACCGGATGCCCTCCGGTGCCGGCACGCCGCTGATCCGGGCCATCGACGCAGACGATATCGCGGCGGTGACGGTAACGCTGGCCTCCACCATCTATGACGACTACGCCTTGAAGCGCATGGCAGACCGGATCGCGGAGCGGCTGCACAGCCTGCCGAGCGTGTCGGTGGTCTCGGTCAAAGGCGGGCGCGACCGGGAAATCCGCGTCGATCTCGACCCCGACCGGCTGGCCGCCTATGGCGTGCCGCTGTCGCGTGTACGTAACACGCTGACCGGCAGCAATTTCGGGATTCCGGTCGGACATTCGGTGCGCGATGGCACAGTGCATATGGTCGCGCTTGAAGGTTTCTTCCGGGGTGCGGACGATGTGCGCGACCTGATCGTGGGCCAGAACGAAGGCCGGCCAATCTACCTGAGCGACATTGCCGACGTCGTTGACGGCCCGCCGATCGAACCCGCGCACCTGAGCCGGTTCCGCTTCGGTGCGGCCGACCCGAGGTTTTCGGAGATCGGCGAGCATGACATGGCGGCAGTCACACTCGCGGTCGCCAAGAAGGCCGGGGCCAACTCGGTGTTCATGGCGGACGATGTGATCGCGCGCATCGAGCGGATGCAAGCCGAGTTCGTGCCGAGCGAAGTGCAGGTCATCGTCACCCGCAACGACGGCGACGCCGCCAACGCCGCTGTCAACGTGCTGATCGAACATCTCGGCATCGCCATTGCCACGGTCTTGCTCATTCTTGTCCTGTTCCTGGGCTGGCGCGAGGCGCTGATCGTCGCGATCTCGGTGCCACTGGTGCTTCTGGTGACGGTCGGGGCCGATTTCATCGCTGGCATCACCATTAACCGGGTCAGCCTGTTCGCCCTGATCCTGTCGCTTGGCCTGCTGGTCGACGACGCCATCGTCGTGATTGAAAACATTCATCGCCGCTATGCGGATGGCGGCAAAGGCGGTGACAGCAAGAGGGACACCACCATTCGCGCCAGCGCCGAAGTTGGCGGCGCCGCCAATCTGGCGACCGCGACGGTCGTTGTGGTCTTTGCCTCGCTGGTGCTGGTTGGCGGGATGCCGGGGCAGTACTTCTTTCCCGTCGCCGTGAACGTACCGATCGCGATGGCGGCATCGCTTTTCTTTGCCTATACCGTGACCCCCTGGGCCGCGTATCGCTGGCTTGAGTTGGGCGCGCACGGGGGGGCGGGGGCGGCGGAGAAACGCCCGCATCGGCTGGCGCGCGCCTATCGCTGGTTTCTGTTGTTTGCGATGAAGCGACGCTCCGCGCGGCTGGCGCTCTACGGTGTGACGGTGGCTGTCCTGTTGCTGACGGTCATGCAGCCGGCGTGGCAATTCATCCGTGCTGAAGGCGTGGTTGGACCGAAGCCGTCGTTTGGCGTCGCCATGGCCTTCCTGCCCAAGGACGATACCAATTCTTTCAATGTGACGTTGACCTTGCCGGTTTCCACGCCGGTCGAGACCACCGACAGGTTGGTGCGCGAGGTCGACGCGCTGTTGGTTCACCAACCGCTGGTGACCAACACGCTAAGCTGGGTCGGGCAGTCCGGGGTCGCGGACAAGGCGGCGATGATGCGGGGATCGGCTGAACTGGTCGGCCAGAACATTGCCGAGATCCGCGTCAACTTGATCGACAAGCGTCTCCGCACAACCAGATCCATCGAGTTGGTGCGCGACCTGCGCCCGCAGATCGCCGCAATCGTCGCCACCTATCCCGGGGCCAAGTTGCAACTGGTCGAAGAACCGCCCGGACCGGCGATGCGCGCCACCGTTCTGGCCGAGATCTACGGCGATGACCTTGCGATCTTGCGCAGCCTGTCGGACCGAGCCGAGGATATCTTCAACGACACCTACGACATGGTCGATGTCAGCACCACGCAGCCGGAAGATGCGCCCGAGTACAAGATCATCGTCGATCAGGAAAAGGCCCTGCTGTCTGGCGTCAGCACAGCGCAGATCGGTCAGGTATTGCGGGTTTTGTTCGAGGGCGAGGTCGTCGACCGTATCCACCTCGACGACGAGAAGAACGTGGTGCCGATCCGGGTGCGAGTGCCATACAGCCAACAGCTCGATCCGACTCGGCTGGAAACGGTGTTCGTCGAGAACGCTGCCGGCCAACACCTTGCCCTGTCCGAGCTTGTGAAGGTCGTGCCAGGCATCCGTGACAGGCCGATCCTGCATAAAGACAACGAGCGTGTGACCTTCGTCGGCGGCGAACTGGCGCAGACTTCCCAACTCTACGCCATCGCCGATCTGGACCATAGGTTTGCCGGTTTGGACATCGGCAATGGACTATCGCTGGAAACCGGCAATCTGACCCTGGCATCGACGCCGCCCGACACGATCGGAAAATATCAACTCCTGTGGAACGGAGAAATCAGGCTGCTGCTCGACACCTACCGCGACATGAGTATGGTCTTGGGGCTCGCGCTCTTGCTCGTGTTCCTTCTGCTGGTCGGATACTACAAGTCGTTCATGATACCAATTGTCGCTATGGCGTCGATCCCGCTCGGGTTGATCGGCATCTTCCCGGGGCATTGGCTCATGGGGGCGGATTTCTCGGCTACGTCGATGGTCGGCATCATCGCTCTGGCTGGCGTCGCCATTCGGAGTTCGCTGCTGATCATCGATTTCATCCGTGAAAACCGGGCCCAGGGCATGGACCTGCAGGAGGCCGCCTATCAGGCCGGGGTGATCCGTGCACGACCGATTCTGTTGACCACTCTGGCCGTGATGTTGGGTTCATCGATCATGCTGTCCGATCCGGCCTTCGGTGGCCTGGCAATCAGCTTGATCTTTGGCACGGTTGTCTCATCGGCGCTCTCGGTCATCATCGTGCCTTTGCTCTATTACGGTGTGGAAAAGCGTCGCGCCAACCGGGGCGCACCTTAGGCAAGGGGTGGCGCAGACATGGTACAACCCGGCGCAGCCAGAGAACCGAAGGAGGATAAAATGACTTCGAAAATAGGACTGGCATTGGGCAGTGGCGGCGCGCGAGGCTGGGCGCATATCGGCGTTTTGCGCGCCTTGGCCGAGATCGGCATCCGCCCCGACGTGGTCTGCGGCACCTCAATGGGCGCTGTAGTCGGGGCGGCCTATGTCTCGGGTGCGCTCAACGCGCTGGAAGATTACGCAAACGCGCTGACCCAGATGCGGGTGGGGCGGATGCTGGATGTCAACCTGGCCTCGGGCGGGCTGATCGAGGGCAAACACATTGTCCGGCTCCTGCGCGATCTGGGTTTCAAGCAGACGTTTTCCGAGGTTGAGGTGCCCTTTGTCGCGGTGGCCACCGACATGGCGCAAGGGCGCGAAATCTGGTTGCGTTCTGGCAACCTGACGGAAGCGGTCCGCGCGTCGATCGGTATTCCGGGGATCTTCTCGCCGGTCTGGGTCGACGGACGCTGGCTGCTTGACGGTGGCATGAGCAACCCTGTCCCTGTCTCGGCCTGCCGCGCGTTCGGGGCAGAAGTGATCATCGCGGTCAACCCCAACTCGCGCCTCTACCTGCCGCAGCGCGGCAACGGGGTGAGCGAAACCAATTCGGGCTACGGGATCGAGACCGTTCTAAGCTCGGCGCCGGTCGCGCTGCAGCCGATCTTGCGAAAATATCTTGGTGGCACGGGTAAACCCACTCGCACGAATCCTGGCTATATGGCGGTTCTGTCTACCGCGATCGATCTGATGACCGATCAGATCCTTCGCAGCCGCCTCGCCGGCGACCCGCCGAACGTGATGGTCGATCTCGACCTGCACGACATGACCTTTCTCGACTTTACCAAGACTGAAAAGGCGATCTCGTGCGGCCGGGATGCAATGATGGCCAAGGCCAGTGTGCTGGAGCGGTTGCTTTGACCCGTCGATGCCCCGCCGGTCCGGGCGCTCAGTCCTTGCTGCCGCGCAGGATCGACCACATGAGCCACAGCCCGCCCCCCACCGCGCCAAAAAAGCCCGCTATGGCAAAGAACCCCAGCCCGACCGGCAAGTCGCCCCCGACTACGGTCATCACGATCGACGACCCCATGATCAGTGCCGCGATCAGGATGCCCAGGTTCATGCGCGTGATCGTTTTGTCGAAGCGGTTCATCAAATGGTCCAATTTCCGGACCTCGATGCCAAACGACAGGTTGCCTTGCTGCGCATCGGCCAGCAGGCGGCGCAGGTCTTCGGGCAGCCGGCTCATCAGCCCGGCCCCGGCCATCAGGTTGCCACGCGCAAAGTGGGCAAGGTGTACCGGGGAAAAGCGTTCGAGCATCAGGCGGCGCAGGAACGGTTGTGCGGCGGCGACCATGTCGAACTCCGGGTCAAGCCCACGTCCCATGCCGTCAAGTGTAATGAAAGCCTTGAGCAGCATCGTCAAGTCCGGCGGTAGCACCAGATTGTTAGAGGCGGCTCGGTTGGTCTGAACAGTATCCGCTGCACAAATCGTTGTCATTCGGCCGTTGAGTCGGGCACCTGCGGGCAAACGTAGGCCTGTTCGGTAACAGCGAAAACTGGCCAAAGCATGCTGACCGGCGAGTCAATGCCGGTGGAAAAAGCCGAGGGCGATACCGTCACCGGCGCCACGATCAACGAGAACGGCTCGCTGGTGATCGAGGCGACAAAGGTGGGTGCCGAGACCGTGCTGGCGCAAATTGTCGAGAGGGTCTGCAACGCCCGCCGCTCGCGCGCGCCGATTCAGGGGCTTGCCGACAAGGTTTCGGCGGTTTTTGTGCCGACCGTGGTGTTGGTGGCACTGGCAGCATTCGCGGCGTGGCTGACCATTGGTCCGCTGCCCGGCTTCGTGTTCGCCATGGCGGCGGCGGTGTCGGTGCTGATCATCGCCTGCCCCTGCGCGCTGGGGTTGGCCACGCCGATTTCCATTACCACCGCCGCCGGACGCGGCGCGCAGGCGGGGGTGCTGATCAAGGATGCTGAGGCGTTGGAACGGATGGCGGCGGTCGATACGCTGATCGTCGATAAGACCGGCGCGCTAACCGAAGGCCGCCCGAAGTTGACCGATGTGCTGGCACTGGGCGACGAGACCGAGGACACGGTCCTGACGCTGGCGGCAACGCTGGAGAAAGGCTCGGAACATCCGCTGGCTGAGGCGATCGTGGCCAGCGCTGCCGAGCGCGGCCTGGCGCCGGGCGAGACCGAGGGCTTTGAGGCGGTCACCGGAAAGGGCGTTCAGGGCGTGGTTAACGGGCGCAAGGTGGCGCTCGGCAACGCGGCGATGATGGCCGATCTTGGCCTTGTGCCCGAGGCCGCCGACGACGCCGCCGACTCGCTGCGCGCCGAGGGCAAGACCGCGATGTTCGTCGCAGTCGATGCCAAGGTTGCGGGCATCGTTGCAGTGGCCGACCCTATCAAGGAAACCGCTGCGTCGGCCATCGACGCGCAGCATGCGCTGGGCATTCGGGTAATCATGGCAACCGGCGACAACGAGCGCACGGCCCTTGCCGTCTCCGGGAAACTGAGCATCGACGAGGTGCGCACCGGGGTCCTGCCCGAGGACAAGAAGAACTTGATCGACGCATTGCGTGGCGAAGGCCGCAAGGTCTCAATGGCTGGCGACGGGGTCAATGATGCGCCCGCGCTTGCGGCGGCCGAAGTCGGAATCGCGATGGGTACCGGCGTTGACGTCGCAATGGAAGCGCCGGCATCACCCTGCTCGGCGGCGATCTGATGGGCATCGTGCGCGCCCGCACCCTGGCCCGCGCCACCCTGCGCAACATCAAGCAGAACCTGTTCTTTGCCTTCATCTACAACGCGGCGGGCGTGCCGATTGCCGCTGGCGTGCTCTATCCGGTGTTCGGCCTCGTGCTGTCGCCGATGATCGCGGCGGCAGCGATGAGCCTCTCGTCGGTCTCAGTCATCACCAACGCATTGCGGCTGCGCCGGGTCAAGTTGTAGCCCGCATTTTGGCGTCGGGGCGGCGACGGGCGGAAGGGCCCGAAGAACTGCGCCCCTTCCGCCTTGTTACCGGGCGCTCAGGCGCCAACCGCGAATTCGGTCATCATTCCGCTGGCCAGATGCGGCATGTGGTGGCAATGCAGCATCCAGCGCGCGGCCTCGCCAGCATCGAGCGCGATCGTCACCGAGGCCATTGGCGGCACATAGACGGTGTCTCGCATCGCCCCCGCAAACCGCCGGTTGCCGATGCCCACCACCTGAAAGACGTGGCCGTGCAGGTGCATCGGGTGGCCCATCATCGACATGTTGTGGAACATCAGCTCCACTCGCTGCCCGCTTTTTGCGGCGATGGGCTGGTGGTTGCCCCAGGTCTGGCCGTTGATCGTCCAGACATAGGGCTGCATCGAACCACTCAGCATGAGCATTTCCATGCGCTCGGCCGGGCGTATGGCAAGCGGGTTGGCGGCGCGGAGCGAGCTTTCCTGCGCCAGATCTGGGTCGAAAGCCGGGTGTGCAGCATCGCTGAGTGATGCCAGTTTGCTGACCGTCGCACCGGGAGCGGCAAGGATGATGCCGGTTCGCTCGCGCGCGCCTTCGCGCAAAGCCAGCACTGGAAAAGCGGTGGCACCGGGCGGCAGGTCAAGCTCGATGTCGAGCCGCTGCGCCATTGCCACGCCAAAGCGCCGCCCGGTGACCGGTTGAATTTGGTGCCCGTCAACGGCGACCAGACGGCCTGCAACTGCGCCGGTGTCGATCCAGAACACCGTCGCCGCCGCCGCGTTGATGACGCGCAGCCGCACCCGGCCGCCATTTTCAACAGCCACCACCTCAGGGTCGTCAAAGGTGCGGTCATTGGCCAGATAGGCGTCAAAATCGTAATCGTTCAGATCCATCGCCATGCCGCCCATCGCCATGCCGCCCATGTTCATGCCGCCCATCGCCATGCCGCCCATCGATGGCGCGGCAGGCGCGGCTTCAGCGTGGGCCATGCCCTCGGTGTGCGCCGTGCCGGTGATCTCTGCCAGCACTTCCTCGGCACTCTTGAACGAGAAGTCGTGCAGAAACATCACCACTTCCTGCCGGTCAGCCGCCGCATCAGCTGCGCTGCGCACGATCAGCGGCGCGGCAAGCATTGCCATTTCCTGCACCGGCACATGGCTGTGCATCCAGAAAGTGCCGGGCATTGGGGCATAATCATAACTGCGCACTTCGCCCGGTTTCAGCATCGGCATCGGCATGTCGGGCACGCCGTCCTGCACGTTGGGCGGGATCTGCCCGTGCCAGTGAATAATAGTCTCGACGTCAAGCTCGTTGGTCAGATCTACACGGAAGCGCTCGCCGGGGTTCAGCACCAACCCCGAGCCTCCGGCGCCGTTCACCAATCGAAATACCGAGGCAGCGCGCCCGTCGATGTCGAGAGTCTGCCTGGTCGCGCGCAATGTCAGCGGTGCAGCTTGCGCGAATGCAGCCATTGGGGCCAGCGAAACTCCGGCGAGGGCGGCCGAGGTGGCAAGAAAGCCTCGGCGAGAAAAGGTCGTGGTCATGGTTTCTCCTTTTACCGACCGGGATTGCCGGTCTCTAAAATCTTTCGTCGGGCCGCCGGCGCGGCGGGGCTTCGAATTTCGCCCGGGCGCGGAGTTTCCAGCCGAATTGCAGCGTAATCCATCACCCTTAGCTTGCTCCCAGCGGCAACCGGAGTACGGCCTCCAGCCCACCTTCTTGGCGGTTGTGCAGGTGCACCTCGCCGCCGTGCGCCTGCACGATAGTGCGGGCAATGGCGAGCCCAAGGCCCGCACCGCCGGTGTCGCGGCTGCGCGAGGTTTCGAACCGCACGAAGGGTTCAAACACCGCCTGCAACTGGTCCTCGGGCAGGCCGGGGCCGGTGTCGGCAATGGTGATGCGCGCGGCGCCGGGCTCGCGTGTCAAGGTAATCTGTGCCGCATCGCCGTATCGAATGGCATTGTCGATGAGGTTGCGCAGCGCGCGGTTCAGCGCGTTGGGCCGCACCGTTGCAACGACCGGCGCCGAGGGCGCGAAAGAGGCCTTGCCCGCCCCGGCATCGACGGCCAGTTCGGCAAGAACCGTCGCCAGATCGACCGTTGCCGCGGGCTCGGCCTGCGCTGCGCCGCGCGCGAATGCCAGCGTCGCCTCGACCATTTCCTGCATCTCGTCAACCAAGGCGCACAGCCGGTCGGTATCTTCGGTTTCGTCCAGCATTTCCAGCCGCAGCCGCATCGCTGTCAGCGGCGAGCGCAGATCGTGGTTGATTGCCGCAAGCAGGTGGGTGCGTTCGGTCACGAACCGGGTCAGGCGGTCCTGCATGCGGTTGAAGGCCTGCGTAGTTTCGCGCACTTCGGTGGGGCCGGTCAATGGCAGCGGGTCGGCGTCGAGCCCGCGCCCCAGCCGGTCGGCGCCCGCTGCCAGCGCCCGCATCGGCCCCACCACGCGGCGCGCCGTGACCAGTGCCACCAGCGCCACCGCGGCGGCCATCAGTGCCAGCGGCAGCAGCGCCTGCTGCGAGACCTGCAGATCGGGGCGGTCGAAAAGGGTGCGCACGTTCAGCCAATTGCCCTGCGCCAGCCGGATCGACAGCGCCAGTTCCAGCGATTCTGCCTGATCGGAAATCATCCCTTCGTGCATGGCGCGCATCGCGGCGGGAAAGCCCGGCGGCGCCATCACCGGCAGAGGCGCGCGGGCATGCACATCGGCGCGCACCTCGCGCGTCGCGGCGCCAAGGATCTGGCGCATGCGGGCGATGAAAGCCGCCGTATCGGCGCTGTCTTTGGCAACCATCGCGTCGGGGCCAAGCGTGAAGCTGACCAACGGCGAACTGGCAGAGCGCAGGATCGAGGCGTGCAATTCGGCCGGCGCGTCGTCGAGCAGCAAGGCCACGTTGGCGGCGCGACCGGCCGCCTCTAGCCCCAGCGCCGAGCGCAGGGCGCGGCTGCGTTCGTCGGCCGCCAGCACATAGCCAAGGCCCTGCGTCACCACCAGTGCCAGCAGCAGCATCGCCAACAACTGCCCGCCAAGCGAGCGCGGATAAAGCCGCAGCGTCATGGCTTTACCTCGCGCACGTCGGTGGCAAGGCTGTAGCCGCCGCCCCAGTGGGTGGCGATCAGGTCGGGCTTGGTCGGGTCGCGCTCGATCTTGCGGCGCAGGCGGCTGATCTGGTTGTCGATGGTGCGGTCGAATACCTGCGCCGCGCGCCCCGAGGTGAGATCGAGCAACTGGTTGCGGCTGAGCACAAAGCGGGGCCGTTCCAGAAACGCGGTCAGCAAGCGAAACTCGGCACTGGTCAGCGGCACATCGGCACCGTCGTCGCAGGTCAGGGTGCGCCGGTCGGTATCGAGCAGCCAGCGGTCGAAGGCCAACACCCGCCCGGCCAGCGCGCCGCCCGAGGGCATGGCAGGCCCTGCGCGGCGCAAGATCGCCTTGATGCGCGCCAGCAATTCGCGCGGGTTGAAAGGCTTGGCAAGGTAATCGTCGGCCCCCAGTTCCAACCCCACGATGCGGTCGGTTTCATCGCTGAGCGCGGTCAGCATCAGCACCGGAATAGTACCGTTCGCGCGCAATCGGCGGCAGACCGACAGCCCGTCTTCGCCCGGCATCATCACATCGAGCACCACCAGATCGAACCGGCCTGCCTTCAGCGCCGCATCCATCGCCACGGCATTGGCGGCGGTGGTGGCGCGCATGCCGTTCTTTTCAAGATACTTCGCCAGCGCATCGCGAATGTCGCGGTGGTCATCGACGACCAGAATATGGGGCTGCGTGGTCATGGTTGCTCTCCTGTCCCGGCACCCTAGCCGACAAGCGGCAGCCTTTGCGCGGAAATTTGTCGCAAGCCGTCGCCAGACCGGGGCTTGCGACAGTTTGATACAAAACAGGCCCCGGGCTGACAAACTCGCAGCACATCGGGGCGCCAGTTTGACCGCATCGCAGGTTCAAACCAGGAGAGACGACCATGAAACGTTCGACAGCCCTTATCATCGGCGCCATCGCGGCGCTTGGCGTTACCGCAGCGGCGTTGCCGGTGGTGGCGCAACAGTTCCAGATGCCGTTCGCATCCATGATGCGCGGCGGCAGCATGCACGGCGGCGCGATGCCGGGCGGCACGATGCCGGGCGGCACGATGCCGGGCGGCTTTGCCATGATGGGCGGCACCTCGGCGACCCATGTCGCGCATTTCGCGGCGGTCGATACCAACGGCGACGGCACGCTGAGCGCCGAGGAAATCGCCGCGGGCATCAAGGCGGAGCTCGCCAAATACGATACCGACGCCAACGGCACGCTGTCGCTCGAGGAATTCACCGCGATGCAGGCCGAAATGCAGGCCGAAGCGCTGCGCACCATGACCGTGCGCGCCTTTCAGATGCATGATGCCGACGGCGACGGGCAAGTGACTGAAGCCGAAATGACCGCCGTGGCCGGCCAGATGGGCCAGATGGGCGCCTTGCCGCAAGGTGGCATGCCGAATTTCGGCCATGGCACCATGCCCAGCCGCGGCATGATGGGCCGCTACTGATCCAACCCCGGCCCCCGGCGGTCAACCGGGGGCCGGATCGCCCTAAAAGGAGCCAGTGCGATGATGCGCGGATACGATATGGGCTTTGGCCTGCCCTACGCGATGGGCTTTGGTTGGTTCGGCTTTGCGCTGATGCTGATCATTGCTGGCCTGGTGATCGCCGCGCTGGTGAAATATCTGCGGAAGCAAACAGAGCGCCGCCTCAGAACACTAGCACCTTGTCGGCGGCGAGGGTTGCGGCACCAAGCGCGTCCATGGTCGAACGCTTTGCGCCGTCCATGACATCCTCGTCGGTCATGCCGCGCGCATCCATGCAGGTGCCGCAGAGCAGCACTTGGCCCTTACCGGTCACCACGCGCTTCAGCATGCGTTCCATGTTGTAATAGCCGTCGGGCGTTTTCTGGCCCCGGCGCGCGGCGACCACTGCATCGGCCATCAGAAAGACCGTGATGCTGGCGCCGGGGTCCTGCTTCATCAGGTTATGGGCCAGGCGCAGCGCGTTGTAGCACCGCTCGGTGCCATAGGGCGCGTCGTTGAGGATGAAGAGGGTGTTCATGGCCGATCTCCGGGCGTTGAGGATGCGAAAGCGGGGGTGGCGGGCCGCGCCGTGTGCGGGGCGGCCGGTGCGAAAACCGGGGTTTGCAGCGCGATCTCATGCCCGCGCACGAAGGCGTGCAGGCTGCCGGGTGCAAGCGGCGCCCAAGGCTCGTCGGTCAGGGGCAGAGTTGCCAGCAAGATCACCTGAAGCTGGCCAATGCAGGAAGTGCAGGCCCGCGAAAGCTGGTGCAGCCGCGTATGCGCGTGCACGATCAGGCTTGCACCGTCGCTAAGGAAAAAATTGAACTCGCCAAGGTCCGCAAGCCGCGCGACCAGCGGCGATATGCGCGCGATGATCTCGGCCGCGGCAAGCGGGCCGGCGACGGGCGCACCCGCCGCGGCAATAGCGTCGAGCATCAGGCAAAAGGCAAGCTCTGAATCGGTATCGCCCAGCGGCTGAAACCGGCGCGGCGCCTGCCCGTGCGATGCCATGAGGCCCGGCAGCTTGCCGTTATGCGCGAACACCCACGACCGGCCGTTCCATTCGCGCTCGAACGGGTGCGTGTTGGCGGTGGTGCGGCCGAACCGCTCGGGGTTGGCTTTGCGGATATGCGCGATCACCGTTTCGCTTTTGAAATCGTAATCGGTGATGAAACCAAGGCAGCGGCTTTCAGCGGCGGGCACCGGTTCCTTGAAAATGCGCGCGGCGCGGCCTTCGTAAAACGCCACGCCCCAGCCATCGGCATGGGGCCCCACCGCGCCGCCGCGCGGTTGCAACAGCGCCAGCGAATGGTTGACGTCGGTCGCCTCGCTGGCGCTCATCGCGAAAAGCTCACACATGCCGACGTTCCTCTGATGTCAGGTTGGCCGCTGGCGCGATATCGCGCCGGGGCGCGTTTACTTTTTGCCTCCGCGGTCGCTGTTGATCGGGTAATCGCGCGCCGCGCCGCGCAGGGGTTGCAGCAGCATCCGGTCGAGCCAAAGCTCGCGGCGGCTGCGGAACTGGTCAATGCCGATGGTCATTTCGTCGTGGCCCGCCTTTGGTTGCGCGCGATAGGTGCCAAGCAGGCGGTCCCACCACGGCAGGTTGAAGCCGAAGTTGCTGTTGGTTTCCGCCGGGATCACCGAATGATGCACGCGGTGCATGTCAGGCGTAACGATCACCAACCGCAGAACCCGGTCAATCGCCGCCGGAATACGGATGTTGGAATGGTTGAACATCGCGCTGGCATTCAGGATTACCTCGAACACCAGCACCGCCACGGCAGGGGGCCCCAGCACCGCGACCGCCGCCAGCTTGATCGCCATCGACAAGAGAATCTCGACCGGGTGAAACCGCAGCCCGGTGGTCACGTCGAATTCAAGGTCGGCGTGGTGCACGCGGTGCAGCCGCCAGAGCGCGGGCACCGCGTGAAACATCACGTGCTGCAAGTAGATCGCGAGGTCGAGCGCAAGGATCGACAGCACAAAGGCGACCCACCCAGGCACCTCGAAAACGTTGAGCAAGCCCCAGCCGCGCGCCTCGGCCAGAACCGCCAACCCCACCGCCACGATGGGAAAAGCCAGCCGCACCAACACGGTGTCGATCACCACCAGGTCGAGGTTGTTGCTCCAGCGCAGCAGGCGTGGGATCTCGCGCCTGCGCCGCGGTGCCGCCACTTCCCAGACCGCCATAAGCGCGAGCACGCCCAGAAAGACGGCAAGACGAAGGGTTGCTTCGTTGGCTAGCAAAAACTCGGTCATCGGGCGAAAATGCCTTTCGGGTTGCGGCGAGCGCCAGATTCGCTATCATTCAAGTGAACACTAGAATGTATATGGTCGGAGGAAAGCCCGTGTCAACCGGAGCAAAGACTGCCCTGCTTGCGGAATATGCGGTGATCGCCCATGCGCTGTCGGCCCCGGCGCGGCTCTTGCTGCTGGAACAACTCGCGCAGGGCGAGCGCGGCGTCGAAGCGCTGGCCGACAAGACCGGCCTGACCATCGCCAATTGTTCGCAGCATTTGCAGCAGTTGCGCCGCGCCGGTCTGGTCACCAGCCGCCGCGAAGGCAAGGCGGTGATCTACCGGCTGACCGATGCCAGAACCTTGGCGTTGATGGACTTGCTGCGCGTTGTGGCCGAAAGCAACCTTGCCGAGGTCGAACACATCCTGCGCGGGCTTTCCGGCGGCGAGCAGGCACCCGAACCGGTCAGCCGCGCCGATCTGGCCGCGCGGTTGGCGGAAGGTTCGGTGACGGTGCTCGATGTCCGCCCCGCCGATGAATTTGCTGCGGGGCACATACCCGGTGCGCTGAACCTGCGGCTTGCCGATCTGGCGCAGATCGCCCCGAAACTGGCACGCGATGCCGAGATCGTCGCTTATTGCCGCGGGCCCTATTGCATCGATTCGCGCCAGGCCGAGGCTGCGCTGCGCAAACTGGGCTATAACGCGCGCCGCCTTGACGGCGGCCTGCCCGAATGGCGCGAAGAGGGGCGGCAGGTGCTGGAAAGCCTGCGCTGAGAGGTTCTTGATCGGCTGCTACACCCCGCCCGAGGTCCATCATGAATTCCATCCTTTCAGCGGAGCGACGGCATTGCCCGCACAAAAGAGGCGCCGATTGGGCAGATCCAGAAAGAACGCGCCAAAACGAATGCCGAGCGCCTCGGGAAGCACTTTGGTTCCGGCTCGGATTCCGCAGCAGTTGTGCAAAGCAGCTGCCCAGGCGAGCCATGCCGCAGTCTGAAATTTGCCGCGGCCGCGTCGTGACGAAAGTGCTAATCAAGTGACGCGAGCGGGCAACGCCCTCACATACCGCCATGGACAAAGAGCACAATCGCTTCAACTTTGCGCACGGCAGGGGAGACCGAAGGGCGCCGTGTGTTCCGCGCAGAAGATCCCTCGGCGCACGTTGATTCCTTGGATTATTGAATTGTTTCGGGCGATGTGCCGCTGTTGATGTGGGCGGTGCTTCCCTTGCTGCGGGAACTGGAACCGCCCGCAACCTTTCACCCGCACACCCACGCCTGCTCGCGCATCACCGCGTAATCGGCAAGCATCCTGACCAGAACCGCCGCCTCGGGCAAAGCCACAACCTCGGCCGCCGCCTGCACCTGCT
The DNA here is from genome assembly GCA_002421605.1 of Rhodobacteraceae bacterium UBA6213. GTDB lineage: Bacteria > Pseudomonadota > Alphaproteobacteria > Rhodobacterales > Rhodobacteraceae > UBA6213. Next base: position 52,857 of record DISJ01000013.1, on the reverse strand, counting down.
CGGCCCGGCTGTACGCCACCACCGGCGGACACGCGCCCAATCCTCCGCCTTCAGAACCGCCCATCGCGCAGGCGCCGAGCGAGAGCATCGCGAACAGCGGGGCGGCGCGCTGCGGCATCCAGCATCTGACGTTGGGCATCATTGACCGTCTCCATGGTGTCGAGGCGTTCGGCGAGGCGCCCGGCGCTTTCCCCCGCGCGGCGGAGGTTGAGGAGGAACAGGGCGAGGGTGAGGGTGGCGAGCATCAGGCCCAGCGCCTTGCGCGCCGGGCCGCTGGCGAGGAGTGCGGTGAGCCAGTGCATCAGCGCCGCCCCCGTTTCCAGTCGTCGATCCGCGCGTGGATCGCCACGGCGATGCCTGCGAGGGCGACGGCGATGAAGAGCCAGCGCAGGGTGTCCAGATACGGCACCAGCGGCAGGATCGCAGACTGGGTCTCGCCCAGAACCTCGCGGGCCAGCTCGACCCCGGCAGCGCCGACGGTGGCTACCCCGGCGGCACCACTGCCCTTGAGCGTGCGGCTTTCGGCCAGTACCTCGCGCGCTGGCGACACTTCGGACACGAACGGCGTAGCACGCGGTGGAAACCGCTCGCCCCAGAACCGTGCCGGGCCAAGGTCAATGTGGATGAACCCCGAGCGCGGATAGAAACCGAAGCCGAGAAAGCCCACCTTGCGCGCCGCTGCCTCGAAGGCCACGGGATCGTGGTTCGTCATCGAGATATCAAAGGCCTCGCCCAGCATGTGTTTCGAGGCAGTGGCACCACCGACGGCCTTGTTGTGCGCGGGACTGCGGTAGGCGGAAAGCACGATCAGCGGCTTGCCGAGTGCGTCGCGCAGGGCCTGCAGCTTGTCCATGGCTTGCGTGTTGAGTTTTAGCGCGCCGCTATCGCGACTGGCGATCTCGGCGGGGGAGAAGTTCGGCCAGAGCCAGGCGCTGGTCGGCACGTCGCGAAAATGCGGATACATCGTGGTGGTCATGGGGTCCTCCATGAATGGAAAAAACCCGACGCGGGGCGACGGGTTGGAGTGTGGTTCAAGATTGCCGTGGATTTGCGCGACGCCGGTCACGTGGGTCGAATGCGACTCCGCACCATCGCTTGCGCGTCAGTTCCCGATCTTGCGATCAATCCGCTCGAGGGTGTGGCCGACGCCTTTCAGCGCCTCCTCGATCCGGCTGAGCTGGACGGCGTGGTTCTGGGCGGCCTTGTCCATGGTGTCGACGCGGGCCTCAATGCGGGCAAGCTCGGCCGCGTTCTGGACCGTCGCTGCACGGCCCAAGGCCCGGGCAACCTCGAGACGGGCCCAGAGTCCGGCAAGGGCGGCAAGCAGCGGCCAGGTCTTTTGCAGGGTCTCCCAGTCGGGTAGCATCGGCGGTCTCCGGGGGTCGGGTTGCAAGGGTTTGGCGGCGGGGTGCGATGCGGCGGGGCGCGACGCGTGGGCGGCATGCGTCTTCAGCACCCCGACACCGCCGCGCCGCGCTTCACACCTGAGCGAACTCCACAAAGAATGCATCGAGTTCAGCGTCGGTCAGCCCACCCGCCGCTTGCAGCAGAAGCGTGGTCGGATCGAGACGTTCGGCGAGCGTAAACTCGGCGAAGGTGATGCGCGCGTAGCTCTGCTGCGGCTCTGGCATCGCAGCGAAGGCGGCCTCGATGGCGGCGGGAACGATGCCTGTCGCAGAAATAGCCAGGACCTCCGACGCGGTAGCTAACCCCGAGGCCACGAGGCCGATGAACACCTGACGGCGGCTGAGCGCGGGGAGCGCGGCGCGCAAAGCCTCCGGTGTGGGAGTGGCGGGTTCAGGCTCCGCCACCTCGCTTAACGTGAACCCATCCGCATTCGACCAACCCGCAAGCGCTGGCGAGACGCGGTCGCCGTTCGGCAATGCAACCCAGCCGCCCTCGGCGACGAGAGCGATCAGGGTGCCGTTGTCTCTGAGCTCCAGCATTCATCCCTCCAGGGTAATGTAGGCGGCAGTGATCATGTTCGAGGAGCCGAAATCAGTCATGTCGAGCGCCTGGTTCGCGGGGGTGTTGCCGCGGTTGACGATGGTGAAGCCAACGCGCAGCGCCTCGACGAAGACCTCGGCGCCAAAGGCCGGGGTGGTCCAGGGCGCTTCGAACGGTGTCGTTGCATGCGTGGTGGTCGAAATGCAGCCCCAGAGGATCAGCGGCGGCGTGCCCGCGCCCGAGGCAAGTGTGATGGTGCCGGGGTTGCCGTTGGTGCCGCCACTGACGCCCGGCACATAGGTTGCGGTTTTAAAGGGCACATTACCGCGAAACACCAAGAGAATCTTGCGGCTGTTGACGATGCCGGTGCCGGAATCGACCGTGCCGGCGCTCCCGGTCAGCGTCGTGCCACCTTCGGAGGCGCTCGCAATGAGGCGCTGCGCCACACCGTGATGGCGGCCCCAGCCGCCGGTGGTGGCAATCGCATAGAGCGAAGTAAAGCCTGCGGGCACCACGCGCGGCGAGTTGCCGCCCGCCGGGGCATCGAAAAGCAGTGCGAGATCGCCCGCGCGCACGCCTGCGGGCATGGTGATGCTGGCTGCGGTTGAGGTGACGGCGGCAAAAAGCGAGACGGTGCGCAGGATGTCATAGGGCGCTGGGGTTGGCATGAACTGGCTGATCATTGCAGCGCCTGCACGGTGACGGTGCGCACGGTGCCGATCTTCACCACCGTCAGTAAGAACATGTGCCCATTTGTGGTCGTGAAGGGATCGCCGAAGGCCTTGGTGTAACTCGCCGAGATCGTCACGGCCCCGGCGGTGGCGCTGTTGGTGACCAAGACCAGCATCGTGTAATCCCCAACCACGGTTGGCACTTCGAGCGTGAAAGCGGCGGAGTTCGCCACCTTGCGCAGGTTGCCGGTGCCGGGATCCGGGCGGTAGGAGGTGCCGGTGTTACCGTCATTGGCGGCGGTCGCCGTAAACCCGCCTGCGAGTGCCGCGCCGTTGATGGTGTCGACCGCGAGCGCACCGTAGATCGCGGCGCCTGTGGCGGTGGTCCAGATCCGGTTGACGTTGGCATGGCGCAGATAGCAGCCGCTCCCGGCCAGGAAATCCGCCACGGTCTCGGCACCATCGGCGCTCCTCAGCGTCACGCGGGCGCTGTCGATGTAGGTGCGCACCGGGTCGCGTTCGGCCTCCCAACCGTCATTGGCGGCATTGCGACGGCGGAGCGTGGGTGGGGTAGCCGCGGTGTCAAACCAGAGCATGCCCGGCGCGGTGCTGGCGGGGGCGACGGGCCCGGCGTTGCTCGAAGCGAGGGCTGCCAGTACCTCGTTGATGCGCGCGCGCACGGCGACGCCGCTGTCATTGGCGATTGCGAAGCTTGTCGTCTGTGCCATCAGGAAACCCCGTCTGCGTGAAGTCCAAGTGCGCTGACGCGCGGTGCGAAGGCGGCGTCAGCCGTGGTCAGGACCGCGCGCGCTTGCACTGCCCGCGCTTCGATCTCGTGGCCGTCGATCCGGCTCCATCCGCTCCAGGCGGGGGTGCCGCCCGGGTCGTCGTCGGTCTCGCGGAATTCCATCACCACATCGACCTCGGCGCCTTCTGCCCCGTCGAAATCCTCCCAGGCATCGAGCAGGGCTGCACGCGCATCAATCCGGTCGAAAACGGCAAAGCCCGCGACCGCGATGACGCTCCTGAGCCGCGCCCGGGTGACGGCGCCGAAATCAATCCCCGCAGCAAATGTGTAGATGCCCTCGGCCACCACGCCGCCCTCCCAGTCGAAGCTCGCCACCGCATCCACATCCGGCCAGTCATCGAACGGCGTCACTGCCCCGAGAGTGAGCGCGCCATCGCGCGTGGCGGTGCCCGCATGGGTGCCGCTGAACTGGGGGGCTGCCTCGAGGTGGGTAAGTGGCGCGAAGGCCAGCGCCTGCGCCCCGGCGGTGGCGACCGAGACCATGGCCCCGAGCCGCCCGCCGCTGTCCTCGGCGCGCAAAAGGTAGGCGCCGGGCTTCAGCGGCAGCACCGCGATCGCTTCATTGCCGGAAACTCGGTCCATCGAATAGCTTGCGGCCCAGCTCGGGGCGGCCTCGCCCGAGTGGCGGATCACGATATTGCCGCCGAGTCGTACATCGGCATCCGGGCTGCGCTGCCATTTGAGGATGGCAAGGCCGCCTGCTGTCTGCAGCGTGAGACCGGTGAGTGCAGCGGGCGGTGCCGAAAGCCCGAGGATCTCGGCAGCGGTCGCGCGCCACTCTGACGAGACCCCCAGCACCGAAAGCGCCTTAACCCGAAACTCCCAGGCCCCCGGCGCGATATCGCGGATCTCGAGCACGGTGGCATCGGTGCGGCCCTGATCGGCCCAGTCCTCCGCCCCCGCAAGGCGCGCCTCGATCTGGTATTGGCTCACAAAACCCGAAGGAGCGGCGGTCCAGCTCAGACGCGCAAGGGCCTTTACCCCGGCGCCGTCGCGGGTGAGGTAGAGCGCCTCGCTCACCGTGGGCGTGCCGGGTGGCGCGATATCGAAGGCCGAAGGCAGTGCGGTGCGCGGGGCCGCCGCATAGATTGCCTCTTCGGAGGCATCCCAGTCATAAACCAGCGGCGAGGTCTCGCGCAGCATCAGCTCAGGCAGCAGGGCAGCGCCCTCGCCGGAGGCGGTGAGATCGAGGCTGACGCTTTGCACCTCGAACGGTTTTGCGCCGAACCCCCAACGGGCATAGTCCAGCATCACGGTCTCGCCTACTGCCGCCGCCCAGGCGGAAAGCTTGCCGGCGATGCGCAGGCTCATCTGGCGGCGTGCGCGTTCCAGCTCGATCTTGGCGAGGCGTTGTGCTGCGGAAGAGGAAATCGTGAAGGGCAGAGACAGATCGCGCCAGACCTCGTCGCCGCCATCCTCAGTGCGGTAGACGTCGCTGGTCACCGCCGGAAAGTCATCCGCCTGCCAATCGTTCTCGGGGCTCACGAACTGGCCGCGCACCGCGTTGAAACTCTCGGCGCGGCTTACGCGCGTGGCGAGCACCATGCCACCTGCGCGTACGTCATCGGCAGTGAGCGTGATCTCGGGCAACCGATAGGCGCCGGCCATCAGCCGCCAGGCACCGCCCGCATGTGCGACGCGCCCGGCCATAGCACTCAGCATCGCCTCGATCACGGTCTTGGGGTCTTGGGAGAGGGACACGACGCCGTTGCAGGCGTAGCGCGGCTCCTCGCCACCGGCAACCACCTCTTCGGGCGGTGGTTCGGTGCCGGGTGGGGTGCCAAAGAGGCTCTGCCAGATCCAGCCGGTGCCGGTGAAGGCGGGGCTTTGCCACCAGCCCTGTTGCAGCTGCCAGCGCGGCGCGAGCGGCGTGGTTGTGGAACCGGACCCCGACGCAACGGCGGTCGGGATATCCACGAGCGCCACCGCCTCGTCGCAAGTGTTCGCGGCCTCGATCAGCGCCTCGGCCTCGATGCCGTCGCCCGCGCCGATTGCAGCACCGATGCCGAACCGCGGATGCGCCATGTAGTCCGCGAGACAAAGTGCTGCGTTCTCGCTGTAGCCGCGCGTGCCGGTGCGCGGATCGAGAATGTCGTCCTTGCCTTCGATATCGACCGCGATGTTCGGGATGCCGCTAGGGAAGGCGTCCTGATCATAGGCAAGCCGCAGATAGATCGCGGCGCAGCCTGCGAGGCGATGCTCGGCCGTCCACATCTCTGGTAGGTTTGCCATCAGCGTGCCGAACGCGGTCTGGTCCTCGGCGCCAAGCCGCTTCTCGAGCGTGACCTTTCCGGCCCAGCGCCCTTGCGCGACGCCTGCGGCATTCACCGCCATCTCGCCCTCGAACCAGATCGCTCCGATTGACTGCACTCGGTGCGCCGCGAGGACCACCACCAGGTGCAGGTATTGGTTCTTCGCGCCCGACGCATGCAGGAAGACGATCACTCCGCCCTTGCGGGCACGCCCATAGACCAGATCACGCGGCATCACCGGGGCGCGCACCGTCACCGTGCGCGCGGGCGTCTCGGGCTTTGGCATCAGCGCTTGCGAAGCGTAACTCAAGAGCAGCGAGCCGCCGAGCCGCAGCAGCATCGCGCCGATACCGCCTGCCGCCAGGGTCGTGCCTACCCAGCCCGCCACGGCGGTGATGATCGGCGCAAGAAACGGCATGGTTCAGACCCTCCAAGCCCGGGTGCAGGTGGTCAGCGGCAAGGTGATCAACCCTTCAGGGGCCATGCCGACCGCGTGCGCGCCGACGCAGACGCCAAAGCCGCGGCCATCAGCGGACAGCACGATGTCGCCGCGTTGCGCGAGCAAGGGTGCGGCAAGCGGCGCTCCCAGCAGGGCGTCGCCCGTCGCCGCGAGTGTCGGCCAGCCGAGGCCGCGCATCAGGCGAAGGCCGCCGCGGTAGGAGCTATACTGGCCGCGCCAGAGCGCGGCGGCATCCTCGCCGGTCAGCGCACGGCGGGCATCAAAGGCGAAGGTCGGGCAGTCGTGGCGGCTCCAGGAGAAGGGCGTGGTGCGGGCGGCCGTGATCGCCGCGGCAAGACGGTGGGGCCAGTCGGGGTGGCGGGGCATGGGGGGCACAAATTGGGCTGAGGTCGGCAGTCTTCCTGCAAGGACATGTTGACCAAGGGGCAGTCAATCCGTGCACCTTGGGTTCAGCCGACTTGTCTGCGCTGATCAACTCAAACGCGTTTGGGTCAACGCGCTATTTCTGAGCATCAAGAAAGCAGTCTGATACCAAGAGGTATCATGCTGAGTTGGTTTTCGACGTTAGCGGCGCTTCACGAGATCGCTTCCTCTCCGCAAGCTTACTGTCGGGCGTTTCCCGGCATCGCCAAACGGAGAGCGATTGGTATCATGATCCACAAGTGAGACTATGCACATTGGTCAAAAGGTATCATCTTAATCGCAGGATACCGGGAGATCTAGAAATGACCACTGCAATTCACCCACTCGCACTCAAGGCCTACCGTGACATGAAACACTGGACACAGGAACAGTTGGCCGAAGCCACGAAAGGTAGGTACAAGGTCAGCTTGCCTACCATCAAGCGCATCGAGAACACGAAGAACAGCGTTTATGAGGCAAACGACCGTACCGCCGAGGGATTGGCGAAGGCGCTTGGCGTAGCCATAGAAAAGCTTTCCAGCGTCCCTACAAACGAGGCCGAGCGCGAAGCATCTCTCCGACAGCATGGCTACCGGCCGTTGCATACAATGCTTGATGCCGAAACGGCGTTGGCATTCAAAATTGTCCAGCACATTTATGGCATTCCAATCCGATCACAGATTGTCATGGCGCCGCTGTTTGCAACGCTTCTGGCAGAAGCAAGCCTTGCGTGGCGGCGTGAACGGGTTACTCAGATCGAGGATACCGCCGAGCAGCTGATGGCCTTGGGTGGCGGTCACTTCTCGTTTGCACGTGCTGCCTCGGGGTCGTTGGAAGGCGCGGCCGAGGAATGGGGCTCCATCGCGAAACGCGATTTGTTCGGTAAAGATGTTGGATCCGACGCCTTCGACCTCGGTTTCGACCCTTCAAGGAACAATCCCTTCGCTGACTTCCTCGATCAGTTTGCTCAGAAGGTCGAGGCGAAAACCGTAACATTCCTCGATCGGGATTGGGGTTGGAAGACCAGCGAGGGCATGCCCGGGTATCGGATCGGTGCAGAGCTCATCAGCGATTTGACAGGGAACAACGCTGACGCCGAGTATGCCCTTTTGCGGGCACATGTTCGGTTGAATGACATTCCCGCTGACCTGCTCGGCATCGAAAAGGAATCTGACCGGATCGCGTGGATCATTGCTCAAATTCCAGAAGACGAACGCGCAAAACTCAAGAAGGACCGCGAGGCGCTTGACACGCTTTTTGGCGACAACACCATTTCTGGTTCGTCGGAAGTTCCCCATGAGACGAAGGAGGACAGCGATGCGTGACCTTCAGTTCACTCAACACGCCGAAACGCGGATGCGTCAACGCGGCTTCCGAAATGCCGACGTGAATCTGGTTCATAGTTCGGCCACACGCGTAGCGGACGACGCGTTCATTCTGAGTGACAAGGACGTCATGCGCGAGATCGAGCATCGTCGGCGCGAGATCCAGCAGTTGGAGCGCCTTCGGGGCACCAAGCTTGTAGTTGAGGGTGACACCCTCGTCACGCTCTATCACACAGAGCAGAAGCCGCTGCGGTCTAATGGCTGCAAACATAGGTGGCAATCATGATGCCCGAAATTGCAAATCGAATGGTGCTTGTCACTTTACCCGCTATTTTTGTCGATGCGCTGATCAAAATGCGCAGAGCTTTGGACGACGATACTATTACCTCCCTTGAAGAAGGTCTTTTCATTAATCCCACACCACCCGTTTCGAGGTCGCGACAGGAACCGGTTGGAGTGACGCCACAGCAGAGTGCAAAGTATGCAGCAGAGTTCCTTGGCGTCCGTTTCGCCGCGAAGACTCTGCCTGAAGTGTTCGCGCGGATTGTGGATATGACATCGGAAGTCGCTCCGGAGGCATTGGACAAGCTCGCAAATGTTACGGCTCGCAAGCGACGGTTTGTGGCCCGCGATCCAGAGGCCATTCACCCCGGGAGCAGATACCTGCCTGTCATGCAAACCGATTCAGGGTGGTGGATCAGCAAGAACACTGGCTTGGCAGACCTGAAGCGGTCGCTTCGCGCGCTTTGCCAGACGACCGGCCTCGTGTTTGGCACGGATGTGAAGTTTGGTTAACGGAACGCAGCGCCGCAAGGATCTCCCCCGAGAGCAGTTGCCGAGCCTTGGTGACCTATCGGCTTCAGAGAAATCGCGCGCTTTCGCCGAAATTAACCCCCATTCATCCCCGACCCCAGGTGACCTCCTTGTCCTGAATGGCGGTGACATACTCGAACCCCCGATCGCCTGGATAGAGCGCCTGCTGGCTTTCATGCGTGTAGCGCCAGGAGCGCGGGGTAGTGAGATCAATCAACCGGCTCTCGTAGCTGAGGGTCACGGTGCAGGTCTCTGCATCGTCGGTGATCTGCGGTACATCGAGGCGACCGGCAAAGGCCTGCACCGGGTCGGCGATGATGCTGCCGCCCTCTCCTAACAGCGCCAGCCAGATCCGGCCGGGCAAGCCCTGGCGGGCCTCGCCGATCGCCAATTGCACCATGTCGAGCGGCACGCCAGAGAGCGAGATCGTGGTGCCCGAGGCCACCACCTCACCGCGCTCGTCGATGCCGCCGATCCCGAGCAGCGATCCTGCCCCGGCCCAGGTGTGCCCATTCCAAGTGGTCTCGCCCAGTCCCGACCAGAGCCGCAGCCAGCCGGTGGCGAAGGCGCCTTCGAAGAACAGCGCAGGCCGCAGCTCTGCCTCGGCAAGGGCGGCGGCAAAGGTCGAGGTGAGTTCGCGGCTCATAGTGCCTCGCGGGCGGTGAAAGAAAAGCGGTAGCTGTCGGCGCGGCCGATCCGGGCAGGCACCGGGGCGGCAAGGCGCAAAAGCACCGCCGGGGTTGCAACCTCGAGCGATGTGCCGTCGGCGGGGCTCGCGCGCAGCCGCGGCACTAGGCTCAGCGTCGCGCGCCCCGCAGCATCGGCGGTGGCATCCACAGTGACCTGATAAAGCCGCGTTGCGCTGTCCGAACCGAGCGAGACAAAGTCGCCCGCCAGCAGTGCGGGCACTTCCGGCACCCAGCCGCGGGTGGCCAGAAGATTGCCCGACTGCCCGGCGCCATCAACCACCGGGTCACCTGCGCCGGGGCTTTGCAGGATGGCCGGATCGCGAAACAAAAACCGCCCGCGCGCGCCGCCCAGTTGCGCGAAGAAGGCCGCGAGGCGGCGGCCATCGCGCCCCTGCATCTGGGCCATCTCGATCTGATACTCCCACCACTCGCCGCCCCAGTCCTGCAGTTGTGCCGATCCGGTGAACGGCGAGACCGCAAGCGAAGTTGCAGTGACCAGGCGGCGCTCGAGCGATTGCACCAGGGTCAGGGACAGTTCAGGGATCATCGGGGCGGCTTTCGTTTAAATTGCATGGCCACGCCGCCGCCCGTCGGCAACGCTCGCCTTTGCGATACGCGCAATCTCGGGGATCGCGGCGCGCAACTTGGCATCGATCTGCTCGGCCACACCTGCCACCGCGCCGCGCGCGTCGATGCTAATGCTGACGCCGCCGCCATTGGCACCCATCCCCGCCGCCACTTCGCGGCGCGACAGCACTCGCTCGCCGCGCTGCAGGATGGTCGGCACCTCATCCGGGGCAAGCCCGGCCCAGCCGCCGGAATGCAGACGCGGGGCTCCGGCGAAGGCGAGGGCCGGGACCGCGCGCATCGGTGCTGCGGCCCCGACCATGCCGCCTGCATGCGACACCGGGGCAAAGAGCGAAGGGAACGCACCACCGAGCCATTTGGCGATCGGCCCCAGCACGGCGCTCTTGAAGGCAAGCGTCGCGAGATCGGCGAGGATTGATTGCACGAGGCCCTTGAAGTCGAGCTTGCCGGTCATTGCAAAACTTCTGAATGCTGACTCCGCGCTCTGGAACGCGCGGGAGAGCGTGTCACCTAGGCCTTTGCCCCAGTCGGCGGCGGTTGTGGCATAATCGCCAAGTGCCTGCGTCACCGCCGCCCAGCCGGTAGCGGCTTGTTCGGCGGCAACAACCGCGGCACCGCCAGCAGCGGCTTCCGCCTCAGGCAGCACCTCCAGTCCGGCAAGATAGGCGTCGAGCTGGGCTTGGCGGCGCTGGTTCGCCTCATAAAGTGCTACGCGCGCATCGATCTGTTCTTGCGCTAACTGCCGCTGCTCGTAATGCGTGAGCTGCGCCAGCCCGTATTCTCGCTCAAGCCCTGCACGGTACTGCGCCGCCGAGATGCCAAGCCGGTCATAGCCCATCGCCGCAGCATTAAGCCCGGCCGAGATCACCGCCGCCTGATCCTGCAGGCTGGCGATGGCTTCTGGCGCCTTGCGCAACGCTTGCGTGAGGCGCGTCGCGCGCGAGGTCGCTGTTGCCAGTTGCCCGCCCAAGGCGGCGGCCGCATTGCTGGCCACGACCAGAGGTGCCGCCGGATCTGTGGCCTCGATCTCCTTCAGCCGGGCGCGCGCCTCGGCCAACTCGCCCTGCAGCTTCTCGGCCGCTTCGACCGCAAGACGCAGATCATTGGCCGCCATGTCATTGGCGAAAGCGCCAGCAGTAAAACCTTCCGGAACCCGTGCCTGGGCCTCCTGCTGCATGGCGCGCAGGAGTGCGAGCGAGGCTTCGGCGCTTTCAAGCTTTGAGGCCGCTTCGTTGACATAGGCTTGCGTCGCCGCAATTGCCTCGGCTCGCGCATTGGGGCCGCCAACCTGCGCATAGATCCCCAGCGCTTCGTTCATCCGGGTTTGCGCCGCGGAAGATGCGTCCGCCGCTTCGCCCATCTGCCCGATCCGGTAGGCCAACTCGCCTGCGAGCACCACCGCAGCACCCCAGCCGGTACGAATGAGCGCGGCACGGCTCAGCACCAGCGCTTGGGTTAGCCGGCCGACTGCAAGCGCGCCGGCGAGCACTGCCGGGGTCATGCGCAGTACCATCGCCACCGCCGCTGCGCTGGCGTAGGCCGCAAAGCGGTCGAGATTGTCGAGCAGTGCATTGATAGCCCCACCCACCGGCCCGGTTACTGCCGCAAGCCGCGCCATGGAATTGGCCAGGGCTTCGAGTGCCGGGGCTGCGGCCACCGCGAGCTGGTTGGCCATGCCGCGGCCAACCAGCCCAAGCCGGGCGATTGCGTCATTGGTGCGCTCGATCTGGGCGGCGTCGGTTTGCGAGACGACGACACCGAAGGCCCGCACATCGGCACTCGCCTGGCGCAGAGTTGCAGTATCAATGCGGGTGAAGACGAGCGAAGCGCGGTCGCCGAAGAGATCAGAGGCCACCGCAGCGCGTTCCGCTTCGGGCACGTAGGCCACTAGCGCATCCTGGATCGCGGCAATACGTTCATCGAGCGGCAGCGCCTGCAGATCTTTGGCCGCAAGATGCAGCTTGGCCAGTGCCGCCACCGCGGGCCCGGCACCCGTCGCGGCTTCGCTCAGCCGCCGTGTCAGCATCCCCGCTGCCTGTTCGATCTCGCCGAGCGACACGCCCGCAAGCTCGCCCGCCCAGGTCAGCGTCTGGATGCTCGCGACCGTCGTGTCCATCGACTGCGCGAGCTTGGCCTGCGCATCGACACCTTGAAGGCCAGAGCGGATCAGTGCAACCCCCGCAGCGGCCGCCGCAGTTGCCGCCGCCGCCGCGACCACCCCGGCGCGGCGCGCGAAGGCCGCCAGCCGCGCATTTGCCGCCTCCGCCTCGCGCGAGACCCGGCCAAACCCCTCGGCCCCGGCAGTGCCGATACCGGTCAACTCGGCGCGCACCTGTTTGCCGCCTTCTGCGGAAAGCCGGACAGAAATCCGTTTCTCAGCCATCCTCGCCGCTCCCCAATCGTTCGTTCATCTTGCGCACCATCACAGCCTCGATGCCGGGCAGGAACTCGGCCACGGCGCGGGGGCTCGCGCCCAGCGCCTGCGCCATAGCTAGGACCGCGCCCATGTCCCAGCCAATCACCGCAGAACCCGCGACGCGTAGCTGGCCGCCGATGCGACCGACCAGACCCCAGACCTGTTCGCCCTCGCGGCTTTGCGGCCGGTTCAGCCGCGCCGGGCAATCAGGGCAGACGCCGTCACAGGCGGCGCAGTAGCGATCGCCCCCACCGAACTGCCAGTCGGCGAGGGCGCAGAGGCGTTTCCCTCGGCGTCCAGCATCAGACCCTTGCCTACGAATTCGGTCTGGAAAGCGTCGAAGATCGGGAAGATGTCCAAGAGCGCGTCGATCCCCTCGGGGGTGACGGGTAGCGGTTCGCCCGCGGTGTCACCTACCCCCTCCCAGTCGAGCAGCGCGCGGCGGGCAAGCGCTCGGGCGAAGACCATGCCGCGGGTGTCGTTGCTGGCATCCTCGGGAAGCTCCTGCACCGCAGGATCGGTGCGTGCCGCCATCATTAGCGCGGTGCTCATCGGTGCCAGCAGCAAACGCAGTCCGGGGGCAAGCTCGAGCCATTCCGGCTCGCGGGAAAGGTTGAGTCGGTACATCAGTATGCCTCCACTGAATTGACAAGGGTGACGGTGCACATGCGCCCCAGCGTGGCGTCTCTCGCCGCCTGCCAGTCGAACCGCGCCTGCACGCCCTGCGGCCCGGCGATCTCGAGCCGCGGGCGCGGCAGATAGACGGCGTGCGCGGTCAGTGTCAGGCTTTCGCCCGAGGGCAGCGCATAGGCGAAGGAAATCTCGCAAGGATCGCCGTTCAGCGCCTGGCTCACGAGGGTGTTGTCGGCAAAGCGCACCTCGATGCGCCCGGTGAGGGCGGCAATCGACGGGTCCGCGCCCTCGATCTTGCCATCGGCGCGGATGGTCTCGATCCGGTCGAGATTGTTGGCATAGGTGATCTCGGCCGAGACGAGGTTGCCCAGCGCCGCGCCATTGCGGCTGATCGCGCCGTTGAAATGCCCGAACCGCTTCAGCGCCAGATCGGCAGGCGTGCCCGCGCTCGTGGCCGTGCCCACCGTTTCGCCCTGCGCCACCAGCTTTACGGTGGCGGTCAAAAGCCCCGAGCGCTGCACCTGCCATGAGAGTTGATCGAGCATGCAGCCTGAATACATCGCAAAGCGCGGCACCTCGGGCATTGCCGTCTCGATTGACATCGAGGGCAAGCTCCAGCCGCCTGAGCGGAACTCATGGGTGTAGGGTCCGGTGCCGGTGGTGGTAGGCGCCCCGAACGCCGCCTTCAGCCAGATACCAAAGCCGTCCGCATCGATCGGCACCACCACATCGCCATCGACCGTCACCGCGTCCTTGATCGGCGCCAGCGGATCGCGGCCAAAGCCCAGGAGCTCATTGCCCAGGAGCGGTTGCTCGGCGCCAAGCGTCGTGCTTGCAAAGGGCATCCGCGTGTAGCCGCCAACCGGCGGCGTGCCGTAAATCGTCTCGAACGCCAGCGCCATTTGCGCCCGCGCGCCTTGCGCACGTGCCATGGGTGTCTCCTTTTTGTGGGGGTTGGATCGGTGCCTTGGTCAGGCGAGCGGATCACTCGTGGAATAGTGCAGCACGACGGTGACGACGGCCGCCTTCAGGCTGGCGGCACCTTCGACCGGCAGATCAACCGGGCGCGGCGCTTCCGCCTCGACCCAGTCGCAAAGGCCGCCCAGCGTGCGGTCGGCTGCAATCGCCGCGCCGATACTGGCGCAGAGCGTGTCAAACGCGGCGTCCCGATCGCCGCCCTGCACCACCGCCTCGATCTCGGCGCGGTGCTGGAAATGGTGGCGCAGGGGCGACAGCGTAACCTCGGGCTCCCCCGGCTCACCGTCGCGCAGGATCAAGAGGCCATCGGAGGGCACGCGCTCGGGCAGCACGTCGCCGCGCAGAGCGGTGGCGGGCAAGACCGTGAGCCGCGCGTGCAGCGCGGTGAGGATGGTTTCGCGGAGGGTGGGCATTGTTTGGGGGGCCTTCTCGGTCGATGGGGCCAATCCGCGGATCGAGATCGTGCGCTCACTTCGAGCAAGGCTCAAAGTGCTTCTATCGAGTATTCAGGCGTGCCATTCCAGGTGAGCTTCCAGCGCGCGCCGGGGCGAACGTTCTGGATGATGCCGGGGTCGAAAGCCACGAAGCAGCGGCCACCGGTTCGTCGGACCGAGGGATAGAGCAGACCCCGATGTCCTTGCTGGCGAAGTGCCAGAGCCAGCGTCTGGCCCTGCGGATATCCCGCCACAGGATCTACGTTCAGAGCAGGATGAACCGGTTCGTCCGCCAGATCCGGGAAATCGCCGATGAAGTCGGCCAGGAGTTCGATGTAGCGTGCCTCATCGACGTAAGTGCCGACATAACCCAGCTCTCGCCCACGGTGAAACCCGACTTCTTCGGCCGAAGTGATCACGTCGTAACTGCAGTACCACGCACCGCGATCACCACTGTTGAAGCGGTTGCCGAAAGTTCGGGTGTAGGTGAACGCCGCATTGATGTGACTTTGGCCGTAGACCTTCAGATCATGCGCCCGTCGGGCAAAGACCAGTTCACGTCGATCCAGAGCGATGCTGCCTTCGCTTTCGGCAACGAGCCGCGCGCTGGTTTCGCCTTCCAACTCGGCAAGAATCGTAGCTTCTTCATCCGTATCCACAAGTCCGCGCAAGACCGGAGGTTTGTGATGGGTTTCCGATATCAGTCGGACCAGTCCACGGTCGTTGATCGACGTAATCTTCAAACGCCACCTCGCAATGCGTCGACGTAGGCGCGCACCCGAAGGATCTTCGGCAAGCCTCCGGCGATCATGGCGTCGATCGGGCGCTGGCCGTCGAACTCGGGCCCTTTGTTCGGGAGCTTGATCCATTGCCCCGAAATCGGGGCATTGAAGAAGAGTTCCAACGACTTGAAGAGACCGATCAAACCGCTCAGGCGCAGCATCTGATCGCGCGTCAGGACACCTGCGTAGCCTGGCCGCTTGGCGCGCTTCCAGGTGCTTTCGGTCATATCTACGAGAGAAGCTGCCTCCGGGCCGGTGACAGACCACGCCTCGGCAATTCTGCTAAAGGCCTTCAGAGCGACCGACTGAACATCGTTGCGCGAGCGTTCCTTGATTGCGTTTTCCATGTGTGTCCTCCTCTCAAGGAAAGAAAGATAAGACCATGTGAGCCATTTATCAAGTTCAAATGAACTGCTTTTGCCGTCAACGTGAAGATATCCACTTCGCCACAATCAACCCCGGCACGCCGTCCAACGCCCGCTCGGCATCGCGCGCGAGGTCCAGCCGCTTCGGCAGCTTGACCTGCGGCACCAACAGGAAGATCGGCACCGTTGTCGCCCCACGTCCGGCTTTTGAGCGAGACGCGACGGCGCGGCCTTTTGTGTTCAACCGTCCCTCCGCCACCAACAAGCTCGGCCCCCGGCGTCGATAGATGAACCGCAACCGCAAACCAGTGCGGCGTTCCCATTCGCCGGGGGTGGTCCGGCCTCCGCGCGTGGATTTGCCCGCCGCTGTGGTGGGGATTGCAAGCCAGAAGCCGTTTTTCGAGCGGATCAGCGGGCCGGTGTCATGCGCGCCGACGATCACTGGCGCCTTGGACCAGACCAGTGCCGCCGCATCGAGGCTTTCCCCCGACCTCGGATAGCTGGCAAGGCGGATCGAGTTGCCGAGGCGTGTGCCCAGCCCGGCGCCGGCGATCTGGGTGCGCCAGGCGGATTTCAGGCCGGTGCCCGCCTCGCGCAGGGCAGCAGTCACGGCGCGTTCGCCCGCCGTCACCTCGGCTGCCATCATCACGACGATGTCCGGGCCGATGTCGAGTTTTAGCCTCAAATTTCCAAAAGCCTCATTTTCAGGTTACTATGAACATTCATTTCAACTTCAGAACCGGGAGGAAAACGATGATTGATCGTGAAGCGTATGTGGAGAAGGCCAAGGCGAATATCGACAAGTGGAACGCAGAGATCGACAAGATTCAGGCAAACGCCAAAGTAGCGCAGGCCGATGCGAAGATCGAATACGAGAAGCAGCTTGCCGAATTGCGAAAGCAACGCGATGAGGCCGAGGCGAAAATGAAGGAGGCGCAGCAGGCATCGGACGCCGCCTGGGACGATATGAGCAAAGGTTTTCAAGCTGCTTGGGCCAGTATCTCGGACTCGTTCCAAAGTGCGATGAAGCGGTTCAAGTGAACTTATCCGCTGGTCGTCGGCGTTTCAGATCACCAGCAGTCTACGAGAGCCGCAAGTCCACGGTCCAGATGAGCCGCTCACGGTCTCGGACTGGCTCGCCCTGAATGAGGAAGGCCTCCCCGTCGATTTCCAAGCGATCGCCAGGACGCGGGTTAGACACTTCGGCGACGCGCAGGTCGACCCGGGTAGTTTCCGACCAGAGCCGCGCATCGCCGAAGTCTGTGATCGCATCAGCCTGCCGCGAAACGACGCGCACCAGCACAGGCGCGCCGCCATCGGATGTGTAGATCGCCTCGCGCCCGATGTTCTGATCGGCGAAGAGCATATCGATGGCGGCGGCAAAGGCGTTCATCAGGTCCGCCGCGCGGAGCGCAGCACCTGCGGGCGGGTGCAGATCGGCAGCGGATTGCTTTCGATCTCGAGCCGGACCCACTCATCACGTTCCCGGTCGGGGATCATCCGTGCGTAGAGCGGCTGGCCCAGCGTGTTGACCGTCTCGAACGTGTCGGCGGGGGCGTGGTAGATCTCGAACAGACCATCGACGGCTTCGGGATAGAACACGGCCTTGTCGGTCGCGACACCGAAGCCCGCACCACCCCGGTAGCGGCGGAAGGTAATGCCGCCGAAGCTGACCTCGTCGGCGATGCGCGAGCGCAGATCGGCGGCGGCGGCGGTGTTGAGGTAGGTCTCGCGCACCTCCTTATGCGCCACCAGATCGGCGAAGAAGGCCGAGCCGCATTCGGCACGCAGCGCGATGGCACCGGTGGCCAGGCCGCCCATCACATCCTCGACGCTTTCGATCAGCGCCTGGCAGCGTTTGCGCAGGGCACCCGAGGCAGGAGTGGCGTTGTCTAGATCGAAGTCCACCTCGGCGGCGGGGGTGATGCCGAACTCGGTGAAGTAGTTCACCACCGTGGCACCGTCGCGGGGATCTTTCACCAGCCCCTGGATGCCGTTGAAGAGGTGATACTCGAACGTGGTCTCGGCGTCGTTGCGCAGCCGGCCCAGCTTGCGGGCGACCTCGGCCTGCACCTGCTGGGTGGCGGACTCGGACCCGAAGTCGCGCACCTGCTGGATTTCCGAGGCCCAGATGACGTCCTGTTTCTTGAACTGGCGGCAGACAAAAGCCCGCACATCGCGGCGTTCCGGGGTCTGCTGGTCATAGGCTGAGCCGCGTTCGGAGAACGGGATCAGCGACAGTGTGCCGTCGCGGGACTCAATCACGACGGTGCGCGAGCGGACGCCGCGCGGCCCGAACAGACCGGACCCAGACAGGGTGGCGGGCTTGAATGGGATGTTTTCCAATGCGCGGGTGAGTTCGATGATCGAGAAGGCATCGCCTTCGAAGATGTCCATGGTGGCCATGGGGTGCCTCCTTTGAAAGCGCTTCCAGCAAAAGTGGACGCCGGTTTTGCGTCCGGAAGCGCGGGATTGGATTGGGTTAGCGGACGAGGATGCCGAGCGTCAGCAGGGCGGCATGGGCGGCGGCGATCTGCGGTGCGGTCGGCGCGCCGGGAATGGTGATCTCATGCTGGTTGACGATTGCAGGGCCGCGGATCAGCACGACGGCATTGGTATCGCCGCCGCTGGCATCGACGCTGTCCCAGAGGATAGCCGCTGCCGTCTGGGTGCCGTTCGAGGCGGCGGGATCGTGGGCCGCGTATTTGCCCGAGGCGGTGATCTTGCCCAGAATGGTGCCGGGTTGCAGGGTGCCCGAGGCGAGGATGACGGTGCTGCGGCAATAATCGCGCAGCGCTTCCCAGACGAGGAAGCCGCCCGCGTGCGGAGTTTCAGTGAAGATCGGCATGGGTCTATCCTTTCAGACGGAAGGTGCGGGCGATGACATCGCCCCAGGGGCGCGCGCCAGAGGGGCGGCCGGGTTGCGGATGGGCTGCGGAGATGTCAGGCACGGCCTCGGCGCGGGTGGCCAGCAGAGCGGCGCGGACATCGTCGATACCGGTGTCGCGCTCGAGGAACTGGCCCGCCATCTGCGGTTGTCCGGCGAGACGGCATAGATCGACGACCGCGCGGGCGTGGGTCAGTGCTTCGGTACGAATGTCGGCGGCGATGGTGCTGACTGCATGCGTTTCTGCGGGTGCCGCTTCCATATCCGCAGGTGGACCAGGGTCAGCAGGCTGACTCTCAGACCCATGAGCGTCCTCACCTCCGGCGCTTTCACCTTCATGATCGGTTGCAGGCTCGTCACCTGCGTCATCGACAGCCGCTGCTGCACCGCCCGAGGGATCGTCCTCGTCCGCATCAGCAACAGCCTCGGCCAACTCTGGCGGCGCATTACGGAACCGTCCTACGTCGAACCGCGCAGCGATGCGGACCGGTTCGGCGATACGGTCAGCAAAGCCCAAATCCAGCGCATCCTTGGCATCGAGCCAGGTTTCCGCCGCCATCAAGGGGGCGATTTCTTCCTGTGGCCGCCCTGACTTGGCGGCATAGCCCTGCAGCAGGCTGCCCTTGATCTTGTCCAGCGCCTCGGCCATCGCGCGCATGTCGATGGCGGTGCCCATGACCACACCGGCAGGATCGTGGATCATGAGGAAAGCATTCTCCGGCATGATGACCTCATCGCCCGCCATGGCGATGTAGGACGCCGCCGAAGCTGCGATGCCGTCGATCCAGACAGTTACCGCGCCGGAATGGCGCTTGATCGCATTGTAGATCGCGACCGCGTCGAACACCGACCCGCCTGGGCTGTTCAGCCGCAAGGCCAGCGGTGTGGCATCCGGAAGTGCTGCCAGTTCCGCCAGAAACCCCTTGGCCGAGACGCCGTAAGCCCCGATCTCGTCATAGATCACCACCTCCGCGCCGGTGCTTTGGGCGCGGATCGTGTACCAGCTGTTCATCGGCTTACGCCTCCTGTTCTGTCTCGGTTTCCGGTTTGCGGGTTGGTGTGGCCCGCGCCCCCTGCGTCTCGCCCGGGCTGGTGCGATAGGTGAGACCCATGTCCCCGGCACGTTTCGCATCGGCCGCATTCTCGCGGTCGATTTCCTCGACGTCGTAGCCGGTGGCCTCGACCACCTTGCGCCGCGAGATGATCCCAGCCTCCATCGCGAGCACCTGCGCCTGGATGTCCTTCAAGGGATCGACCCAGTCCCAGCGCGGCGGGATCCAGTTCACCGGGCGATAGCGCGCGGGGGATCTGGCGAAGTCCGGCAGGTCCAACGCCCCCGACAGCACCGCTGTTTCCAGCCAGCGCGCCCAGACAGGGCGGCAAAGCTGATGCGCGATGACCCCGTGCTGCAACTGCTCGACGCGGCGACGGAACTCGACCAGTTCAGCGCGAAGACTGGAATAGTTGGCCTGCCGCACATCGCCCGTCACCAGATGGTAGGGCAGCCCCAGCGAGGCCGAGACTGACAGCAGGGTCCGGTACTGGAACGCCTCGTAGCCGCCGCCGACATCTGCGGGGCTGGAGAACTTCACATCCTCGCCGGGCAGCAGAACCTGCAGCGTACCGGGTTCCAGACTGACGGTAGCACCGCTGTCGTCGGTTGCCTCGATCTCACCCATCAGCTGTTCTTCGGGCGCGGTCTTGGTGATGAAGCCCGCGAACATCGCCGCCGTCTTCTTCCGGTCAAGTTCGGCATCGTCATATTGGTCGAGCAGAAACAACCGCACCATGGCGGGCGCCACATGCGGCAGGCCCCGGATTTGCCCCGCGTCAATGGGGCGGTAGATGTGTAGGACGTCCTCGGCTGGGACGCGGACCGTCTCAGACGTGACCATACCCTGATCGGTGCTGTCGCCGGGATGGCGGCGGCGGAAGTGATAGGCGACGCGGCGGCCGATCGCATCGAACTCGATGCCGCAACGGATGCGATTGCCATTCGCCGCCGCCTCGGTCTTCGCGAACGGCAGTATCTCCGACTGCAGCAATTGCAGTTGGATCGGCACCAGCAGACCATCCTCGGCCCGGCGTGGACGCATCCGGACAAAGCATTCGCCCGCGACGAACATTTCACGCGCCACCATCGCCTGCAGACCGTAGAAATCGGTCAGCCCATCGGCATCGGCCTCATCGGTCCAGGCCAGCCAGAGCCGCTGCACCTGATCGCGGAGGGCCGGATCCTCGATCAGTGACGAAGGCTTGATCCCGTCGCCCACCAGGTTGGACGCAAAAGCCTCGCAGGCATTGGCGGCATAGCCGTTGGTCACCACCAACTCGCGCGACCGCGCCAACAGACGCGGCCCGCCAGAGGCGATCAGCGAGTTGATGTTTTCCAGCGGCGGCTGCCAGCCCCGCAAACGGCGCTGCGACATCGCCCCTTCGAGCCGCGCGCGCACGGTTGCAGGACCGCTGGTTTCCCGGCGGCGAAATGCATCGAGCCAACCCATGCGCTACAATCCCTTGGTGGTAGTCACGCGCACCTGCCGGATGATCTTGCGGCCCTCGGCAGTCGCGATGTCACGGTCCAGCACCTCGATGGCCCGGTCGATCTCGGCGATGCTGCGGTAATCGACGGTCTTGCCGTCATAGCTCACGCGGGCCACACCCGAGGACCGCTGCGCCGCAAGCGCATCGCGTCGGGCACGGAGTTCTGTGATTGTCGCCATGTGCGATTGACCTCGCCAGAAAGTTTGGTTCACAAGGGCGGCGGCCTGTTGATCGAGAGCGAACCGATGACCCCAACCGAAATCATGCGCGATCTCGCGCGCAACGACATTTTTCCAAGAGCTGCCATGGCCGCCGCAGGCAAGCGGCGTGATGAAATGACACCTATCTTCGTCGAACTGGTTGAACGACTCGGACGCCAACAGGTGCGGTCAATGCGAGATGCTGATCTGGTCGCACTCATCCCGGTCTTTTACCTGCTTGGCGAATGGCAGGTCACGGATGCCTACCGCCCATTGCTTCATCTGCTGCGCCGCCCAACCAGAGCCCTCGATCACACCCTTGGCGATGCAGTGACGGAAGTCAGCTTTCGCGTCATCACCGGTACCTTCGACGGCGATCTGCAGCCTCTGTTTGATGCCGTTCTCGACCTGCGCGCGGACGATTTCGCGCGCAGCTCGCTCATGAGCGCCTTGGTCCTGATCGCAGAGCTTCATCCTGACCAGCGCCCCAAGATCGAGGATTTCTTCCGAACCTTTCGGGCGCGCCATCTCAAGGCATCGACAGATGTACTGCTGGGGTGGACTGAGGCAATTTCTGATCTCGGACTTGAGGACATGGCCGAAGCGGTCCGCGAGCTATTTGACAAAGTCCTGATCCCCAAGGATTATTGCGACTACGCGGATTTTCTGGAAGACCTGCACGCTACCCGTGACGCAGGTGCCCCCGGCAACCCACGTTACGCCGATGGCTTGATCACCGATTCCATCGCCGAACTGTCGAAATGGCACTGCTACACAGATGCATTCTTCGAGCAGCAGAAGGTCCGCAAGGTCAGCAACGATCTTCGTGTGGCTCCTTGGACCGAGTTCTTCAAGAACCCTGCGCCACCAGTGGGCCGCAACGACCCTTGCCCGTGCGGCAGCGGCAGGAAGTACAAGAAATGTTGCCTTCAATGACGCAGCCACAAACACGGTGAGATTACCCCATGTAGCTTGACCGCACAGTCTTTCGCCGCGCCGAACTTCGGGGCGCGCGCGGCTTCTCGCCTCGTGCTTCGGACCCTCTGCCAATTAGTTCGATAACCTTGAACTGCCCTTCCAACTCCGCCCACCGTGCTTCCGGCCATCGGTCCGCGCCAAGGATCCACGCCGCCGCGCGGGCATAGATGCGGATATCGAGCGCCTCGTTGCGCTCGCGCAGCTTCTGCCATTCGAGCTTCGAGAACCCGCGACGGCTTTTGACCGTCACCAACTGCTCGGCGGTCAACTGCTTCAGCCACTCGCTGTCGGCCCAGACTGGCAGGTGCACCGTTCCTGCGGGGAATGTCGCACCGGCGTCGATATCCTCGGCGGTCGGCCGGTCCTGCCGCAGGAACCGGTAGGTTTCGGCCTTGAAGGTCGAGGTGGCCACCGTCCAGAGCCGCGCGCCACGGCGCAGGCGTTTGCCCGCGATGGTCGCGTCCACGTAAGTGGGCCCCGTCACCGGGCTCGACCGGTTGAAGCCTTCCAGCCCCTTCACGGGGGCCACTTGCGCAAAGCTCACCTGCCGCGACCAGGCATAGACGGCACTGGTCTCGAAGCCGGAGTCGATGGCCAGCCGGGCAATCGTCATATGCGTGCCGCTTGCGTGAGCCCAAGTCCGCCCCAGCAGATCGGTCAACTGCCGCCAGCACGCCACATCGCTGGGCCCGCCTTCGATGACAATGTGATCGACCAGCCAGCTTTCGAGGCCACGGCCCCAGGCCCAGACATCGACCTCGATCCGGTCTTTCTGCACGTCGGCCCCGGCGGTCAGAAACAGCCCGCCCGCAGGCACCGTGCCAGATTTCCAGCGCTCGCGCCGGTCGTAGAGCCGCTGCCAGTCCGGCGCTTCGCCGGTTTCAACCCAGGTTTCGCCGAGGATCGTGTTGCGGAACGCCTTGATCGCCTCGTCCGACCCTTGGGCTGCTTCCCATGCCCGCACGATCCGCTCCCAGCTCAGCCAGCCGATCGGCGAATAGAGCGCCGAGAGGTGGTACCCAACCGTGGTCGGATCGGCCGCAACAGCGGTCGCGCGCCATTCGCCCGCCTCCAGCATCGCCGTCTTGTGGTGTTCGCCGACGGGCGCATCACACACCTCGCAGTGATATTCCGCCGTTTCCGGCTTGCCCTTCTGCCAGCGCAGCCTGTCGAACTTCAGCCACTGCATCGCGCCGCAGTGCGGACACGGCACGAAGAACCGGCGCTGGTCGCTGGCCTCGTATTCACGCTCGATCCGGCTCAGACCCCGGATGGTGGGCGTGGAGACCAGGAAAACCTTGCGCCGGTGGGCGAACGTCAGCGACCGGGCCTCGGCCAGCGTGACCGGATCGCCTTCCTCGTCGGCCGAGGCTGGATAGGCGTCGACCTCGTCGAGAAAGATGTATCGCGCCGGGGTCGAGCGCAGCCCGACCGCCGAGTTCGCGCCAGTCATGATCAGGATGCCGCCCGCGAATTCCTTCGACAGCATCGTGTTGCCCGCGTCGCGCGACCGCGCCGGTTTGACCCGCTCCCGAAGGTCGGGGCTTTCGTCAATTAGGGGATCGATCCGCTGGCGCGAGTTGCGCTTGGCCAGTTCCACAGTCGGCTGGACCGCCAGCATTGGCCCTGGTGCCTGGTGGATGGCAAAGCCGATCCAGTTGTTGCCAGCTTCTGTCGCCCCGACCTGCGCGGCTTTCATGAAGACGATCCGCTGCATCACGTCGCCGGGCGACAGCCGGTCCATGATCTCGCGCATGTAAGGCGTGCGCGCCGTGCGATACCGCCCCGGTTCGGCGGAAGCCCGGCCCGACAGCATCCGGTGCCGGTCTGCCCATTGGGAGACCGTCAGGTCGGGATCGGGCATCAGCCCTGCACCCCAGGTGCGCAGGATTTCTGCTGCGCCGTCGAAGTCGGTCAGGTCGTCGCCAGTTTCACCGAAAATCAGGCCGGACCTCGGCAAGTTCGTCGAGGTGGGCGCGTACATATTTTTCCAAGGCCTTCTGCATCGCGGCTGGTTCCACGCCCAGTTCCGCCGCCATCAGTGCCGACGACCGCGCAGGCCAGTTCACCCATGCGTCCCGCACCTCTCGCGCCAGCCGAAACACCAGCGACAGCGCCCGGGCCCGCTCGATCAACTCCCCCTTCAGCTTCTGCAGTCGGATGCGCCGCTCCTGCGCCTTCAGAACCTCGTTGGCGGTCTTCGCCTGGAGGTAAGTCGTGCCGCCGCCGACCGCTGGCACCGCCAGACCCTGCTCGCGAAGCGTGTCACCCACGGCAGCAACGGCCGACTCTGGGACCGGTTTGAGTTTTGGTTCGGGCGGCCTCCGGGTTTTCGACGGATCGGTTGTTTCCGCCCGGCGCGCATCACTGGCCCCGGCATCGATGCTGCCATCGGCGAACAGCACCAGCCGCTCTGCCGTCTTCGCCTTCTGGATCGCACCGCGCGACAACCCGACAAGCGCGGCGTACTGGCGCTCGCTCATGCCCTGCATTGGCCGCTCCGATTATCATTCAATATCATGCGTTTATCGAGTTGATAAGCGTCACAGACAGAGCGAACGTTGGTCCATCGCAACGATGCAACTCGACCAAGGAGCCATCAAAATGACCCGCCGCGCACAGGACAGTGAGACCGATCCCGCCATCGGTTCGAGGGAGCGGTCGAACAAAGCCCTTGATGCCTTCATTAACAAGAAAGCCCAGATCGATGCCATGCTCGCCCGACTTCAGGCGCTCAGCGACGACCATTTCAACTTCGATCCGGAAGCGGTCAATTGGGGCAGCGTCGGATCGATTGGCAGCGTCGCCAGCGACCTCCGGAAGATCACCGATTTCCTTTTCGGTGAGGGCGAACACGCCGAGTAACCGACCAAACCATCGCGCCAGCCCCGCCCTGCGGGGCTCGGCCTCGTAGAAGTGCCCGCATTCCGCGCGCCCCGACACGGAGACGACGATGACCCAGCTTTCCGACACCCAATCCCTGATCCTTAGCGCCGCCGCCCAGCGGCCGAAGCGTATCGCCCTGCCACTGCCCGAGAGCCTGCGCGGCGGTGCCGCCGCCAAGGTGGTCGGCGCGATGATCGCCAAGGGGCTCCTGCAGGAGGTTGATGCCGACATGCGCAAGGGCGAACCCATGTGGCGCGAAACCGGCGACGGACACGGCACCACGCTGGTTGCCACCGACGCAGGGCACGCCGCCATCGGCATCGAGCCGGAGGACACGCACACTGCGCCCGTGGGCGCGACGGACGCGCCGACCGAGGAACCCGCGCCCGACACCGCCACCGGACCCGAAGCCGCGCCCAAGCCGCGCACACCGCGCGAGGGCACCAAGCAGGCCGAGCTGATCGCCATGCTGCGCGCGCCGGATGGCGCGACCATCGAGGAGATCATTGCCGCCTTGCAGTGGGCCCCACATACGATTCGGGGCGCGATGGCCGGGGTGCTGAAGAAGAAACTCGGGCTCGAGGTGACCTCGGAGAAGGTCGATGGACGCGGAAGGATCTATCGTCTGCCCGCGGCCTGATCGCTCAGCCCGGGAAGATCACGATTCCGCCGTCCCGCCCGGGGCGGCGGTTTCTCATTGCCAATTGAGCAGATCGCGGTTGGCGGCTCTCTCGTTCCGGCAGGTTTGACTATTGCGCGATCTGGCGCTGTTCAAGCGTCTCGTCGTCGCCGTCGGATTTCATGACATCGGCAATGAGGTGGTTAACCATCTCGTCGAAATAGCCTATCAGCTCCCGATGAAGGCTCTGAAACTCGGCGGCTATCGTCTTCTCGAAATCACTCTTACGGACACGCACCATGACCGTTGTTCGCCGCTGCCGAGGATACCGATACGGCTTCACACCATGCTTGCGACAGAGCGCCACAAACACCCGCACCGCCCATGTATCCGGAAGGATGTACTGCAGTTCGGTCTCAGATTCCGGTGCCTTGGCTCCGGCCAGATCTAGCCTTGCCTGCAAGCGTCCGAGCGCCGCCCCGGCAGCTGTCCGTTCCCCGGCCGTGGCCCCACGCGCGAAGAGCGCCTCGAGTTTGGCCAGACGTTCACGGATATCCTGATGTTCGCTCATTGCCAGTGCCGCCCTGATCCTGCGCAACGCATAAATCACTTGGGCGAAAAAGGGTCAACGGCGGCGGGCGGCATCAGCGCCGCATACGCTCGAACAGCCTGCGAAGCAAATATCCTCGCGCCAGCGATACTGCGACGAACGCCAGCCCGATCTCCATGTGGTCCTGCAAGCTGGTCTCGATGCCGAACCATGGAAACACCACCATCTGCGTCGCCACGGCCAGGCCATATCCCACGACGACGTTTGTGAAGACCTCGGCAAGCGACATCATGCGCGACTGGCTCATGCTGCGTCGGCGTCCGGCTTCTCGCCCGGCCTCTCGGCCTTCACCTGCGCAAAGGTGCGGCCATCCCCGTCTAGGATCGCGTCACGACCGGTGTCGGCCTGCCAGCGCTCGACGGCAACATCGATGTAGGCCGGGCTGATTTCCATCGCGAAGACGCGGCGACCATTGGCCTCGCCCGCCATGATCTGCGAACCCGAACCGCAGAACGGCTCATAGCAGAGCCCGCCCCGTGCCACATGCTGACGCATCGGGATCCCGAAGGCGTCGAGCGGTTTCGGCGTCGGGTGGTCGGGGCGTTCGTCCTTGACGAAGCTGGGCAGCGCCCATGTCGACGGCAGCGTTTCTTCCGCCACCTTCGGCGGGCGGTTCGGCCGACGCCAGCCCATGAAGCAGGGCTCGTGCTTCCACAGGTAATGCGACCGGGTCAGAACCCCACGGTCTTTCACCCAGATGATCTGCTGGTGCACAAAGGCACCGGCCTTTTCCCAGCATGCCTCCAGCATCGTCTGACGGCGCGAGGCATGCCAGCAGTACCACGCGGCATCGTCGGCGATGGCTTCCGTCACCGCGGCGGTTATGAAGCCATCGTAGAGATCGGCCCCCTGGCTGCTATCGTCCCAGGTGGTGCCATAGGACGCCGACCAGTCCTTGTTGCGGGTCGGGTGGTTTGAGCCGTCGTAATCCACGAGATAGGGCGGGTCTGTCGCGAACAGGATCGCCCGCTCGCCATTCATCAGACGGCGGACATCAGCGACGTTGGTGCTGTCACCACACAGCAGCCGGTGATCGCCGAGGATCCACAGATCGCCCGTCCGCGATGCCGGGTTGCGCGGCGGTTCGGGGATGGTCACCGGCGGCACCGAGCCCCCGGCGCCACCTTCTTGCCCGTCCCCCTCCGGCACGAAGGCCAGCAGTTTGTCCAACTCGCCATCGGAGAAGCCGACCAGCGACAGGTCGAAATCCTCGGCCAGCAAGTCGTTCAACTCGGCCGAGAGCAGCGCTTCATCCCAGGCGCCGAGTTCCGTCAGCCGATTGTCGGCGATGCGATACGCCCGGCGCTGCGCCTCGGTCAGGTGCCCGAGCACGATCACCGGTGCCTCGGTCAGCCCGAGCTGCGTTGCAGCCAGGACACGCCCGTGGCCCGCGATCAACTCGCCATCCTCGGCCACAAGACAAGGCACGGTCCAGCCGAACTCGGCCATGCTGGCGGCGATCTTCGCGACCTGATCCGCGCCATGCGCCTTCGCATTGCGGGCATAGGGCTGCAAGCGCGCGAGCGGCCATTGCTCGATGCGCTCCGGGGCGAAGCTGAGGGTCATATGGGTTTTCCTGTTGCCGGATGGGCGTGGCTTGCGGGCTGGACTCCGGATGTGGAATCCACGTCGGATTTCACTGGCTTCCGACTGGACTCCGGAGTCCAGGGTATCCACCCCGGAGTCCACCAGACAAGCCATTGTTATTACGTTGTTATTTGCGGTTCAGGGGTGGATTCCGGAGGGGGTGGCTTCCCAAAAATCCGGCCCTGTCGCTAGCGATGTGCCGCGCTTCGCCCCCCAGCATACGTTTTCTGCCAGAAAGGAACCGGAAAACAAAGGGTTAGAGTTTCCGCTCAGTCCCGTTCGGTCACCGCTTGATCAGAAAAACAGCTCTCCATCCTCGCACTCGGTCAACTGCCTGCCAACTTCGTTTCGACCCCTTTGGACCCCGATCTGGAGTCCGGCCCGGACTCTGGGGTCCACCACGGCATCCGCGCCAAAGCAAAAGGGAGAGCGAGCCTTTCCGGCGTACTCTCCCCATCTTGCCTTCGGAATAGCACGAACATGTTGCAGATGTCGAACAGAAAAGTGTTGCAACACATTGGAGTCGCTCACGCATTCAGTCGCGCCGCAATCTTGGTCAGCGCCAGCTGCCAGCGTCGCCATGCGGTCGTGCGGTCGCAGCCCATATCCCCGCTGATCTGCTTCCACGGTACGCGGGCGGCGCGGGACCACACGAGCTTGCGCTCGGCCTCCTCGATCCACAGCACCCAGTCCGAGGTCTGCTCCAGCCGGGTGATCGCAGCGGCCGAGGGCCAGACCCGCATGGGTTCGGGTTCCATCGCGGCGATCTCGCGGCTGGTGCGAACGATCTGTGGCCAGGCGTTGAAGAACCCCTGCGCTTTGACCGGCGGCAACTTGCGCAGGGTGCGGAAGGCTTCCTCGAAATGGTCGGCGACGCACTCGGCGGTCCATTCGCGATCAACCATGGCGCACCTCGCGTGTCTTGGGGCGTGAGCCGTAGAGTTTTGTGCCCAACTGCTCGACCAGTTCGCGTTCGGGCCAGGTCAGCCGCTGATCGTCGGCCGACACCGCCAGCACGCCCTGTTCGTGCCAGCCCTGGCGCTTGACCTGCTCAGGATCGCGACGCTGACCGCCGTAGCCGTGGGGATGCCACCTCATGCCAAACCTCCGTTCGTCTCGATTGCCCAGAGCAGGATCGCGATGGCGTCGGCCTCGTTGTCGTCGTCCGGGCTGAAGCCACGGGCCCGGGCGGCGGCGATCATCGCCTCCTTGTCGGCATTGCCCTTGCCGGTGGCGTGCCGTTTGATCGTGCCGACGGGGACGCCTTGATACGGGATGCCCCGCAGCTCGGCCCAACTGGTCAAGCTGGCCATCAGGCCGCCATAGACGTGGGCGGCGTCGGTGCCTGCATGGCGCCGCACC
Organism: Rhodobacteraceae bacterium UBA6213; assembly: GCA_002421605.1. Lineage (GTDB taxonomy): Bacteria > Pseudomonadota > Alphaproteobacteria > Rhodobacterales > Rhodobacteraceae > UBA6213. Next base: position 23,621 of record DISJ01000013.1, on the reverse strand, counting down.
TCTTCGAACCAGATGGCCGAGATCGGTCCAGACAGGCGATCGATCTCGGTCAGCCAGTTGGCGAAGCGCAGGTAGCGCATGCCGCCACCGTCGAAACGTCCGGGGCGGAAGCTGGCGGTGCCACTGGTGATCAGCCCGTCGTATCCGCGCAGCGCCCAGCCGGTTGTGGTGCCGAGATCGAGGGCGATGGTTGCCATGAGCCGCGGGGATGCGCCCGACAATGGGGGCTTTGCCTGGGGCTCGGTCAGAGTCAGAGTCGTCGATGCCATGATGGGTCTCCGTTGAATGAGGGGGATTCGTTTTTGGTGGAGGGCGGCGGTGGCATTGTGCTTGGCGGTACTGGCCATCGTCGTCCGACAGATCCGCCCATAGGAGGCGCACGCGGATAACCCATACGGATGGGGAGAGAGGCCAAACCTGCTGGTTGGCCTCCCCATACGTAGTATGGGGGCTTCATTCTCTTTGACTTATTTTGGGTGCATCCAATTGATTTCATTTGGATTTCACCGTTTTTTGAAGTCGAAGGGGCGTGGCCGACGACTTCGACTTCGACTTCCGTAAGCCATTGTTTTCGTTGAAATATGACAAAGGCAAGTCGAAGTCGAAGTGCCTCGACATGAAGTCAAAGTCAGTCATTGACGCCCTCCGGGTAGACCCAGACGGCGGGATTTTCGACCTCGAGACAGACCCCGGAATGGGGGCATTTGTAGTGGCTGGGATGAACTGTCACCCCTTCACCGAGAACCTCGCCTGTCTCGGGGTTGATCACTGGCGCGTGGCCAAACCGCATACCCTCGACGCAGAGGTAGCCAAACCGGGATCGTACGTTCGGGTAGTCGAACTCGGTCGCGTCGCGACGAAATTTCACCTGTCCCTTGGTCGACAGGACGGCCAAGCGGTCTCGGATTGTGTATTTGCTGCCAAGCCCAGCCTTGTTCTCAAAGGCATCGCCAAACTGTGTGGAGGTGTAAAGGCGCCCTTCGACCGCTTCCTCAAACAGGATGCCAAGGATCACGTCTCGTTTGCGTAGCCGCTCGGCATCATGTTTGGCGCCCGTTTCCTGCCGGACCAGCCGCTCATACCGGGCATCGATTTGCACCCATGCGCCCTGCACCTTGTCGATGATCATGGCGGGTAGCGCAGGACCATTGCGCAACTCGATCTCCAGTCTGCGCTCGCTCCGGTCTTCGTCGGGGCGATGCATGATCAGGCCAGAGGTGTAGAAGCCGCGCAGCGCGCTGGCCCCTGAGAGCGCCAGGAACGGATCGTCCTTGACCTGGTTTTTGGCCGCCTTGCGAGTGTGGTGGGCGAGGATCACGCCCGCACCCGGGTTCACCGCCTCGCGCAGCACCTCCACCCGATCCTTGAGAAAGAACATCATCGCGTCGTTGTCGTTCTCACCACCGCCCTCGGGGCCGCCGTCAAAGAGGTTCCGGATCGGGTCGATGCAAAGGATGTCAGGCGGCGCATCAGGGAAAGCGACGCGGATTGCCTCGGTGATCTTGGCGATGCCATCCTCGTTCAAAAGCAGCTTCAGCTTCGGGGTGGCGACAAAGGTCGCGCGCGCGGCGGCAATCACAAGCGGCGGCAGGGCGATCTGCTGCAGACGTTCGCGCAGGTAGTGGTACTGGATCTCCGCCTGCAGGTAGAAAACCCGCAGGGGTCGCGGCGGGGTGAAGCCGAGGAACGGGATCCCGGCCGCCATGTGCACCAACCAGGAGATCAGGAAATCGCTCTTGCCCACCTTCGGGGCGCCGCCCAGCACCAGCAGGCCGCCCGGCGTCAGCACGCGCGGGGCGATCAGGTCCTCAGGCATGGGGGACCGGTCGTCGAGCAAGGCGCCCAACGTGAAGGACGACAGTGGCCCCGGCTGGTTTCGTGCCGCGGCCGATGTGTCGAGCCGGATCAGCGGCGGGCCGTTCTTCTCGATATGCCTGGCCCAGAGCCGCTCGGATTCCGCCTTCAGGCGATCCTCTGGCCAGCTCGGGCGAAGGGCTGCGGCATTGTAGCCCCGGATTGCCTCCCAGCCATCGTCGGGCGACATCCGGCCCTCATGCACCATGCGCAGGAAATGCCCGATGGCGACGCTGGCCCCGGTGAAGCGGCTCCACTCATCCTGATCGCCTTCCCGGATCGGCGTGGTCAGCACGGCGTCGAGCGACGGCTTGCCGGGGGCGACGGCCCCGCTGCTGGTCATGCCTGCGCCCGGGATCGGCGGCATCTCCGCCACCCGTTCCGCGAACTCGTCGAGATCGACTTCCACGGCATGCTGCTCGCGGATCTGCACCAGGCGCTGATGACCGTGCTTGTGATAAACCGACCCTGCCACCCGGATCGGCTGATGGGCGGAGCGGAAATGGGTGTCGCCGCCGACCTTGAGCGCGATCTCGCCCCGCAGGCGACAGAGCTCGGCCAGCGCCGCCCCCTCGGCGGGTTCGGTCAGCTTCCACCAGACATGCAGCTTGCTGGCGCCCTCTGAGGTGCGACCGCCGCTCTCGATGATCAGGGTGGGCTGGCCAAGATGGTGCAGCAGATGCTCGAGCTTGGCGGGGATGTCGCCCGCGTCGAGATCGACGACCAGTGCCTGCATCTGCAGCACATCGGCGGATTTGGCCTGTCCGACCTCGGCGACCGTGCCGGGGATCACATAGACGGCCGCCCCTTCGCGCCAGGCCCAGTTGGCAAATGTCGCGAGCTTGTCCGGCGCGGTGGCATCGGCGCCGATCCAGATATTGTGGGGCCGTCCCTCCTTGCCCTGTCCCATGTCGACAAAACCCCGGACCGGGATCAGACCGTCGGAATAGCCGAACACGACATCGAGGAAGGTCTCGATCTGCGCAGGGTCCGGTTCGACGCCGAACGGATCCTCGATCGAGGGCGCGTCGTTGAAATCCTGCCAGGGATTGAAATGGATGATATTGTCGTCGCTCATGCCGAGGGCTCCGCCCGTTCGTGGCTGAAACGCGCCACTGGAGAGTTTCCGGGACGCCGCTCACTCCAGCAGCGTTCGGCCCACGGGCAGAAGCGGCATTCAAAGAAGTCGCGGCTGGTGGCGATGCGGGGCAGCAATTCGCCCGCGTCTGTCGCCCGCAGGATACGCACCGCCCGGTCGGACATGCGCTGTGCGAGGGCGGCATCGAAGGGCACCAACTCGTGGTGCATCTCGGCCGTATCCTTGTTGATGGCAGTGAACACAGCTGGCGCGGCGCTGATGCCGGGCACGCTGGCTTCCATGTAGGCCTGGTAGAGGGCGATCTGGGCGGCATAGACCGGCTTCGAAATGGTGACCCCGTCCTTGATGCAGGCACGCCAGTTTTTGGCGTTCATGGTCTTGCATTCCCAGAGCGCGGGAACGGCCAGTCCGAGACTTTCAGGCCCTTTGGCGATGATACCGTCGACATGGCCGCGCACCCGGCCGCCGGCGACGGAGAAACCGAACTGGCCGCCATCGGGGCGGTTGCCCTTTCGGGCGTAGAGATCAAAGCCCGCGCCGCGCAGCCAAGCGACCGCCAGATCTTCAAGCGCATGGCCGATGGCAAAGATGCGCAGCGACCGGCCGGTGAAATCCTGGCCTTCGTCCTTTGGCGTGGCCGTGAATTCGAACTGCAGGGCACGCTCGCATGCTTGGCCGAGGCGCGATCCGCCAAGATAGTCGCGGGGCGTGCGCGTCGCCTGATCGGCCGTCATCGCCTGGTCGACAGCCGAATTAACCCGGTCGGCAAAGCTGGGGCGGCGGTTGAAATCCAGTGTCAAAACGGCACCTCCGGCGCATTGGCTTTGGCGATGTCGGACATGGCCTCGCGGAAGCCTTCGACGGATTCCTCGATCAGGGCGCGGACCTGTGCCTCGGTCAGACCGGCCAACGGGGTGGCCCATCCGATCTCGTCCATCAGCAGGGCGACACGTTTCATGGTGATGGCGATGGCGGCGCGTTCTTCATCGGTCAGGTCAACCATGGCCACACGCTCCCGCGCCAAGCGCGTCCAGAAGGACTGGCAGGGCATCGAGCAGAACCAGACCGATGGCCGGGGTCGCTTCGACCGGTACGGATCGAACCAGCCAAAACCATGGGTGGGTTGCCGGCAGACTGCACATAGCGTTCCACGCGGATGCCAGAGCCGCCGCCGGTCCTCGGCCGTGATGGGGGTGATGGAGGCCATGGGTCATGCCGCCCTCCGTTCGGGGCTGGCCGCGCTGTCGATGAGCTGGCGGATGGCGCGCTTGTTGAAGCCGAAGGTCATCAGCGCCGAGGCGCGGTAGCGCGTCAGGCCGAAGTCATGGCGGCACTCGGGGGCCAAGTATTGCAGCTGCTTTTCGGTCGGCGGCTGGCGCAACCAGGAACGGGTCTTGAAGGCGCTTTCGTCGGTTTCATGGGTGTTCAGCCAGTCGTCGGCCTGCGCGAGGCAGACGGTGCGTTCACCGACGCCCAGCAGGTGCGGGCGTTCGCCCTTCGCCCCGCCTACGGCAAACCAGACCCCATCCAGCCAAAAGATACCGCCCCAGGCCGTGAAGCCGGTTGCCATCATCGCATCATCGGTGCCGAAAAGGTCGACCCATGCGAAGCTGGACCGCTTCAACAGATCGATCTCTGTCATGATGAAACCCGACAGAGGGGCTACGCCACCGCCTTCACCGGCATCGTCATCCTCCCGCGGGAAAACCTCGCCACAGAGAGGGCATTCGATTGCGGCCAGCGGGATTTCAGCGCTGCAGCCGGGGCAGGATTTCGTCGGGGCCTCACCAGCCTCGGTCTTGCCCTCGAGATCGACATCCTGTTCCAGCGTGCCGTGGATCAGGCTGGAAGTGCCGAAGTCCAGCACGACGCAATCGGTTTTCACGATGCCGGGGTGCTCTTCCGGATCCACGATGCGCAGGCCGCGCCCGACCATCTGGATCATGGTGGACTTGTAGGAACTGGGGCGCAGCAGCACAACGCAGGAGGTGGGCGGGTGATCCCAGCCCTCGGTCAGCACAGCGACGTTCACGATGACGCGGATATTGCCCGTCGCATAGTCGACAAGGATGGCCTTGCGGATGTCGGACGCCAGATCGCCGTGGATCAGCGCCGTCGTGATCCCGGCCGCGCGGAAGGCTTCGGTGACATGTTCGGCATGGGCGACGGTAGAACAGAAGATGACGGTCTGGCGGTCGCCCGCCTTTTCTTTCCAATGGCGGATCACCTCATCGGTGACCGGCGCGCGGTCCATGATGCCCGCCACTTCGGCCATGTCGAAATCCGACAGGGTCTTGCGGACAGACCGCAATTCGTCCTGCACGCCCACGTCGATAACGAAAGTGCGGGGCGGCACAAGGTGACCCGAGGCGATCAACTCGCCCAGCCGGACCTGGTCGGCGACATTGTCGAACACCTCGCGCAGGCCCTTGCGATCGCCGCGGTTCGGCGTGGCGGTGACCCCAAAGATGCGGGCATCGGGATTGGCGTCGCGCACCCGGTCGATGATGCGGCGGTAGCTGTCGGCCACCGCATGGTGCGCTTCGTCGATCACCAAGAGGTCAAGGCGCGGCATGGCGGCCAGGTTCGATGTCCGTGCCAACGTGGGGACCATGGCGAAGGCGACCTGACCCGCCCATGACTTGGCGCTGGCATCGATGACCGAGGTGGTCAGGCCCGGATTGACCCGGGCGAACTTGCCCCGGTTCTGGTCGGTCAATTCATCGCGATGCGCCAGCACGCAGGCCTTGGCGGCGCTATCGCCGATCACCTCCCCGGTGACCGCCGACAGCATGATCGTCTTTCCCGCGCCGGTTGGCGCGATACCCAGCGTGTTGCCGTGGGCATCAAGCGCAGCAATGCTGCGCTCGACGAAGGTTTTCTGACGGGGGCGGAGCCGCATGGTCGGTCCCTCACTCGGCCCAGCTGGGGCGCCCGGAAAAACCGGGGGCCGCAGGGGATTGCGGAGTCTGCGGTTGCGGCGTGGGCGCGGTGTAGCGCTGAGCCGGGGCGGCGTAGCCCTGCTGCGGCGCGCTCATTACCGGGGGCTGGCCGTAACCCTGCATCTGAGCGGCCGATCCTTGCCCCATCAGCTGCGCATAATCGCGGTGGCTGGGCGTGACGGCCGAGCGAACCTCGTTCTTGTCCTCGCCGCTGGTGTCGGAACCGATGTCCATCCGGGCGATGAATTCGATCCCGTCCAGTTCAGCAAAGCCGCCGATCCGGCGTTTGGCCTGCGCTTGCGGCGAGTTGTCCTTGTCATCGAGCCCGCGCGCCGAGTTCAGGATGCCCTTGATCAAGCCACGCCCGGCGTTCGCCCAATCGGGGCCCTTCGGGCTGTAAAGCCCGATCAGCGACCAGATCTTGCGTTTGGCAAAGGGCCCTTCGACCACGGTATATTCGGCGTCGAGATAGACAGCTCCGGTGGCGCCGCGTTTGGCATAGCCGCCGGTCCAACCTTGGGAGGGATCATCGAAGCCGCCGGGGCGAATGGTCAGTCGCACCTTGGCGAGCGTGCCCTTCGGGATGACGTTGCTGTTGCTTTGCGCGGAGTTGAAGTCGTTCCAGAGACCAGTCATCGGATTTGTCCTTTCAGTCGGCGTTGGGGGAATTGGATTGGTCAGCGCCGCCGACCGCCGATGGAGCGGGCAGCTGTGGCGGTGCAAAGGTCAGGCGTCGTTCCACGGGGATCAGGGGCCCGCGGATTTTCTCCATCAGTTGGCCCAGATGCGGCGGCTCCAGCAGCGCGAGGCGCCCCGAGCGGTCCTTGGCCGGATAGCCCCAGGGGTTCAGCGTCTGGCAGACGAAGCCCCGCTGCGGTTGACCCTGCGCGTCGGGCACATCGATCATGGTGATGACCTGATCGACGATCCCGGGCAGTTCCAACCCGGTCTTGGAGCCGTCGATCTGCGGTGAGAACACCTTGCGGTTGAAGTCATCCAGCTTCTGATCGAGGATGCCGACGAACCAGACGTTCTTGCCGCGTGTGTGCTGCAGATGCGTGAGCCAGGCGATCATCTCGCGGCCATGGAGCCCGTAAGCACCCCGGACATCCGGCTTGCCGGTTTTCTCCGACATTGCTTCGGGTTGGCCCTTGCACCACTGAAAGCACAGACGCCCGGCGACCGTGATCGAGTCGATGAACACCGTGTCGTATTTGTCGAGCGCGGCGGGATCGCCAAACCGCCCGCGGACCTCATCGCAATGCGCCTGGCTGTAGGGCTGGTCGGCACGGAGCGCCGGGTTCGGACCGCCGATGAACACCGCGAAGTCCCGGCATTCCTTCCAGGTGCGCGGACGGATCACGTCGATCGCCAGCCCCTCGATGGCCAGGTCCCCGGCTTCGAGATCGAAGAACAATGTGGTCGTCGCCCACAGCGTCCACAGCAAGGTGGTTTTGCCAATCCCGGACGGGCCGAAGATGACGCCCTTGATGCCGCGCTGTTCGGCCATGCGCTGATCGGCGGTGATGATGGGGAGTGCACCGGTCATGCCGACACCCCCTGCCGCGCCTGCAGCGCATCAGCGTCGTCGGCGGTTACCGCTACGTAGAGCGCATCCAGACGGTCAGCTTCGTTCAGGCATTCCTTGCCCTTGCGCCGCATGAAACGACGGGCATCGTCGAGCAGGTCGGGTTCCGCGATGAGGTCCGGGATCGCGACGTATTCCTCGGCGCTTTCCACGAAGTAGGACTTCGAGCGCAGGTCCTGGACAAATGGCGCGAATGTCTCGCTGATCGCAGAGAAATCCGACTGTCCCAAAACGTCGTTCTGGTTGCGCAGGATGCGCTTGACCTCGGTGATGATCCCGGTGCGAAGCATCCGCATCGCACCCTCCTGCCGCGCCTGCGCACAGGTGAGCGGAAATGCTGTCTGCATCATGTCATCGGCGATTTTGGGGGCGTTGTTTCCGAGCTGAGAGGCAGCCTCCCAGACACCTTCGGCAAAACCCGCTGATTGGCTATCGAGCATCAAACCACTCCTTGATTGTTGTGAAAGCTGCTGACCCTTGGGCGATGGCGTTGGCATCGAGGTCGTGAAACGGGGTATCCTGGGCCTGACGCATGCCGTCGCGGGCAAGGGCGAGGTTCCCTTCCGAAGCCCACTCGGCAAAGGCGCGGAACGTGCCGGTGACATGCCGCCACGCCGCCTGCTCGGGCGTCGGAGGAACATAGAGCGGGTTGCGCCGGCTGGCGGGCCGCTGCGGGCGCAACCCACGCATCGCGGCATCGACCACCATCTTGCGCAGGGCCGCGCGCGTCGGTTCCTCGCCACGTTCCAACCGATCATCAAGCGCACGGCGCACGATGCCGGGGTCTGCCGCCTCGGCGTCGCGGATCTGGCGGGCCTCGTGAATTTCATCGCGGCGCATGCCAAGATCGGCTGCCGAAGCAGTGTTGTGGTCCTCAACACTGCTCCTGTCGCCACCGTTGCGCTTTATCTCGCCCCGTGCCTGCGCCGCATCGTATTCGTCCGCCAGCCGGCGCTTGGCGCGGGCCTCGATCTCGAGCGCATGGGCCTGAGCGCGATGCGCCGCAGCGACGAGATCGTCATGGGCGCTCTTGGCGCGTTGCAGCCGGGCGGCGCGTTTCGCCACGTCGTAGGCCAGTCCGGCCACCTCGCGCGCCTCGAGCACTTCGGCCGCGGACTTCGCGCCCGAGAGCATGCTGGTGGCGCGGTCGATCAGGCTGGGCAGGTCGTGCGACGGGGCCGATACCGGGGCGAGCAGGCTCATTGATCGCCCCCCTGCGGAACGATTTCGATCTTCAGCGTGCCGGTGCGCACCGTGCGCGCGGGCTCGAAACCGGCGCGGATTGCATCGGGCCAGGCGACATATTTGCGCTCGGGCACCTTGTAGGCGATATCGACATACTGAGCGGGATCGTCTTTGGCCGCGCGCATGCGCTCGACCATGGCGGCGAGCCGGTCCTGATCCCAATCGACCCGCTTCGGCAGATCGGCGACCACGGTGAAATCGCCCTCGTCGAAGCGCACCGTGCCAGTGTCCTTGGCCTGCGACTGGCGTTCCTCGGCGGCGCGGGTCGCAAAACGGACCTCCAGCGCCCCGTCGAGGCGGGCCTTCGCGGCCTTGTCGCGCTTGAGGCGCTCGTCGACATCGCGCTGCAGGACGGCCAGCAGTTCGATCGGCAGCCGGGCGATGTCTTGCAGGCCGAGGCTCGGCAAATCATCGACAGTGGGGGAATTCGCGGGAAACGGCATCTTAGGGTCTCCATGATCGGCAAAAAGGGATTGGAGGGCGGTCAACAGGCAGCCTCTTGCTCAGCGAGCAGCAGTGCGGACAGCGAGACGGCTGCGGCCTTCGGCTTCGGTCGGGCGACGGCGATGTAGGCGAATTGGTCGGTGCCGATCCGTTCCTGGACGAGATGCACGAGGCCCCGTTCGGCGGCCCAGAAGGCGCGGGATCCGAGCCGCGTCAGTTCCGTCCGCTGCTGGTCCGGCAGGCGGGCGAACATCGGGAAGATGTCGAGGGCCAGAAAGCCGCGGTGGTATTCCAGCCTGTCGCCGGGCACGGCCTGGCCAATCCAGGCGCAGAACTCGATTTCGGCGAGCGGTCGGCTAGCGCGGACCGTGATGAAGGGTGTGGTTCCCATGAACATGATCTCCTCCTTTCCCCGCTACTCAGGCCGCCGCGACATCGTCCCAGGCGGGACCGAGGTCGGTTCGGCGTCGTTGATTGCGGCGTTGTGCAGGTCGCCCGGCTGGCCCGCTTCGGCGTCGGCGTAGATCGCCACAAGAGGCGTCCCATCCTGATGGGAACCGGCATTCTCGATGCGGTAGGCGCGTTGGTTTTTCAGGATTTCCGGCAGTTCCCACCGGCGGTAGAGGCCGGGAACGCGCTTGAGGTCTGCGGACAAGAGATCGGCTTTGCTGATCATGCTGGTCGACTTTCGGTTTGAGTTGGGCGCGCGTTGGCGTCTGAATGGGAAAAGCCACTGCGCCGCAGGGATCGGGACATCGGATCAGCAGATTTCTTGCAAGGCATCGCGCAGACGTCGGGTCGCCCGCTGGTAACGCTTGCGCGTCGCCGCCTCGGACAGCCCCAGTTCGGTCGCGACCTCGGCTTGGGAGAAACCGTTGATGGCCACACGGATCACCAGATCAGCGTCCTTCCCGACGATGCGGACGAGGTCGCCGTGGAGCAGTTCGGGGCTGGCGTCGGCCCGAAGCACGTCACCGTCGATCGGTATTTTGTCGGGGTCGGTCTCGCTGCGCAGTCTCTGGCGCATGTCCTCTCGCTGACGCGTTCGGATCAGGTCCCGCTCAATGTTCCGCAGGATGGTCGCCGCGATCCAATTGACCCGCTGCAGATCCACACACCGAATGGCTTCCGAGGCCCGAGCAAGAATTTCGGACGCGACCTCGTCGCCTGTGCCGATCTTTCGCCAGATCGATCTGCGCCGAACGGCATCCAACCCCGGCCAGAGCGCCAGCAGCATCAGCGTCAGGGCACAATCGGAGACCGCACCGCAAGACTGTGCGGCCCCGACCAGTGCGACCAGCAATCGGTTTTTCTCGTCCGGCGCACGGCAACCGAGGTGCAGCGCGTCCAGCAATGCAGCTGGATCACCGAAGCCCCCGAGCGATTCGCTGTCGCGCCGAATTGCATCGAAGCTGCGCTGGAAGCTGAGGGTGGAAGCGGAATGCATGATTTGATCACGAATCTCGTGCCATGCGAAAGACATTGGACGCCTGCCTTGCGGCCAGGCGTCCAGCGCCTTCTCGTGGCCAGGTTAGGACGTCGCGCGTCTCTGCGATTTCAGGGGGTTGGTGGCGTAGGGCGCGTCAACCGGAGGGGCTGGACGCCTGATTCAGTGTCCAGCAGCCGCGGCAGGTGGCCTGAACGGGGAAGCCCACGAAGTACTCGTGCCCCCGCGCAAAACGCAGGTGCATGCGGCCGTCCCGGCAAACGCCGAGCAGCTTGTCACAGCGCGTGCAGCGCCATTCCGGGTTCATGGTGGTGGGCTTCGGTTTCGCGCCTGTAGCCCAGGTCGACGGGGCTGGTTGGCGCGATGGGAAGGGAGTCGGCATTCGGGTGCTCCTCTGTTCGATGGAGCACCCGAATTGTCATGGCGAATCGGAGCTAGTCAGACCCCCCAATCGGAGCCAGATCGGAGCCGCTGGTCAGACAGCGATCTCCCAGGGCCCCTTTGGGCCCAGACTTCTAAGAAATTTGGCCTTCAGTTTGTCCCACAAGGGTTGCTTGAAAATGTTCGACAGGGATTGGTCTGCGGCGATGTCCTTCACAAGATCTCCGGTCGCCATTGGCATCGGGCCATTGTTGTGGGCATCGACCAGTCGCTGGATGATCGCGATACGATTCTCTCCTCGGATGTCGATGCTGCCTTTTCCAGGCACGAAAAGGGTCGCCATGTTCTCCCCGTTTTGGGCGAGTTCGACAGCCTGGCCACCACGGGCCAAGATCCGGTGACGACGAAACACGGACCGGAGCTTGTCTGCGACCAATGCGATTTCAAACTGTTCCGTGTCGATCTGATCGGCGAGCGGCGTTAGAACATTTGCCGCGAGGCATGGGCCGGGCGCATTGCCAGCCTGCAAGACCAGTCCGATGCCAAGGTTGTGGCGCGCCCGAAGCTCCGTATCGACGCTGGACCGGACCTTCTCCCGGTCGAGGCCACGCGCGAGGTAGATCGGAACGTCACCACCATCGACCGAAAGTGTTCCAAGGCAGAGTAGGTGGTCGGTAATTTTCTCGATGGCAGGCGCGTCAATCGTTTGTTCTAGACGTGCCTTCAGGTGTTGCTCGACCCAACCGTCGCGCACACGATAAATCTTGTAGCTATCCGGGTTACCTCCAGGCGTTACCTGCCCCTCGGCGACCTTGATGTCGGCCACCTTCCGGTCGCCTGCCTCCGCGTCTCCCTTTTCAACACGAACAATTACCTCGGCAGCGACCGGGCCCACCTCGTCCTCATCATCGATCAGGTCATCGCCTTCCCAGCCAGCGGGCACGAGAAAGCCCAACTCGGTCAGAAGGCCGGGATCGACACCACGATTCAAAAGCCATGCGCCAGATACCTTGTCTACGCCGATGTCCCAGATGGCCAGCAAGGCGGGCATCACCGCCATGCTTTCTGCGTCGCTTGGCGAGCGACCGTCGCGCAATATCTTCCAGTGTCTAAGCAGGCGGTGCCCCAGAACCCGTTCGAAGGGGTCGTCGACGCTGAGGAGGCTGCTTGTGTTGCGGTCACTAAGCGTAAAGTCGAGGGTTTGCGCCTCGTCCCGTCCAGCGCGTCGATACCGCACCGCGATCTCGACGAAGCGGATTGCGACCGCCCGCTCAAAAATCTTCGGGAGGCCCGGCTGGCCGTCGATGATCTTGGAGATGTCCTGGTCAATCGTGGTGGAAAGCGAAAGGCGATTGGCGAGATTGCCAATGCTGATGTCAGCCCGGATCACTTGCGTGCGGTTGATCACCACGTCGTCGAGTTCCGGAGGCTCGAGATCGAACCCTTTTAGGAACTGCGAGATGTCGTATGCCTGAAAGTCGACAGGCTGGTTGGAATAGGTCTGATCGAGAGCTGTCTCGATGAAGCGTTCGGCGATGGTGTGCCGCAGCTTCCGGTTGCCTGCGCGGACATGAACCCGCCCCGTCGACGGCGTGTAGACGATCATTGCCTCGCCGGGTGGGCGAAAATAGATGCTCGACCGATTGCCGTCGTCGTCGATCTCCCGAACGCTTGTGTGGGGATCTGGATGGAACAGCAGGTACATTTCCGCTGCCGGCTCATCGCCGTCATCAGGGATATCAAATCTGTCGATGCTGTAGCCGTCGCCGCGATCGAGGCGTTTGTTGAGATCGGCAAGAAGCGCATCAAGTACTGCGCTACCGGCGTCCGGGCCACCGTTGACTGAGGGCTCGGCCATGAAGGTCTGGTAGTGCTTGTCATATCGCCGGTACAGACGCAGGTGCAGGCTGTTTTCTGCCGCTTCAAACACGCCGTGTTCATTGGCAAAGGCCCACAAGCTTCGCGCGAGCTTGTCCCGCTGGTTCAGAAGCGCCTTGGCGTCTTCGGGTTCGAGCGAGGTATTGGCGAGACCTTCGAGGACGTACTCGCCGCGGTCACTCGCGATTGTGACAATCCGGGCTGCTTCGGCTTCGAGCGGGCCCAGCCGGTCCTTCTTTTCTTGCCGCAGCATTTCTCTGGCAATTGATGGACCGTCCGGGTTTTCCGGATCGAACTTGTAGGTCGCTAGCCATTTCAATCTCTCGAAAGCTTTGCTTTCAAGAAATCCGGAAAGCAGCCTCGGTTCTGCATCATCGAATAGCCGAGAAAGGTTCGGGCAGGTTCTGGCCGGGGCGCGTACCATATAAATCTCCGAAAATGCTGATTTCCGCTATAAATGCCGATCGTGGCGCACTGCTTGGAACTTGACACTGCGATGTCGCCTTTGGGGACTGACGGCAACATCGCCTCCCTCCCTGATGGCAAGTGCTGCTCGGATGGGATCAGTCCGAGCATCATCGATCAGTGCCAATACAACGGGACCAATCGTAGATGATTTGCGCTGCATGAACTCACCCTTTCGGCCGAATGCACCTAACTGATTCAACTCCCGATAATCGTGGACAAAACTTCGGTCCGCAAGAGCGGATGTTCCACCTCCGTTCTGTTTTCTGCGGCCGCCCTCAGATCGCTTGTCCCATCGCGGCTGCCGGACTGGCTTTTCGTCGGTATGGACACCCTGACCGCGAGCGCTAAAACAATGAAACGCCCCAACCCAGTGCCACCCGAACATATGAAGCCTTCCGAACGCCGCGCCGAATTGTGCGGCCTGCTGGCGCTTGGCCTGATCCGGTTGCGAGTGCGCCAACGGGGCGAAGTCTCTGACGAGAATGGAGAAAGTCACCTACACTATTCGCCCGACCAATGCCGTCATGCAACTCCAACGCATTGGAGAAACGCATGACGACGCACGACCCCATCCCTTCGCGCCTGGCAGCGCTGAAAACCACGCCAACGCTGGACCTAAAGGCACAGTGGCGTGACCTGTTCGAAACCGAGCCGCCGCCCTTCAACCGCCGCTACCTTGAATCCCGCCTGGCCTACCGCATCCAGGAACTGGCTTATGGCGGGCTGAAGTCACAGACGGTGAAGCGGCTGGAAGCCTTGGGCGAACAGCTTGATGGCGGCAATATCACCACGCGCCGCATTCGCGCTGATCTGAAACCCATCGCAGGCACGCGGCTGATCCGCGATTGGCAGGGCGTCGAACATATCGTCACTGTGACGCAGGACGGATTCGACTTTCAGGGCCGACCCTACCAGTCGCTGTCGGCCATCGCCCGCGCCATTACCGGCACTCGTTGGAACGGCTGGGTGTTCTTCGGCCTCAAGAACCACCGGAGGACAGCATGAACAAACCCCCGGAGAAATCGAAGACCGTCCGCAAACTCCGCTGCGCCGTCTACACCCGCAAATCCTCCGAGGAAGGGCTGGAGCAGGAGTTCAACAGCCTGCACGCCCAGCGCGAGGCGTGTGAATCCTACATCGCCAGCCAGCGATCCGAGGGCTGGGTGCTGGTGCGCGACCAATATGATGACGGTGGTGTTTCCGGCGGGACGCTGGAACGCCCCGGTCTGAAGCGGCTCCTGGCCGACATCGAGGACGGGCTTGTCGATGTGGTCGTCGTCTACAAGATTGACCGGCTGAGCCGCTCGCTGATGGATTTCTCGAAGCTGGTCGAGGTGTTCGACCGGAACGGGGTGACGTTCGTCTCGGTCACCCAGTCTTTCAATACCACGACATCGATGGGTCGGCTGACCCTGAATATCCTGCTCAGCTTTGCACAATTCGAACGCGAGGTGACCGGAGAGCGAATCCGCGACAAGATCGCCGCCTCGCGGCGAAAGGGCATGTGGATGGGCGGCGTGCCACCGCTGGGCTACGAGGTGAAGGACCGGAAACTGGTGGAAAACCCCGCCGATGCCGCGCGTGTCCGCTGGGTCTTCAACCGCTTCATCGAGATCGGCTCGGGCACCGAACTGGCGCGCGAACTGGCCGCGCGCGGCGTGACCACCACTCGCGGCCACCGCATCGACAAGAAGTTCATCTACCGGATGCTGAACAACCACGTCTACATTGGCGAGGCCGTGCACAAGGGAACCAGCTACCCCGGCGAGCATGACGCCATCGTCGACCGTGAGACATGGGACAAGGTCCACGCGATCCTGACGGAAAGCCCCCGCAAGCGTGCCGCACGGACGCGCGCCGACACGCCCGCACTGCTGCGAGGGTTGCTGTACGGCCCTGATGGGGCCGCGTTCTCACCGACCCACACCCGCAAGGGCGGGCGGCTGTACCGCTACTACGTCAGCCAGACGGTTCTGAAGCACGGCGCAGGTTCCTGCCCGGTCGCCAGGGTTTCCGCGGGCGAGATCGATGCTGCCGTTATCGCCCAGGTTCGTGCCGTGTTCCGCCAGCCCGAGATCGTGGCCGGGACTTGGAAGGCCGTGCGGGCTCAGGACGGCGACATCACTGAGGCAGAGGCGCGGGGCGCGCTCACGCGGCTCGACCCGCTGTGGGACGATTTGTTCCCCGCAGAGCAGGCGCGCATCGTGTCTCTGCTGGTCGAGCGGGTCAACATCGGCACAGACGGTCTGAACGTGCGCCTGCGAATGGACGGGCTTGCCGGGCTGGCGCGCGAAATGAGAGCCGAAGTGGGGGATGCAGCATGAAACGCGTGCGACCGATCCCGGAAACTGTAACGGTTCACGTTCCCTTCTGCCTCGTGAAGCGCGGGGGGCGGAAGGAGATGATCCTGCCCGACGATACACACGTCTATCGCAAGGCGGACGACACTCTCGTCAAGGCACTGGCACGGGCGTTCCGGTGGAAGAAGATGCTGGAATCCGGCGAGTTCGCCACTATCGCAGATCTTGCCAAGCGCGAAGGAATCGCCGCGCCATATCTAGCGCGGGTGTTTCGGCTCGCGTTTCTCGCGCCCGACGTCGTCGAGGCGATCCTCGAAGGGCGGCAACCGGGGGGCGTGACGCTCCAATCACTGCGGGGACAGCTTCCGGATGAATGGGCCGGCCAGCGCGTGTGGCTGCGCGGCAGGACGCAATAGGGCTTGCGGCAAAGATCGGGCAGGTTGTAGGTTCTAGAAAGCGAAGTATGGCGAAAGAGCTTCAAAACCAGAGAATTGCGCGGTGATCCGAGCCCATTTCTTTGACAGGCCATTGGCCTTGCGATGGCGTGTTGAAACCGGGCAAAAGAAGATAGCGCATGAATGAGGCCGATACCTGCAGGAAGTTCGTCGTCCCCAAACTGCAGGCAGCAGGCTGGGATGATCGGCCGCACGCCATAAACGAGCAAAAGAGCTTCACTGACGGCCGGGTCGTATTCATTGGTGGCAAGGCGCGTCGTGGAAAGCAGAAACGCTCCGACTACCTGCTCCGATTCAATCCGGACTTCCCGATCGCGGTCGTGGAGGCCAAATCCCGTTACAGCCATGCGGCGGAGGGTCTTCAGCAAGCCAAGGAATATGCCGAAATTCTGGGCCTTCGGTTTGCTTACTCCACCAATGGCAACGAAATCGTCGAATTCGACTATACAACCGGCATCGAGCGGACCATCGGCGACTTCCCACTGCCCTCTGATCTCTGGGCGCGTCTGCGTCGGGCCGAGGGTATCGTCGATGACGAGGTGGCGGAACGGCTGCTGACGCCCACGTTTCCTGACCGGACGAAGCCCCTGCGCTATTATCAGGAGATCGCCGTCAACCGCGCCGTTCAGGCGGCGCTTCAGGGCAGGAAGCGGGCGCTGCTGACCTTGTGCACGGGGGCGGGCAAGACCGCTGTCGCCTTCCAGATTTGCTGGAAACTCTGGTCGGCACGTTGGAATTCCAAGGGCGTCAACCGCAACCCGAAGATCCTGTTTCTCGCCGATCGCAACGTGCTGGTCGACGATCCGATGGCGAAGGACTTCAGCCCATTCGGCTATGCCCGACACAAGATCGCAGGCGGCGTCGCTGTCAAAAGCCGCGATATGTATTTCGCGATCTACCAGTCAATCGCGCGTGACGAGAACCGCCCCGGCCTTTATCGCGAATATGCACGGGACTTTTTCGACCTCATAATAATCGACGAATGCCACCGGGGCAGCGCGCGTGACGACAGCAATTGGCGCGAGATCCTCGAATGGTTCGCACCAGCAACCCAGATCGGCATGACGGCGACCCCGCGGCGCGAGGAAAACCTCGACACCTACAACTACTTCGGCGATCCGCTTTATGAATACAGCCTCGCGCAAGGCATCGCCGACGGCTTCCTCGCCCCGTACCGCGTTCACCGTGTCATCTCGGACTACGACGCTGCTGGATGGCGCCCGACGCGGGGCGAACTCGACCGCTACGGACGCGAAATCCCTGACACCGAATATTCCACGCGAGACTTCGAGCGGGTCGTGGCGCTTCGTGCAAGGACGCAGGCCATTGCGAAACACCTAGCGGGCTTCATGGCGAAAACCGATCGCTTCGCTAAGACCATCGTCTTCTGCGTCGACCAGGAACACGCGCTCGAAATGCGCCAGGCGCTCTCAGCCCTAAACACCGATCTGGTTAAGGATCACTCTGACTACGTTTGTCGCGTGACGTCCGACGAGGGTGATGTTGGCAGCGCGCACCGGGCCAAGTTCCAGGATGTCGAAACTCAGACGCCTGTCATCCTTACCACGTCGCAGCTATTGACCACCGGCGTCGACGCCCCGACTTGCAAGAACGTCGTGCTTGCCAGGGTCGTGGGCTCCATGCCGGAGTTCAAGCAGATCATAGGACGCGGTACGCGCCTCAGAGCTGACTATGGGAAGCTCGCATTCAACATCATCGACTACACCGGCACTGCAACACGAATGTTCGCTGACCCAGCCTTCGACGGCGATCCCGTCCGCGAAGACGAGGCGGTAATCAACGCAGATGGTGATGTCGTTGAAGAGCGCGAGATCGAGGAGACGGCGCTGGATCCCGACGATTTCCCCGATATTCCGGATGGGCCGGTCGATCTCGATGACGAGCCAGAGGCTGGCCCTCGCAAATTCTATGTCGATGGCGGTGAGGTTTCGATTGTCCGACACCTCGTTTACGATCTCGATTCCGATGGACGGCAGCTCGCCTGCCGCCAACTCACCGACTATACGGGCGACAAGGTCCGCACGCTCTATCCCAATGCCTCGGAACTGCGGACCGACTGGCTTGACCCCGAGCGCCGGGCCGAGATCGTGGAGCGGCTGGAGGAGAAAGGTATCGAGCTCGACACCCTCGCCGACGCGGTCGGAAAGCCGGAGGCCGACCCGTTCGACCTTCTTTGCCATCTTGCCTACAACGCGCCGTTGCGCACCCGCCGTGAGCGCGCGGACCGCCTGCTGCGGGAACAGGACGATTTTCTGGCCCGCTTCGGGCCCGACGCCCGCGAAGTTCTGGATGCCGTGCTCGAGAAATATGCCGAACACGGCAGTGCTCAGTTCAAACTGCCAGACTTTCTCGAAATCCCTCCGTTCAACGAATGGGGTAATGTAATTGAAATTGCCGCCCGCTTTGGCGGGGGCAAGGAGCTGCGCAGCGCCGTCAACGAGCTGCAGCGTTTGCTCTACACCGCTTGAATTGAAGGAGTGCCACATTGGCCACAACCGCCCGCAAGAAGGCAGCGCCGAAGCAACTGACCACTGCCCAGCGTCTCGACAGCATCATCAAGTCCGCGCGCAAGATCATGCGCAAGGACAAGGGGCTGAACGGCGATCTCGACCGCCTGCCAATGCTCACCTGGATCATGTTCCTGAAGTTCCTCGACGACATGGAACGGATCGAGGAAGGGCGTGCGGAACTGGCGGGCAAAGACTATCGTTCGATCATCGAGACCCCGTATCGCTGGCGTGATTGGGCGGCGGATGCCGACGGTATCACCGGCCCCGATCTGCTGTCATTCCTCGTTGCCGAAATGACCGAACTGCCGGACGGCACCCGTGGCCCGGGTCTGTTCGCCTATCTCCGTGCCTTGCGCGGCGACAACGGCCGCCGCGAGCGGCGCGACGTGATCGCCACCGTCTTCCAAGGTTTTGCCAACCGGATGGAGAGCGGCTACCTGTTGCGCGACGTGGTGAACCTGATCGACGGCATCCACTTTGACTCGTCCGAAGAGGTCCACACGCTCGGCCGCCTTTACGAGACGCTGCTGCGCGAGATGCGCGACGCAGCAGGGGACTCGGGCGAGTTCTACACGCCCCGGCCGGTCGTGCGCTTCATGGTAGAGGTGACGGATCCCAAACTCGGCGAGACCATCCTCGATCCAGCCTGCGGCACAGGCGGCTTTCTGACGGAAGCCTATCTGCACCTCGAACGCCAAGCCGACACAGTGGAAAAGCGTCGCGTGCTTCAGGACGAAAGCGTTCAGGGTGGCGAGGCCAAGTCGCTGCCGTTCCTGCTTTCGCAGCTGAATCTCCTGCTGCATGGCCTGCATGCCCCGCGTATTGACCCCGGCAACTCCTTGCGCTTCCGGCTGGCAGAGATCGGCGAGGATCAACGGGTCAATGTCATCCTGACCAACCCGCCCTTCGGCGGCGAAGAAGAAGCGGGAACCCTCAACAACTTCCCCGAAGATCGGCGCACCGCCGAGACGGCGCTGCTGTTTCTTCAGCTTATCATGCGGCGGCTGAAGCGTGCCGGGCGCGGGCGTGCTGCGGTCGTCGTACCGCATGGAACGCTGTTCGGTGACGGGATATCGGCGCGCATCAAGGCCGACCTGCTGGAAAAGTTTAACCTGCACACCGTTGTCCGGCTACGCGAAGGGGTGTTCGCGCCCTATACAGACATCCCGGCAAATCTGATCTTCTTCGACACCAGCGGACCGACGAAGGACATTTGGTACTACGAGTTGCCGCTGCCCGAGGGCCGCAAGAAATACTCGAAGACAGCGCCGATGGCCTATGAAGAATTCGCGGGTTGCCTCGACTGGTGGAACAATCGCGAGAAAAACGAGCGCGCCTGGAAGGTTTCCGCCGCTGACCTGATCAAGCGTGATGCGCAGGATCGCGTCACGGCCTGCAACCTCGACATCAAAAATCCACATTCAGGCGAGGTCGCCGACCATCGTGCGCCGACAGAGATCGTGGACGAGATCATCGCGCAGGAACAGCGGATCCTCGGCATCATGGACGAGATCAAGGCCGCGCTGGCGGAGCGCGTATGATGGACTGGCCCAATGTTGAACTTCGCGAAGTCATTTCGCATCGAAAAGAGTTCGTTGAGATAAGCCCCGGCGAAGTTTACTCCCGCTGCCGAGTCCAGACATCTTCCCGCGGCATCGTCCTGCGTGACCGGGTGTCGGGATCAGAAATTAAGACGCCGAAGCAACAGGTCTGCCGGACTGGCGAATTCTTGGTGGCTGAAATCGATGCAAAATTGGGCGGCTACGGGATAGTACCCGAAGAACTAAAAGGAGCCATCGTCAGCAGCCACTATTTTCTTTTTGAGATTGACGAGGATCGCCTTTTGCGCGGCTTCTTGGACTGGTATTCACGCACGCCGACCTTTCTCGAACAGGTCAAGGCACGCGGTTCAACCAACTATGCGGCGATACGTCCTTCCAATGTCCTCGGATATACAATTCCCCTTCCTTCCCTCGACGAACAGCGCCGCGTCGTCCAGCGGCTCGATAGAGTCGCCGCCCTCGTGGAGGAACGCCGTCGCGCCATTGACGCCGCCGAACGCGAAACGCAGGCGCTGCTGCTGAAAGCCTTCCAGCGCGCCATCGACGGTGCCCCCTTGCGCCCCATGTCCGAAGTCGCCCCCCTGGTGCGCCGCCCGGTCGAGATCGATCTTGATGGCACCTATCCCGAACTCGGCGTCCGTTCATTTGGAAAAGGCACGTTCCACAAACCTGAGTTGCCAGGCGCAGAAGTCGGAAACAAAAAGCTGTTCCGCATCAATGCCGGCGATCTCTTGTTCAACATCGTCTTCGCTTGGGAAGGTGCTGTTGCCGTCGCCCAGCCGAAAGACGACGGCCGTGTGGGATCGCACCGCTTCCTGTCATGTGTGCCCGCCGCCGATACGGCGACCGTTGAGTTCTTGCGGTTCTACTTTTCAACACGCGAAGGCTTGGAAAAGCTTGGTAAAGCGTCGCCCGGTGGAGCGGGGCGAAACCGAACTCTCGGTCTGAAAAAGCTCGAACCGCTAAATGTGCCCATTCCTTCAATCGAACGCCAGCATTGGTTCGACCGCCTCCAGACCAAGGCTCGCGAGGCCCGCGCCATCCGCGCCAGCACTGCGCAAGAGGTCGAAGACCTGATCCCCGCCATGTTGCATGAGATCTTCAACGGCCGGTCGACAGCGGCTTAGAGACGGCAGCACTCAGTCACCTTGAGGCTCACTGGCCCGAAGTTTTGTCTCGGGGCTCGGTGTCCTTTTCCCGTTGGGCAAATCGAAACGCAGCAATCCGGCCTTCCGGTTTGCCATAGTGATCTTATTCAGATGGGTTGTCCGCACAGGAACTTGCTCCATCACTTCGCTGGCGATCGTGCTGAACGCGATGCCCGGTCTCTTTGACACCGTGCTGAGCAAAATTTCGGTGGCCCAGCCGATGTGGGCCGAGCAGCCGACCCCGTCGCGATCGGTCTCAAAAGCGATGATCTGGTCCTCCGGGAAGAGCTGCGACTGCCCACTCTCCTCAGTTTGGATGGCGTTGCGCGTGCGGACCGCCTCTTTTTCCACCTTTTCCTGAACTGTCCGGAAGACCTCCACTCCAAATCCACTGTGCGTGCCGAGGATCAACCGCATCTTGATCCGATCCTCGCGCGGCTTTCGGATGGCCATGTCCGTCAGATAGGTCGCGACCCGCGCTTCCTTCATCTTGGCTTTCAGAAGCTGCAGGATTTTCGTTTCGTTGGAACCCTCGGGCATCGCCTCGAACGCAGCTTTCCAGGCGGGGTCCGCCAGAAACCGACCCACGGATTTCGCGACGCCATCCCAACCGGCATGCCGGTTTACTTCTTCTGCCATGAAGTTGAACAGGAACTCGCCGTTCAGATTTCGGAGAAAATCAAAGACCCTGCTCGATTCAACATTCCACCCAGTTGGGTCGATGAACGTGAAGGTGAAGCCGTCCCGACACGCAGCGCGGATGCCATCGAGATTGTCCTCGAATGCCCCCGAGAACACCTGGATGTCGAACTCAGGTTTCTGGGCCGCAAATTGCTGCAGCTTGGCGACCGAAGCCGGATTGCGTTCGCAAAACCGGAAACGAACCTTGAGCCCGGGGCGCCCCATATCGATCAATGCCCGGCGCACCGACTCCAGCGTTTCGATGGCTTGTGAGAACGAAGCGTCAGAATACTTGTTGGTGTCCGAAACGCGCCAAGGCCCCGCGAACGCATCCACAAAATTGAACACTGGCGACCTGCCTTGGAAGAGTTTGTAGGCAGCGGATTCAAGATACTTGTTGAGAAACAGGTGCTTGATGAATGATTGTTCACGCCCCTGATAGTTTTCGATCCGAGGCGGCATCAAGCACTCATTGGCTGCAAAGCGCGAATGATGGGTTCGGGCACGATCTGCCAGGGAAAGCCATTCCACTCTTCGCCATCTAGCAGGCGTCCGCCCGACTTCGGCCGTGCGCCGCCCCACTGTTTGAAAAAGAACGCCACATCGTCACGGTCGCAGATGTCACGAAGCTCGCGGGCCCAACCTTCATCCATTGGTCGCGCCCGAGGTCCGCTCTCACCCCCAACGATGGCCCACGCGATACCCCGCAGATTGACTTGACCGATCGGCCCGAGCAGCGGTTCGAACGAGATGAAGCGTGCGTCGGAGTTGATCTGCTTCAGATGCCCAATGCGGCTCGTGTGTGCAGCGTCCTCGACCGAGACTCCCAACCAGATGTGGCGCGGGACTGGCCTGCCGTCATACCGCTTCCGAACGTAGTTGCGCATGAGCGAACTGCGCTTGGTCAGAACCTGATAGACATGCCAGTCCGCGCGCTCCATGGCGTCGAATACCTGGTCGATGAATGTGCGGTCGATTTCCTTATGGAATAGGTCGCTCATCGAGTTCACGAAGATCATGCGCGGCTTTTTCCAAAGCGCTGGCTGTCGAAGCCTTGACGGCCACAGTGTCAGATCGAAACCTTGTTCGTACGGATGCCCTGCAATGCCACGCCAGCGCTCCGCGAAACGCTCCGCGTAGCAGTTGTCGCATCCCGGACCAACTTTGGTGCAACCGGTGACTGGGTTCCACGTCGCGTCCGTCCACTCAATGTCTGACTTCTGGGCCAACTGCTCGCCTCATGCTTTTTCAATATCCTAGCACGAGGTTGACTCAGCACAAAGCACGAACGGATGCAGCGGTATCAATTGGAAACCAGAGTGGATTCACGACCATCGCAGCTCAATTGTTCGATCTCGGTTCCGTCCGGCATCCGGACAAACTTGCGAAATCGCCGAGATGCTATGATCCAAAAATACAGCATAACCAACGCCTTAAAGCTGATAACCGGAATGGCCGCGGTTAACAGGTTCAGAGAATATCGACCCAGAGAGAATGCTTCCTGGCTACCTGGCCCCGCGGCCGGTGCTCAGCCCCTCCCGCATAACCCTCGAAAACAACGGAAAAATCCGGCCGCCGCCGGATCGGGAGAACGCTTT
>DISJ01000010.1:977-65224 GCA_002421605.1 Rhodobacteraceae bacterium UBA6213 | reverse complement strand
GTCAAGATAAGCTACCCGTGGTCCCGCGCGAACGCTTACTTCTAAGCTGCCGGTGCGGCTAAAATCGGATGCCGATAAGAGGTTAATATTGCGTTTTGATTGGCAGTTGGCATCGCGCGCGATCTCTCGATCCGAGAACTTGCGAAGCAAGCCGAGACAAAGCAACCTATGATTACGCCACTACAAACTCGTGGATGAAACTTTTGACCTTTTCCGCCTGCGGCGACTTGAAGGGGCCGGTAGATTCATAGGCTTCGTAGCTTTTTTTACAAATTCCGACAGCGACAGATCTACGCTGACCCTGGGACTCTTAAACCGGATCTCGGCGTCTGAATAGCTGCGCAACCCGGTATAGACCGGCCAGATGTGCATAGTGGAGAGCCAGTCATCGGGCGGCGTCGCGCTCGAATTGACGTGCACCTGTGCCTTTTCGAGTGCCTGCTTGGCCGAGTCGAAGATTATGCCGATGGTGGGGTGATTGATAGTATGCATGAATACGCCGCGCTCGCCGTCGAAGAACGCCGAATAGTCGTACTGATGGCGAAGAGACTCGACGCCGATGGGCTCACTGTTGGCGCGGATGTCGAAATACCCGAGCGCTCTGTAGGTGAATACATTGAACAGTTTTTCCGCGCGGTCCATGCACAGCCCAGCTTGATACGCCCCCGCCACGATCGCCGAATGGTATGGGCCAAGGGCACCCTGAACCAAGTCCCCTGTCTCCAACTTTATGTAATGGCAATCGGGCTGCAGCCCGCGATAGGCGATCATGGGGTAGGGAATTATTCTTTTGCACCGCGCAGCGAAATCCGGCTCTTGCAACCCGTTGATTCCGTGTGTCAATGACGGCTGCAAGAATACAAAATCGCATTTTGCGAACGTATCCATCTCTGCCGCAATCTTGTCCGTCGGAGCGCTGCGCGCCTCATGGAGGCCGAAGTGGTGCACTTCGGCGCTGGGCACTAGAGCGCGGATGCTTGCTGCCATTCCCACAGACTGGCAATTTCCGAATACACCAATCTTCATTGATCAAGGGCCTCTTCGTCACAGATGATCGAGTAAAGCTCGTCGCCGTCAGTTTCCTGCTTTGATTCGCGGAGCCCGGTCTGGACGGGAGACGCGGACTCGGGACTTGCCTGATCGTTATCTGACACTATGAAATGCTTGGTAAACAGCGACATCGCGCGGTCCACTCCCTCATTGGTGACGCTGCGCAGGTCGTCTGCGAAGTAACGGTAGCCGGTGTGATGACCTGTGATGATCTCGTATGATGGGTAATAGGCCGCATCTGGCGTGTCACGGACCACATCTTCGGCAGCCACACGCAGGACCGATTTGCTGTAGATCGTCGAAACAAGCACGTGCCGCGGTTCGTACGTTGCCATCAGCGGCACCGGCGAGACCGTAAAGATCAACCGCACGTTCTCGTTCACCATCCGCAGGTAGCGTATGAAGGTCTTGAGGTCCGCGGTGGTTTCCGCGGCGGTGAAATTGTGGAACTCGTATTGATCCATGTCGGCCGGAGCGCCCGCGACACCTGGCGCCAGCGGAAATACCGCCCCGTCCAATTTCGCCCGCCAACCTTCGGTCAATCCGAGAGTAAAGATGAATACGTCGCAGGCCTCAAACATCTCACGCACGGCTGCCAGATGCCGCTCGCGATCTGCGGCAACTTCCTGGGCGGTGGCGTAGCCCCCCGGTTCAACCTGTGGACGGAAGGGGTCAACAAACCGGCCGTCCGGCAGGTTCCAAACCGCGTCCGCCGGAGCATAGAGGCCATAAGCGCGCTGGAAAAGCTGCAGGAGTTGACGAGTCGTGTAGAGGTTTCCAAACCGTGCAGAGAACACACCGAAGCTGCGTTCAACTGGTCCGGTTTCGGTTTCAAGATAGCGGAAGCCCAAGTCTTTCAAGGTGCGGGCGATATGTTGGGCAAAGCAACTACCTGCCGTGGCGATCAGATCATCCGGGCCAAGCTGGAAGGGCGGCGTAGTGACCGGATCGACTTCTTCGGGTGCGGGGCCTGAGACAGATCTACGCCAGAAAGCGGCATTTGGCAGATTCTTGTAGGGATTGGTCATTATGAAATACCATCAATCGTACTGCAGGCCCCACGCAATTCTGAGCCGTTTAATATCGTGACTCACATGACTTCCCGCTGCAAGTGCGAAAACAAAATGGAACGTCTTATGAGAGCAGCCGACTTCGCAGAGTTAGCAATTAGTTCGTGGGTGCCGTGGCAAAATAGGTATCTGGCACCCGGGTTCACCGCTTTAGCACCGCCATATCGGCGGTCTCGTCGATTTCGAGCAGACACATGCCCATGTGTTCGACCTTCTTCGCACTTGGAACAGGGCGCGGTTCTTGACCTGCTCCCTGTAGCTGGTCTTCACAAGTAAGTGCTTTATGGTGGACCCAGGGAGGCACGATCTGGGCGATGAACATCTGGACCGTGAGACGTTTAACCTACTGATCGGCAATTACCAGAGACCCGCACTCGTACTCATTTAAACAAAATGTAATGAAGAGATCGCTTCGACGGCCAACCCACTTTCCTGAGATATCCGTGGACCTAACCCGATCATCTCACTATTGTTCCGCGTGCAGCGTGCCTTTTGACACGTATTGGCCGCAATAGATCTGTATGCCGCATTAGACTGGGCTTTATATGAACCTTTCCCACTCCAACCAGCCAGCGCCACGAACGATAATCCATCTTGGGGCCAGGCAGGGCGAAAGGTGTCAAGAGTTTCGCAACCGCGGGGCGGAGCAGATCGTTCTCGTTGAAGCCGAATCTGGCATGGTTGCCGATCTGCATCGGCGTTTTGGCGGCCAGGACGGGATTCACATCGTCGCAGCCACATCGGGGATGCGCGATTCGCGAGCCGCGCTCTCGACTATGTCTTTGCCCGCGTTAAACAGCTTGGCCGAACCGTTGCCAGCACTGAGCGCGCTTTACCCGGGACTGCGGCTGGTGCGGCAGCAACAGGTCGACGTGCTATCGCCGCATAGCCTGCTTCGTGGAGTCGATCTTGAAATTCGGCCGATCCTGCTTGTGATCGAGACTGCAGGTCAAGAACTGGCGACATTAGAGGCTTTAAGGGCTGCAGACCTTCTGGAGCGGATCGACTTTCTAGAGTTGCGTTGCGGGGAGGAACCTTTCTATGCCGACGCAGGCGATCGCGCCGGAATCGAAGCTTGGCTAGCCGCCGAGGGCTTTGCGCTGACTGGACGGGACTTGGACGATCCGGACTGGCCGATACTACATCTTCGACTTGACCATGTGGCCCGGGCACTTACTCGAGCCGAAGCCCAGATTGTCATCTTAGAGCAGGCCGCCGAAGCCAAAGCTAGCACGCTGAGCGAGACCGAGGCCAAGCTTCAAGCCGCAACTGACCGCGCTACTGCGGCCGACAGGGCCTTGGCCGAAGCGCACAGCGCCGCCGAAGCCAACGCTAACACCCTGCGCGAGACCGAGGCCAAGCTGAAGGCCGCAAACGACCGCGCCACTGCCGCCGACACGGCCTTGGCCGCAGCTCGTGCCGCCGCCGAAGCCAAAGCCAGCGCGCTGAGCGAGACCGAGGCCAAGCTTCAGGCCGCAAACGACCGCGCCACTGCCGCCGACACGGCCTTGGCCGAAGCGCACAGCGTCACCGAAGCCAAGGCTAGCGCGCTGAGCGAGACCGAGACCAAGCTGAAGGCCGCAACTGACCGCGCTACTGCGGCCGACAGGGCCTTGGCCGAAGCGCACAGCGTCGCCGAAGCCAAGGCTAGCGCGCTGAGCGAGACCGAGACCAAGCTGAAGGTTGCAACTGACCGCGCTATTGCGGCCGACAGGGCCTTGGCCGAAGCGCACAGCGCCGCCGAAGCCAAGGCCAGCGCCCTGAGCGAGACCGAGACCAAGCTGAAGGCCGCAAACGACCGCGCCACAACCGCTGACAAGATTGCGGCGCAACTGCGATCTCAAATCGCGCTATTGGGCGAAGAGACGGCCCGCGATCAGCACGATTTGCGTAGCACTCGGCAGGATTTGGGGTTGGCCTTGCGACTGCAAACCCGACTACAGGCCGAGTTGCGTGGTCTGCAGGAGCGCTATGCGACTACGTATTCCGAAAAGTCCGAACAAGAGGCCCTACTGCGCCAGCTGACACCACATCTGCGCGAAGCGGCTCAGCAGTTGCAGGCGCTCTCGCTTCTGGAAGCGGAGGTGTCTCACGCGCCGCTTCCGACGCCACGGTCTGGCAAGATCTCAAAGTCTCGCAAGCGCTGAGGGGCGATTTACAATGACCCGCAGACCTGCGCCGCGCACTCCAGCTTCCGCCAGCCTAACGCGCCTGCTCAACGAGTCTCTGTCGTTGCTCGAGCCACGCTTTCCTGCGCGCCAAAGTCTCGATCCAGCGGACCCACTGCCCAGTCTACTCGAACGTTGCGAGGCGCTATTGGTACGTGCCTCTGCGCCCGCCCCCGCCCGGCTTGCGATCTGCTTCGGTCGGACAGCGGGCCGGGCAGGCGCGGCACTGCTACGGCAAATGCCAGGGTTGCGCCTGTTGTCTGACTATGCATTTTTCCCCACTGAAATCAGACAAGAGGATTTGGCTGGGCTTGGCCGGGATCTGCTGATCGATGCAGCCGCAGCAGCCTTCGATACGCTGGATTTCGGCAGCCGGGCTCGGGGCGGGCGGCTTGTGTTGCTGCATGACGCCCAGCCCGGGTACAATCATCCGTCTGTTGACCCTGAGGTGTTCCTACCTGCGCGGTTACGGCGCCGCAGGCAACTGGCAGCGGTGATTCTGACAGATCATCCGCTGTTGTGCTGGATGATGCTTCTCAAGGAGGAAAGGGCGGGCTACCAACCGGCCCGACTCGAAGATTTTTCCGAACGCTATCTTGCCTTCCTTGACGACTATCCCGACTTGCCGCTGGTTGATGCTGCCGAAATAACTGCGGACCCTGAAGGCATGCTAGGCCGACTCGCATCGGCGCTCGTTCTCGACCCCGGCGCCGAGTTAATCGAATGGCTAGACCCCACCCAAATCGCTGCAGCCCTCTCCCTCCCTAAGGGGACGATGTTGCAGGACTCTGACGGCAGACCTGCCACTGAAGAGCCGCTCAGCAGCCCAGCATATCTGGCGCTCTGTTCCCGGCTCGGACATGACCCGGCCTCTCTGCCCGCCCATGCCACACTTCGTTCCACTCCCGCCCCGGCACCTGTCACGCGCGCGCCCTTGCCGCGGCCAGCGCCGGGCAAACAACTGGCGCATATTGCGGCCCTTTTGCCGAGGATCGACACGCTCACAACTGCACACTCGGCACTCGGAGCGCCGCATCGGTTGATCGGGGCCGCCGAAGTGACAGGCATGATCGAGGACTGTCTCAGCCATCCAGAGGGTTACTACGAACGGCTCGACCAACTACTGCTCGGCCTGTCGTCAACTGACGGTGCGCTGCTGCTGTGCGTAAGCGCCGCGCATTTCGCGGCCATCGGTCAGGCGATTCATGGGATGGACCTGCTGTCCGAGGCAGTGGAATTGATCCCCGAAGACGACCGGCAACTGCGGCTACTGGCTGCCGAATTGTACTTGCGGATGCGTAGGCCTGCTGATGCTATCAACCTGCTGCTCGACGATGCCCGCAGTGGCCCGCACCGTTTGCTCGGGGCCGAGCGTGCGTTGCTTGACGCGACGCTTGCGCCCTTGGCGCCGACGCAGACGATCGAACATGGACATGCACTCCTTATTGAGCGGCTGGAGGTGGTTCACCCGTTGCCCTTAGGACGTCGCCGCGTGCTTATCGAGATTGGCTCAACACGCGAGCGCGTGCCGGGGCAGGGCTCCACCGAAAAGCTCGCGCGGGTCTGCGCCGGGCTGGAAATGGATTTCATCACAGTCGACATGGATGCGCGCAATACGGCTATGGCCCGACGTTTGTTCCGCCGCCTTGGCCTGCCCTTCCGCGCGGTCACCGCCAAGGGCGAGGACTTTCTTGCTGCTTGGCAGGGGCCAATCGATTATTGTTTCCTAGATGCATATGATTTCGACCATGGCAATCACAGTGAGCTGCGTCAGAGCCGCTACGAGGCGTTTCTCGGATCCCGCATCGCGGATGCGCAATGCCACCAAATGCATCTTGATTGTGCCCTGAGTCTTGTAAAAAAGCTTGCTCCTGACGGCGTGATTTGTTTCGACGACACTTGGACCGACGAAGATGGCGCTTGGACCGCTAAGGGCACTACAGCCATGCCATACCTGCTCGATCACGGGTTCAAGGTTATTTTGGCCCGCGATCGCGCGGCCCTGCTGGTGAGAAGCTGATGACCGCCTCGCGCTCGCGGCTGGCACGTTTTCGGAACCTGCACCTTGGGAAGCGGGCGGTGCTAGTCTGCAACGGCCCCTCGCTCAATAGGATGGACCTTTCACCCTTGCGGCGCGAGATTGTTATCGGGCTGAACAAGATCCACCTCGGTCTCAACCGCTTTGACTTTCATCCCCGCTATGTAGTAGCGGTCAATCCGCGTGTGGTGGAGCAAGCACGCGACGGGCTTTCAAGTCTAAGCGCAATTCGCTTTATAGGCGCCCGCGCGGCTAAGTATCTGCCCGAAGATGCCTTTACCTATCATGTACCCGTACTCGACCCACCACATGTTTTCTCGCGGGACTTAACTGTCGGTTTCCGCGAGGGCGGTACTGTGACGCATGCGGCGCTGCAAGTGGCCTACTGGATGGGCTTTGCCGAAGTGGTAATCATCGGCATGGACCATCGTTATTCCTTCGAGGGCGCGCCGCACGAGTCTCGCTTTATGGAAGGCGCCGACCCCAACCACTTCAGTCCCGACTATTTCGCTGGCCAGACTTGGGACAACCCAGATCTCGAGCGCTCCGAAGCCTCCTATGCTGAGGCACGGCGCGTCTTTGAAGCCGAGGGTCGTCGCATCTTAGATGGCACGCCCGACGGCGCGTGCAACATTTTTGAAAAAACCAACTTCGGCGCCCATTTCGGATGATTCATCGACATCCTGTCTACAAAAGCGCAACCGCCCGCTCTTGCGTCTCCAGAGTGTCTTTACCAAAGTAACGGCTTGCGCGAATGTGGGTTGTACACCCCCTGCTGGCGCGTCTAATAAGATGGAGTTGTTGTTCGACGTACTCCCGTAGGAGTGCGTTTATACTAGTGGTTTGTTGGAACTGATATGCTTGCCAGTATTGTAATCCGTACGCTTGACGAGGGACGCTATCTCGAGGATCTCCTCGTTATGATTGCGCGACAGCAGACTCTTGGGATGCAGGTCGAGACGGTCCTGATCGATTCCGGTTCGACCGACAACACTTTGGAAATCGCCAGCCGCCATGGAGTGCAGGTTACCCATATCCAGAAGAGCGAGTTCTCCTTCGGCCGTTCGCTTAACCGCGGCTCTGCTTTCACCAAGGGCGATATCCTTGTCTATATCTCGGGCCATTGCGTGCCGGTCGGCACCAACTGGCTGCAAACGCTCTGCGAGCCTTTGATTGATGGAAACGCGGCCTAGTGTTACGGGCGACAAATCGGCGACGATAGCAGCAATTATAGCGAGCGACGCATCTTCGCAAAATATTTTTCCGAGGTATCGGCGATTCCTCAGCAAGGTTATTTTTGTAATAACGCTAATTCCGCGCTACTGCGAACCGTCTGGGAGGCAAACCACTTCGACGAGAATTTAACCGGGCTCGAAGATATGGATTTGGCCAAACGGCTAACAGCTGCGGGCGAGTTGATAGCATACGTCGCCGAGGCCCCAGTCTTTCACCACCATCAAGAGAGCTGGACACAAGTGCGCCGCCGCTTCGAGCGTGAGGCGTTGGCATTGCGGTCGATTTTGCCAGAAGTGTATCTATCACGGTTTGATGTCTTACGTTACGTGGCCGCTAGCTTTTGGGGTGACTGGGCCGCGGCGCGGAGGCTTGGCGTCACGTCTACCTCGCGCTTCGATATGCTTCGCTATCGATGGAATCAATTTCTCGGCTCTTATCGTGGCAATCACGAAAATCGCCGTTTGTCACAAGCCGCGAAAGAGCGGTTCTTCTATCCACAGATCAACGAAAAGGCCGCACAAGATGACTGGCTCAGACCGCTGCGTCGCACTTCTCCCCATGAAAGCCAACAGTCAGAGGGTTAAAGGCAAGAACTTCCGCCCGTTGCGTGGCAAGCCACTATTCCGCTGGATTCTCGACTCGTTGCTGGACGTCCCCGAGATCGAACAAGTGGTGATCAATACTGACGCTCGCCAGATTCTGGCGGAAAACGGTTTGGTGGAAACCAGCCGGGTGATGATCCGTGACCGCATGCCCGAACTCTGTGGCGATACAGTTTCGATGAACTTGATCCTAGCCGATGACATCGCCGCCGTCCCGGCCGACACCTATCTGATGACCCATACTACCAACCCGATGCTTTCCACCGCGACAATGGCCGCCGCTCTTGCGGCATATCGGGTCGGGGTTCTGGCGGGGCAGGCGGATTCACTCTTCACCGTCAACAAGATCCAGACTCGGTTCTATCGCGCCGATGGAAGTGCGGTGAACCATGACCCTGACAACCTGATCCAGACCCAGGATCTGGAGCCATGGTTCGAGGAAAACTCCAACCTTTACATCTTCACCGCCGAGAGCTTTGCCAAGACAAAAGCCCGGATTGGAAAGCAGCCGATACTCTTTGAGATGAACAAGATGCAAGCTGTCGATATCGATACGCCTGAGGATTGGGCCTTGGCCGAGGCTGTCGCGGCAGTCCTGGCTGAAGCCGCCGAACCCGTCGCTTGAAAAACGGAATGCCCATGAAAGACGTTCTAATCACATGCCCGCCGATGCTGGGCCAGATCGACCTGTTCTATGATTACGCCGCCGAGCGCGGTCTAACGCTGCATCCTGCCAAGGTCACCCAGGTTCTCAGCGAGGACGAGTTGAAAGCCTTGCTGCCCGGGTATGATGGTTGGATCATCGGTGATGACCCGGCGACCCGCGCCGTCTTTGCCGCAGGGAAGGCCGGTCGGCTGACGGCGGCGGTGAAGTGGGGCATCGGGGTGGATAATGTCGACTTTGCCGCCTGTAAGGATCTGGGCATCCCGATCATCAACACGCCGCAGATGTTCGGCGCTGAGGTGGCTGATGTGGCCACCGCCTTTGTCATTGGGCTGGCACGCCAGTTGTTCCTGATCGACCGCGGCGTGCGCGCGGGCCAATGGCTGAAACCTGCGGGCATTAGCCTGCAGGGTCGACGCGCAGCTGTTGTGGGGCTGGGCGATATCGGGCGCAATACGGTTACCCGGTTGCAGGCCTTGGGGCTGAAGGTGGTGGCCTACGATCCGGGCGTCGAGGGTGACGCGGGGATTGCGGGCCTAGAGCGCGCAGTCTGGCCCGTAGGGGTCGAAGACATGGACTTCCTCGTGTTCACCTGCGCGCTGAATAAGCATAATTTCCACATGCTGAGTGCTGAAGTGCTGGCGCGCTGCAAGCCGGGTATCCGCATCGTCAACGTGGCCCGCGGCCCGCTGATTGACGAGGCGGCGCTGATCGCGGCGCTGCAATCTGGGCATGTACATTCCGCCGCACTGGATGTGTTTGAGGTGGAGCCACTGCCGGCGGCTAATTCGCTCCGCGGGATGGAGCGCGTGATCCTCGGCACACATAATGGTTCTAACACAATTGACGGCGTGATCCGGGCAAGCCACGAAGCGATCGACAAGTTGTCGGGATTTCTGGAAGGGACTTCCTGATGGCGGGATGGGAAGACGCCTGTATCGTCTTGGGCAACGGCCCCTCGCTGCGCGGTTTCGACTTTCACAGTCTGGATGGCTTTGCAACGCTAGGCATGAACGCCGCCTATCGCCACTGGGATAGGATCGGTTGGTATCCTACCTACTACGCCTGCCTAGACGACCAACTTATCAAGACCCATCACGCGGAGATCGAAAGACTCTACGCAGATAGGCTAGTGAAGAAGGTTTTCGTCCATGGTGATTTCTTCAAACATCACCCGCACAGGCTGCTCAATCCCGACTTCACCTCCTTCGATCAGACCTCAGCTCATTGGTATCGCCAAAGTGCCGAGGCGCTTGGCCTTGTGCCGCTGCATGAGCGGCCCGCCTTTAGGATATCAAATTCTTCCAAGATAACGACAGGCGCCCAAGCAGTCCGATATGTCGCAAACGAAGGGTTCAAAAAGATCGTTCTGCTTGGGATTGACCTGCGTTATGTCGAGATACTGCCTGAAGCCGAAGCGACCGAGGGTGTCGGGCTTGTCATGCGCAGCACGCCTAGGACCAATCCGAATTATTTTTTTGACGGTTACCAACAAGCGGGCGATCGTTACAACATCCCCAACCCCACCGTTCACCAAGGCAACCTGCATGAACAAGCGTTTGAACTTATTCCGAAGGATTTTGAGACAAACGGCGTTTCCTGCCGGATCTGGAATGCCAACCGCGCATCTGTGATCTCGGACAGGGACATATTCCCTTATGTCTCGATTGAGAACGTGACAGGGCAAAGTCGTCTGGGCTGCGTCTTCGTGCCTACCAACGCGCGGGAAATCGAAGCCATCCTCGACAACTTCCGACTCTGGGCCGAGCCCGCACTCAGCCCCTCGGCAGATGGACCGCTCGTCCACAAGCCTGCACTGGTTTTCGTCTTCAACAACACCTCGGCCATGAATCAGCAGAATCGGATCGCGTCGGCTTTTAGAGAATACGGCATGGGGCGGTATTTCCGCGATATTCGCTTCGAATACCTTGATCTTGAAGGGGAGCATGACGCCTACATTCGCGACTATACTCAGCCAGTGGGTGATCGCGGCTACAAGGCCGGGCCCAACGGTCAATTCTTCGCTTCCTTGCGTAAGGTCGCGGGCCACGGGCGCTACGCCTTCCTGATGGAGACGGACTGTTTACCGGTCCGGCGCGGCTGGCTTTCCCAAATCCAGAAACTCGTCAACACAGCGGAACCTTTCTGGATCATGGGTAGCTCGTATCGCGGCCAGCAAATGCTGAGCAAAGATTCCGTGCGACATATCAACGGCAATTCGGTCTACGCGGTCGGAGATCCCGACTTCCAGGCTTTCGTTTTGGACTTCTGGGAACACCACACTTGGCGCCTGATCCGAGAGAAGGACAAGCGCTTGGCCTATGACTGCATCTTGGAGATCATGTTCTCGGAGCAAAGCCTGCGTGACGGCAATACCATGGATGTCTGGAAGCGTGCTGCCCACAACCTGCGCTATTGCGATTTCATCCAGAACATTTCCGGCAACCAGGATATTGCCGAAACGAACGAGAGCCTTGTACCTCGCATAAGGCGCGAGTTTCCTGATACCTACATCCTGCACAACCGTGCAGCCCACAAGATATCCGTCGAGGAACTCCGCAAGTCCAATCCCCCAAACAGGCATGTGGATCCCGCGGATTTGGGCCATCCTCGCCTGCTCGTACTAGACATGACAGCTATGGGCAATGGGTCTGCAACAGGGGAAATAAAATCCAATCTCCTAGCAAACTGGCCTGCAGAGGGCATTCTGCAGATTGCAAGGCATGGCGCGGAAGGGCTGACAACCGTGCGGCGCGGGGATGGCACTTGGGCGCAGGGGCCTGTTTCCCCGGCGGAGGCTATGGAGGCCATCACGGCCTTCGCGCCCCAAGTCCTCCTCTATCGTCCGGTCCCCGATGCGCCTGTCCTCCACGATCTTGCGATGAACGTTATCCGGTCGCTTAATCTGCCGCTGGTCACCTGGATCATGGATGACTGGCCCGCCCGCATGGCAGAGGACGTGCCCGACCAATGGGCCCGGATGGAGCCCGATCTCGGATATCTGCTGGAACGGTCTACGCGACGTCTGTCCATTTCCGAGGCCATGTCGGAGGCCTTCGCGCGCCGCTATGGGCACCCCTTCGTGCCATTGGCAAATGGAATCGACCCGGCAGAATGGCCACTCGCTCCGCGCGGGAAACAGGAAGGGCCCTTCGTTTTGCGCTTTGCCGGGGGACTTGCCGCCGACATGGGGCGGGCCAGCGTACTGCGGGTTGCCGAGGCTGTCGAACGGCTGGCGTCCAAGGGGCACTCTATTCTCTTTGAAGTAAGCACTCAGAAATGGTGGCACAGCCAGTGCCACAAGAGCTTCGCGGCGTTTTCCCACACTCGTCTCGAAATCGCCGAGCGCAGCCCGCAGGAATACCGCCGCTGGCTGCAACAAGCCGATATGCTGCTTATCGCGTACAATTTTGATGCGGCAAGCCTGCGCTATATCCAATACAGCCAAGGCAACAAGATGCCCGAGTGCTTGGCCTCTGGGGCCCCAATTCTTGCGCATGGGCCGCAGCAAGCGACAACCATCGCCTACCTGGCGGCGCATGATGCTGCCCGCGTGGTCGATGAAGAAAGCATCGACAGACTAGAACAGGTCTTGCTTGTCCAGATCGCGGACCGAAACGGACGGGATGCGATGGCCACTCGCGCAAGGGCACTGGCCACGGAACGTCATAACATCCACGATCATCGCGACCAATTCCGGCGCCTTATCGTCAGTAGTCTTTCCGTACCCTTCAGTGATGTAGCCGCCCTTCCACCGCTGGTGCCTGCGCCGCGGGCGAAGGACAGTGGCGAATGGGTCGTGGACACCGCCCGTCGGTTTTTGCTTCGCTGCTCCTCCGCGCTCCTGATGCAACCGCAGGGGGCCCTTGCGGAACTGGTGTCGGACAGCGCCTCCACAGAGACGTTGGCGAAAGCGCTCGCCACATTGCCTGCGGACGATCCGACCGCCATCCATTTTCACCGGGTGAAGGCCCGCGCCTCAATCTAGGCCGCACGTCCGACCAACAAGGCCCATGCCAAACTTCAGGAGATCAAAATGAAGAAAGCCCTCATTACCGGAGTTACCGGGCAAGACGGCTCCTATCTAGCCGAGTTCCTGCTGACCAAGGGCTATGAGGTTCACGGCATCAAGCGCCGTGCCTCGTCGCTTAACACGCAGCGGATCGACCATATCTACCAAGACCCGCACGCGTCCAACGCCAGCCTACGGCTGCATTACGGTGACCTCACGGACAGCTCGAACCTGACGCGGATCCTTAGCGAGGTGCAGCCCGACGAGGTTTATAACCTCGGGGCACAGTCCCACGTCGCAGTCAGTTTTGAGGCGCCCGAATACACCGCCGATGTCGATGCGATGGGCACCCTGCGCCTTCTGGAAGCGATCCGCTTTCTCGGGCTTGAGAAAAAGACCCGCTTCTATCAGGCCTCGACCTCCGAGCTTTACGGGCTCGTGCAGGAAACGCCGCAGACAGAGACCACGCCTTTCCACCCCCGCAGCCCCTATGCGGTGGCCAAGATGTATGCCTACTGGATCACCGTGAACTACCGCGAGGCCTACGGCATTTATGCCTGCAACGGCATCCTCTTCAACCACGAGAGCCCGCGCAGGGGTGAAACCTTCGTGACGCGCAAGATCACACGAGGGCTCGCCAATATTTCGCAAGGTCTGGAGCAGTGCCTCTACCTCGGCAACATTGACAGCCTGCGTGACTGGGGGCATGCCAAGGACTACGTGCGCATGCAGTGGATGATGTTGCAGCAAGAAGCGCCCGAAGACTACGTCATCGCCACGGGTGTGCAATATTCTGTGCGGGAGTTTATCACCTGGGCGGCCGCTGACTTGGGGATCACTCTCGCGTTCCGTGGCACGGGCGTGGACGAGGTTGCAGTCGTAGCGGCGATCAGTGGCGATAACGCTCCGGCGCTGAAACCCGGAGATGTGGTGCTGCGCATCGACCCAATGTATTTCCGCCCCGCTGAGGTGGAAACGCTGCTCGGCGATCCTTCCAAGGCAAAGCGCAATCTTGGTTGGGCGCCAGAAATCACCGCGCGTGCGATGTGCACCGAGATGGTGGCCGAAGACCTGAAATCCGCCCGGCGCCACGCGCTCTTGCGCAAGCACGGCATGGATTTGCCGGTTTCGCTGGAGGGTCGCTGAAATGGCGGCGCTAGGAAAGGTCTATCTTGCGGGCCATGGCGGCATGGTGGGCGGTGCGATCTTGCGTCAACTGGCGGCACGCGGAGCGAACGTGCTGACGCGTAGCCACGCCGAACTTGATCTGACCGATCAGGCGGCAGTGCGCGCCTTCATGCAGGCCGAGAAACCTGACGTAGTCATCTTGGCTGCGGCCAAGGTGGGCGGGATCATGGCCAACAACACCTATCCGGCGGATTTCATTTATAAAAACCTGATGATCGAGTGCAATGTGATCCACCAGGCTTTTGCCGCCGGCGTCAAGCGCCTGCTGCAATTGGGCTCAAGCTGCATCTACCCGCGCGAAGCCGCGCAGCCAATGCGAGAGGATGCGCTGCTGACCGGCGTGCTGGAGCCAACCAACGAACCCTACGCGATCGCCAAGATCGCGGGCATCAAGTTGTGCGAAAGCTACAATCGCCAACACGGCACCGACTTTCGCTCGGTGATGCCGACCAACCTTTACGGGCCGGGCGACAATTTTCACCCACAGAACAGCCATGTCTTGCCCGCCCTGATCCGCCGCTTTCACGAGGCGGCGCAATCGGGCGCAGAGTCGGTGACGATCTGGGGCTCTGGCAAGCCAAGGCGCGAATTCCTGCATGTCGACGACATGGCGGAAGCCAGTCTTTTCGTGCTGGATCTGCCACGCCAAGTCTATCTGGCCAATACCCTGCCGATGTTAAGCCACATCAACGTGGGCTCAGGCAGCGATGTCTCGATCCTCGAACTGGCGCAGATCGTCGCTGATGTCACCGGGTTTCGCGGGCGGATCGACACTGACCCTTCCAAGCCTGACGGCACCCTACGCAAGCTTATGGATGTCAACCGCTTGGCCGCCATGGGCTGGCGTGCAAAGATCGATCTGCGCACAGGGATCGAAGATACTTATCGTTGGTTCTTGACGAAAGACCCGTCCGATCTGCGCGCCTCGTAAGCCAAAGCCCAACCGAACTTGAAGTTTTCAACTGAGGAATTTGAGTAATGAGCATCCATCCGGTCCTTTTGTGCGGCGGCTCTGGCACCCGGCTGTGGCCGCTATCGCGCAAGTCCTATCCCAAGCAGTTCGCTTCGCTGATCGGCGATGAAAGCCTGTTTCAGGCGTCCGCTCGGCGGCTGGAAGGACAGGGCTTTGCGCAGCCGCTGGTGGTGACGGGATCGGATTTTCGCTTCATCGTCACCGAACAACTTGCCAAGGCAGGTATCGAACCCTCCTCAATCCTGATCGAGCCATCGGCGCGCAACACTGCCCCCGCGATTCTCGCGGCGGCGTTAGTCATCGCCGCCAATTCGCCAGATGGTCTGGTTCTGGTAGCTCCGTCCGATCATGTCATTCCCGATGCCGAACGGTTCCGCGCCGCGGTCTTGGCTGCTGCCGAGGTGGCGCGTGCCGGGCAAATCGTGACCTTTGGAATCCGACCCGACCGGGCCGAGACAGGCTATGGCTGGCTGGAACTCGCGGCGCCGCCCGCCGCAGATTTTGCCCCCGTACCGCAACCGTTGGTCCGGTTTGCCGAAAAACCAGACCTTGCCGCCGCTGAGGCCATGCTGGAAAGCAGACGCCATCTGTGGAACGCTGGCATCTTTCTGTTCCGCGCCGACGTTTTGATTGCGGCCTTCGAGAAGCATCAGCCAGACATGCTGCTGCGCGTACGCGAGGCGGTGGCAGGAGGCCAGGCCGATCTGGCCTTCACGCGGCTGGCCGCAACTCCGTGGAATTCGCTCGAAGACATCTCGATCGATTATGCCATTATGGAAAAGGCGCCCAATCTCAGCGTGCTGCCCTATGGCGGCGCGTGGTCTGACCTAGGCGGTTGGGAAGCGGTCTGGCGTGAAGCAAGACCAGATGCTCAAGGTGTCGCCACTAATGGTGCAGCACTTGCCATCGATTGCGAAGACACGCTTCTGCGGTCTGAAAACGACGGGCTCGAAGTCGTCGGGATCGGGCTGAAGGACATCGTGGCGGTGGCGATGCCCGACGCTGTACTGATCGCGCACAAAAGCCGGGCGCAGGATGTGCGCCTCGCCGTTAGTGCGCTGAAGGCGCGTGGCGCGAAGCAGGCCGAGACCTTCCCGCGCGACCATCGCCCGTGGGGCTGGTTCGAAAGCCTTGCCGCGGGCTCGCGGTTTCAGGTCAAGCGCATCGTGGTGCACCCCGGCGCCGCGCTCAGTCTGCAATCGCACCACCACCGCGCCGAACACTGGATCGTCGTTGAAGGCACAGCGCGTGTGACGATCGATGAAACAGTACGCCTGGTGAGCGAGAATCAATCGATCTACATCCCGCTCGGCGCCGTGCACCGTTTGGAAAACCCCGGCAAGGTACTGCTGACCTTGATCGAGGTGCAGACCGGCAGCTACCTCGGCGAAGACGACATTATCCGCTATGAAGACATCTACGCCCGAGGTCAGGGAGAGAAAGGCTGATGGCTGCCCAATTCGGCACCAGTGGCCTGCGCGGTCTGGTCAGCGAGCTGACGCCCGAGGTGGTCGGCGCCCATGTGGCTGCGTTTCTGCGATCCTGCCCGGCGGGAACCGGGCTTTTTGTTGGCCGCGACCTGCGCGACAGCTCGCCCGCGATCAGTGCTGAGGTGATCGAGCGCGCCCGTGCAGAGGGCGTCGATGTTACCGACTGCGGCGCGGTACCAACACCGGCGCTGGCGCTCGCCGCCATGTCGGCGGGGGCGGCGGCGGTGATGGTCACTGGAAGTCACATCCCCGCCGACCGCAACGGGCTAAAATTCTACACGCCGCATGGCGAAATAACCAAGGCAGAGGAAGCCGCAATTCTGTCCAGCCTCGCCGCGGCAAGCGTGATGTCGGCGCAAACCGTAACGCGCGGCCGGATCACGCACAGTTCCGCCGGCCCGGCGTTCGTTGCGCGCTATGTCGCC
This sequence comes from Rhodobacteraceae bacterium UBA6213, assembly GCA_002421605.1. Lineage (GTDB taxonomy): Bacteria > Pseudomonadota > Alphaproteobacteria > Rhodobacterales > Rhodobacteraceae > UBA6213. Next base: position 48,308 of record DISJ01000010.1, on the reverse strand, counting down.
GCCTTTGGTGCAACCGCGCTGTCGGGCTGGCGGCTGGGGCTGTGGTCGCACAGCGCCGTTGGGCGCGACCTTTTGCACCAGACGCTGCAGGCGTTGGGTGCCGAGGTCGTCGAAATCGCGCGGTCGGATCAGTTTATCCCTGTTGATACCGAAGCTGTTGCCCCCGATCTGCGCACCTTTCTGGTGCAGACAGCCCAATCGCTTGGGCTCGCAGCCATCGTGTCGACCGACGGTGACGGCGACCGGCCGCTGGTTGCCGACGCGACCGGACAGATCGTTCCCGGCGACGTATTGGGTCAGATTACCGCGCGTCTATTAGGGGCACAGGTGGTCGTAACGCCAGTATCATCAAACACCGGGGTCGAGGCCTCGGGTGCATTTGCGCAGATCTTGCGCACCAAAATCGGCTCGCCCTATGTCATCGCAGCAATGGAAGCAGCACTTACCGCCGACCCGCGCGCACGCGTCGTTGGATATGAGGCCAACGGCGGCTTCCTGCTCGGGTTCGCGGCCGAAACCCCGGCAGGGCAATTGGCTACCCTGATGACGCGCGACAGCCATCTGCCGATCATTGCCGCCCTAGTCGCCGCTGGCGATAGTCCACTGGCAGCCCGCGTTGCGGCCGAACCGGCCCGTTTTACCGCAGCCGACCGCTTGCAGCAGGTGCCGGTTGAACGCTCTGGCGCTTTCGTTGCCCGTCTCGCCGCCAATCCGGCAGCGCGCGACGAGTTTCTTTCGGAGTCGGGGGCTGGAACGGCGACGGGCAGCGGCACAACCGACGGGCTGCGCCTAACCTTGACCTCGGGGCGCATTCTGCATCTGCGGCCGTCGGGCAACGCCCCCGAGTTTCGCTGTTATGCCGAGGCAGAGTCGGTGCAGGCGGCGCAGTCGCTTCTCGCGTCGGCGCTCTTGGTGTTGCGTGGAGAGTTGGAAGGCGGGTAATGCGCGCGCCACAAACCTGCAGCGATGCGCCAGTAAGCCAGACCCCCGAATGTATCGTGCGCAAGCATTGAAGAAACACTGTTGCAACCCCTACATACTTTTATGGAATTACAACACGACCTTACTAATATTCTTCTTATGGTTTGCATCCGAGCCTCGGCGCCATAGCACTCGCCCAGAAACAGAAATTGGCCGCGTAACTTCAGTGGATTCACACTGCTATAATTGGGGAGATAGCCGCTGTTCATTTCCGTCGGATGCGGAATTTCTCACGCTCCAAGGCCCAATGACCCGCTGCACCATCACCGCCGAAATAGCTGGACAGGATGGCAGTAGACTCGTCGAACTCTTGCTCAACAGGGGTGATGATCCCAAAGCTATCTGCTCCGCGTTGTAAAAATCTTAGAGTTCGAGCCTGGGCGCGGCCAAGACTTGATTCCAGACCGTCGGCTGATATGATCTCGCAACCGTCTCTGCGTTCGAACTGGGGCGGGGGGCAGGCATCATGCTTATTGATCTCGCGCTTTTCCAATAGGAAATTTAATGACTAAGATGACCGGCGCAAAAACGATGTCCCGCCCCATGGGCCTATTCGTTTGGGGCGACCTCGCAGATTCTGGATTAGCCGCTTCACTTGCCCAGGCTCTGAATCTGGAAGTGGCCCAGCAAGGCGACTACGCGACACTTGCAACCGCACTTGCGTTGGGGGCGCCAATCGCGGTGATTTGGGCCGACCCAGCAGTCAGTTTAACGGCGGCTTTGGCGGACGGCGGATCGCCGAGTGACGCTCTGGCCGAATGGACGTCAAAGGCGCAAGTCTTACTCGGGTTGCATCGTCGTCATCGCCGTCAGTTGCTACTTCTATCAGAGGCTGCGCTCGCTTCAGATGATCCATTAACAGTTGCGCAGCTACGCGATCGGCTGGGAGTAGAAAAAGTCTTTTTGCCCGTCACCGAAGCGCGCGACAGTTGGAACGCATTCGCCAAAATGTTAGCCAGTTTGGCTGTCCGCGAGCTGGATTCCTTGCGCATGCCATTGGCAGAACTCGAAGCAGGCAGTATCTACGTCCCTCGCCCCGCGCTGGCACCGGAGCGGCTGGACGAAGTCGGACAGTGGCTGTTGGGCGACCGCCAGCGCCATGACCTTCTGGCGGAGCAAGCCCGACTTGACCAAACAGCTTTGGAAAAGGCACTTGCCGCCTGCGATCGCGAGGCCGTCGACCGCATCGCCGCAGAGCGCGCGGCCGCCGAATCCCGGGCGCTGGCCGATGGTGCTACCGCAGCGAGCGATGCACTCAGGGCAAAGCTGAAGCAGTCTGAGGAAACACTTGCAGCACTAACTCAGGCCAAACTACAAAACGATCAAGAACGTACCCTGCTTCATGACCAGATCAGGCTAATGAGCCAAGCGTTGGCCGACGCCGAAGAAGGGCTGACGGAATTGAAGACGCTGCGCATCGCAGCAACGCAGGAAAGCCCAAAGAACAGTCGAGCTTATGTCGAGGTGCAAACTGCCAATGATGCCCGCGCACGAGCGGAAACAGAACTGGCGAACGCTTTGACAGAATTTCATCGATTGCGGCTCGATACAGAGCAGTTGGCGGAAACCCGCGAACATCTCGACCTTATGTCCCACGATTTAGCCCGCATACACGAGACTCTGATTGACCGGGAAAACGACCTCGCAGGGTTAAGAGCTTTGCACTCAAAAGTTTCCATTGCGAACTTCTGGAAATTTGCCGCCCCGATCCGCCGCGTGAGCCGGTTGATTGGGCGTCACCGAACCTAAACCCCACTTCTTTCGCTATACGCGGCAAGGATTTTCGAAATGACCCATAATCTCGATTTCGGACCAGATTCCCAAGCAAATCATGCGCTAGCCGTACTTCGTGGGATGACCTTCAAGGGCGATCTGACATCTGATCGGCGACTGGTACCAGGCGTGTTCCTCGCTTGGGACGCGGAAAGCGATCTTAGGGCCAGGGCCGTCAGTCGGCCAGGCAGCCTGTTAGAGCTAGATTTCTCTGTGGCCCGACCTGGCAAATGGCTCGCGCTGCATGTGGAACTTGGTGCAGTAGACTTTAATAACCTGCAGGCTGTTGGGCTGGTCTGCAAAGTTGTCAGCCCCTATGCCACCACCTTCCGGACGTGCCTTCGGTCCGGGCAAGAAGGGGGTGGCTTCGTGGATCGCTTCTTTCGCAAGCAGGTATTGAGCCACAGCCAGTCGAGCGTGCATTTGGATGCGCTGTTGCCTGGCGTCGACCATGACATGCCGCGCACAGCCCCTTGGCGCGAGCTGATACTATTCTTCCGTCCTGAAACCAGTCGGATCGATCTGCAGGATCTGCGGCTTTTTATGGTATGAGTCTTTCGCTGGTCATCCCTGTCCGGAACGACCCTGAAGGGTTAGTGCGGCTGCTGATTCAGACGCAAGGCCTTGGCTGGGTGACAGAGATACTGGTCGTCGATGATGCATCTGATCTTCCTTGTGGGCCTAGGATGGCTGGTCTTCCCCAAGCGGTCGCGGAAGATCCGCGACTTGTCTGGATGCGTAGCGACAGCCATCGCGGTGCAGGCCATGCCCGCAATTTGGGGCTGAAGCGAGCGACCGGAGCGCATCTGTTGTTTTTTGATTCCGATGATTTTTTTCTGCCGGAAATCACCGATTTAATTGAGGCCTTGGCAGGGCCGATGGCGCGGCAGGAATTCGATTTTTGTATGTTCGAGCATGTCGACAGCCGGGCGCGCGAGCCTAATGGCAATCCCCTAGCCGGGGATGCCGGATTTTGGCCGAGCGATGCGACCAAGGCACCGACCCCTCTCGACCCCGAGCTGGCGCCTCAATTGGTGCGGGTCGCGGCTTATCCTTGGAACAAGATCTACCGAACTTCCTATCTGCGTGAGATGCAAATTAATTGCACCGAAATTTTGGTGCATAACGACATTGAGCTGCACTGGTTAAGTTTCGTTCGAGCAGAGCGGATCCTCATCTCGACATTCACAGGCTGCGAACATGTCGTGAGGGCGCAGGGCGAACGATTGACCAACCTCCGTGGTACGGCGCGCTTTGCTGTTTTTACCGCGCTTTCGGCAGTGCAACGGGGGCTGCGTATGGCGCCGCGGGGCCGCGCTTTTCTTGTCCCCTTCGTAGAGTTCAATTTGCGACTTTTCGACTGGATCGGTGCAGCTTTAACCTCTGACCTACGCTCACCCTTTGCCGCCGCGGCGCGGGCTTATCTGCGCGCCTCGTTGGAGAGGTCCGAATTTGCGCTGATCGCGCTAGAGGATCCAAGACTGGCTGCAACCCTACTTGCCCGAATGGATGGAGGATCGGCATGACACTTGCCTTGATCCTGGTAACCGAAGGGATGAAGGCAAGCGAGGCAGGCCCTTGTTTTGCCGATCTACGCGACCTGCTTTTCCCCGGGGATCAACTGATCGTCACCAATAGCGAAAGCGACGCCGACCTGTCCCTGGTGCTGGCTGACATTGCCGAACCGGAATTCTTCGCCGAGGGAGTGAATCTGACACTGCTGTGCTTTGGCAACAACCCCACCGCGAACCGCTGGGTTCAGGCCAATGCTGCGATGGTCGAGGCAGATCGAGCCATTCTTCTAACGCTTTTCTCGGGACAGATGCCGCCACCCGAGGCACTCGCCGCAGCGCGCGCGAAAATGGCCGCAAGCGGGGCCGACCTGCTGCTGGCCGGTGGGCTTGCGCCCGCGCTTGCGCGCGCAGATTGGCTAATGCAAATACCTGCGAGGGATCCAGCGCCGCTTCTGATCCGTCGCAACTGGTTGCAGCGGAAGGCGTTGCGCCTAGCCGAGACTGGGGCGGCGCCCGACCTTATCCGGCACTGGCAACTCTGCGCTGCGGCCGGGATGGTCGCATGGAGCCCTGAACCACTTGGCGTGGCGCTACCGCCTGTCCTGCCCCGGGATGGCGACTGTTTGCTTGCGATCCACTCTACACTGGCCACAATGAGCCCTGGGTTGGAAGAGCCGGCACTTGGGTGGCTGATCGAAGCCATGGACAGAACGATCCCTACGTTGCAGCAGCATTTCCGTTGGACCCTTGCCATGCAACTGGCCGGGTTGTTCGCGTCTTTTCCCGAGCGGCGCTGGCAGGCTGTGATCGCTAGACTCCGTCTTAGTCGGGCCGCAGCGATAGCAGCTATGCTGCGGCGCGGCGCGGTATTGGAGGTGATTTCGCTTTTTGCGAATGAGGCGGCCGAGGCCCGATTGGTGGCACTGGCAGGCGAGCTGTCTACACTGCAGGACACGATGTCTGCACTGCAGCGAAATGTGGAAAGTCTCTGTCGCTTGGCCGAGTACGATGCCTTGGCCGCGCGTTGGTCCGAGCGGGATGACGGGTCGGTGCCATGATCCGCATAAAGCTATGCGGCGGGTTCCAGAACCGAAACCCTTTTGCATACGAGCCTTTTCTAAACCATCTGACGAGCGAGATCGCGCTGGTGGATGAGGCTGAAGACGCCGATCTGCTACTGATCAGTCATCCGATGGATCTGGAACTTTCCAGCGCTGAATTCGCCATGATGTTGGCCCAACAGAAGCGACTTCGGTTGGTCCTACTTTCGGAAGAGCCTTTTTGGGATACTGGCTGGGGACGCGATCCGTTCTGTCGCGACCTGATCAGCGAAAGTATACATGGTTCTTTTACCTGCCGCGTGATCAGTCATCAGACCACCACGGTATTCAAAACCAGCCACCTGCCGTATTTTCTGCTGACCGATCCGCGTTACATCGCCCATTATCGCCCTCTGTTCGACTACAATGCAGGAATGTCAGTTGCCGGGTGGCTTGCTCATTTTCGTAGCGCCGAGATCGATGCCGCTTTCTTTAGCGAAAGACGGCTGGCCCCACGTGACCGGATAACCTTCGCTGCAAGCGATGTCTGGGGCCTATCTTGGTACCGGACGCGGTTTGCCGAACGCTGCCGCAAGGGGCACGTATTGCGGGCAGGGAAGGGCTGGGGCGACGATCCGCCTCGACAAAGCCTGCCGGACTGGCATGCGGACAAGTTGACGCGCCTCAACCGGCGTTGCCGTTATTTGGGTGCCTTCGAGAATACCCATCAAGCCGATTACATTTCGGAAAAAATCTTTGACGCCTTCGCAGTGGGCGCGATGCCGCTCTACTTCGCCGCCGAAAACCATGCGGTACACCAGCTAATTGAACCAGGGTCTTGGTTGAACTTCTACGCCACCCCACCGCGCGCGCCGGCTTTTGATGCCCGTCGTCCGGTCTCGTTGGCCGAAGCCGAGGCCTATGCTGCGGCCCAAATTCAGTTGGCGAAGACCATGTGCGATTTGGCAGCTACGGAGTCCGATCTCGACCGGATCTGCAAGGCTACATTAAAGGAATTACGAGCGGCCTTGGCGTCGCGGTGACGTGGGAACGACTTGTGCCCCCCGGGGTCATGGCAATTACCTGCGCAATCCGGGACGCCGCGCCTGTCACACGTGCACCTGATATTCAACCTGCCCCTTCGCTATACCGTGGACCATGAAGGTCTGGCCCGCGGCCGGGAAGTTGGCACGAGTCCGAGGGTCCATGCCTTGCAATGCAGAGGTGCAGAAAAGCGTCTCACCGCCAAATGCAGGACACGAGGTATGGGGGGCATCTAAACTCACGCAACGCACACGGGTTCCATCGGGCGCATAGGCCGCCACGCGGCCCGCCCCCCATTCGGCCAGCCACATTAGCCCCGACGCATCGATGACCGCGCCATCGGGGTTCAACGCCTCGCGGGAAAGGTCCAGATAGAGCTCCGGCTCACCTTTGGGCCAGCCCTGCCCGTCCAGTGCCACACGCATCACCTGGCGCGTTACGGTGTCGGCGAAATGGGCGTAGCGTCCATCTACGCTGAAGCAAATCGCATTGGGGATGGTAATGGCGATGAACAGGCAGCGCATTTCGCCGCGATACCAGCGATAGATCGCACCCGCGCCCGGCTCGGCCTTCTTGCCCATCGTACCGATCCAGAACCCGCCTTGCGGATCGGTGCGACCGTCGTTCGACCGTGTGAGGCGGTTGTCTGCCTCTAGATCGGCCAGTGGTTTTCTTTGCTCAGTGATCAGATCGAACAGGAACAACCCGTGTTCGCCCGCGATCAGCAGTTGATCGCGATCGACCCAGCCGGCTGCTGAGACCATTTCCGCAAACCGCCATATTTGCGGACCGTTATGAACGCGCGACAACAAGCTGCGGGCCGTTATGTCGAACCAGAATAGTTGCTGACGGACCGGATGCCAAAGCGGCCCTTCGCCCAGCTCGCAGGGGCGCGCGTCGAATATCATCCGATGCCCCGGGTGACTGCGCAAGAACCGGCACTGGCAGGTATCCGATCAGGTTTCATCCTGTCACCACCACTCCTCCGTCGATCACCAACGCCTGCCCGGTCATCGCCTTTGATGCATGCGAAGCCAAGAACAGGCAGCCGCCCACGATGTCCGCTGGCTCCAGCGGGTCCTGCAGGCATTGCCGCGCCAGATGTGCAGCTAGGCCCTCGGGTGTCACCCAGTGATCTTTCTGCTTTTGCGTCTGCACCCAGCCGGGTGCCAGCGCGTTAACGCGGATTCGGTCGGGCCCAAACTCTCGCGCTAGGCTGCGTGTCAGGCCGTTGATCGCTGAATTCGAAGCAGCATAGATCGGATAACCTGTGTTCCCCATCATGTAACTGATCGACGAGAAGTTGATGATCGCACCGCCACCCGCGCTTTTCATGCCCGGGATCACGGCTTTGGCGGCAAAGAAATAGGCCTTGAGGTTGATTGCGATCGACCTGTCGAAAAAGCTTTCGTCAACCTCCAGTGTCGAGTGGCGTTGGTCGTCGGCCGCGTTGTTTACCAACACCGTGACCGGCCCCTGAGCGCGGGCGACCGTATCCAAGGCGGCCTCAAGGGCGCCAGTGTCGGTGATGTCGCAAGGTAGAAAGAGCGGGCGGTTGCCGGTGACCCGCTCCATCCGGTCGCAAAACTCGGTCGCATCGCGACGCTGGCAAAACGCCACACGCGCGCCCTGCCGCAAGAAGCCTTCGGTCAGCGCGGCACCGATGCCCGACCCGCCGCCAGTGATGAAGACGGACGCGCCTCTCAGATCGGGAAAAATAGGCAGATCCATCAAATTCTCCTTGCAGGGGCGTCGTACGCAGCCCTGTTTTTTCGAGCGACTCGGCCAGTTGGTGCCCGATTATTTCTATATTCTCAAGATGCCAAGTCAAAGAGGCGCGTTACCGGGTTGGCCGCGAAAAACTCGCATTTGCCTTGCTACCCTTGGATCGCTTCTGTTGATGTTGCCTCCTACCTTATTGAATGCGATGAGCGTATGGCAGACGCACGCCATCGCCCAACCATCAGGACACAGCCAACCAGTCATGTGGCAGTATATCGGGGTTGGAGCGGTGGTGATCTGCGAACCAGCGCGTCGGTCCGGCAACAAGTTTATCTGGATTAGCATTCAACCAGGCCCCCCACCAAGAGAACGAGGAGTTAGCAATTACGTTATGGCGGCAAAGGCTCATCAGGCGAAGGTCTTCGTAATCGGCCTCGCGACCATTGAAATCAACGACTACTTTTTCATAGGGCAAAGATAGATTGGCAATGGCCCAAGCAGGGTCGTCGGAAAACACAAAGACGGTCGGCGTGATGCCCGAGACGTCGACAATCCGGTTAAGAGCGCGCCGAAAATAGTCCTCGGTACAGATATTATGCGCCGCTATCTGCAGATAATCCCCGCGCCGCACATGCAGCGAAACGGAGTCGGCGGCGGCTATGCGCCGGGCCATCTCGGCGTTTCGGGGGCTGGCGGGGGTGACGATTCTCAGATCCTGGCGCAAGGTCTCGGTAATGTCGGAGAAATAGCGCTCGCTTTGCCAATAACCGTGCAAATAGCTATCGTCGCCCCAGTGTTCAAACCCCGAGTTAAAGCCCAAGCCGTGCTCGCGGCGCAGAATGGGTCGCGAGCCGAAGGCGCGCCACAGTGCATAGCGTGCAAGACTTTCGCCCCGGTCTGGGGGCAGCGCAAACGGGGGCGCGGCAACCTGCCAGGCGAAATGCCCGCGGGCAGAGCGCAGGCCAAGCGGCTCAAGCCGCCGTTCATCAAGCCCCAGAGGCACACCAAGACGCAAGGCCAGGCTGCGACCCGCCGCATATTGGAACAATTGGTTACCAAGGCCACCATGCAAGCGAGCAATAATCATTGCACCGCCTTGGCTGACGCGCGTTGCACCGCCCGGCGATAGCGAAAGCGGTTCCATTCTCTTGACAGCCGGTCGCCAAAGTTGTGGCGTAATTTCAACGTGCTGCCGCCAGACACGGCGCTCACATCAGAAAGGCCTGAAGGCGCGATGCAGGCCAGCCGCAGACCGGTGTGCCAATGCATCTGCAAGAAGGTGTCAACCGGTCGATCAAACCGCCAGGTCAGTTCAAGCAGGTGCTCGGCGGCTCTGCGGTTAACAAGCTGCCCTGTGGTGCGCAATGGCGTGACAATTGGCTGATACAGTTGGCACGGACCCTCGGCATCGAGGGCTGTCTGGTTACGCAAGAGGCGGGTCTGGAACTGGATGTACCCCATCGCTGAAGAACTGGGGGACGCCGGTGATTGCGCGCCGAGGTTGCGAGCGGCTAACCGCAAGGCTGCGGGAAACTCGGGGCCAAGGGCGGCATCATCTTCCAGAATCAGCGCGGCATCGGCATCGCTTTCCAACAAGGACTGCCAGGCTAGACGGTGGCTGAGAAAGCAACCCACCTCGCCAGCACGCAGGGCATGAGGAAAGACGGGGTGGATAGGGTCGCGCAGCAGGCGCGCTTCGATGATCGCGGGCGAGAGGCTGCGGCCGTCCACTGCGGCCAGAAGTTGCGCGGGCAGGCCACACTCTTCAACCAGCCGCATCGCAACGGCCCGACGCGCAGTTGCGCGTTCAAGGTGGATGACAAGACCAATCATCTTCATGCCATTGCCTTCCCTCTGCCGCACTTGCGAACCTGCTTGTCCCTGTTGGGCCAAGACTTGTCAATCTTGCGGCCAATGCGGCCCGCGGGCTTCTGGTAACCAGTGGACTTTAAGGTTACTTGCTAAAATTGCCGATAGGGGGCCATAGATCTGAAACGGCATTCAATCCGCAAGCACCGCCTGTGCTGCACGCAGATGAATGTCGCCATATTGCTCTGCAACTGGTCGCGACGCGGCGAGGTAGGGTTGGCGGGCAGCGAAATCCGCTCCCATGTTCAGGCGCGCCAATGTTGATCTGCGCACGCGGCGTTGCCATGACGATCAGCGCCGGACAGGTCGATCTCCTAATTCATTTTTCGCTGCAAAAGGGCAGGGTCGCACCCTGACACGTTGGGTCGATCATGCTAGTGACAGTCAAGTATCAAATTGCGGGGGGCGCCGGTGCGCAGGGTTAGGAATTTAGAATTCCGGGAAAAATGGTTGAAAACGCGACTTGGCAACCTTCCAGCCGGACAATCACTGCTTGATATCGGCGCGGGGGAATGCGCCAACAAGCCGTTTTGCGCGCATCTCGACTATATTTCACAGGACATTGCGCAATACGATGGCAAAGGCGATGGATCGGGGCTCCACACCGGGGTCTGGGATTTTAGCCAGATCGACATAGTCTGCGACCTTTACGACATTCCCGAGGACCGGCAATTTGACGCTGTTCTTTGCACCGAAGTCTTGGAACATGTGGTCGATCCGGTGCGGGCAGTTGACAAGCTCGCGCGCCTAGTCAAGCCTGGTGGGCAGATCATCATCACCGCGCCGTTCACCAGTATGACTCACTTCGCTCCCTACCACTACTGCACTGGATTTTCACGTTTTTTCTACGAGACTCACCTTAACAGGCTTGGTTTTACAATAGCCGAACTTTCTTCTAACGGCGGATTCTTCGACATGCTTGACCAGGAACTTGGACGGGCGCGCAAGGTGCGTCGCAGCTATTCCGGCTGGCTTCTGGACCCCGTCTCGCTGATACTTCTGTTTCTCGCCCGAATGAATGTGCGACTTTTGGCCACTCTTGATGGCCCACGAGAAAATCGCCGCTCTGCTGACCTTCAGACTTTTGGTTGGCATGTCAGGGCTGTTCGCAAGCAGTAATCGGAACACATTGCCATGTATCTTATTCGTCATTTTGCAATGCGTCTGGGCAGCCTTGCTGGCAAGACCATCGTCCACGTCGGGGCACATCACGGCGAAGAGGCCGCACTCTACACCCGCTGGGGCGCTGCACGTGTAATTTGGATCGAGGCAGACCCAACTGTTGCAGCTGATCTGCGCGTCAACCTTGCCGCCCTGCCGCCTACGCCACGCGTCTGGCTGGCGCGCAAGGCCAAAGACCACCCGACACAGCATCTGGTGATTGAAGCGCTGGTCGGCGACGAAGATGGCAAACCGACTGAGTTCTACATTTTTTCGAACGACGGGGCCTCTAACTCGATCTTCCGCAAGGACAAAACGCACCAAATGCACCAGCACGTGAAAGAGACTGGCGAGATACGACGACTGTATATGCGACAGTTGGACAAGCTTTTGCCCGAACACGGAATCGCGCTGGCCGAGGTGGATATTCTGGCCTTGGATGTTCAGGGAGCCGAACTCTTGTGCCTGAAGGGCGCGCGAGCGTTGCTGTCATCAATCTCACTGATCGAAGCCGAAGTGTCGATAACGTCCTTTTATAAGAGCGGCGTATTGTTGCCCGAGCTGGATGCCTGGCTCGGTGCCGCAGGGTTTCGTCGAAAAACTTGGGTGCGGCGCAATTCGATGAATGCAGTTTACCTACGCAGTTGATGGTATAAGGTCGCTTTATAAAGGCGCGCTATCTGCGTGGCAAGAACGGCTGCCGTTGGTGCGCGCGAACGCCGCGCAGGACCCCGCATGGAAAGTCGATCTTGCGATCGCTCTCGACGAAATCGATGACGCAGAGCGCGCGATGGGAAACACAGACGCGGCGTGCGCGGCCTGTGGCGAAGTGCTGTCGATACTAGCGCGCCTTGTAGAGGGTAACCCGAACTGGCGCCGAGATCTTGCGCGCACAAGCTTCAAGTTGGCCGAGGTCGATCCGGACGCTGCGGTCCAGCACCTGCGCGCCGCAATCGCGGGTTTTCCAACCTTGGAGGGTGAAGGCGCGCTTAACGGCGCTGAACTGGACTATCTTGACGAAGCGCGACAATGCCTTGAGGCATTAACCCGCGTGGCTCAATAGATTGCGCCTGCTTCATCGAGCAAGCGGCAGCTCGACGGTGAACGTAGTGCCGACCCCGAGCTCGCTCACGTAGTCGATGGTGCCGCCATGGGATTTGACGATTTCCTGCGCAATGCTCAGGCCAAGGCCGCTGCCACCGAAAGACCGCCGATCAGACGAGTCGACTTGGGCAAAGCGCCCAAAAACTTTTTCACGCGCATTCTCAGGTATACCAATGCCGTAGTCCCTGACAGATATTTTTGCCTGCCCATCGACCATTTTGAGCGAAATTTCAATTTCACCACCGACATTTGAAAACTTGATCGCATTGGACAGCAGGTTATCGAACACTTGGTGCATTCGTGCATTGTCAACATAGGCCACAACTTCGGTATCAGGGCGCGTGAAATTGACCTTGATCTGCTTTGGCGTGGCATAGGTGCTAATTGACTCGACAGAGTCCTGCACCAGATCCGCGAGGTTGGCGCGTTCGAAGCTATAGCTCAGCTTGCCCTGTTCAAGTCGTTGAATATCAAGAAGATCGTTAATCAATGACGCAAGGCGAAGGCTGTTTTTATACGCAATTTCCTGCACTTCATCATAGCGCTCTGGGTTGGCCTTGAGCGCGCCGCTGCGCATCAGGCTCAACGCGCCTTTGATCGAAGTCAGCGGGGTTCTAAGTTCGTGACTTACGACAGACACGAATTCCGATTTAACCTTAAGCGCCATCTGTGCGGCATCGCGTTGAACCCGAACTTCATCAAGCTGATCGAGGCCGTTACGGTACATTTTCAGAAAGATAAACGAGCAGTCGAGAACGAAATACAAAACAAAGATCGACGTCATGAATTGAAGCCAATGCGGCGAGTTCAACGGGGCGCTAAGTACGAAGATATCTTTCAATGGAATAAAGAGGAACAGCGCACCATAGATTAACAAGCGAACCATCAAAATTTGCGGAATCTGATGGTTGTTCACCGCGGCAAAAAGGCCCGCAGCAAACAGAAATAGCAGCGGGGTGAAATGGGACGACGTGCCTTCAAGATACGCTACGAAAAACACGAAAATCGCAACAGCGATTGAGCTGAGCGTCGATGTCAGCAGTAATAGGCGATAGCTTTTCTTGCACTGCTCCAGACCGCCGCCTGTCCAGGCCAGCACCCGCCGCGATGCGATGGTGTCGGCCAGTTCAGTTACTTCGCACAGGGCGTAGCAAATGGCCGATATCAGGATGCTGTAGTAGATACCGCAGAGCAGCGCCGCGCCGAGATAGATGCCCTGGCGCTGCCAATAAAGGGCGAGGCCACCTGCAGCAAAGTCCTTGAGCCTCTTTTCAGCGCGTGAAAACGAAGGATTTTTGGCCGGATATCCATTGATGTAAGGTGCCAGACGTCTCCAGAGATGCGACCGGATAGAGGTGGTGTAGCTCGGCGATTGATCTGACAGCATACTCATGGGACTTCCTAGCTTGCTCTCAAGGGATCTGATTGTTGCCCGTGTCGCGCCGTGCGGATGCTTCTTGCAGAGTGCCGCACGTCGAACCCGATTGCCCTCGTCCCTGACTATAATGACCAATTATGGCGCGAGATTGTTGCAACCGTGAGAACATTAAGACTGTCTTTCGCAAACAGTCCAGCGCTCTGGCGCCGAAGCTGGGCGCCGCCATAGGCAAACGCAAACTGCCTCGCGGCGCAAATCGCGCCAGCGAGGCAGTCAGGACCCAGGTGGTGGCCGTCAGTGCAGCGTGACGTGGTGCGGCCTTTCCGTGAGGCGCGGTTTGAAAGCTTGGGCAAACTCATCGAGATTGAGTTTTTGAAAGTCGGTCACCAGAAAGGTCGTGTCGATGTAGGTTGTCTTGTGGGGAACATAGTCCGTCTGCCGAAATGTTCCGTTGGCGGCAGTTACGTCGCCCACCGACACGTCGCGCAGGAATTGCCCGATCATGTCATCGTCGGTGATCGTCAAGGTCGCCAGATTGCCGCGCGGTGCGTGCATACGCCCGAGCAACGGCTCGAACGAAATGTCCACCAGCAGGCGCCTGCTGGGTTCATGTAGTAATACCATCTCGGCTACTTCGCCGACAATTCTGAACTGTTGATAATAGGCGTTCATGTTTCCTCCAGACACGGCGGCATTGTTGCCTATTGGCGGGCCGCGCTCACGGGGTGCGAGCGTGGCTTCTAATACCGTTCAATACTTTCTGGCCGACGAGTCTGACTAAAATGTGGTGGCCAGTTGGCGTTTTTCGGAAACTGCGACAGGGTGGGGATGCCCCTACTCCGCGAACTTGAAACGCGCCGCTACGTCACAGCGAAGCGCGCGCTCTGGGCTCGCTGGCGCGCTTGCGTCTGGTTAGTGGATACAGTCAAACTCGGCCGTAGGCGCCACGTGAGTCGCGACGCCAAGCGCGCGAAGCAATTCCAATTGCGCCGATCCGATGATTGGCTTTCCGGTGCCAAAGGTCGCAAAACGCTCGCTAATACGGCGCAACCGCGACATTGTGACGCAACGGCGAGAGTGAAAGTGAATCCCTACAACCCAGAGAGGTGCAACAATGCCACAGTTTCGCCTCAATTGTCTCTTGCAACACAAGAATGGTTAACAAAAATCTGAAAAGACGTAGAACGAAAAAAAACTCGTAGGCAAAGCAGCAGTGAACGCCACCCCAAACCTATTTTGGAAGTCCGATGATTCGGGCGCGGCGACGGCATCTTCGGCTGATTTGTTCGCGAGCATTTCTAGGCTTTGGTCGACGCATGTTGTTCCGCGCGTCGCGGTGGTGCAGCCTGGTGTGGTTTCGCGGTTGTTTGGCGTCACGAAACAGTCACATCAGGCAACATTGGTAAAGTTATAATTTGTGAGGTGTCTCAATCCAACGCAGGAGACGGTAATTCATGGATGGCCACAGCATGGGTATCGAAACAACCACATTGTCCTTTCATAATATTCACGCGCATGGCGAGTTATTTGTAAATCTTTTCAAAGCGCGCAGGCGATCTTTTATAGTTCGAAATCATTGGGATCTACCCGAAGCTGACGGGATGGAGTTCGACCAATACGACACACCCGCAAGCCGTTGGATAGCCGTGCATGACGGTGAAGAAGTGTTGGCGGGAATCCGTTTGACGCCGACAACGGCCAAGTGCGGCATGTATACCTATATGATCCGAGACGCGCAAAAAGGCATGCTTGAAGGCATTCCATCAGATCTTCTGTATGCCGAAGCGCCGGTAGACCCCAAAATCATGGAATCTTCGCGTGTTTTCGTATCGACCAGCGTGCCCGCAAATCTGCGGATCAAGGTACAAAGCGACTTGATGCTAGAGATGATTAGTGCGTCCCGATCTTTGGGCGCACAGCAGATTCTGGGCCTGGTCCCTGCGGTTTGGTCCCGTTGGATCGGGCGACTCAATATGAAAGCAGAGCCTGCAGGACCGGTCATGGTCATTGACGATGTGCGCGTGCAAGTAGCAATGATGACGCTAAGCAACGAGATGCACTGACGCTTATTCGATCGGCGAAGCGTTGCGATCAATCAACGCAACTTCGCTGGTCAAAGTTTCACGCAACATGTCCTCGAAAATGTCCGGGTCTGGCATCGCCGGTGCGACAAGCGCGTAGCCGGCGCTTTTTGCGCGGGCGGCACCGCCAAAGGTCGGGTTGTTCTTCCCGCCCGCTTTTCCAAGGTTCACGATAGCGCGGTGAATTGGTTGCAGTGCGCCAAACCTTGAAATAGCTCCGAAACTTGCGCGATCACCAACCGCTACCGTGATGGTGCGCCCGCGGCACTCGCGGTCTTGGCGAATTCGAAGAAGCTGGTCGATTCCACTACGGATGTCGTCGGCGGTCGAGTTTGACCTTTGGTGGCTGACACATACAAACAGGCCGTTTCCGCGGTACGAAAGCAGGCTGCCTTCTTCGTTCAAAGTGTTTGCGATGGCTTTTGCCACCGAGTGCAGAACGTAGATATATTCGCTGGCGCTAGCGGTGGCGTGAATTTTTTCGATATCACCAATGCTCACTGCGAAAACAGACGAGGAGAACTGGCTGCTGCGCGACAGTTGCATGATATAGTTTTCGAACGCCGTATAGCTGATTGCGCCGTGAACACCTTCAATCTCGGTGGGGTGATCAAGGCGCGGCATTGCGGGGGTGCCCATGATCAGGCGCATCTTTGCCAACTCCCCTTGCCGTTCGGCGACGCGATGGGTTTCTGACACGAGCAACTCGGCCATTCTCAGCCGGAAGGCGAGTTCAAGAAAATCGAACGGTTTGGTCAGATAGTCCGTGGCCCCGGCCGCAAAAGCGCGTTCCACATATTCGGTTTGTGACATCGCGGTTAACATGATGATCGGCGTGCGCGCATAGGCGCGCATTTCGCGGAGTTTGCTGCACAGCTCTATGCCGTCCATGTCGGGCATCTGAATATCAAGCAAAAAACAGTCGACCCGAGTGCGCCCGCCCTGCAGAGTTTCCAGCGCTTTTTCAGCAGAAGGTGCGGTTAGGGTCTGCGAGTGACCAAATAGCGTAAGTGACTGCTCAAGCAGATCCAAAACCATGGTGTCGTCGTCGACTGCCAGAACTTTCATTTCGCCTCGCTGACCTGCTTTTCCGCATTGCCGGAACTCTTTTCACGTCGCACCAATGGCTTGTTCGCCGAAGACCACATACCCACAACCGATGCGAGTATCGGCAGCGTGTTGGCCAAAAGTGCGTTCTGAACGTGTCAATTCCGTGGCCAATGATCACCCCTGCCGCGCGCAGCAGGTGTGACCCCGTGCACCCATCGCGCCGCCAGGTTGAAAAATGAAAGGTTGGTCGGCAAACCCAAGCTTCGCGCGCCCCGGCGCTGCTATCGGTTTGCTGTCCTGCCATTGCCGTCAGGGTGCCTAATGTGCAACAGTATTCGCGCTACTTCGCGGCGTTCTTTGCCCAAAGTTCGCTGACCTGGCCGGGCAGTTCCATCGGATCGAACGGCTTCATGATGCTCCCGATGACTGCCGCGCTTACTGTTTCGTCGAAATCGGTAGCGAGGTTCTTCGCGGTCATGAAGATTGCGGGTACATGCGCAAGGCTTTCTGTTTTCCTCAGCTCGATCAGCGTCGCATATCCGTTCATGTCAGGCATCATGAAGTCCATGAGCATGAGGTCTGGCGAAAATTCCGCTGCTTTTGCAATGGCTTCAGCGCCAGAGGAACACTGAAGCAATGTGAATCCGCCGATCAAGCCAAGCGAGAGTTGCACGATCTGCAATATGTCGTCGTCGTCGTCCACGTGTAGTATGCGTCGTAGGTCGTCCATAGTGGCATTAGTCCAGACTTGCGCCGGGTTTCGGCAAAGTTGCGGTTTGCGATCATCGGAAAAATGACAAACTTAGCGCGCTTTGAAAAAGCACCACAGCATCTTGCTGGCCAAAAACAACATGGGCCACAAAACGGCCCCGGCACGCACCATCACAGCCACCAGATACGCACATAATCTGTGCCAAAATCCATCTGGAACAACGCCACCATAGAGCGGTTTCCACCACCGGACCAGCGAAATCCACGCCGAATCCTCGCGATGACGTGTGACCTAACGTTTCCAGAACGGAAACAACGCGCGTCGGCTTGAACCGGCGTTTTGGCCAAGGCAGCGGGTCGCAAAGACGGCTTTTGCTCCGCTGCGAAAGGCTTTGGCTTCGATGTTGGCCGCGAGCCGATGCAGTCGCTGTTATCGCTAAAAAACCGTTAACAAGCACAGAACGGACAAATTGTTGCCAGAATTGTGCTGCACCAATGAGTGAGTGATCGAAGGGTAACCCCGAAAATGTTCGATGTTGCAGGTTTGATTCATGTTGCTACTCGGAAGATTGAACGTGGAGGTAACATCCAGTGAGAATTCTAACGGTCGACGACGACCCCATGTTCCGCGAGTTGCTTTCGCTTACCTTGCATGAGATGGCACATGAAGACGTAACGTCCGCGAGTTCGGGCGAGCAAGCATTAGAGTATATCGCTCGGGCGGGTCGGCCGTTCGATTGTTTTCTGCTGGATATCCAGATGCCCGGGATGAGCGGCGTTGATGTTTGCCGCGCGATCCGCAAGCTGGAAATCTATCGTCAGACTCCGATTATCATGATCACGTCGATGTCCGGCAAAAGCTTCGTCGATGCTGCGTTCATGGCCGGGGCTACCGACTACCTGACCAAACCGCTCGATCGACTTGAAATTCGTGCGCGCCTAGGAATGGCTGTGCGCCTGAACGCAGAGATGAATCGCAACGCAACACTCGCCGCGCAGGCCAGCGCGAACGCGCGTACGCCGGCGGTGCGCGTTGACTTCGAGGCGCCGACCAATATTCCGGGCGTGCCGAACTGCATCGAATATCTGGCGCTCGAAAACTATCTGCTCACGCTTGGCTATGGCCGCCAGATCGGGCTTGCTGCTTTTGCGGTCCACATCGAGAACGCGGCCTCGATATTCAGACAGGCAGAGCCTGCCGAGTTTCTGGACATGCTGAAGGATGTCGCAAGCGTCATCGCAGATGAGTTGAAGACCGAGCAACCGATGATTGCCTATGCGGGCGAAGGCAATTTCGTCGCACTTGTTAGCCGGCTTTCAGAGCATGACACCGCAGAACTGGAAACCTCCATCAATGTTGCGCTGATGGATTTTGAAAGCTTCTATGCTGCAGGGGGCTTGCCCGCCCCGGTTGTGACTGTTGGAGAGCTTGTGCGCAGCTCGATGGTTGCGCTTGGCAAGCAGGTGACGATCCTCGACAAAGCTATCGCGGTTGCGTTGACGCCGCAGAGCAATAAATCAAGAGTTTGGAGGTTTGTGTCATGACGATTGCCGCAGGGCAAAAAATTGAGGCATCTTCGCCGAGCGCGCTTGGTGGTCAATTGCAAAGCCAGTTGTCTCTGCTGCGCAGCAAGTTTCTTGCGACAGTCGTAGAACGCATCCTGATGTTCGAGGAAATGATTCATAACCTGGAAGTCGATCAGGACTCTGCGGTGGCTTTGCAAAACATTTCAAATCTTTCGCACAAGATCACCGGTGTAGCAGCGACCTTTGGTTTCCCCAAAATTGGCGCGCTTGCGGCTGAGGTAGAGCACAAGATCGTCGAAGACCGCGCCGGCGCGATTTCTACGCGGGATAGTTGGCGCGATACATCGCCGATTCTGGAAAAACTTCTGGATGAAATGGAATCGCTGCTCGACAGTTGATGAGCTACGCGAAACCTGCGAGCGCACAATAGGTTGCAGTGCCTTAACTGTTTGACCCAGCGTTTCTGGCAACCAGCGCGTCGCCTATAACGCGCGAAACTGACCTCGGCATATGAGTCGTCGAGGTCAAGGGGCGATGACGGAAGGCCCCGTCACCACGATCCACATGTTTCAAGGCGCCGCCAGTACCGCGCATCCGCCGCCGCGAAGTGCCGCAGCGGCAAGCGAATGCGCTGAAACTGATCCATGTCAAGGTGCGGGCGGTCAGGGTGGGCAATCTCTCTCAGGCAGCGCTGTTGTGCGCTAACATCGTGGGGGGCCACACCATTCTACAAATTCGCATTCATGGTCGCGGCGGGCAGGGGGTGGTGACCGCCGCCGAAATGCTTTCGATTGCGGCATTTGAGCAGGGTCGCCACGCGCAGGCGTTCCCCTCGTTTGGGTCTGAGCGTACAGGCGCCCCGGTGGTGGCCTTTTGCCGCATCGATGACAAGGCGATCCGTTTGCGCGAGCCGATCCTCGCACCCGATGCGTTGATCGTGCAGGATGCGCATCTGCTTGACCAGATCGACGTGTTCCAAGGGTTGAAGCCCGGTGGATATGTGCTGATCAACAGCCGCCACAGCATCGCAGAGATGGGGTTGGACGAGGTTGCCGCAGGTCTGCCCGCCGGGCACGTCCTTACGTTGCCTGCGACCGAGATTGCGATGAAGCACCTGCACCGCCCGCTGCCCAACGCGGTTCTACTGGGCGGATTTGCAGCGATGACAGGGATGATTTCGCTGGAAGCAGTTACCTACGCCATCGATCGCAAGTTCAAGGGCGAGGTGGCCGAACGCAATATCGCTGCCGCCGCTGAGGCGCATGCATTGCTGGTGGCACGCGAGGAGGCGAAGACATGATTAAGCAGATTGAAGGCTCGCAAGCCGTCGCTGAGGCAGTCGCGCTCTGCCGTCCCGAAGTAATCTGCGCCTACCCGATTTCACCGCAGACCCATATCGTTGAAGGGCTGGGCGCGCTGGTCAAGTCGGGCGAATTGGTCCCATGCGAATTTCTCAACGTCGAATCCGAGTTTGCGGCGATGAGCGTGGCCATCGGTTCGTCCGCCGCGGGCGCGCGCACCTATACCGCCACCGCAAGCCAGGGCCTCTTGTTCATGGTTGAGGCGGTTTATAACGCTTCGGGCCTTGGGCTGCCGATTGTGATGACCGTGGCCAACCGCGCCATCGGTGCGCCGATCAATATCTGGAACGACCACAGCGACAGCATGAGTCAGCGCGATTGCGGCTGGATTCAGCTATTTGCTGAAAGCAACCAAGAGGCACTTGATCTGCACATTCAGGCGTTCAAGCTTGCCGAAGAAATGTCGATGCCGGTGATGGTGTGCATGGATGGCTTTATCCTTACGCACGCCTATGAACAGGTCGATATGCCCGAGCAGGCACAGGTCGATGCCTTCCTGCCGCCCTATGAACCGCGCCAAGTGCTTGACCCCGCTGACCCGGTGTCGATCGGCGCGATGGTGGGGCCTGAGGCATTTATGGAAGTGCGCTATTTGGCGCATGCCAAGCAGACCATGGCGCTCGACCGCATTCCGGAAATTGCCGACGAGTTCAAAGAGGTGTTCGGGCGCGATGCTGGCGGGCTCGTGCGCGGCTACCGCATCGACGACGCTGAAACGATCGTGGTGGCGCTGGGTTCGGTGGTGGGCACATTGGAAGAAACCATCGACACGCTGCGCGCCGAAGGGGTGAAAATCGGCGTCCTTTCCATCCGCTGCTTCCGCCCCTTCCCGATGGCGGCGGTGCGTGCGGCGTTGGCGCGAACGGCGCGCGTTGTGGTGCTGGAAAAAAGCTTTTCGGTCGGCCTTGGTGGCATTGTTTCCACCGACGTGCGGCTGGCGATGGTGCGCATTCACGTTCGCGGTTACACGGTTGTCGCGGGGCTAGGTGGTCGCCCGATCACGCAAGATTCGTTGTTGCGGGTATTGCGCTTGGCGGTTGCGGACGAACTGAAAAACCTCACTTTCCTCGATCTCGATTGGGACATCGTGAACCGCCACCTCGCCCGCGAAGCCGCAAGCCGCCACACCGGGCCGCTGCCCGAGGCGCTTTTGCGCGATATCGGCGCCAGTGCGCCGCGCAACCGCTAGAAAGGTCTGGCCATGACACAACCGATCAAGTTCTATCAGACCGGCACCTTTACCGTGGGCAACCGCTTGCTGCCCGAAGACAAGCGCACGGTGCAAAGCTCGATTGCGCGCGACAACTCGCTCAACTCGGGTCACCGAGCCTGTCAGGGATGTGGTGAGGCGCTGGGCGCGCGCTATGCGGTTGATGCCGCCATGCGCGCCACAGAGGGGCAGTTGATCGCTGCAAACGCGACCGGTTGCCTTGAGGTGTTTTCAACGCCTTACCCCGAAACGTCGTGGCAATTGCCATGGATCCACTCGCTTTTTGGGAACGCTGCTGCGGTAGGGTCTGGCATCGCGGCCGCCTTGAAAGTCAAGGCGGCAAAGGCGGGGTTGCCCGAGGCCGTCACCCGCGTAATCGCACAAGGTGGCGACGGTGGCACCACCGACATCGGTTTTGGCTGCCTTTCGGGCATGTTCGAGCGCAACGATGACGTGCTTTACATCTGCTATGATAACGAAGGCTACATGAACACCGGGGTGCAACGCTCTTCGGCCACGCCGCCCGCGGCACGCACTGCTACAACGCAGCCGTTGGGCCCCGAGCCGGGCGCCGAATTTGGCAAGGGCAAGAACGTACCGCTGATCGCGGTGGCGCACGAAATTCCCTACGTCGCTACCGCCACCGTGGCCGACCTGCACGACCTTGAAGCCAAGGTCGAAAAGGCCATGAGCCTGCGCGGCGCGCGCTACCTGCATGTATTCGTGCCCTGCCCGCTGGGTTGGGGAGCAGCGAGTTGCGACACGATCCGCCTTGCGCGCCTTGCGCGGGAAACCGGGCTTTTCCCGGTGTTCGAGGCCGAAGATGGCGAGATCACTGCGGTCACCAAAATCCGCCGCCCGGTGCCGGTGGATGAATATCTGCGCCTGCAAAAACGCTATGCGCATCTTTTCGGCGCCAAGGGCCATCCCGAAACCATCGCGCGGATTCAGGCAATGGCCGACAAGAACATCAAACGCTTCGGCCTTCTGGATGTGGAGGGCGCAGCATGACCATGAAGAAACCCTTTGCGATCACGCTCGACCCCGGCTCGTCGCTGGCCAACAAGACCGGCGCTTGGCGCACCGAACGCCCGGTCTATGTGGACCGCCTGCCGCCCTGCAATGCGCAATGCCCGGCGGGCGAAGATATCCAAGGCTGGCTCTTTCATGCCGAGAGCGGCGACTATGAGGCCGCTTGGCGCCACCTTGTGCGTGACAACCCGTTTCCTGCGATCATGGGGCGCGTTTGTTATCATAGCTGCGAAGGCGTGTGTAACCGCGCCAAGCTTGATGCGGCTGTGGGAATCAACTCGGTCGAGCGCTTTTTGGGTGACGAAGCGCTGGCGCTTGGTTGGCAGTTTGCGGCACCCGAGGCCGAAACCGGCAAGCATGTTCTGGTGGTGGGGGCGGGGCCTTCGGGGCTGTCGGCGGCCTATCATCTGCGCCATCTGGGCCACAGCGTCACGGTGATCGAGGCGGGCGAGGCGCCGGGCGGCATGATGCGCTTTGGCATCCCCAAATACCGTTTGCCGCGCGACGTGCTCGACGCCGAAGTCGCGCGCATTGCGGCGATGGGCGTAACCTTCCGTTATGGCGAGAAGGTTAGCGATATTCTTGCCGCGATGCGTGATGAGGGGGCAGATGCCGCCTATCTGGCGATCGGTGCCCATATTGCCAAGCGCGCCTTCATTCCGGCCAAGGACTCCTCGCATATTCTCGATGCTGTCGCGGTACTGCGCTCGATGGAGGGCGAAGCGCCGGCAATGCTGGGCCGCCGCGTGGTGGTTTACGGTGGCGGCAATACCGCGATCGACGTGGCGCGCACTGCGCGCCGGTTGGGGGCGACCGAGGCGATCATCGTTTATCGGCGCACCCGCGAGCGTATGCCTGCACATGATTTCGAACTGGAAGAGGCACTGGAGGAAGGCGTCAAGGTCAAGTGGTTGTCCACCATCACTGGTGCTGAAGGCGGCACGCTGACAATCGAAAAGATGGTGCTCGACGCCGAGGGCAAGCCACAGCCCACAGGCGAGTTCGAAACGCTCGACGCAGATTCGCTGGTGCTGGCGGTGGGGCAGGATGTCGATACATCGCTGTTGGCTGCGGTGCCGGGGCTGATGGGCGCGGATGGCATGGTCGCGGTTGACCCTGTGTCGCAGATGACCGCGCATCCGGGCCTTTTTGCCGGCGGCGATATGGCTCCCGGCGAGCGGAACGTTACCGTGGCGGTGGGCCACGGCAAACGCGCCGCGCGCAATATCGACGCATGGCTGCACAACAAGGTGCTGGCGCCCAAAGTGCAAAAACCGATTGCCGAGTTCGACCGGCTGAACCCGTGGTATTATTCCGACGCGCCCAAGACGCTGCGCCCGCAGCTGGATATGGCGCGCCGCACCTCAAGCTTTGATGAGGTGCAGGGTGGCCTGACCGAAGAGACAGCGCTGTTCGAGGCGCGTCGCTGCTTGTCGTGTGGCAACTGCTTTGAATGCGACAACTGCTACGGGGTCTGCCCCGACAACGCAGTGATCAAGCTCGGCCCCGGCAAAGGTTTCGAGATCAACCTCGACTATTGCAAGGGCTGTGGCATCTGCGTTGCCGAATGCCCCTGTGGCGCGATTGACATGGTGCTAGAGGCAGACTGACTCTGCCTGCGTTTCGGGCGGCTTTCTGCTGCACTGCGGCGTCGTTGGGCGCGGTGCAGGTGCTGTTTCCTGCCGTCCAGAAATCCGTTGACCGCAAGGTGCCATTCGTGATGCGCTCTGTCTTGACCGAACGGTCAGAAAAGATTCGCAATTGAGGGCACCAAGACCCTCTGGCACAGGGAGAACGCTTATGACGGCACCAGGTGAGAACCTGCGGATAGATGGCGCCCGCCTTTGGGACAGCCTGATGGATATGGCAAAAATCGGTCCCGGTGTGGCGGGTGGCAACAACCGCCAGACCCTGACCGACGCAGACGCCGAGGGCCGCGCGCTCTTTCAGCGCTGGTGTGAAGACGCGGGCCTCAGCATGGGCGTCGATGAAATGGGCACCATGTTTGCCCGCCGTGAAGGCACCGACCCTGACGCGCTTCCAGTCTATATCGGCAGCCACCTTGATACCCAGCCAACGGGCGGCAAATATGACGGTGTTCTGGGCGTGCTCGGCGGGCTTGAGGTGATCCGCACGCTCAACGACCTCAAGGTCAAGACCCGCCACCCGATTGTGGTGACCAACTGGACCAATGAAGAGGGTACGCGTTTTGCACCTGCGATGCTTGCCTCGGGCGTTTTCGCGGGCGTTCTGACCCAAGATTTTGCCTACAGCCGCAAGGATGCCAAAGGTCTGAGTTTTGGTGACGAACTCAAGCGCATCGGTTGGGTCGGCCCCGAAAAGGTTGGCGCGCGCAAAATGCATGCGATGTTCGAGTTGCACATCGAGCAAGGGCCGATTTTGGAAGCCGAGGGCAAGGACATCGGTGTTGTCACCCACGGCCAAGGCTTGCGCTGGGTTGAATGCACGGTGATCGGCAAAGGTCAGCACACCGGCTCCACACCGATGCGGATGCGGCGCAACGCAGGGCGCGGTTTGGCGCAGATCACCGAACTCGTGCACGAAATCGCCATGCAGCACCAACCGAACGCCGTGGGCGCTATCGGGCATATTGATGTGTACCCGAACTCGCGCAACATCATCGCCGAAAAGGTGGTGTTCACGATTGATTTTCGCAGTCACGAACTCGACACGCTCAACGGAATGGTGGCTGAATTGCAGGCCCGCGCACCGGCAATTTGCGAGGCGCTGGGCTGCAGCTTTGAAAGCCAGATCGTTGGCCAGTTCGACCCGCCTGCATTTGACCCCACGCTGGTCGCCCGCGTCCGCGCGGCGGCCGAAAAGCTGGGTTACAGCCACATGGACATCATCTCGGGCGCAGGCCACGATGCATGCTGGATCAACCGCGTCTATCCGACCACGATGATTATGTGCCCCTGCGTCGATGGCCTCAGCCACAACGAGGCAGAAGAGATCAGCCCCGACTGGGCGGCAAAATCGGTCGATGTGCTGCTGCACGCGGTGCTGGAAACGGCGGAGGTCGTGGGGTGACGGCTAAGGGCGTTGCCCCTGGTATTTGCTATCTGAACAATGAAAAAGCAGCCTCGCTGCAACAGGGAGAAACCGATGAGCACTGTCATCAAGAACGGAACCATCGTCACGGCTGACCTTACATACAAGTCCGATGTGTTGATCGAGGGCGGCAAGATCGCTGCGATCGGGCCGGGGTTGGTGGGTGATACGGTGTTGGATGCCACCGGCTGCTATGTGATGCCCGGTGGGATCGACCCGCACACACACCTCGAGATGCCGTTTATGGGCACCTATTCGAGCGACGATTTCGAATCCGGCACCCGCGCGGCACTGGCGGGCGGGACCACCATGGTGGTCGATTTTGCGCTGCCGGGGCAGGGGCAGGGGCTGCTCGACGCGCTGAAAATGTGGGACAATAAATCCACCCGCGCCAACTGCGACTATTCCTTCCACATGGCGATCACCTGGTGGGGCGAGCAGGTGTTCAACGAAATGGCCGACGTGGTGGACCGAGGCATCACCACCTTCAAGCATTTCCTTGCCTATAAAGGCGCGCTGATGGTCAACGACGACGAGCTGTATTCCAGCTTCCGCCGCTGCGCAGCCCTTGGCGCCTTGCCCTTGGTGCATGCCGAAAACGGCGATGTGGTGGCCGAACTTTCGGCGCAACTGCTGGCCGCGGGCAACACCGGGCCCGAGGCGCATGCCTATAGCCGCCCGCCGCAAGTGGAAGGTGAGGCGACCAACCGCGCAATCATGATCGCCGATATGGCCGGGGTGCCGCTTTATGTGGTGCACACCTCCTGCGAAGACAGCCACGAGGCTATTCGGCGCGCCCGCCAGCAGGGCAAGCGGGTCTGGGGCGAGCCGCTGATCCAGCACCTGACGCTGGACGAAAGCGAATATTTCAACGCCGATTGGGACCACGCCGCGCGCCGCGTGATGAGCCCGCCGTTCCGCAACAAGCAGCATCAGGACAGTCTCTGGGCCGGTCTGCAATCTGGCAGCCTGTCGGTGGTGGCTACCGACCACTGCGCCTTTACAACCGAACAAAAACGGTTCGGCAAAGGCGACTTCACAAAAATTCCGAACGGCACGGGGGGGCTAGAGGACCGTATGCCGATGCTCTGGACCTACGGTGTGACAACTGGGCGGATTACCATGAACGAGTTTGTGGCCGTCACCTCGACCAACATCGCCAAAATTCTGAACTGCTACCCGCAGAAGGGCGCGATTTTGGTGGGTTCAGATGCCGACATCGTTGTGTGGGACCCAAAAATGGGCAAAACGATTAGCGCAAAGACACAGCAATCTGCCATTGATTACAACGTCTTCGAGGGTAAAGAGGTGATAGGCTTGCCGCGATTTACGCTAACGCGCGGCAAGGTGGCGGTGAGCGAGGGCAAAATGCAGACCGAAGCGGGGCACGGGCAATTCGTGCCGCGCGCACCGGGGCAGGCAGTCAACCGCGCGCTGTCGCAATGGAAAGAGCTGACCGCACCGCGGCCCGTGCAGCGGTCGGGCATTCCGGCAAGCGGGGTTTGAGCGATGAACGCGCCCGGCGACGGCTCTTCAGAGGCGCTGTTGCACGCGATGGCGCATGCAATTTCCTATCGCGAGGGGCTTTTGGGGCGACCAATACCGCCGCAGATTGGGGTGGATGAGGCAACCCGGCGGCTGGGTGGTGCGCTGAATCCGCGCGGTCGCGCCGCTGTGGACGTGATCGACACGATGGTGGCCGAAGCCGACGCGGGCCTATTGCAGATCACCTCACCGGGGTTTTTTGGCTATGTGATCGGCGGTTCGCACCCGGTTGGTGTGGCCGCCGACCTGCTTTGCTCGGCATGGGGGCAAAACACCGCCTATGCTGCGACCACCCCCGGCGTGGTGGCGATGGAAAATGCGGTTTGCAAGTGGGTGATTGACCTGTTGGGGCTGCCCGAGGCTTGCGGTGCGGGGCTCGTGACCGGGGCGACTCTTGGCAATACCGTTGGCGTCATGGCTGCGCGTGACGCTTTGTTGCGCCGCGTGAACTGGGATGTTGAGGCGCGCGGGCTGTTTGGCGCCCCCGAAATTCAGGTGGTGATCGGGGCGGAAGCGCATTCAGCTACCGCTGCAGCGCTGCGATATGCGGGCCTCGGGTCAGAACGCGTGCACCGGATTGCAGCGGATGCACAGGGGCGGATGCGCGTTGACGAGTATCGGCGCATGATGGCCGGGCTGAGCGGGCCGATTCTGGTTATCCTTCAGGCGGGTCACATCAATTCCGGAGCTTTCGACCCGTTTGCCGAGCTAATTCCCATTGCGCGCGAAAAGTCAGCTTGGGTGCATGTTGATGGTGCGTTTGGTCTGTGGGTGCATGCGGTGCCGGAACTGGCCGGGCGGCTGGCAGGCGTGGCGGATGCCGACAGTTGGGCGGTTGATCTGCACAAATGGCTGAATGCCCCCTACGACGCTGGCATGGTTATGACGCGCGACCGTGCGCCACTGGTTGCGGCGATGTCGGCGCATGGCGACTATCTGCCCGAACACGGCGCGATTTGGGATCCGAGCGATTCAGTGCCCGAATTGTCGCGGCGGGCGCGGGGGGTTCCGAGTTACGCAATCTTGCGGCATTTGGGCCGCGAGGGCGTATTGGAAATGGTGGCGCGGCACTGCGCGCTGGCAGAGCAGGCGGCTGGCGAACTGTCGGCGATTGCGGGGCTGACTGTGATGAACGACGTTGTCAGCAATCAGATCGCGATCTGCTGTGGCGACGGAGAACGGGGCGATGCGATGACCCAGGCGGTGCTGGCGCGAGTGCAGCAAGATGGCCGGGTCTATCCCACGCATGGAGTTTGGCGCGGGCGGCACATCATTCGTGTTTCCATTTGCAATCACGCGACATCGACTGTCGAGATAGCGGAATTGGTGACGGTTTTGGGCGATGCCTGGCGGCAGGTGCAATCGGAGATACAGACTGAATGAAAGATATGAGCAGCCCCCCCGTGATCGAGGCAAAGGGCATCGGGCTGATTTTTCAGACCGACGATGGGCCGGTAGAGGCGCTGAAGGACATTTCGCTCGCTATCGGGCGCGGCGAGTTTGTCAGCTTCATTGGGCCTTCTGGTTGCGGCAAAACCACCTTTTTGCGCGCCATTGCGGCGCTTGAACACCCAACCTCAGGCACGCTGACAGTGAACGGCATGAGCCCGGAAGAGGCGCGTCGCAGCCGCGCTTACGGCTATGTGTTTCAGGCCGCAGGACTCTACCCTTGGCGCACAATAGCGGGAAATGTGCAATTACCGCTCGAAATCATGGGCTTTTCGCGTGCCGAGCGGGCCGAGCGGGTGCGAAAAGTGCTAGACCTTGTCGATCTGGGGGGCTTTGGAAAGAAGTTTCCCTGGCAGCTTTCGGGCGGCATGCAGCAGCGCGCCTCGATCGCTCGCGCGCTGGCCTTTGATGCCGACATCCTGCTGATGGATGAACCATTCGGTGCGCTGGACGAGATCGTGCGCGACCGGCTGAACGAAGAGCTTTTGAAGCTTTGGAACGAGACCGGCAAGACCATCGGCTTTGTTACCCACTCGATCCCCGAGGCGGTGTATCTGTCGACCAAAATCGTGGTGATGTCGCCGCGACCGGGGCGCATTGCGGATGTCATCGAAAGCCCGTTGCCGCGCGAACGACCGCTCGATATCCGCGATTCACCCGAGTTTCTGGAAATCGCGCACCGGGTGCGTGAAGGCCTGCGCGCGGGGCATGCTTATGACTGAACGGGCGCGTCTGTCGGTTTTTGTCGGGGCCTATTTGCCCGGCGAGGGAAGTTGGGCAATGAAGAAGGGGTGGCGCGAATGAAATCCGTGCTTCCCATTCTGACCGTGCTGTTTGCGCTCGTGCTGATCTGGTACGGCGCGGCGATTGGCCTGAACGCGCAATGGACCCGCGATCAGGCGGCACGTGCTGGCGTCGAGGTGAGTTTTTCGGACATTCTGAGTGATACGCTGAGCCAGGCGCGGCCCAAACTGCCCGCGCCGCATCAGGTCGCGGTCGAGCTATACCAAAGCACCTGGGACGAAGAGGTGAACGGGCGCCGCGGTATCGTGGCGACCGGCACTCTGTCGAACCGTAGCCTGATCTACCACGGTTGGGTCACACTTAGCGCCACGATGCTCGGCTTTGCCTTTGGCACGGGCCTCGGCATTCTGCTGGCCGTGGGCATCGTGCACAGCAAAGCGATGGATATGAGCTTTATGCCCTGGGCGATTGCAAGTCAGACGGTGCCGATTTTGGCGATTGCGCCGATGGTCATTGTGGTGCTCGCCTCGATTGGCATCAAGGGGTTGATCCCAAAGGCAATCATCGCGGCGTATTTGAGTTTCTTCCCGGTACTGGTGGGCATGGTCAAAGGCTTTCGCGCGCCCGATACGATGCAGCTTGATCTGTTGAAAACCTACAACGCCAGCCGGTTTGGCACCTTTTGGCGGCTGCGGTTGCCCTCGTCGGTGCCTTATCTTTTTGCCTCGCTCAAGGTTGGCATTGCGGCGGCGCTGGTGGGCACGATTGTGGGTGAGTTGCCCGCGGGCGCTTCGGCGGGGCTTGGTGCGCGCCTGCTTTCTGGCAGTTATTATGGCCAGACAATCCAGATTTGGGCGGCGCTGCTGGCAGCGGCGGCACTTGCGGCGGGGCTGGTGGTCATCGTCGGGGTAATCGAGCGGATAGTGCTCGGCCGGATGGGGATGCGGTCATGATCGGTGCATGGGGGGCATTGGGTTTCTGGGTGCTGGCGACGCTGGCGAATGTCTGGCTCGCGAAGAGGTTCAGCCACAACCGGCTGGTGCAACTGTTTATTCCGGCGTTGTTCGGGGTCACGCTGCTGGTGTTGTGGGAGGGGATTGTGCGCGGGCTTAACGTCAGTCCGGTCATCCTGCCGCCGCCTTCGATGATCGGGGCGCGGATCGCAAGCAGCTTGCCAATGCTTTGGACCGATTTCAACCAAACCATCCTGAAAGGCGCGCTGTCAGGGTATCTGATGGGGTGCGGTGCAGCGGTGGCAGTAGCGGTGGCGGTGGACCGCTCGCCGTTTTTGCAGCGCGGGCTGTTGCCGGTGGGCAATTTTGTGGCCGCCCTGCCGATCGTGGGCATCGCGCCGATCCTTGTGATGTGGTTCGGCTTTGACTGGCAGTCAAAGGCCGCCGTGGTGGTGGTTATGGTGTTTTTTCCGGTGCTGGTGAACATGGTTGCGGGGCTGAAGGCGACCGATGCGCTGCAACGCGACCAGATGGCCACATGGTCGGCAAGTTACTGGCAGGGGCTAGTCAAGCTGCGACTTCCGGCGGCGATGCCGTTTTTGTTCAACGGCTTGAAAATAGCGACCACTTTGGCGCTGATCGGGGCGATTGTTGCCGAGTTTTTTGGCAGCCCGACGCGCGGCATGGGGTTTCGTATCTCGACCGCTGTGGGGCAGCTTGATTTGCCGCTTGTCTGGGCCGAGATTGCGGTGGCGGCACTGGCGGGTTCGGCCTTTTACGGGCTTGTGGCACTGATAGAGAAGGGGGTCACGTTCTGGCACCCCTCGCAGCGAGGACGGGCGTAAACGATACCAAGGCCGGGGCAAACCCCGGCGCTTCAACAAGGGAGACGACGATGAAAAGACTTCTAACAAGCGTGCTGGCACTGGCCGCGATGGCCGGGGCGGCGCAGGCGGACGACGATGTAACTTTGCAGCTCAAATGGGTCACGCAAGCCCAGTTTGCGGGCTATTATGTGGCGCAAGACAAGGGCTTTTATGCCGAGGAAGGGCTGAACGTCACCATCCTCGCGGGCGGGCCCGACATTGCACCGACCCAAGTGATTGCGGGTGGTGGGGCTGATGTGGTGATCGACTGGATGCCCCCGGCACTGGCCGCACGTGAAAAGGGCCTACCGCTGGTGAACATCGCGCAGCCGTATAAATCATCGGGCATGATGCTGACCTGCCTTGCCGAAACCGGCATCAAGACACCTGCCGATCTCAAAGGGCGTACGCTTGGCGTCTGGTTCTTTGGCAACGAGTTTCCGTTCTTCAGCTGGATGAGCACGCTTGGCTATTCCACCGCGGGCGGGGCAGATGGCGTGACGGTGCTGAAACAGGGCTTCAACGTTGATCCGCTGCTGCAAAAGCAGGCCGACTGCATTTCGACCATGACCTACAATGAATACTGGCAGGTGATCGACGCGGGTATCACGCCCGAGCAGTTGGTGACCTTCAAGTATGAAGATCAGGGTGTGGCGACGCTGGAAGACGGGCTTTATGTGATGGAGGCCAATCTGGCCGACCCGGCCTTCGTCGACAAGATGGTGCGCTTCGTGCGTGCCTCGATGAAAGGCTGGAAATACGCCGAAGCGAACCCCGACGAGGCGGCGATGATCGTGCTTGATAACGACGAGACCGGCGCGCAGACCGAAGCCCACCAGAAACGGATGATGGCCGAAGTGGCGCTCCTGACCGCGGGTTCGAACGGCGCGCTCGACCCGGCTGACTATGACCGCACCGTGGCCACGTTGATGGCAGGCGGTTCGGACCCGGTCATTACCGCGCTTCCGGTTGGGGCATGGACGCATATGATTACTGACCTAGCGCTGCAATAAGCCCAGGTTAGTGGGTAAATCGGGGGCGTGGGCCGCAAGGCCTGCGCCCTTTCATCATTCGGGTGTATTACATTCGTTGTATGCGCCAATACGTGCTATAGTTCGTGTGTCCCCTAGGGTGTGGGACGACTAGTGAGGAGGGCAGGCATGACATTTTTATTTGGTTCCCGCAGAGTCGTGCGCGCCTTGAGCGTTGTAACCGCGATCGTGTTTGCGGTCAGCGTTTCGGGATGCAGCATGTAATTTTGCGGAAATCGGAACGCGCGTCCTGCAGGGCGCGCGTTCTCTTGTTTAAGTCCAGCCTTCGCCAAATGCACTAGCCTTGTGAAGGCGCTGCCAAAGTATTGAGTTTGTTAGTTAACGCTGTAAACTTCCCGCAAAGGGAGATTTACAGTGGCGCGCAGCCTTCTGACCGGCACAAGAATTCGAGAACGGCGCACCGCGCAAGGGCTGCGGCAAGCTGATGTGGCGCGCACGGCCGGAATATCGCCAGCCTATCTCAACCTGATTGAACACAACCGCCGCCGCGTCAGCGAGGATCTGCTGCTGCGCTTGGCGCAGGCGCTTGGGCTTGACCTCGAAGGGCTTTCGGACGGGGCAGAGGGCGCGCTGTTTGACGGGCTGCGCGAGGCGGCAAGCGCGCAAGGCGTGCGCGGTGTCCATGCCGAAATTGACCGGATCGAAGAATATGTTGGCCGCTTCCCCGGTTGGGCGGGGGTTCTGGCCGAGCGCCAGGCGCGTATCGCGGCCTTGGAGCGAACGGTGGAAGGGTTTTCCGAACGCATGGCGCAGGACCCTTTCCTTTCTACGGCGCTGCATGAGGTGCTTTCAGCGGTTACTTCGCTGCGCTCGACTGCAGCGATTCTGGTTGAGAACGACTCGATCGACGCGGAATGGCGCGCGCGGTTTCATCGCACCATCCACGAAGAAAGCATGCGCCTGTCCGATACCGCCGAGGCGCTGGTGGGCTATCTTGACACGCTTGATGAGGCCGAATCCGGCCTCTCGTCGCCCCAGGAAGAGGTCGAGGCGTGGCTGGCAACGCACGACTTTCATCTGGCTGCGCTCGAAGGGCCGCGCGCCCCTGACCCCGAAACACTGACGGCGGGGGTTGCGGAGCTTGCCAGTTCGGCCGCCCGCACTTTGGCCGCCGGGCACATCGCGCGCGCCCATGCCGATGCGCTGGCACTGCCGCTCAAGCCATTTTTACGCGCGCTGGCCGAGGACGGGCCAGACCCGGCGCGGCTGGCGGCGCGGTTTGGTGCGCCCTTAGCGCGCGTATTCCGCCGCCTCGCCAGCCTGCCGCCCGAGGCTGGTCTGCCAAGCGTGGGGTTGGTTATCTGCGACGGTTCCGGCAGCTTTACCTTTCGCCGCCCCATGCCGGGCTTTGCGCTGCCGCGTTTTGGCGCGGGTTGCCCACTCTGGCCGCTTTACGAGTCCCTAGGGCGGCAAATGCAACCAATCCGTGCGGTCATCGAGCTTGCAGCACGGGTGCCGCAACGGTTTCTGACCTACGCAATTTGTCAGCCGTCGCTGCCTTCGGCCTTCGATGCGCCGCAGGTGCTGGAGGCGGTGATGCTGATCCTGCCCGCGCCGACCGAGCGCGGCCCGGTCGAGCGCCCGGTGGGCGTCTCCTGCCGTATCTGCCCGCGTATCGCCTGCCCCGCCCGGCGCGAGCCTTCTATTGTCACCTAAGGCGGGTCATCGCGTTTTGACTTTCGTGCGCCAAGCCGCAATAGTCGGGCCGTGTGGTCGGGCGAGGAGGCGCGATCCGAAATGCGTGGCAAGCATGTCGTCCTGATCGAGGACGAGTTGAACATCGCCGAGGCGATCCGTTTCATTCTGACCCGAGCCGGGGCAGCAGTTACGCATCTGGCAACGGGCACCGATTCCACGGCGGTCTTGCTGCGCGAAAAGCCCGATGTTCTGGTGCTCGATGTGATGCTGCCAGACCGCTCTGGGCTTGAAATCCTTTCTGAAATCCGCGCCATACCCGAATTGGCCACGCTGGCAGTGCTGATGCTGACCGCGCGTGGCCAAAGCCGCGACCGCGAGGCGGCCGAGCGCGCCGGGGCGAATGCCTTTCTGGCAAAGCCGTTTGCCAATTCCGACCTACTCGCACAGGTGCGCACCCTAGCCGAGGGAGGCACCTGATGCCGCAGACGCAGCCGCTGTTTCTGGCACGCCGGTCCTACCGCCGGCGGCGGATGATGGATGCCGTGCGCCTGTTGCCATTTTTCGGCACGGTGCTGTTGCTGCTGCCGCTGCTTTGGCGCCCGGCCGAGACACCCGAGCCCGATACCGCGCGCGGGGTAATATACCTTTTCACCACATGGGTGGTGCTGATCATTGCGGCGTTGGTGCTGTCTCGGGGGCTGGCACCCGGTTTGCTTGACGCGGAAGAGCCGGTCAGTCCGGGCCCTGAAACCGAACCGCATAATGGGGCAGGCTAAGCCATGCCCTTCAACATTCTTGTTGCCGTATCGCTTACTTATGTCGCGGTGCTTTTTGGCGTAGCTTTTGTGGCCGAACGGCGGGCGATTGGTGGGCGAGCGGGTTGGCTGCGGCTGCCGCTTGTCTATACGCTGTCGCTTTCGATCTATTGCACGGCATGGACGTTTTACGGCGCGGTGGGCTACGCGGCGCGTTCCGGGCTGGAGTTTTTGACCATCTACCTTGGTCCGACGCTGGTTTTTGTCGGCTGGTGGTGGGTGCTGCGCAAACTGGTGCGGATCGGGCGCGCACAACGTGTAACCTCAATAGCAGACCTCATTTCCAGCCGCTACGGAAAGTCGAACTTTCTTGGGGTTGTGGTCACCGTGATCGCAGTGCTGGCCGCCACGCCTTACATTGCGCTGCAGTTGCAATCGGTCACGCTGTCCTTCGGGGTTTTCGCGTCTGACACGCCCGAGGGCTGGGCGGTGCCCGATCAGGGGGCGACGGCGCTCTGGGTGGCGGCGGGGCTGGCG
This sequence comes from Rhodobacteraceae bacterium UBA6213, assembly GCA_002421605.1. GTDB lineage: Bacteria > Pseudomonadota > Alphaproteobacteria > Rhodobacterales > Rhodobacteraceae > UBA6213. The sequence continues at coordinate 13,139 of DISJ01000010.1, read as the reverse complement.
CTTTTCACCATCCTTTTCGGCACCCGCAACCTTGACGCCAACGAACGCCACCACGGCATCGTCATGGCCATCGCGGTTGAGGCGGTAGTGAAACTGATCGCACTTCTGGCGGTGGGGCTGTTCGTGGTCTGGGGCGTGGCGGGGGGCGTGGCAGACATTTTGGCGCGTATCGACGCCTCGCCCATTGCAGATTGGGAGCTTAAACCCGGCCGCTGGGCAGGGCTGACCTTTGTTTCTGCCGCTGCGATTCTGACCCTGCCGCGCATGTTTCAGGTGATGGTGGTCGAAAACGCAGATGAGCGGCACGTGGCCACCGCCAGTTGGGCCTTTCCGCTGTATCTGATGCTGATGAGCCTGTTCGTGGTGCCTATTGCCGTGGTGGGGCTGAGCATCATGCCCGAAGGCTCAAACCCCGACCTCTTCGTGCTGACGATTCCGCTATCGCAAGGCGCGGGCAAGCTGGCGCTCTTGGCCTTTCTGGGTGGCTTCTCGTCGGCCACGTCGATGGTTATCGTGGCCGCAATCGCGCTTTCGACAATGGTGTCGAACCATATCGTGACGCCTTTGTGGCTGGCGCTGCGGGTGGGCAGTGCGCGTGCCCCCGGCGATGTGCGCGGCCTTGTGCTGATGTCGCGGCGACTCTCGATCGCGGCGGTTCTGGCACTGGGATATACGTATTATCACCTTTCGGGCGGCTCGGCGGCGCTGGCCTCGATAGGGTTGATCTCGTTTGTCGGCGTGGCGCAGGTGCTGCCGGCGATGATGGGTGGCATCTACTGGCGGGGTGCCACCCATGTCGGAGCGGCAATGGGGCTGATTACCGGCTTTGCGATCTGGCTATATTGCCTGTTCCTGCCCTCGTTCGGACCTAACGGCCTGCTTTCGGCGCGGCTCATTGCCGAAGGGCCCTTCGGCATCGACTGGCTGCGCCCGCATGCACTGTTTGGCATTACCGGGCTTGACCCGCTGCTCCATGCGCTTTTATGGTCGATGCTGTTGAACACCGGCGCCTTTCTGATTGGCTCGCTTTCAAGCTTTCCCGGCCCGATGGAGCGGTTGCAGGGCGTGGCCTTTGTCAACATCTTCGATCAATCAAGCGGGCCGGGTAGCTGGACCCGTTCGGCGGCAGAGGCCGAAGACCTTTTGTCGATGTCCCAGCGCATTCTTGGCGCTGAAGAGGCGCAACGCTTCTTTCAGGCGCAGGCCACAGCGCAGGGCAAGGCGGGCCTTCTGCCCGACCCAACGCCCGATTTCATCGCGCGGCTGGAACGTCAGCTTGCAGGTTCGGTGGGCGCGGCAACCTCGCACGCCATGATCGCTCAGCTTTCGGGCGGGACCACGGTTTCGGTGCAAGATCTGATCGCGGTTGCAGGCGAGGCGCAACAGATCAAGGAATACTCCGCCCAGCTTGAAGCCAAGTCCGAAGAACTGGCACGCACCGCCCGCGCGTTGCGTGAAGCCAATGAAAAGTTGACCGAGCTCAGCGTACAAAAGGACGGCTTTCTCAGCCAGATCAGCCACGAGCTGCGCACCCCCATGACCTCGATACGCGCATTTTCTGAAATTTTGATGGAATCCGACCTGCCCGAAGACATGCGCGCAAAATATGCCGGGATCATCCATGATGAGACCCGCCGCCTGACCCGCCTGCTTGACGATTTGCTTGATCTCAGCGTGCTGGAAAACCGCAAGGTGCAGCTCAATATCGGCGTGGCCAACCTGCACGACATCCTCAACAAGGCGATCGTCGCCGCCTCGAACACAAGGCCAGAGCGGATGTTTGTGGTGCAGCGCGATGCAAGCACGGAACATATGCCCGTGTTCACCGACACCGACCGGCTTTTGCAGGTTTTCATCAACGTCATCTCGAACGCGCGTAAATATTGCGATGCCGAGCGCGCGGTGCTGCGCATTGAGGTCAAAAAGCGCGGCGGGCAGGCGCAGATCGACTTTATCGACAACGGCTCGGGTATTCCCAAAAAGGTGCAGGCGCTGATTTTCGAGAAATTCGCGCGCCTGACTGATACCAGCCACGCGGGCGGCGCCGGGTTGGGGCTGGCGATCTGTCGCGAGATCATGGCAAATCTGGGTGGCAGCATTGAATATTTGCCGGGGCAGGGTGGCGCGGCCTTTCGTGTGCGCTTGCCGCTGAAGCTGTCGGCATAAGCGCCCAGACCAGCCAAAACCGGGTTGCGAGCAACCATTTGTAAACCCTGATCTGACAGCTTTGGCGCGATCGGCCCTGACGGGGCGTAAGAAAGCAGGCAACAGGGTGCAAAGCGTGATCCAGCGCAAGGCCGAGGCAGGGCGGGCTATACCCGGTACAACGCCGATGACCGCCGCGCGCGCGCTGACCCTTGCGCTTGCCAAGACCGCGCAAGAGGCGATGGCGCTGCCGCTTCGCGTCGCCAAGCTAGAGGAGCGGCGGCTTTCACTGGCCGAACTGCCCGAGGCGCTGGCAGATCGGGCGCTACTTGCGGTGCTTGAAGGCCCGCGTGAAGGGTTGGGGCTTGCCGCCGTGGCCCCATCGCTGCTTTCGGTGCTGATCGAGATGCAAACGACCGGCAGGCTTGCGCCAAATGCACCTCCCGCGCGCCGCCCGACCCGCACCGACGCTGCATTGGTCGCAGGCTTTCTGGACCAGTTTCTAACGCAGTTTGAAGAGATGATTGCCGAATTGCCCGATGTCGTCTGGGGCGGCGGTTTTCGCTATGCCTCGTATCTTGACGATCCGCGCCCGCTGGGGTTGCTGCTCGAGGATACGGGCTTTCGGGTGCTGCAGGTCGAACTTGCCCTTGGCCCCGGCGGCATGCGCAAAGGCGAATTGCTGCTCGCATTGCCCGCGCAAGGACACGGCCCTACGCCAAGACTGCGCGCCAGCATGGATGGTGCCGAAGCGCTGCTTGTGCGCGGCACCGCGGCCGAGGCCGCTCTTTGGCAAGACAAGATGGAACGCGCCGTGATGCAAACCCCAGCAAAACTTGAGGCGGTGCTTTGCCGCCTGAAGCTGTCGTTGGCGGAAGTACTGGGCCTTGCGCCCGGTGCCGAACTGCCGATTCCTCTTGCCGCACTTGAAGAGCTGCGCCTCGAGGGGGTGGGCGGCAAGGTGGTTGGGCGCGGCAAATTGGGGCAAAACCGCGGGTTTCGCGCGGTTCGGGTGCTGGTGGATGCGGACGATGCGCCCCCTGCAGACCCCCAACAGCACGCGCTAAAGACCACTAGCGACGCACCTTCCGCCCCCCTCGCCGCACCGCGCCGCCGCCCCGATGCCACGCGCCCACCAAGCGAAAGCGCGCCGACCACAGCACCTTTCGCTGTCGAGCCGTTGCCCGATCTGCGGCTCGCCATGCCCATTGGGGGCGATGAGGCAGAACCGTTTGCGCCCGCGCCGCTGAAAATCGGCGCGGCTTTCTAATCGCGATGCCACTTCCTGCCAAACCTTTTGGCGCTCAGAAACGCGCAGCCGCGAGGCGGCGGGTATCGCCACGCGTACCAATACGGGTTCATTTGCCGCTGATGCAGGGCGGCTTGACCTGTATCATGGTGATATCGCACGGTGCCGCGCAGCATGGGGCACCGCGCTAGGAGCATGCCATGAAATCGGTCGCCGAACGCAAAGCCCAACTGGAAGCTCGCCTTGCCGTTTTGCAATCTCGAATCGAGACGATCGGCGGCGAACTTCTGTCGCATGACTCGCGCGACTGGGAAGAACTCGCCATCGAGCGCGAGGACGATCAGATGTTGGAAGACCTTGGGCAGTCAGCGCAAAATGAGATGCGCATGATCGCGGCCGCGTTAGAGCGGATCGAGGCGGGCGAATACGGCTATTGCGCCTATTGCGGCGAACCGATCGCAGAATCGCGCCTTGATCTGTTGCCGGGCACGCCGTTTTGCAGCGATCATGCGCGCGCGGCGGACCGACACTGACCACAGCGCGCGCTTTCTGAGTATTCCTTTGCCGCACAAGGCGCTACACTTTAATAAGGTGCTCGCAATCGGGTGCCAAGGCAGGGGTGCGATGCGGCGTCAGGTCAAGGTCGATGTGCGAGAAGGCGTGGCGATCATCAGCCTTGCGTCGGTTCCCGAAGCAGGGCCGCGCGGTGCCGACCCGGGCTTTGATGCAAGGTTGCGCGCTGAACTGGCGCAGGCGTTGGCAACGGTATCGGCCAACCGGAATGTGGGCGCGGTCTTGTTGCGCGCGGGCGCGGCAGGTTGGCCCGAAGCGGGCGACCCTGAGGCCGAAAGCGGCGAGGCCACAGAGCCACCCACGCTGGCAGAAATTGCCGCGACGATCGAAGCGATGGCAAAGCCGGTCGTGATTTCGCTGGACGGACGGCTTGGCGGCGCGACGTTGGCGCTGGCTTTTGCGTCAGGTTGGCGGATCGCGGCGCAAGATGCGGTATTCGCCCCTGCTGAACCCGACGAGGGCAGGCTTTCGCCTGCGGGCCTGCTGGTACGCGCGGCGCGGCGCGCCGGGGCGCGTTCGGCCCTTTTGCTGGCGCAACCGGGGCGCGTGATCGGTGCTGCGGAGGCGGCGTCGCTTTGGCTTTGCGATGGCGTGGTGGAGAACGGCGATGTTGGTGCTGCGGCGCTTTCGGTGGCGCGCGGGCTGGCGCGCGATGGCGCTGCCGGTTCCGGGCCACCGAGGCGGCGCGACGGTGCCGGTCTTGGCGAACCGGCCGCGTTCATGGCGGCTCTCGCCTCGGCGCGTGCGGCACTAGCGCAGCAGCCACAAGTGCTGCGCCCCGCCGCAGGCGCAGCGATTGATGTCGTCGAAGCGGCGCTGTTGCTGGAAGCCCCGGCGGCGCTGGCCTTTGCCGAGGTCGCACGCGACGATCAAGAGGCTAACCCGGCAAGCCGCGCGCTGCAGCATCTGGTCGCCGCCGAGCGGCGTGCCCGACTGCGCGTTTTGCACGGCGCAAAAGTGGGAGCGGGCGTCAAGATCGCAGGCAGCGTCGGGTTCTGGGAGGTCGCGCCATTGCTTGGCGCGCCGCTGGCCGAGGCACTGGCCGCCAGTGGCCTGCGCGTGCTGATCGCCTCGCGCGAAGAGGCGCCGCTGGCCGAAACTCTTTCCACCGTTGCGCGCGCCCAAGAGGCTGCGGTAGTGGCCGGACGGTTGAGCGGCGCTGACCGAGTGGCGGCGTGGGGCCGTATCGAAGCCGTGGCAAGCGCATCGGATATGGCGGGCTGTGCTTGGGTGCTTGCTCGTGCGGACGCTGCGGCAGACCTGCCACCTGCGGTGCCGCTGGTGCTAGAGGGTTCACTTTCGCCCGCATTTCCCGCCGCGGCCGCGTTGCGCCTTGCGGTGCCGGGCCTATGCGAAGTTGCCAGTGCAGGGGCGGGCAATGACGCGGCCTCGGCGATGGCCACACATCTTTTGCGCGCACATTTCACGGTTTTGCGCAGCGGAGCGGGGCAGTTCGGGCTGCTAGAGCGGCTTTCCACGCGGCTTTTTGCCGCCGCTGAACGGGCGGTTCTGGCGGGTGCGCGCCCCGATCAGGTCGATGCGGCCTTGGGGCTGGCCGATCCGCCGTTCCGCCGCGCTGACCGTTTGGGACTCGCGCGCGTGGTTGCGGATCAACAAGCGCTTGGGCACCGCCCGGGGCCGCTTAGCCTGCGGCTTTTGGCCGAACAGCGGCTTGGGCGACCCGGCGGTTTCTATCGTGGTGCCGGTTTGCCCGAGGCCCAGGCGGTCGCCGATGTTACGGCGCTGCTGGCCGGGCTGCGCGCCGAGGCCGGGATCGAGGCTACGCCGTTATCGCCCGCGCAGATCCGTGCGCGCCTTCTGGCCGAGCTTGCCGACGAGGGTGCTGCGATGCTGCAGGACGGGCTGGCAGAGGCCGCGGGCGATATTGACGTGGCTTCGGTGCTGGGGTTGGGCTTGCCGCGCAGCATCGGCGGGCCGATGCATGCGGCCGATCGGGCAGGGCTACTGGCCACGCGCAATTTGCTGCGCACATTGTCGAGCGTTGGCGGCGGGCCGCCCGAGGCAATGTGGGACGTGCTGATCCGAAATGGTCGTTGTTTTGGCGATCTCGACAAGGCGTAAACCGCCGCGCGTGGTGCCCTGCGATAAAAGCCGCTCGGCGCGCGGCGGTCTTGTAGCCTGCGCGGCCACACATCTACCGATAATGAAGTCTTTCCCCGAGGGCGGGAAAGGGCGCCGGCAGCAAAGCCACCAGCGCCTCAAGGCTTTAGTGCGCCGTCAGAAGTGGTGGGCGGCTGTTGGTCAGCTTGGGTTTCTGGATCTCTTCCACGTCGATCACCAGCCCGCCGTCGCGCACCGAAACCTTGGCGATCCCGCCTTTGGTGAGGCGCCCGAACAGCAGCTCTTCGGCAAGCGGCTTCTTGATGTGCTCTTGAATCGTGCGGGCCAGTGGCCGCGCGCCCATCCGGTCGTCATAGCCGCGCTCGGCCAGCCATTCGGCGGCTTCGCGGGTTAGTTCGATATGTACGTTGCGGTCGATCAGTTGCGCTTCCAGTTGCAGCACAAACTTGTCCACCACTTGCAAGATCACCTCGCGCGGCAGCGCCGAGAAACTGACCACCGCATCCAGCCGGTTGCGGAACTCGGGGCTGAAGGCGCGTTCCACCGCTGCGGTATCTTCGCCCTCGCGGCGCTCGCGGCCAAAGCCGATTGCTGCCTTGGCCTGTTCGGCAGCACCTGCGTTCGAGGTCATTATCAGGATCACGTTGCGGAAATCGACCTGACGGCCGTTGTGATCGGTCAGCTTGCCGTGGTCCATCACTTGCAAAAGGATGTTGAACACGTCCGGGTGCGCCTTTTCGATCTCGTCGAGCAAAAGCACACAATGCGGGTGCTGATCGACTCCGTCGGTCAAAAGCCCACCTTGATCAAAGCCCACATAGCCGGGCGGTGCACCGATCAGGCGGCTGACCGCGTGCTTTTCCATGTATTCCGACATATCAAAGCGCAGCAGTTCGACCCCAAGCACATCGGCAAGTTGCTTGGCGACCTCGGTTTTGCCAACCCCCGTAGGGCCGGTAAAGAGGTAGTTGCCGATCGGCTTTTCAGGCTCGCGCAGCCCGGCGCGGGCCAGTTTGATGGCGCTCGAGAGCGTTTCGATGGCCTTTTCCTGGCCGAATACAACGCGCTTGAGCGTTTTTTCCAGATCCCGCAGCACTTCGGCATCGTCTTTGGACACGTTGCGCGGCGGGATTCGGGCGATCTTGGCCACTACCGCCTCGATCTCTTTGGGGCCAAGCGTCTTGCGGCGTTTGGATTCGGTCAGCAAATGCTGGGCAGCGCCCGCCTCGTCGATCACGTCGATCGCCTTGTCGGGCAATTTTCGGTCGTGGATATAGCGCGCCGAAAGCTCGACCGCTGCCTTGATCGCGTCGTTGGTATAGCGGATCTCGTGGTGCTCTTCGAAGTAGGGCTTCAGCCCCATGAGGATCTTGATCGAGTCGGGCACCGAAGGTTCGTTCACGTCAATCTTCTGGAAACGCCGCGCAAGCGCGCGGTCCTTCTCGAAATGCTGGCGGAATTCTTTGTAGGTGGTGCTTCCCATGCAGCGCAGCTTGCCGCCCTGCAACGCGGGCTTGAGCAGGTTCGAGGCATCCATTGAACCACCCGAGGTGGCACCTGCGCCGATCACCGTATGGATTTCGTCGATGAACAGAATTGCGTCGGGGTGCTCTTCCAGTTCCTTTACCACAGCCTTGAGCCGTTCTTCAAAATCGCCACGATAGCGGGTGCCAGCCAGCAGCGCGCCCATATCGAGCGAGTAGATCGTCGCTTTCGCCAGAATTTCGGGCGTTTCGCCGCGTGTGATCTTCAGCGCCAACCCCTCTGCGATGGCGGTTTTGCCCACGCCGGGGTCGCCCACCAAAAGCGGGTTGTTCTTGCGCCGTCGGCAGAGCACCTGAATGCAACGCTCCACCTCATCTTCGCGCCCGATCAACGGGTCAATCTCGCCCTTTGCCGACTTGGCGTTAAGATCCACGCAATATTTTGCCAGCGCCGATTCTTTCGGCTCGCCCTGTGCCTGTTGTGCGGATTGCTGCGCCGGTTCCTCGTCGGCGCCAACGATCGGGCGAGATTCGCCAAAACCCGGGTCTTTGGCCACGCCATGCGCGATGAAGTTGACCGCGTCGTAGCGCGTCATGTCCTGTTCTTGCAGGAAATAGGCGGCGTTTGATTCGCGTTCGGCAAAGATTGCCACCAACACGTTGCCGCCCGTTACTTCGCTGCGCCCAGAGCTTTGCACGTGAATCGCCGCGCGCTGAATCACACGTTGAAAGGCGGCTGTCGGCACCGCCTCGGAACCTTCGACATCGGTGACCAGCGTGGCCAGTTCGTCGTCGATGAACTCGGTCAGAACCCGCCGCAAATCATCGATGTCAACGCCGCAGGCGCGCATCACGCGCGCCGCGTCAGGTTCGTCGGTCAGCGCGAGCAAAAGATGCTCAAGCGTTGCAAGCTCGTGCTTGCGGGAATTGGCGAGCGCCAGCGCGCCATGAATAGCCTGTTCGAGCGTCGTCGAGAATGAAGGCACGTCGGTGCTCCTTTCAGCGGGTGGCGATTGTCGGCGAAGGCCACAAGTGCACCCTCGGTACTTGTTCTTAAACTTCGGTGGAAATCGGGCGGCTTCAAGGGCTTTCTTGCGCTTTTGTCGCAGCTAGGCCGTTTGCCGTTGAAAATGTGATCGCAAAACACCCCGCGCGGGGCGCTAGAAGCGGTCTTTGCGCGCACGCAGTTCGGTGAAAACCGCCAACTCGTCCGCCCCCTTCATGCCAACGGCGGCGGCCAATGCGGGCGAGGCGGCACGAAGAAACGGGTTGGTTGCACATTCAAGCGACAGCGGCACCGGTAGTGTCGGGCGCCCTTCCATCTGCAGTGTTTGCGCGGATTTCATCCGCGCAACCAGTTCCGGCTTGCCCGGTTCGAGGCTAAGCGCGAAGCGGCCGTTGGCGAGGGTGTATTCATGCCCCGAACAGATCTGCGTGTCGCCCGGTAGCGCTGCGAGGCGCTTGAGCGAGTCGAGCATTTGCGCCGGGGTTCCCTCGAACAGGCGCCCACAGCCCCAACCCATCAGGCTATCGCCGGTAAAGACCAGCCCTGCGTGTTCGAAATAATAGGCAAGGTGCCCTAGGGTGTGCCCCGGAACGCCGATCACTTTCACCTGCTGCATACCGATGGGCAGCACATCGCCCGCCTCTACCCCTTCGGTCAGCGCCGGCAACCGGTGTGCATCGGCGCCGGCGCCGTAAAGCCTTGCACCTGTGGCCGCCTCTAGCATCGGCACGCCTTGGATATGATCGGCGTGGTGATGCGTAATCAGGATGTGGCTCAGCTTCCAGTCACGCGCAAAAAGTTCGTGCAAAATCGGCGCGGCCTCGGGCGCGTCGATCACTATGGTGGTATCGGTCGCGGCATCGTGCACGAGCCAAGCGTAGTTGTCGGCCAGACAAGGAACGGGAATGAGTTCGAGCGGCATGATCCAGTCTGCATATCCACATCAGGGACGCGCAGTTTCGCGCAAGCTAGCGGATTGCGCAATGCACCTTTCACCTGTCGATATGTACTAACCTTGCGGCACCCCTGCGCGCGCTTGCCGCTTGCATCGAGTCGCGCGCGGCCCCACCTTTAGCGCGCGCTTGCAATGGGCGCGGCCGGGTAGGGGTTCCATGCATCTAGACGTGCTTGATCTGCGTAACTTTTACTATCGCACCCAGCTTGGCCGTGCGGCGCAAAAAGCCGTGCGCGACCGGGTGCTGGCGCTTTGGCCTGCGGGGCAGTCTGAAATGGCCGGGCTGACGGTGGCGGGTTTTGGTTTTGCGGTGCCATTGCTGCGCCCTTATCTAGAAACGGCGCGCCGGGTAATCGGGCTGATGCCCTCGGGGCAAGGGGTCATGCCGTGGCCGGTCGGGCTGCCGAATGTATCGGTGCTTTGCGATGAAACGCGCTGGCCGCTGGAAACCGGCATGGTGGATCGATTGATCGTGCTGCATGGGCTGGAAACCTCGGATCATGCTGGCGCGCTGATGGCCGAGGCGTGGCGGGTGCTGGGCCCGGGCGGGCGGGCGCTGTTCATCGTGCCCAACCGCGCCGGTCTTTGGGCCCCGCGCGAAGGTACGCCCTTCGGATTCGGGCGACCCTACACGCTTGGGCAACTTGATGCGCAGGCGCGTGCTGCGGGTTTCATGCCAGAACGCCACGCTGCGGCACTTTACATTCCGCCCTCGCACCGCCGGTTCTGGTTGCGCTCGGCACCGATGTGGGAACGCATGGGCCAGCGCGTCTCGGGCTTGCTGGCGGCCGGGGTGGTGATACTCGAGGTATCCAAACAAGTGCAGGCGCCGCGCCGTGGCGGCTTGGGCGAGGCGGTGCGCCGCCCGTTACGCGTGCTTGAGGGCCAGCCGCGCCCGAAGGCCGAGCCGATCTGAGCAGGTACAGCGCCGCGGAATCACCCCGCGCACGGCCGCCTGCTGCACACCATTCCGAACCCGCGAACAGACTGTTAGCGCCTGCAATTTGGTGCTCGGCAGGCACACCCTGCGCGCGGGGCCAAAAATAGCGACAATGGTGGCGCAAAAGCCGCGGCCAAGACGGTTGCGGGGGCAAAGGGGCTCTGCTACACCCGCGCCGAAATCAGACGTGCCGGGGGTTGCCTCGCACGCCACATGGGGCCTGCTGTCCGGCTTGTGCCGAGCCAGCGCCAAGATATCGGAAGGGTTGACGTGTCCGAACCAGCTTCGATTTCCGCAAGTATCGCCGGGCGCTATGCGTCGGCCGTTTTCGAGCTTTCGCAAGAGAGCAAATCGCTAGCCACACTGGAAAGCGATGTCGCAGCACTTGAGGCATCGATTGCCAGCAGCGCCGATCTGCGCGATCTGATCTCCTCTCCGCTTTATTCGCGCGCCGCGCAGCGCAGTGCACTGGACGGGATCGCGGCGAAGATGGGTCTTGGCACGGTTGCTACCAACACCTTGGCGCTTTTGGCCGACAAGCGGCGTCTGTTTGTGCTGCCACATTTGTTGGCAGCACTGCGGGCCCGCATTGCAGATGCCAAGGGCGAAATGACCGCCGATATTACCGCCGCGCAGGCGTTGAGCGATGCGCAGGCCAAGAAACTCGCTGCGACGTTGTCCAAACAAAGCGGCAAGACTGTCAAATTGAATGTCGCCGTCGATGAAAGCCTCATCGGCGGTATGATCGTGAAGCTGGGCTCGAAGATGATCGATACCTCGGTCGCTTCCAAGCTCGCCTCCCTCCAGCACGCCATGAAAGAGGTCGGATAATGGGAATCCAAGCAGCTGAGATCTCTGCGATTCTGAAAGAGCAGATCAAGAACTTCGGGCAAGACGCCCAAGTGGCCGAAGTTGGCCGCGTGCTGAGCGTCGGCGACGGGATCGCGCGCGTGCACGGGCTCGACAACGTCCAAGCGGGCGAAATGGTCGAGTTTCCCGGCGGTATCAGGGGCATGGCGCTGAACCTTGAAGTCGATAACGTCGGCGTCGTGATCTTCGGCTCTGACCGCGACATCAAGGAAGGCGACACGGTCAAGCGCACCAAGTCGATCGTTGACGTGCCGGTAGGCGAAGCGCTGCTGGGCCGCGTTGTTGACGGCCTTGGCAACCCGATCGATGGCAAAGGCCCGATTGTAACCGAACACCGCCGCGTGGCCGACGTGAAGGCCCCCGGCATCATCCCGCGTAAATCGGTGCATGAGCCGATGGCGACCGGCCTCAAGTCGGTTGACGCGATGATCCCGATTGGCCGTGGTCAGCGCGAGCTGATTATCGGCGACCGTCAGACCGGCAAGACCGCAATCGCGCTCGATACCATTCTGAACCAGAAAAGCTACAACGAAGCCAACCCGGCGATGAAGCTGCACTGCTTCTATGTCGCCATCGGGCAAAAGCGGTCGACAGTGGCGCAGTTGGTGAAAAAACTCGAAGAAGCCGGCGCGATGGAATACACCACCGTGGTCGCCGCCACCGCTTCTGAACCGGCACCGTTGCAGTTCCTCGCGCCCTATTCGGCAACCGCGATGGCCGAATACTTCCGCGATTCGGGCCGCCATGCGCTGATCATCTACGACGACCTTTCCAAACAGGCGGTTTCCTACCGTCAGATGTCGCTTCTGCTGCGCCGCCCGCCGGGGCGTGAAGCCTATCCGGGCGACGTGTTCTACC
>DISJ01000010.1:586-845 GCA_002421605.1 Rhodobacteraceae bacterium UBA6213 | reverse complement strand
TGGCACAGTACCGCGAAATGGCGGCTTTTGCGCAGTTCGGCTCGGATCTCGACGCGGCCACGCAAAAGCTGCTGAATCGCGGCGCGCGGCTGACTGAGTTGATGAAGCAACCGCAGTACTCGCCCCTGACCAACGCCGAAATCGTCATTGTGATTTTCGCGGGTACCAAAGGGTATCTTGACGGTATCAGCGTGAAGGATGTGGGTCGTTTTGAAGCTGGGCTGTTGGCGCATCTGCGTTCCAATCATGCCGACCTTCT
>DISJ01000010.1:0-517 GCA_002421605.1 Rhodobacteraceae bacterium UBA6213 | reverse complement strand
AGGCGATGCAAATGGTCTCGGCGGCAAAGCTCCGCCGGGCCCAGGATGCAGCCGTGGCCGCGCGGCCATATGCCGAACGGATGAATGCGGTGATTGCGGGGCTTGCCGCCTCGGTTGGCTCGTCTGACACCGCACCGCGCCTGCTGCGCGGCACGGGAAGCGATCAGACCCACCTTCTGGTGGTGATGANNGAACGCGGCCTCTGCGGCGGCTTTAACTCGACGATCGTGCGTCTGGCGCGCGGTCGTATCAACGAGCTGTTGGCAGCCGGCAAGACGGTGAAGATTATCACCGTCGGCAGAAAAGGGCGCGAGCAGCTGAAGCGTGAATATGGCAAGCTCTTCATCGGGCACGTGGATCTGACCGAAGTGAAACGCGTCGGTTACGAAAACGCGCAGTCGATTGCGCGTGACATTCTTGCGCGCTTCGAAGCGGGCGAGTTTGACGTAGCGACCCTTTATTACAACCGCTTCCAATCGGTGATGACCCAGATTCCGACGCCGCGCCAGATCATCCC